>JBQDZM010000004.1:0-112622 GCA_052108535.1 Galactobacter sp. | reverse complement strand
CGGACCGGCGCCCTCGTCGTCGGCCACCACGATCTTCATGGTGACGTTCGGGGAGGCGAGTTCCTCTGCGGGTTCCATGTCCATGATGGGCATGCCGTCTGCGGCGAAGTGGACACGGCGGACGAACATGTCGCGGCCGGTACCACCGTCGTCGGTGCGGGCGTGGTAGACGTAGATGACGGCGCCGTCCTCGTCCTCGGTCCACATGCCGTGGCCGGTGCCGAGCTGCCATTCGCCCTCGAACTTGCCGGACTTCTGGAGGGGGTAGTTGAGCTTGGTCCAGCTCGCGGGATCGGTCAGGTCTGCGCCGGAGTCTGGGGCCGTGACTAGTCCGGTGGTGTAGGTGTTGCCCACGGGTGCGCCGGAGTAGATCATGAAGAGTTTGCCGTCACGTGCCAGGACGTTGGGGCCCTCTGCGCAGGTGTTGTCCCAGGCGTATTCCGGGGCGATGATGCGCACCGGGTCGCTGGTCAGGATCTCCGGGTGGGAGGGATCGACCTTGGCGATGAACGTGTGGCAGACCTGCTGCCAGGCGTAGTAGGCCTGGCCGGACTTGTCCTGGAAGTAGGTCATGTCCAGGCTGATGCCGGAGAAGGCGTTGAGTTCTGAGCCGTTAGCCCGGGTGATGGTCTTCGGCGCGGTCCAGTTCTCTGGTTTGGTGGGGTCCAGGTGCGCCCCTGAGTCGTCCTGTTCCAACTGCATGATGGAGGCGCGACCGCTCATCATGTCCGGGTTGTTGCCGTAGCAGGGCATGAAGAGGATGGAGAGTTTTCCGTCGATCTCGTGGAACTCGGGTGCCCAGAAGCAGCCGGTCATGGTGTTGCCCTGAGCGTCCTTGTCGCCGCGCTTGAGGAGGTGGACCTCCTCGGGATTGGCGTCGTCGGCCAGGCCTGCCAGGGTGTCCGCCATGCGGACCGGCATGAATGCGTTGCCGCCTTGGGGCACGTTGTCCAGGTTGGGATCGTTGGTGGCGATCATGAGGTACTGAGTCTTGCCGTTGAGGTCGAATTTGTAGGCCGAGGGGTCGGCGCGTTCCACCGCGAAGGGCTTGGGATAGGCGGTCTGTTTGATGGTGCCGGTGGCCGTGTACGTGCCGGCCTTGTCGGTGTCCACGGCGGAGAGGTCCCATTCCTGCACGGGCAGGTCACGGGTGGAGCCGTCGGAGTAGTCCAGGGTGGCCTGTTGCGGCAGATCCGAGCCCGTCAGTGAGGTGCCCTTCTTCACCTGCTTGTCGGCCAGGTTCTGGACGCCCGTGTTGGTGATGCGTCCAAGGCGGGTGGTGAGGCCCTTGGCCACGTCGGCGCTCACGGGCAGGGTGTTGCCTGCTGCGAAGTTCTCGATGTCCAGGTCATTTACTTCCGTGGTGCCGGTCGCGCGACCGGCCGCGGACGCACTAGACGCGCGGTGATTGCCTTGCGCCGCGGCCTCCAGGTCCTCGATGTCCTGGTGCCGCTCGGCGCCGGAATCTGTGGTCCAGGAGATGCGGTAGGTCTTGGCCGCTGTGTCGTAGATGGCGGTGGGGCGGTTGACGCCGTCGGACTCGTCCAGTTTCACCAGTCCGAGTTCGTCATAGCTGAGCAGGTCCTTGCTGGTGGCGAGCAGGACGGAGTTCTGCTGTGTGCCGTCGGAGCCGCCCTGGCGGGCCAGGCGGGTTCCGACGATGCCGTAGTCGCCATCGGCCAGTTCGAAGAGGGTGGGGTTCTTGAGGCTGCGGATCAGTGAGAGGTCCACGCCCGAGTCCGGGGCGGGTGCCGAGAGCTGCGGGAAGAAGATGCCGTAGTTCTCGTTCAACGGGTTCCAGGTGGCACCGGCCCCGTCGGGCTGAAGGGCCAGGTGCATGCTCAACGCGATGTCGGCGTTGTTGGCCTCGAACTCGTTGGTGGGCGTGCGGTGGTAGGCGGCCAGCCGGTCGGATCCTGCGGGGAGGACGTTCACGGAGAACTGCTTGGACGTGGTGACGCTTGGGGCGGCGGCGCGGGCCAAGGTCGCGGTCACGGTGGCGGTCACCGGCTGGTCACCGGACGCTACGAGCGCACCGTCCTTCACGTCGGCGCCCTCGGCCGTCAGGGACGTGACGGTGAGTCCGTCAGCTGCCGTTGGCAGGGTGTCGCCGGAGATGACGGTGGTCGGCAGGACGTAGGTGCCCGCGGCCGCTGACAGCCGCGCGTCGTCGTCGGCGTCGCTGGGCAACACCCGCACGGACGTGGTGCGCTCGGTGGAAATGCCGCGCACCGAGGTCTTCGCGGTGAGCGTGACGTCGACGGGGTCCTCACCGGCCTCCGGCAGCGTCACGGAACCGTTGGTGGCGATGACCTCGGGTGCCGAACTGGTCCAGGTGACCTTGCCGCCAAGGGTGGATAGCGAAACGTGATCGCTGGTCACGTCGCCGGACGGCAGCGAGAAGCCGTCCAGTAGCTCCTGGGCTTCCTGCTCCAGAGCGGCCGAGTTGATCTCAGCGTCGGCGAGATTCTCCTGCTGAACCTGTTCCTGGTTCAGGGCACCGTCGTAGACGCGGAAGGCGGACACTTCCCCCTTGAACAGCGGATCGGGCCAGGGGGAGCGGCCGATGGTGTTCATGGACTGGTCCGTGATGTCTGCCGGGGTCAGGTCGGTTTTGACCGAACCAGTCGGCTTCCCGTCCACGTAGAACGTGAGGGTTTCGGCATCGGCATCCAGCACGCTGGTCAGTGAGGTCCAGTGTCCGGCATCCAAGTTGGAGGAGGAGGTCGCGGACTTTTCGCCCGGATTGGAGCCAACGGTGATGGCTGTCCGTGGGGCGTCCTTGGCCGTGGCGAAGAAGTACTGGTCGGTGTTCTCCCCGCCCACGGTCCAGAGGAAGTTGAAGTCGTTGCGCATCGCTGCGTCGATCTTGACCTCCGTGGTGACCGAGACGGAGGAGCGGTCCTTGAGCAGGTCGTCGGGCAGGTGCACCCAGGTGCCGCGGCCGGCTTTGTCGCCGCCAGTGAGTTTCAGTGACGTGTCGGTCCACGTCTGTGCCGTGGCGTTCTTGACCTCGGCGGCGCCGAGGCCGTCCGGGGCGTCGGCCGTGTTGGGCACCTCGGTGCCAGCGCCGTCGGCGAAGAGGTACTCGGCCAAGGCCTCGGGAAGGTCCGCCTTGGCGGCGGGTGCTATGCCCGACGGCGTGTGGTCGGCTCCCGCGCTCGGCGCGGTCGGCACGCTCGGCGCGGCCTGGGCCGCGGGGGTGAGTCCGCACACCAAAAGCGCGGTCGTGGCGGCGAGCGGAGGGAGCATCGCGAGTCGGCTGCGTCTGCGGCGGGGAGGCGGGCTGTCGGCAGGGAAGCTGACTGAAGACATCGTCGTCCTAGGGTTGATCGGCTTTGAGCGGTTGAGCTGGGATTCTGGTGATAACGGAATGATGTTACCGGTCACAGAGTTGCCCAAATCACAATAGCGGCACGGGGTCTCGTTTGGCCAGGCCGGTGACGAACGAGTTTCGAGTGGGTGTGTCTACCTGCGGTGGGTGGCACCCGGGTGTGAGGACGGGAGACGGTCACCCAAGCCGAACATCCTGTCGCGGAGCGTGCCAGGTTCTGGCTGCGTGGGGTAGCAGCCGCGCTCCTGCAGCACCGGGATCAGGAAGGAAGCCATGTCCTCCCAGGTGCCCGGGTTGAGTGCATAGGCCACATTGAATCCGTCCACGCCGGTCTGATCCATGATTGCTTCCAAAGCGTCAGCCACCGTCTCACCGGAACCGACCAGCACTGGCCCGCCCGTCGCATTCATGCGCGCGCTGTCTCGCATGTTCCACCGCCGCTGTCCGTCCGAGGCTCCGGAGAGGCTGGCGACCGTGGTCTGGATGGCATCAGTCGCGACCGGATCCAGCGGAGCGTCGAGATGCTCCTGAGACAAGTCGATACCGGACCAGCCCGAGTTCAGGACTAGGTTGCCCGTCTCGGATGCGTACGCGAAGACGTCGTGGTACTTGGCCTGCGCCAGCTCGTCGCTTTGATCGACCACGATCGTGACCAAGGCATAGATACGCGCAGCCGAGGCGCCTCGCCCGCGAGCCTCCAGGCCGGCGCGGATCTGGGTGACCTGCTGCGTGACTTGGGGCAGCGTGGGAGCCGCCACGAAGATGGCCTCGGCATGGCTGGCTGCGAAGTCGATGCCTCGGGGTGAGGCTCCGGCCTGATAGATGACGGGAGTCCGCTGAGGTGAGGGCTCGCTCAGGTGGATGCCGGGCACCGTGAAGTATCGACCATGGTGATCGATGGGGTGCACCTTGCTGGGGTCTGCGAACGTATCGTGTTCCGCATCGAGGACCACGGCGTCGTCCTCCCAGGAGCCTTCCCAGAGCTTGTAGAGCACCTCCATGTACTCATCGGCGCGGTCGTACCGCGCATCGTGGGAGAGCTGATCCGACTCGCCCATGTTCTCTGCGGCGCTCTTCAAATACCCGGTGACGACGTTCCAGCCCACCCGGCCTTGAGTCAGGTGATCCAACGTCGACATTCTCCGGGCGAACGTATAAGGATGCTCTGCGGCGGTGGATGCGGTGATTCCGAATCCAAGGTGTTCCGTCACGCCGGCCATGGCTCCAACGAGGGGGAGTGGGTCGTTCATGGGAATCTTGGCTGCCGCGCGCAGGGCGGCGTCGGCATTGCCGCCATAGACGTCGTAGGGACCCAGTGCGTCGGCCAGGAAGATCCCGTCGAAGAAGGCTGCCTCCAGGAGGACGGCAAGCTCGGTCCAGTGCTTCAGTGAGGTGTAGTCCCTGGAATGATCCTGCGGATGCCGCCACAGCCCCGGAATCTGATGGCCTACGCCGTTGATGGCAAAGGCATTGAAACGGATCCGGCGTGAGGGTTTGTTGTCCAGCATCGACGTCCTTCGAGTCCTCGTGTTCAAGTTGGGGCAAGCCGAAATCTGCGCGGTCCGTCGCTCGGCTTGGCGGGGGATCCCACCGTTGTGACTCTACGGACTCGGGACATCGAAGCAGCGACCGGGCGCGGATGTGACCAAGTGCACTGGGTACGGCGAGTTCTCGAGGGGATCCGCCCACCGCATGCCGGTGGGCGTCGTCTATACTGAAAAGAGCGACGTTCAAGCGTCATCGTGTGCTTTTCGCCCCGGCGGAAGCGAAACGATGGGAGCTATAGCGCCGACTTCGCGCGTCAACCGCGGCCCACTCGGATCCAGGTTTCACCCGGATCGCAGGCGGGCCACCACACGTCGACGGTCCCTCGACCACGGGGGAAACGACGTGATGGGTGAAGCAGTCTTTGGCTGCGGATCCGGTCGATGCCAGGGATCGCGGCCCAACCGGGCCAAGATCAGTAAACCGTCAGAAACGATAAGGACGGAAGCGCGCTGCGCGTGCCCCGTTCGGTAAGGAACGACATGCCCGTCGTCACCATGCGCCAGCTGCTCGACAGCGGCGTCCACTTCGGCCACCAGACCCGTCGCTGGAACCCGAAGATGAAGCGCTTCATCCTCACGGAGCGCTCCGGTATTTACATCATCGATCTGCAGCAGTCGCTGACCTTCATCGACCGCGCCTTCGATTTCGTCAAGCAGTCTGTGGCCCACGGCGGCACCATTCTGTTCGTCGGCACCAAGAAGCAGGCCCAGGAAGCAATTGCTGAGCAGGCCTCCCGCGTCAACATGCCTTACGTCAACCACCGTTGGCTGGGCGGCATGCTGACCAACTTCTCCACCGTCTCCAAGCGTGTCCAGCGCATGAAGGAGCTCGAGGAGATCAACTTCGACGATGTGGCCGGTTCCGGGCACACCAAGAAGGAACTGCTGCTGCTCAAGCGCGAGCTGACCAAGCTGCAGTCCAACCTCGGTGGTATCCGCAACATGAACCGCACCCCCTCCATGGTGTGGATCGTGGACACCAAGAAGGAGCACCTGGCCGTCGACGAGGCGCAGAAGCTGGGTATCCCGGTTGTCGCCATCCTCGACACCAACTGCGACCCCGACGAGGTCACCTACCCGATCCCGGGTAACGATGACGCGATCCGCTCCGTCAACCTGCTGACCCGCGTTGTGGCTGACGCCGTGGCCGAGGGCCTGATGGCTCGCAACGGTGGCGGCAAGGACGGCGAGGCTGCTGCTGAGCCCATGGCCGAGTGGGAGCGCGAGCTTCTGGCAGGCCAGGAGGCCAAGGCAGAGGAGACCCCCGCAGAGGCTCCGGCCGCTGCTGAGGCCCCCGCCGAGGACGCCAAGTAAGTCTCACCCCGACTTACCTTCTTAAGGACCTCCAGTTCGCCGCTTGTGGTGAGCCGGAGGGACTTAAGTGGACAAGGCGGTGAGCACACGTTTTTCGACTCGTGGGCTCACCGCCTTTCTTCAAACGACGTATCAAGCACACCTTCCCCGTCCTGAACCGCGTGGACGCTGAGGAAGACCACACCCGAGAATCAAGGGGAGAGACACATGGCGAACTACACCGCCGCTGACATCAAGGCACTGCGTGAGCGCACCGGCGCTGGCATGCTGGACGTCAAGAAGGCCCTCGACGAGGCCAACGGTGACGCCGAGAAGGCCATCGAGATCATCCGCGTGAAGGGCCTCAAGGGCGCCACCAAGCGCGAGTCCCGCGCAACCGCTGAGGGCCTCGTTGCCGCCACCGTCGTTGACGGCAAGACCGGCTACATGATCGAGCTCAACTGCGAGACCGACTTCGTGGCCAAGAACGAGAAGTTCGTGGCCGTTGCCAACACCGCGTTGGCCGCTACCGTCGAGGTCGGCGCTGCCGATGTCGACGCCGCTCTGGCCGCTCCGGCCGAGGGCAAGACCGTCAAGGACGTCATCGACGAGCTCGGTGCCATCCTGGGCGAGAAGCTGCAGCTGCGCCGCGTGACCAAGGTTGAGGGCGACACCGTCTCCGCATACCTGCACAAGACCTCCAAGGATCTCCCGGCTCAGGTCGGCGTGCTCCTGGCCGTCTCCGGTGAGGGTGAGGCTGTTGCCGAGGCCGCTCACGATGTTGCCGTGCACATCGCTGCTCTGTCCCCCTCCTACGCCACCCGCGAGGAGGTCCCCGCTGACAAGATTGCAGACGAGCGCCGTATCGCTGAGGACACCGCCCGCGCAGAGGGCAAGCCGGAAAAGATCCTCGACAAGATCGTGGAAGGCCGCCTGACCGGTTTCTACAAGGAGGTCGTCCTGGTGGACCAGGCCTTCGCCAAGGACTCCAAGAAGTCCGTGGAGCAGGTGCTCAAGGAGGCCGGCGCAGCCGTGGTTTCCTTCTCCCGCTTCCGCGTTGGTGCCTGAGTCTTAGCTCTAGGTTAGGGGCCGTCGGCCGATCTCGTCCTGAAGGACGGGATCGGGCGGCGGCCCCTTCGCTGTGCCTGGCGTAGGTTGGGGGCGCCGATCGCAGAGCCGGTGATTCACCATGGAGCTGGGGAAGCCACGGCTCTGTGGAGAGAACCCGGCTCTGTGGGGAGCCGAGTCGGGAAAACCCGGCTCTGTGGGCCGAGTCGGGAAAACCCGGCTCCAACGCCAAGGGAGTTCCGGGGAAAGTGCACAATGCGCCCTCCATATACGCAGGCTGGCGGCGGCGGGGCGGAAGTCGTGGGAAAATACTTTGAGATGGCTTCGCCGCCACACATCACGCAGAAACAACTTGTAAGGGGAACACGCATGTCCGTTCAGCCAGCACCTCACCGCCGCCGAGTCCTCCTGAAACTCTCTGGTGAGGTCTTCGGTGGCGGCAAGCTCGGCGTGGATCCGGCCACAGTACGTGGCATCGCGGAACAGATCGCCTCCACCGTCGGCACCGTCGAGACCGCCATTGTGGTGGGCGGGGGTAACTTCTTCCGCGGTGCAGAACTGGCCGAATCCGGGATGGACCGCTCGCGTGCTGACTACATGGGCATGCTCGGCACCGTGATGAACTGCCTAGCCCTGCAGGATTTCCTGGAGCAGGCCGGTGTGGAAACGCGTGTGCAGTCTGCGATCTCTATGTCTCAGGTCGCGGAGGAGTACATTCCCCGTCGGGCCATCCGCCACCTGGAGAAGGATCGTGTGGTCATCTTTGGCGCGGGCGCGGGCCTGCCGTACTTCTCCACGGACACCGTGGCGGCTCAGCGTGGCCTCGAGGTCCACGTGGATGAGGTGCTGATGGCGAAGTCCGGTGTCGATGGTGTCTACACGGCCGATCCGAACAAGGATCCTTCCGCCGAGAAGATCGACCACCTGACCTATGACGATGCACTGCAGCGCAACATCCGGGTGATGGACCAGACCGCCATGACCATGTGCAAGGACAACGCCTTGACCATGCGTGTGTTCGGTATGGAGGGAGACGGCAACGTCACCCGTGCGCTGTTGGGGGAGACCCTCGGAACGCTCGTCACCGTGTGACGGACCCGGCGGCCTCGGCACAGCAGGTGCCGGGGCCGCCGCGCGTGTCCGCCTAGTAGGATGGACGCGATGCTGTGCCCGGAGAGCCGCGGCGCAGACAAGACCACAAGAGGGTGGGCCCCAGGGCTGCCCGGACGCCCACACTTCCAAGGAGTGACGAAGTGATCGACGAGACCCTGTCAGAGGCCAAGGACAAGATGGAGCGCACCATCGAGGCGGCCAAGGAGGACTTCTCCACCATCCGCACCGGACGTGCCAACCCCAGCCTGTACTCCAAGGTGCTCGTGGACTACTACGGTTCCCCGACCCCGCTGCAGCAGCTGGCTCAGTTCGCCACCCCGGACGCCCGCACCATCCTGATCTCCCCCTTCGACGTCTCCGCCCTGCGTGAGATCGAGAAGGCCCTGTCCGATTCCGAGGTTGGCGCCAACCCCTCCAACGACGGCAAGCAGATCCGCGTGACCCTTCCCGAGCTGACCGAGGAGCGCCGTAAGGAGTTCGTCAAGATCGTCAAGGGCAAGGCTGAGGACCACAAGGTGGCTCTGCGTGGCCACCGCCGTAAGGCCAAGGACCTGATCGACAAGGCCGTCAAGGACGGCGAGGTCGGCGAGGACGACGGCAACCGCGGTGAGAAGGAACTCGACGCGTTGACCAAGAAGTACGTCGAGGCCATCGACGATCTGCTCAAGCGCAAGGAAGCTGAGCTGCTGGAGGTCTGATGTCTCAGGGCTCCAATGACGAGGCGGTGACTGAACCGATGACCGCGTCGCAACGCAGGGCGAAGCGCGCGGCCCAGGCCGGCAAGTCCAAGGCCGGACGCGATCTTCCTGCCGCCATCGGCGTCGGCGCCGGTTTGATGCTTGCCGTGGCCGCAGGAGTCTTCTTGTGGCACCCGCTCTTTGTGGCTTTCTGCGCCATCGCCTGCGCCTTGGGGGTCTGGGAGGTCTCCAGGGCCGTGCGCACCGGGACCGGTCTCCCACTCCCGCTGATCCCCTTGGTTTTCGGCGCCGTGGCCATGCCCGTGGCCGCCTTCATGGCCGGTGGGCAGGCACTCACCGGGGCCTTCGTGGGTTCCGTGGTGTTGGCCGTGCTGTGGAATGTGCTCGACGGACGTGGCGACGCGGGCCGCTCCATCGCCGCGTCGCTCTTTGTGCTCTGCTGGGTTCCACTCCTGGCCTCCTTCTCCGTGCTGCTGTTGCGGGAGGAGAACGGGACGTGGCTCCTGATGACGGTGCTGCTGCTGGTGGTCTCCAACGACACCTTCGGCTACATCTTCGGCGCCTGGTTGGGCAAGCACCCCTTGGCCCCCAAGATCAGCCCCAAGAAGTCCTGGGAGGGCTTTGCCGGTTCCGTGTTCGGGGCCTGTGTGGTCGGCGTGATCCTGGCGCTCACGGTGCTGGACGCCCCGTGGTGGGGTGGCGCAATCATGGCCGCGGCCGTGGTGATCGCCTCCACCGCAGGAGACCTTGGCGAGTCCATGATCAAACGTGAGTTGGGGATCAAGGACATGTCCAACCTGCTGCCGGGACACGGCGGCATCATGGACCGCCTGGATTCCATGGTCTTCGCGGTCCCGGTCGGTTACCTGGTCGCGGTGGCCGCGTTGGGACTGGGATCCTGAGTCTCGTGGATCCTGCGTGACTTGGATCCTGAGTCCGCACCCAAGAACTCGGCGGTGGCGACGGGCTTAAGGTCCGTGGCGCCGATACGATGAGCATCTGAACAGATCGGTCCTTTCACCGGGTGGCTCGGCAGCTGAGCAGAAGCCGGTGTCAGAACATCTATCCCCGGTGTAAGAACACATATCAAGGAGAAGAACCGCGATGGCCAAGCACGAGCCTGGCGAGCACCCCAGCGAGGACGCACCGAGCCTGTTCGCCCGTACGGGTGACAGCGAATTCGGTTACGACCCCGGGCAGGTGGAGCGCTTCCTGCAGAAGGCTCGGCTGACCTATGAGGGCAGCGAGTCGGAAGATCCCATCACCAGCGCCATCGTTCGCCGCACCACCTTCGATCCCGTGCACGGTGGTTATTCGCCGCGAGAAGTTGATTCCGCACTGGATCGGCTGGAGGACGTCTTCGCGGCTCGCGAGCGTTCCGCTGTGGTGGCGGCTGAGGGCCACGATCACTGGATTGAGGGGATCGCCCAGGTCTCCGGCGTGCTGCGCAGGCGCCTGCACCGCCCGGCGGGGGAGCGCTTCCGCAGGCCAAGGCGCAAGAATGCACCGTCCTACTCGATCGAGGAGGTGGACCTGCTCTGCGACCGTCTCCTGGACTACTTCGAGCACGATCAGCCACTGGCCGTGGATGACGTGCGCAGGGCCGTGTTCGGCCGGGCCACGGGTGAAGAAGGCTACGAGGAGAACCAGGTGGATGCTTTCCTGGACCGCACCATCGAACTGATGGCCTCCATCGACTGAGACGTCTCGAGCGAAGCGCCCACGACGACTTGCTAGTGGGGCGCTGGCTACGTCTTGTCAGTGATGCGCTCGCTACGCCTGGGGTTCAGTCCCGCAGCGGAGCGTGGAGCCGGGCCAGGACGGCGTCCAGGCGCGCGGTATCCCGGTCGGGTTTGGCCAGTGAGAACACGATCAGTGCAAGGACTGCGGCCGGAACGCTGAGCAGCCCGGGTTGCCCCACCAATCCTCCCAGCGCGCCTCCGGCAGCTGCGAAGGTGGCGACGGAGCAGGCCAGCCAGACGCTGGCACCCGTCACCATCGCCGCTATGGCTCCGGCGCCGGAGGCCCGCCGCCACCAGATGCCTGCCAACAGGACCGGCGCGATGGTGGAGGCCGTGAGCGCGAAGATGGAACCGATGACGCTGGCCAGTCCCGTGGTGGAGGTGGCCAGTGAGATGGCACCGGGAACCAGCGCGGCCACCAGCGCCCCTCGGCGGAATCCGGACACAGATCCGGCGAAGAATCGTCGTGAGATGACGCCGGCCAGCGCCACGGTCAGCCCGGAGGACGTGGAGACGAAGGCCGCGAAGGCGCCGCCGGCCACAATCGCGGTCAGCAGTACGCCCGCGGTTCCCCCGAGCAGCGCGGAAGGCAACTGCAGGACCAGGGCGTCCGGGTTGCCGGGTGCCCTGATCTCGGTGCTGACCGCCAGGAACGCCAACCCCGTAGGGAAGAGGTAGAACAGGCTCACCAAGGCGGTAACGGTGAACGTGGTGGTTCTGGCCTGGGCGCCAGTGGGGTTCGTGTAGAAGCGCACCAGGACGTGGGGCAGCCCCAGGGTTCCGAAGACCAAGGCGATCAGCAGGGACACCGTCACCAACGGAGTCTGGCTGGGCGGGGGGAGCACCGGTTCAGCCGGCAGCTCGGGGCCCGCTCCGAGCGGTAGGGCGATGATGAGCGCAACGGTCGGGATGGCCAAGGCCGCCAATTTGAGCCAGTACTGCATGGCTTGGACCGCGGTGATGGAGCGCATCCCGCCGGGGACCACCGAGGCGATCACCACGGCAGTGACGACCACGGGGCCCACCTGGGCAGGCAGATCCGTCACGGTGGTCAACGCCAGGGCGGCTGCGTGCATCTGGGGCAGCATGTAGAGCCACCCGACGCCAAGCACGGTGTAGCCGAGCACGCGGGCCACGTTCTCCTGACCGAACCTGACCTGGGCAAAGTCCGGCAAGGTGTATGCCCCGGATCTGCGCAGGGGTGCCGCGACGAACAGCATGAGCATGAGGAACCCGGCAGCGTAGCCCACCGGATACCAGAGTCCGTCACGGCCGGTGAGAACGATCAACCCGGTGACGCCGAGGAAACTGGCTGCGGAGAGGTATTCCCCACCGATCGCGGAGGCATTCCACCATGGCTTCACGCTGCGTGCTGCGACTAGGACGTCGGCGCTGCTGCGGTGTCGGTTCACGCCGCGCACGGCCATGAGCACGGTGCTGAGACACACCAAGGCGATGACGGCGGTGTTGAGGTAGGAGTTCACGGCCTGCTCACCCTCCTGTACCGGTCTTCCAAACGGCGGGCCCACACGTGATGTACTGCGGCGGCGCCGAGGACCAACGGGTACAGGGCAAACCCGATGAGCCACCAGGACAGCGGTAGCCGCAGGAAGCGGAGGTCCTCAAGCAGCGACCAGGTGGTGACGCCCACGGCCAGCACACCGACCACGGCAAGGAATCCCACGGCCAGGACCAGCGACAGCCGCAACTGTGCTTTCATGAGCGCGCGGACGTAGAAGTCATCGGCGCCGGTGGTATCGCCGCCGGGTAACTCGGGGTCTTGATCCGCCTGAATCCGAACGCGGCCCGGACGCGGTGGTGGCAGATCCGGTGCAGGGTGTTCCGCGGGCAAGTCTCCGGGCGGCCTACCCGACGAATCACCAGACGACTCACCGGGCGGCCCATCAAGGGGCCCACGAGGTGACCCGTCAGGCAGCCCGTCCTGCCGACCGAGCGCTGGCTCGGTCACTTGCGTGCCGTTCCGATGGTCTGTGAGTTCAAGGCCTCCCGCACGCGGGGTAGTGCCCTGCGGGCCACGGGCAGGTCCGTCCCTGCCACGTGGACGCTCATCACGCCGGTCTGTCGGGAGACGGATTCCACGGCGCCGAGCCGCACCAGTGCGGAGCGGTGGACGCGGATGAATCCGTGTTCCTCCCACCGCTGCTCCAGGTCGGAGAGGGAGACGCGTTCCAGGAAGCTGCCGCGGGCGGTGTGGACGCGGGCATAGTCACCGGCCGCGGTGACGTGGGTGATCTCGGAGAGTTTGACCCGTACGGCCGTATCTCCGTGGGAGAGTAGCAGGCTCTCTTCCTCGGGTTCTGCCGCGCCGGGGTCCGCCGCCGCGGGGGCTGCGGCCTCACGCTGCTGTCGTTGCTCCGACACCCGGGTCACCATCTCCGCCAGGCGCTGGGATCGCACCGGCTTGAGCAGGTAATCCACCGCGGCAAGGTCGTAGGCCTCCACGGCGTGGGAAGCATCTGCGGTGACGAACACCAGGGCGGGGGCTGAGGCGAACCGACGCAGCACTCCGGCCAGTTCCAGACCGTTGAGTCCGGGCATGTGAATATCCAGCAGCACCAGGTCCACCGCATGTTCCTGCAGGGTCTTCAACGCCGCGGTCCCAGTGCGTGCGGTGAGGACGGCGCCCACCCGGCTGTCCCGGTCCAACAGGAATTGCAGTTCGTTGAGGGCCGGAACCTCGTCGTCCACCACCAACACCGAGATCACGTTGGTTCCTTTCATCGTGACTCACCTGCATTGATTTTGGGGCTCTCCACGGGGTTGGGGTGCCCCGAGGTAGCCGGCGCCCGGTCATCCAGCGCCTTCGCAGCAGCCGGATGAAACTTCGGCAGGTGCAGCATCACCGCAGTGCCCTGACCGGGAGCGGTATCCACTGCCAGCGCCGCCGACGGGCCGTAGAGCTGCCGCAATCGCTGATCCACATTGCGCAGACCAACGTGACTTCCGGATCCGGTTCCCCGAAGCAACGAACGGATGTGCTCGGGTTCGGCCCCCACCCCGTCATCCTCCACGGTGACCAACGCATGGTCGCCGGCATCGCGCACCGTCAGGGTGATGCGGCCACCCTCCTCCAGGGGTTCGATCCCGTGACGCACGGCGTTCTCCACCAACGGTTGTAAGCACAGCAGTGGCAGCGGCATGGAGAGCACCTCCGGCGCCACGTCGATCCGGACTCGCAGCCGGTCACCGAAGCGGGCCCTTTCCAAGGCCAGGTAGGAACCGATGGCGGTCAGTTCCTCGCTCAAGGTCGTGAAGTCCGCCCGCCGCCTGAACGAGTACCGGGTGAAATCCGCGAATTCCAACACCAGATCACGGGCTCGCTCCGGGTCGGTGTGGATGAAGGAGGCAATCGCGTTCAACGAGTTGTAGATGAAGTGCGGGCTGATCTGCGCGCGCAACGCTCGCACCTCAGCCTCCGCCAGCACGGCACGCTGGGACTCCAACTCCGAGACACCCAGCTGCGCCGACACCCACGTGGCCGTGTCCTCGACGGCTCTGACCATGGACGCATCGGAACCCAGCACAGCGACCTCGATGGCGCCCACCCGCCGCTGACCCACCCGCAAAGGCGAGACGACCACGTGCCACACGCGGGCGCCGTCGGGCACCTTGCGGACCTTGGTCCGCTCCGCGCCCGGCCCCTCACCCAACCCCTTGGGTGAATAGCCCTCAGGCCATTCTCCGTGCGCGGCCAGCAACGAATGCGAGTCCAACAACGCCACACCCTGCGAACCCAACAACCGCTGCAGTGCCACGGCTGCCGTCTGCGCACGCTCGGCATCGAGCCCCTGCTGCAGCACCGGCGCCGTTGCCGCCACCTGATGTAACAGCTCCAAACGAGCGGCATCGTCACTGCCGAGACTGCGGTCCCTGCGGAGGAAGCGGAGCACAATCGTCGCGGCGAGGGCCACGAAGAACACCGAGGCGCTCGCCGCGAGCACCAGCTGCGCTGCGACGGGAAGCATGAACTCAAGCCTAAGTGACTCGACTCACGCAACACGCCGTTCGGCGGACCGTTCGGCGACCAGTTCTGACCGTTCGGCGCACTGAGTCCGCCTCACGGCGATCAGGGGTGTTGCGCGTTGGAAATGGGCCTGTGATGTGAAGCACACTCTGAAGTGGTTCGTGATGTACATCACGCATGGCGGACCCCGGCGGCGCAACGAGGCGCAGTCGCGTTTCCCCCGAGGAGGCATCCACGCAATGACATCCGTACCCACACCGGCTCCGGAGGACTTCATCCGGACCCAGGGGGAGGAGCGTTTCAAGAATCTGCGTAGACACCATCGCAGCTTCGCTTTCCCCATGACCGTGTTTTTCTTGGCCTGGTACCTGCTTTACGTGATCTTCGCGGCGTTCTTGCCGGAATTCATGAGCATCAAGGTCTTCGGAAACGTCAATCTCGGCCTCGTTTGGGGTCTGCTGCAGTTCGTATCCACTTTCGTGATCACGTCGATGTACGTGTCCCATGCGAACAAGAAGATGGACCCGGAGGCTGCTGCCATCCGTGAAGAACTGGAACTCATCGCCATCAATGAGGCCAAGGCAGCAGGGGAGGGGAGCAACCGATGAACACTGACACCTTGCTCGCAATCGGGGAAACCGCGGTAGGTAATCCCTGGATCAACATTGGCATTTTCGGGATCTTCGTCCTGGTCACCCTGATCGTGGTGTTCCGTGCCTCTAAGAGCAATTCCTCGGCGGCGGACTTCTTGGCCGGTGGCCGTGGCTTCTCCGGAGCGCAGAACGGTATCGCCATTTCCGGTGACTACCTTTCCGCCGCGTCCTTCCTCGGCATCGTGGGTGCCATCGCCCTCTATGGTTACGACGGATTCCTGTACTCCATCGGCTTCCTGGTGGCCTGGCTTGTGGCCCTGCTGTTGGTCGCGGAGCTGCTGCGTAACACCGGTAAGTTCACCATGGCGGATGTGCTGTCCTTCCGCCTGAAGCAGAAGCCGGTTCGTATCGCCGCGGCGATCACCACCCTGGCCGTCTGCCTGTTCTACCTGCTGGCTCAGATGGCCGGCGCCGGTGGCCTGGTCTCCCTGCTGCTGGGTATCCCGGACAAGGCTGGTCAGTCCGTGGTCATCGCCGTGGTGGGTGCGCTCATGATCCTCTACGTGCTGGTTGGTGGCATGAAGGGCACCACCTGGGTGCAGATCATCAAGGCCACCTTGCTGGTGACCGGTGCCTGCGTCATGACCGTTTGGGCTCTGGCGCTGCACGGCTTCAACCTGTCCGAGCTGCTGGGTGACGCCGTCACCGCGTTGGTCGACTCCGAAACCGCGAAGGGTGCCTCTGCCGCTGACGCTCAGGCCGCCGGCCAGGCTCTGCTGGAGCCCGGTGCCAAGTACGGCTCGTCCACGATGTCCAAGATCGACTTCATCTCCCTTGGCCTGGCCTTGGTGCTCGGTACTGCGGGTCTGCCGCACGTGCTGATGCGCTTCTACACGGTGCCCACCGCCAAGGAGGCACGTAAGTCCGTGGTCTGGGCCATCTGGATCATCGGTGCCTTCTACCTGTTCACCCTGGTGCTTGGCTACGCAGCAGGTGCCATGCTCGGGCCTGACGCGATCAAGGCGGCTCCAGGCGGTGAGAATGCTGCGGCCCCGCTGCTGGCGTTCGAACTCGGCGGATCCGTCCTACTCGGTGTGATTGCCGCGGTGGCCTTCGCGACCATCCTCGCGGTGGTGGCCGGCCTGGCGATCACCGCAGCGGCCTCCTTCTCCCACGACATCTACGGATCCGTGATCAAGAAGGGTAAGGCCACCTCGGAGCAGGAGGTCAAGGTTTCCCGGATCACCATCGTGGTCATCGGTATCGTCGCCATCCTGGGCGGTATCGGCGCCAATGGTCAGAACGTGGCCTTCCTGGTGGCGCTGGCCTTCGCGGTCGCAGCGTCTGCCAACCTCCCCACCATCCTGTACTCGCTGTTCTGGAAACGCTTCACCACCCGTGGCGCGCTGTGGTCCATGTACGGCGGCCTGGGTTCCTCCCTGCTGCTGATCATCCTCTCGCCGGTGATGTCCGGTGCCGAGACGTCCATGATCCCCAGCGCGGACTTCGACATCTTCCCGCTGGCTAACCCCGGCCTGATTTCGATCCCGCTGGCGTTCATCCTCGGCTGGCTTGGTTCCATCACGGACAAGACCAAGGAGAGTGCGGAACTCGCGGCAGAGATGGAAGTGCGTTCCCTCACCGGTATCGGTGCGGAACCGCCCACCCATCACTGACCCACTCGGGTTTTCAACACGCCAGGGGCGCCATGACTTCGGTCATGGCGCCCCTGGCGCGTTCCGCTGCCACAGCCGTCGTCGCCGCAACACCATGCCCGACGACGCGACGCGCCCAGGTGCCAGCAGGCACCTGGGCGCGTGATCGCCGTCGGGCATAGGCCCGGGCGTAGGTCTAGGCGAAGGCCCTGACGGGCTCAGGCCAGTTCGAGGATGTCTTCGCTGACCACCGCGCCGCGGGCCACGGCGAAGTCCTTGGTCTCACCGATCTTCACGAAGCCGCGGCGTTCCAGGATCTTGTGGGTGCCGATGTTGTCGGAGACCACGCGGGCACGCACGGGACGGGCGGGGAATTCCTGCAGCATGGCGTCCACGGCGGCGGTGGTGACGCCCTGGCCCCAGTACTTGCGATCGGTCCAGAAGCTGAGCTCTGGCACGCCCTCGTTGGGGTAGAGCACAATGGAGCCGGCCACGTCGCCGTCCACCTCGATGGTGCGCACCACGGTCTCCGGATCACGCAGCATGAGGCTCCAGTGGTAATTGAATACGCCACGGTCGGAGGGGTTCTTGGCGGTGAAGGCGGCCATCTCGTTGGCCTCGGGGTCGAGCTGTTGGACAAAGAAACGGTCCAGGTCGCCGTTCTCTACGGGGCGGAGCTGCACTGGTGGGCCTCCTGGTCTCGGGGCATGCTGGTCGGGGTTTCGACCTTGTCCCCAGCGTACCGGCTTGATGGTGTGCTCTCCGGCGTGGACTCAGCATCCGGACAGGCGTAGGTGGAAGACTGCAGCATTGTGCAGAAATCGTTGTTGCAGAGCTGGTGCTCTCCTCTTCACCACGTGGGTCAGCGTGGAATCTTTGGCGTGATCGGGTCAGGAGTCGACTCATGACCGCGCTGGCGTACATCATCGGCGCGCTGATCATGCTGGTGGGGATCGGCGTCTCCATCGCGCTGCATGAGTTGGGCCACCTGTTCCCGGCCAAGAAATTTGGCCTGCGGGTGCCCAAATACATGATCGGCTTCGGACCCACCCTCTTCTCCAGGAAAAAGGGGGAGACGGAGTACGGGATCAAGTTGCTGCCGCTGGGTGGTTACATCTCCATGATTGGCATGTACCCGCCCGCCAAGGACGGCACAGCGCGTTCCAGCCGCACAGGGATGTTCCAGCAGCTGGCCGATGAGGCCAAACAGGCGGAGGGGGAACTGATTCGGCCGGAGGATGACGGCCGCATGTTCCATCAACTGCCCATCTACAAGCGGATCATCATCATGCTGGGCGGCCCCACCATGAACCTGCTCTTGGCCGCGGTGATCTTCACGATCGTTCTGTGCGGTTTCGGGACGGCGACACCCACCAACAAGGTGGGGGAGATCTATCAGTGCGTGCTGACCACCGAGCAACAGCAGGAGCGTGGCCTCACCGATGCTGATGCGGGCACCTGCCAGGAGGGCGATCCGGAGGGGCCGGCCTACGCGGCCGGGCTCCGGGTGGGGGATGAGATCGTGAAGGTCAACGGCAAGGACGTTGGCACTCGCGGTTGGAACGCTCTGACCGATGAGATCAAGGCCAACGCTGGTGACCAGGTGCAGGTCACCTATGTTCGGGACGGTGACCGCCACACCACCAGCATGGAACCAATGCCCATGCAGCGTCCGGTGACGGACAAGTTCGGGCGGGTAGAGATCAACGCGGATGGCGCCACGAAGACCGCGGAGGTTGGGTTCGCCGGGATCGGCTCGCAGGTGCAGACGCTGCAGGAACCGGTCACGGCGGTTCCGGGATTCGTGTGGGACAACGTGACCAATGTGGGGCGGATCGTCGTGGATCTTCCTGCCCGGTTGGTGTCGGTGGCGAAGGCGGCCTTCGGGACGCAGCCGCGTGATCCAGACGGTCCCATGTCCGTGGTGGGTGTCGGCCGCATTGCCGGCGATGTCACCGCGATGGAGGGGGTGGCGGTCAAGGACAAGATCGCGACCTACTTGTCACTGGTGGGCAGTCTCAATATCGCCTTGTTCGTGTTCAATCTGATCCCGCTGACCCCGTTGGACGGCGGCCACGTGGCCGGTGCGCTGTGGGAGGGGCTGCGGAAACGCTTCAACAAGCTCTTCAAGCGCAAGGATCCTGGACCGGTGGACATGAGCAAGATGTTGCCAGTGACCTATGTTGTGGCCGTCGCTTTGTTGGTCATGGGTGCGCTGTTGATCTATGCGGACATCGTCAAACCCGTGGTGTTGGGGTAACACGCTCCGCGTCCCGGTGACGCTGGCGGTTAGTCTTGAACCCATGAGTCTCTTTCGCATCGACTACCTCTACGCTGACGACTCGGCGTCCACCCGTGACGAGGTCCGTCCCTCCCACCGCTCGTGGCTTGCGGGCTTGGATGGTTCCGAAACCAGCGGAAACGTGAAACTCGTGGCTGCAGGGCCCATCGGTTCAGAGGAAGCCATGCTGATCTTCCAGGCTCCCGACTCCGAAACCGTCTCCGCTTCCCTGGAGAAGGACCCCTTTGCCGAGGCCGGTGTCATCGACCTGGTGACCGTGCGGAAGTGGACTCCCGCTACGGGCGAACTGGCTCACTACGCCTGATCCGGTCCTCACCAAGTGTCCGTCATTCGCTGGGGGCTGCCCGGCAGGCACCGATCCGCGGTGGACGGTGTCAGACGTCTGGGAACGGCTGACACCGCGTCCTTGCGTGCGCTCGTGGACCGGGACCCGGTCACCAATGCGTTCGTGGATTCGCAATTGACGGATGAACGCAGCGCGGCGGGATCGTCCGGATCGTTCTATGTGGGACGGTTCAGTGACGATGGCCAGCTGATGGCCGCGTGCTGGGTCGGTTCCAATGTGGTCCCCGTGGAATGCACGGTAGAGGACGCGGCCGTCTTTGGCCGCCACTTGCTTGGGCTGCACCGACGCTTCGCTTCGGTGTTCGGTCCGCGTGAGGCCACGTTGGCGCTGTGGGCGGAGCTGTCCCGGGGACGCCAGCGTGCCTTTGCGGTGCGTGAGCACCAGCCGTTGATGGTTGCGGATGCTGTGCCGAGCGATGCCGGTGCTGGTTTGGTGCGACGGGCCTGGCCAACGGACGGGGCTGCACTACTTCCGGCGTGCGTGGCGATGTTCCAGGAGGAACTGGGGTATTCACCCTTCACCAATGGGGAGGCTGCGTACCGGCAACGGGTGGATTGGATGGTTCGTTCCGGTCACGCGCTGGTGGAGACCGATGCTGCGGGTCGGATCCTGTTCAAGGCCGAGTTGGGTGTCGTGACGCCCAGGGCCACACAGATCCAGGGTGTGTGGATGCATCCGGATCGCCGGGGGATGGGGCTGGCGGAGTCCCGGGTGGCGGACGTGATCGCGCTGGCACTGAAGGTCGCCCCGATCACCTCCCTGTACGTGAACGATTACAACGAACGGGCTCTGCGTACCTACCGCAGTGTCGGTTTCCGGCAAGTGGGGGAGTTCGCGACCGTCCTGTTCTGACGGGACAACCCGCATCAGGTCACGACCCGCCCGTGCTTGGTTCACTCCTCAGGCCCGGGAACGCTCGCGGCGCCGGTAGAATCTTATGAGGTCCGCGCACGCGCGGGCTGACAAGTCACGTCACACGTCCACGGCGCCGGCCACCCCGGCGTCGTACGAAAGGGATGCCCCGTGGTGCTCCGCCTCTCCACTCTGTTCCTGCGCACTCTGCGCGATGACCCGGCAGAAGCCGAGGTCGACAGCCATAAGCTGCTGGTTCGTGCCGGTTACATCCGCCGCGCCGCCCCGGGCATCTACACGTGGCTGCCGCTGGGTCTGAAGGTCCTTGCCAAGGTGGAGAACATCGTCCGCGAGGAAATGAACGCCATCGGCGCTCAGGAAGTCCACTTCCCTGCCCTGCTGCCCAAGGAGCCCTACGAGGCCTCCGGCCGCTGGGAGGAATACGGGGACAACATCTTCCGCCTCAAGGACCGAAAGGAGGCCGATTACCTGCTGGCCCCCACCCACGAGGAGATGTTCACGCTCCTGGTGAAGGACCTCTACTCCTCCTACAAGGATCTGCCGCTCTACCTGTACCAGATCCAGACCAAGTACCGTGATGAGGCCCGCCCCCGCGCCGGCCTGCTGCGCGGGCGCGAGTTCATCATGAAGGACTCCTACTCCTTCACCGTGGATGACGAGGGGCTGGACGAGGCCTACGCCGCTCACCGTGCCGCGTACCTGAAGATCTTTGAGCGTCTCGATCTGCCCGTTCGTCCCGTCTCCGCGATGTCCGGCGCCATGGGTGGTTCCAAGTCGGAGGAGTTCCTGCACCCTACCGAGATCGGTGAGGACACCTTCGTGGTCTCCCCGGGAGGCTTCGCCGCCAACGTGGAGGCCGTCACCACCGTGGTCCCGGAGGAGATCGACTTCACCGACGCTCCGGCCGCGCAGGTGTATGATACCCCGGACACCCCCACCATCGAGACGCTGGTGAACGTCTCCAACGAACTGCACGCCAACCCGGAGCGCGCCTGGACTGCGGCAGATACGTTGAAGAACGTCGTCGTGGCCGTCACCACGCCCGAGGGCGAGCGGGTCATCGCCGTGATCGGCGTCCCCGGGGATCGCCAGGTGGACCTGAAGCGTTCGGAGGCCACCATCGGGGAGCACCTCGGTATCGCCGGTGAGGTGTCCGTTGACGCCGCAACCGATGAGGACCTCAAGAACAATCCGGGCCTGGTCAAGGGCTACATCGGCCCCGGCCTCAGCCTGGACGCCCCCGTCCTGGGTGCAAAGTCTGCCACCAAGCTGCCCTTCCTCGTGGATCCTCGCGTGGTCTCCGGCACCACCTGGATCACGGGAGCCAACGCACCGGGTCAGCACGTCTACGGCCTGGTGGCCGGACGCGACTTCACCTGGGACGGCGTCGTGGAGGCCTGCGAGGTGCGCGACGGCGACCCGGCACCGGACGGCTCCGGTCCGCTTTCCACCACTCGCGGTATCGAGATGGGGCACATCTTCCAGCTTGGCCGTAAGTATGCCGAGGCCATGGGGCTGAAGGTCCTGGATCAGAACGGCAAGGCTGTCACGGTCACCATGGGTTCCTACGGTGTCGGCGTGACCCGCGCCGTGGCGGCCATCGCCGAATCCCACCATGACGACAAGGGTCTGGCGTGGCCCGCGGCAGTGGCCCCGGCGCATGTCGTGGTGCTCGTGGCCGGTAAGGGCGAGGAGCTCAACACCACCGCAGAGAACCTGGCCTCCGAGCTGGAGGCCGCGGGGTTGGACGTCATGTTGGATGACCGCCCCAAGGTTTCCGCCGGCGTGAAGTTCAAGGATGCCGAGCTCATCGGCGTGCCCACCGCAGTGGTGGTGGGGCGCGGCGTCGCGGATGGCGTCGTCGAGGTTAAGGACCGTGTCTCCGGGACGTCCTCCGAGGTGGCCTTGGACGCCGTCGTAGCCCAGGTGGCAGGCTCAGCCGCCGACCGGTGATTCTCTCCTCGGCACTGCAGGCGACGGCCTCCGTCCCAACCGACACCCTCACGGGGGCCGGTTGGGACGGGTTGCACCCGTCCACGCTCGCGTTCATCATCGTGGGCGGCCTGTTGGCCGGCTGGGTGGATGCCGTGGTGGGCGGGGGAGGGCTGATCCAGCTACCCATCATGCTGTTGGTGCCGGGGATCTCCCCGGTGCAGGCGTTGGCCACCAACAAGATGGGTTCCGTGTTCGGAACGGCCACGGCGACGGTGACCTATGCCCGACGAGTGCATCCCGACCTCCGCACGGCACTGCCCCTTGCGCTGTGCGCGGCGTCCGCCTCCTTCGGAGGCGCGGCCGTGGCCACACTGTTGCCCGCATCGGTGATCAAACCGGTCATCGTCGCTGCCCTGGTGTTGGTGCTCTGCTTCACTCTGGCCAAGAAGGGTTCCGGCCTGAATACGCGGCTGAAGCATGAGGGCTGGAGGCACTATGGGATCGCCTGCGCCATCGGCGCCGTGATCGGTTTCTACGACGGAATCCTGGGGCCTGGCACAGGGTCCTTCCTGGTGATCGCCCTGGTGGGAGTGCTGGGCTACAGCTTCCTGGACGGCTCGGCCAAGGCCAAGATCGCCAACCTCGCCACCAACTTAGGAGCCCTGGCTCTCTTCGTTCCCACCGGTCACGTGCTGTGGGGGATTGGCCTGATCCTGGGCGCCTCCAACATGGTGGGCGGCTATCTGGGCTCCCGCATGGCCGTGTCCAAGGGATCCGGATTTGTGCGCGTGGTCTTCGTGGTGGTGGTCGTGGCCCTGATCCTCAAACTAGGATCCGACCTCATCATCGAGTCGGTCTAATCCTCCACGCGGACGAGGTCTAGGATTCGAGCCCCGCGCCTCCGACGGGCTGCTGCAGCACGACCAGATCTTCCCGCGAGGTCAGCACGGCGGCGTACGCTACGGAATGAACGCTACCTTCGCCGAAGTGCTCGACGCAGCTCGTGCGCTCTCGCGCTCCGAACGCGCAGAGGTCGCGTAGGAGCTCATCGCCACACTTGAAACTAGGGACGATGTCGATGAAGCTCGCTACGCCGAACTCAAGGCTGCAGTGGACGTGGGCCTTGAACAGCTTGATCGAGGTGAAGGTATCGAGATTCCTGCAGATTCTCTCGAAGAGTACATCCATGGACTCGGACAAATCGCCACGGATCGTGCATCCCGGCGCAGCGCGTGACTTTCAAACTCTAGGTGGCCCCGGCAGCACGCGCTGCGGCTGAAGACGGCGACCTGAGACCGCTGATAGCGATGTTGGAACAGGTTGTCTCGACTGCATAGCTTAGGTGTCTTGGGGAACTGAGCCAGTTTCGGATGCAGTGCCGCGGCGGACGCACGACGAGACATGACGATGTCACCGCAGTCGCCACCACAGCTTCGCCAGGGCCGTGCGGGTTTCCCCTACAGGCATCGCGGCGGCGGCAATTCGTGTCTTGTCCGCCAGCGCGGTCTGGGACTCGGGCAGAGTGCTCGTGGGATCCGTCAACGCATCCGTGGCACCCACCGATGAGGTCACCACGGGGGCACAGCCAGCTGGCATGAGTTCTTGGAGTCCCTCCACAAAACCGTCCAGATCATCCGCGCGTTCCAAGAACACAGTGGAACTCTGCCGCTGCCCCACCACCCGGGTCGCATACGCGAGCCTGCCCGCCTCCGCGCCAACGGCGTGGAAGGCCCGGCCGCGGGACTCGGCGGCCCGGGCCCCGGCCACGGGGTCGTTGGCAAAACCGGCGCGGGCCTTCGCAAGCCGCTCCGTGTCGTCGGCCATTGGGTCGCACGAAGTGCCCTTCAACCCTGAGGGGAGGGCGGGGGTCAGCTCACCGACCAGGTCGGTGAGGGCCGGGCGCTCGTCGTAGCCGAGCACGGCATCCACGCCGGAGTCCTTGGGTGCCTGCTGATTGTTGGCCTCCAACGTGGCGCGCGAGGCATCGTCGATCAAGGCCGCACTCACCAACAAACGTGACGCCTGATCCTGGGGCGCCTTCAATCCGGCCTTGACCAAGGCCTCCGATACGGCCAACCCGGACGTGGCGAACTTAACCGGGTTGTCGTCGGCGTCATGCGCGGTATCCACCTCGGCGTCCGCCTCGGGGATCTCCAGACCAAGCAGGTCCCGGGACTCTGAGAGTGCAGCTCGAAGATCGTTGGCGCTCTGCGTGGACTCCGTGGCGGCCAACAAACGGTACAACTGCCGGGCGGCGGAGCCTTCCGCCAACGATTCAGGCGCCGCGTCAACGGACAACGCCATCCCGGGACGCGCGTCGGCCGGATCCGCGCGAGTAGTGGAGGTCAGTCCCACCCAGACACCCAACAACGCCACGGCAGCGGTGACCCTCAGAGCCATACCGAGGCCCGGGCGTGACGACGAGGGCTGCGCATCAGACATGGTGCCCATCGTCTCATGACCCAAGGCGCCAGTTTGGCCACCAGCGGGCCCCGCGACACGCTAGGCTTGGATGCGCGCTTCAAGCCAGGAGGAACCACATGCCCAATACCACGATCGGTCAGACCGATCTCGAAGGCGTCACGCTCGCCGTGACCCCGATCGTGGAGGAGGTGGGACTCGTCCTCGAAGCCGTTGAACTCCCCGGAGGGGAACCACCAGTGCTGCGCGTCATTGTGGACCGGCCAGACGGCACCGAAGGCCTGGACCTGGACCTCGTGGCCACCCTCTCCCAGACCGTGGGAGAGGCCCTGGACCAGGGACCCTTAAGCGGCAACACCCCTTACGACCTCGAGGTCACCAGCCCCGGAGCGGGGCGAGACCTCACCCTCCCGCGGCACTGGCAACGCAACGTGGACCGCATCGTCAACGTGCTGCCGGTTGACGGCGAACGCATCTACGGTCTGCTGCTGCACGCTGACGAGGACGGCATTGAGCTGGAACCCCGGGTGCCCGCACCCAAGAAGGGGATGAAGGAGAAGATCCTGGATCCCGTCCGCATCGACTACCCACAGATCAGGCGGGGCAAGGTGGACGTCGACGCCACCGCAGCCCGCGCACTGAAGAACCTTGAGACCCCGGACCAGGAGGCCTGACATGGACATCGACCTGAGCGCGCTGCGCATGCTGGAGAAGGAACGCGAGATCCCGCTGGAGCGGCTGATCCCCACCATCGAGCAGGCCCTAGTGCTGGCCTACGATAAGCAGCCCGGAGCCATCCGTGGCGCCCGCGCAGAACTCGACCGCAGCACCGGCCACGTGACCATCTGGGCACCCGAGGTGGACGAGGACAACCGTCGCATCGGCGAATTCGACGACACCCCCACCGACTTCGGCCGTATCGCCGCCTCCACCGCCCGCCAGATCATCATGCAGCGCCTGCGGGAAGCAGACGACGCCGTGGTGATCGGCGAGTTCAAGGAGAAGGAAGGCCAGGTGCTCTCCGGCCTCATCCAGCAGGGGCGCGACCCCCGCATGGTGCAGGTGGACCTCGGCACCGTTGAAGCCATCCTGCCCCCGCCCGAGCAGGTCCCCGGCGAGCACTACCGCCACGGCGAGCGCATCCGCGTCTACGTGACCGACGTGCACCGCGGACCCAAGGGCCCGGCCGTCACCGTGTCCCGCTCCCACCCGAACCTGGTCCGCAGCCTCTTTGAGCTCGAGGTCCCAGAGATTGCAGACGGCCAGGTGGAGATCGTGGCCCTGGCCCGCGAGGCCGGGCATCGGACCAAGCTCGCCGTGCGTTCAACTCAGGCAGGGATCAATGCCAAGGGTGCCTGCATCGGCGAAATGGGAACCCGTGTCCGCGCCGTCATGACCGAGCTCGGTGACGAGAAGATCGACATCGTGGACTTCGCAGACGACCCGGCCACCTTCGTGGGGCAGGCGCTGTCCCCGTCCAAGGTGGTCTCCGTGGAGGTCCTGGACGAGGCCACTCACCAGATCCGCGCGGTGGTCCCCGATAACCAGCTCTCCTTGGCCATCGGTAAGGAGGGCCAGAACGCCCGCCTCGCCGCGAAGCTCACCGGCTGGCGCATCGATATCGTCTCCCGCTCCCAAGCCCAGGCGGCATTGCAGCCGGAGATCGTCGCGGAACCCGAGGCCTGAACCCCGCCACCACGCTGAGGCATGCATCACGCAGGAAGCCTGGTGTGGAAGCGGTAGACTGGGTTGCGGTCCGTTTTGGGCTGACGCCTTCCTGCAAGGCCACGTCGAGGAAGAAGAGGTGAACAGGTCCATGACCACTCACCGCCCTCAACGCACTTGTGTGGGCTGCCGGCTCGTGACAGATCAACAAGAACTACTGCGGTGGATCGAGGACCCGCAGGATCCCACCCGGATCCTGCCTGACCCGAAACGCCGCGGTTCAGGGCGGGGAGCATGGCTGCACACCGACCCTGAGTGCGCACAGCTGGCAGTACGTCGCGGCGGATTCGCAAGGGCCTTCCGGTCCTCACGCTTCCGCATCGAACTCGACGACCTGTTGGCCGCGCTGAACAAGGCGCTACGGAACGCGTCTTGTCCACCTGTTCACAAAAAACCTGAAAGCGGGTCAGAAGCAGTGGAAACCCGATGAGAGTCCACAGATGAGCGGCCAGAGATGAACCACCTCTGCACCGCCACTGACGTTCGTGTGCCGTTCGCGGCGCACCCACCTGTTTTGCACCAACAGGTCCGTGCATGACGTAAAGACATAACGCTCCGACTGCCGGAGCCCCAGGAACTCAACTTGGGTAGGCAGTAAGGCGAGTTGAGTCGGTCGTGATGCCACGGGCCAGAGAAGGAGAAAAGTGGCCAAGGTCCGTGTCCACGAGCTCGCCAAGGAGCTGGGGATCACTTCCAAGGAAGCGATCACCAAATTGGAGGAGATGGGCGAATTCGTTCGCTCTGCCTCATCCACCATCGAACCCCCGGTGGTGAAGAAGCTGCGCACCGCCTTCCCCGGCGGTGGCGCCAAGCCCGCAGAATCTGCGGCACCCAAGCAGGCCCCCAAGGCCGCTGCACCCAAGCCGGGTGCTGCCGCGCCGAAGCCGAGCGCCAAGCCCGCTGCTAAGCCTGCAGCTCAGGAAGCACCTGCCAAGGAGGCTCCTGCCAAGGAGACCCCCGCGCAGCCTGCAGCTGAGCCAGCAGAGGCCCCCAAGGCCGCCGCACCCAAGCCGGGTACTGCCGCGCCGAAGCCGGCCGCCAAGCCCGCTGCTAAGCCCTCCGGCGCCAAGCCGGGCGCACCCAAGCCAGCCGGCCCCAAGCCGTCGGGCCCCCGTCCCGGCAACAATCCGTTCAGCTCCCAGCAGGGGATGCGTCGCGGTGAAGGCCAGGGCAACGGTGGCGGACGCCAGAACGGCCCCCGTTCCGGCGCCCCGCGCCCCGGTGGCCCGCGTCCGGGCAACAACCCGTTCAGCTCCCAGCAGGGGATGCGTCGCGGTGAAGGCCAGGGTGGTCCGCGTCCCGGCAGCCGTCAGGGTGCCCCCGGTCAGGGCGGTCCCCGCCCCGGTGGCCCGCGTCCCGCAGCCGGTCAGGGCGGTCCCCGTCCGGCAGCAGGTCAGGGTGGCCCCCGCCCCGCAGGCGGTGCAGGTCGTCCCAACCCGAACATGATGCCCAAGAAGTTGGACCTCAACGTCAACCAGCCCAAGCCGGGCGGCGGACGTGGCGGCAGCGGCCGTCCGGGCGGCGGCAACACCGCTGGCGGCGGTGGCTTCCGTGGCGGTCGTGGCGGCGGACGCGGTTCCGCACAGGGTGCCTTCGGTAAGGGAGGCCCGCGTCGCGGTAAGCAGCGCAAGTCCAAGCGCGCCAAGCGCCAGGAACTTGAGCAGCAAGGCGCACCTTCGGTCGGCGGCGTGATCATTCCTCGCGGCAACGGCGGCACCATTGTCCGCCTGCGTCGCGGCGCCACGCTGACTGACTTCGCAGAGAAGATCAACGCGAACCCCGCCGCACTGGTGACCGTGCTGTTCCACCTCGGTGAGATGGCCAACGCCAACCAGTCGCTGGACGAGGAAACCTTCGAGTTGCTGGGTGCCGAGCTGGGTTACAAGATCCAGATCGTCTCCCCGGAGGATGAGGAGCGCGAGCTCTTCGAGTCCTTCGACATCAACCTGGAGGCCGAGGCAGACGCCGAGACCGACGAGATGCTGGAGCCCCGTCCCCCGGTGGTCACCGTCATGGGTCACGTCGATCACGGTAAGACTCGACTGCTGGACGCGATCCGTAAGACCAACGTCATCGAGGGCGAAGCCGGCGGCATCACCCAGCACATTGGTGCCTACCAGATCGTCTCCGAGCTGGAGGGCACGGAACGCCCCATCACCTTCATCGACACCCCCGGTCACGAGGCGTTCACCGCCATGCGTGCCCGTGGCGCCAAGGTCACCGATATCGCGGTGCTCGTGGTGGCAGCCGATGACGGCGTCATGCCGCAGACGGTCGAGGCGTTGAACCACGCCCAGGCCGCAGGTGTGCCGATCGTGGTCGCGGTCAACAAGATCGATAAGCCGGATTCCAACCCGGACAAGGTCAAGGGTCAGCTGACCGAATACGGCCTGGTTCCGGAGGAATACGGTGGCGACACCATGTTCGTGCCGGTCTCCGCTCGTCAGAACGAGGGTATCGAGGACCTCCTCTCCGCCATCCTGTTGACGGCAGACGCCGCGTTGGACCTGCGTGCCAACCCGGACAAGGACGCTCGCGGTATCGCGATCGAAGCCAACCTGGACAAGGGCCGCGGCCCCGTCGCCACCGTCTTGGTGGAGTCCGGAACTCTGGCAGTCGGCGACACCATCGTGTGTGGAACCGCCCACGGTCGCGTGCGTGCCATGTTCGACGAGAACGGTGGGGCCATGGACGTGGCCCTTCCCTCCCGTCCGGTCCAGGTGCTGGGTCTCTCCAGCGTTCCGCGTGCAGGTGACACGTTCATCGTCACGCAGGACGAGCGCACCGCCCGCCAGATCGCTGAGAAGCGTGAGGCTGCAGACCGTAACGCGATGCTCGCCAAGCGCCGCAAGCGCATCAGCCTGGAGGACTTCGACCAGGCCGTGGCCGAGGGCAAGATCGATACCCTTAGCCTGATCCTGAAGGGCGACGTTTCCGGTGCCGTGGAGGCCCTGGAAGACTCGCTGCTCAAGATCGACGTGGGCGAGGACGTGCAGCTGCGCGTCATCCACCGCGGCGTGGGTGCCATCACGCAGAACGACGTCAACCTGGCCACCGTGGACAACGCCATCATCATTGGCTTCAACGTCCGTCCGGCCGAGCGTGTGGCAGAACTGGCAGACCGCGAGGGCGTCGACATGCGCTTCTACTCGGTCATCTACCAGGCCATCGACGACATCGAGGCTGCACTCAAGGGCATGCTCAAGCCGGAGTACGAGGAGGTGGAGCTCGGGTCCGCAGAGGTCCGCGAGGTCTTCCGTTCCTCCAAGTTCGGCAACATCGCAGGTACGTTGGTGCGTTCCGGCATCATGCGCCGTAACGCCAAGGCACGCCTGGTCCGTGACGGCAACGTCATCTCCGACAAGCTCTCCATCGAGTCGCTGCGGCGCTTCAAGGACGACGCCACAGAGGTCCGCGAGGGCTACGAGTGTGGTATCGGTCTTGGCTCCTTCAACGACGTCAAGGAAGGCGACATCATCGAGTCCTGGGAGATGCGCGAGAAGCCTCGCGACTGATCCTTGATCAAGGACAACAGGGTGTGACCCTCGCCCGGACGTGCTCCGTCCGGGCGGGGGTCATACCCGCCCAAGAAGAAGACTTTCACTGACTCCCGAAGGAGGAGCCGACATGGCAGACGCAGCACGCGCAGCCCGGCTGGCCCAGCGCATCAAGGTGATCGTGGCCGGATCCCTGACCCGCGTGGTTCGGGACGAGGCGATCGAGAACGTCACCGTCACCGACACCAGGGTCACCAACGACCTGCAGAACGCCACCGTGTACTACACGGTGTTCGGCGGTGACGAGAACAAGGCTGAGGTCGCCGAGTTGCTGACCCGCAACCAGGGCAAGCTCCGTCACGAGCTTGGCCGTAACCTCACCATTCGGCTGACCCCGACCCTGACCTTTGTCCCGGACGAGGTCCCGGTGAACGCGACCCTCGTGGATGACCTGCTGCGGCAGGCACGCGCCAAGGACGCAGAGGTCGCCGCCCTCGCCGAGGGCAAGACCTATGCAGGCGACGCCGACCCGTACAAGCACGACGACGAACTCGACGAAGACCTCGAGGACGCTGCGGAGGATGAGCGCTGACGTGACCGCGGAATCTCCCTCCGGCTTGGTGGTGGTGGACAAAGCCTCCGGCATGACCTCCCACGACGTGGTTTCCCGCATGCGCCGCATCGCGGGCACCCGCAAGGTGGGTCACGCGGGAACGCTGGACCCCATGGCCACGGGCGTGCTCGTGGTCGGTATCAACAAGGCCACCCGATTGCTCACCCACGTGGTGGGCGTCGACAAGACCTACGAGGCCACCATCAGGCTGGGGGAGAACACCACCACGGACGACGCAGAAGGGGAGATCCTTCAGCGCCGTTTCGTGGCCGCGGTGACGCGCCCCGAATTGGACGCGGCCGTCGCAGACCTCACCGGTGACATCCACCAGGTCCCCAGCTCCGTTTCCGCCATCAAGGTGGACGGCAAACGTTCCTACCAGCGAGTGCGCGACGGGGAAACCGTGGAACTGCCCGCCCGCCCCGTCACCGTCTCCCGCTTCGACATCCTGGATGTTCGCCGCCCCGAGGGCGGCCGCACCATGGATGTTGACGTGGTGGTGGACTGCTCCTCCGGAACCTACATCCGTGCCCTGGCGCGGGATCTCGGGGAAGCCCTCAACGTTGGTGGGCACCTCACGGCACTGCGCCGCACCCGGGTTGGATCCTTCGACCTCACCCAGGCACACACGTTGGAACAGCTCGCTGATTCGCTGGATGTGGTTTCTCTGGCCGACTCCGCCAGGGGGCTTTTCGCCGCGCGCGAGCTGAGCGCCGAGGAAGCCGTGGAGATTGGTTTCGGGCGGCGTATCCCGGCCACCGGCACCAAGGAACTCACTGCAGGTATCGGCCCTGACGGCGAACTCGTTGCCCTTCTGAAGGACCGCGGTCAGAACGCAAAACCCGAGTTGGTCTTTGCCCCCCGCTGATCTTTCCCCGCTTTTCCTCCTTCACGTCACGTACCACCCATAAGGACCACGCCTTGCTCTTCGACGGCTTCATGATCGCCGGCACCATCATCTGCGCACTCAGCGTGGTGGTGGGGTTGGTTACCACCGTGGTGAGCAATTACCCGTCGGACTCCGCGATCGTGTCTTTAGGGCTCGTCGAGGTCTACTTGATCGTCTACGGGATCGCGGCCGGGGTGCGGCAAGGTACCGGCTCGGCACCCCTGATCGGTGCGGGATGGGAATTCTGGGGCTACTTGGTCACCGCGTTCATGCTGGTGATCCTGGCAGGATGGTGGGCCATAGGTGAATCCTCCAGATGGTCCAACATCATCATGGCGGCCACCGGGTTTACGGTGTTCGTGATGCTCTATCGCATGCAGCAGGTCTGGATGGGACTGGGCTGGTTCTGAAGTTCTTAAGAACCGGAACCCAAGACACGTTGATGAGGAGAAATAGGTCGATGCAGCAGCCGACGCCGAAGGGCGGCCGAATCGCAGCGCGGATCGGATCCGCGCAGGTCGAGGAGACCGGGCAGCAGCCACCCAAACATGATCCCAGCCAGAAGAACCGCGGGCTGGGGCGACTCCTCGTCACGGTCTACGGCATCTTCGCGTTGGCGGCCTTCGCCCGCAGCGTGTGGCAGCTCTTCGGAACCCAGCGCGGTGGGGAGTTCGCCGGGCAGAAGATCTTTGACATCGCTCCGGTGTCGATTTCCCTGTCCGTGGTGGCGGCCGTGGTGTACATCGTGGCGACCATCGCCCTGGCCGTGCGCAAACCGGCCTCCTGGTACGTGGCCATGGTCGCGGTGATCATCGAATTCGTGGGCGTCGTCGCGGTCTCGATCCTCTCCTACGCAGCACCCGAACTCTTCGACCGCGCCTCCGTGTGGAGTCACTTCGGTTCCGGCTACGGCTACGTTCCCATCGTGCTGCCGTGCGTGGGACTGTGGTGGTTGCTGGCGCACCGCCCGCGCAAGGCCCAGGAGGTCACCGCCTGATGCTGCGCTGGACCTCCCCGGACCAAGTGCCGGACCTTCCCGGTTCCGTGGTCACCATCGGTAATTTCGACGGCGTGCACCGAGGGCACCAGGAGCTGCTGCGTTCCGTGGTGGGGGCCGCCTCGGATCGCGATTGCCTCTCAGTGGTGGTCACCTTTGACCCCCACCCGCTGGCCGTGCATTCTCCGGCCTTCGCGCCGGTCCCCATCACGTCCCGTGCGGGCCGCGAGGTGCTGCTGGAACGTGAGGGCGTCGGCGCCCTGCTGACCATCGAATACACGCTAGAGTTCGCGGCACAGACCGCGGAAGAGTTTGTGCTCCGTTACCTGGTTCAGACGTTGCACGCCCAGGTCGTGGTGGTGGGCAGAGACGTCCGTTTTGGCCGGGACAACGAGGGCAACCTGGACACCATGCGGGTACTTGGCAAGAAGTACGGTTTCGAGGTGGTGGGCGTCTCCGACGTCGGCACCGAACGCCGCTGGTCCTCCACGTGGGTGCGCGAGGCCCTACAACACGGCAACGTGGAAGAGGCCGCCCGTGTCCTGGGGCGCTATCACTCCATGGCGGGCACCGTGGTCCACGGCTTCGCCCGCGGACGTGAACTCGGGTTCCCCACGGCTAATCTCTCCGCAGACGCCGTGGGGCTGATGCCGGCAGACGGCGTGTACGCCGGCTGGCTCGTGGATCAGCAGGGGACCCGCTGGCCGTCGGCCATCTCCATCGGCACCAACCCGCAGTTCGATGGCGTGGTGCGCACCGTGGAAGCCCACGTGATCGACCGCCCGGACGAGGCCGTCACCGCCTTTGACCTCTACGGGCAGCAGGTGAAGGTGGAATTCGTGGCGCACCTGCGCGGCATGGTGGCCTTCAACGGTCTCGACGCACTCGTGGAGCAGATGCACCGCGACGTCGATCAGGCCCGAGATGCGCTGGCCACCGGACCTCAGGTAGGGGTCGAAGCCGAGGCCCAGGCATGAGTCGGCCGGGGGAGCACCCGCCCGTCCCCAACTTGCCGTCTGGACAGGCCAAAATGTCCGACGACGCGCGGCGGGCCGCCGGGGCGTCCTTCGCCCGCGCAGGGAGCGACTACGACGCCGTCCGCCCCGGCTATCCCGGGTGGGTCACCGACTTCTTTCTGGACGGCCTCGGTCGTAAAAGCCTTGGTCGTGAAGGCCGTGGTGGGGCTGCGGCGGAAGCCGCGCCGCGCCGTCGGGCATTGGACCTGGGTGCAGGAACCGGGTTGTACACGCGCGACCTCGTGGCGGCCGACCTTGACGTCGCGGCAGTGGAACCCTCAGCGTCCATGCGAGAGGTGCTGGTGCAGAACCTGCCGCAGGTGAGTGTGTCCGGGACGAGCGCCGAAGACACCGGACTGGAGACTGACGGATTCGACCTCGTGACCGTGGCGCAGGCCTGGCACTGGATGGACCGGGACGCCGCCTCCGCTGAGATTCGCCGGTTGTTGCGACCCGGGGGAGTGCTTGGGCTGGTCTGGAATCAACTCGACGTGACGGTGCCGTGGGTGCACCGGTTGGCGCGCATCATGCACTCCGGTGATGTGCAGCGGGACCCGGACACGGCGGCTCGGGTGGGGGAAGGGTTCGGCCCCGCCACCGTCCGTCACGCCGGGTGGTCGGACGCGGTGACGCCGGAGGTTCTGGTGCAACTGTGTCACTCGCGCTCGTATTGGTTGAAGTCCTCGGCCTCGGTGCGGGAGAAGGTGGACGCCAATCTTGCTTGGTACCTCTACGAGCACCTGGGGTACGCACCCGGGCAGCACGTCGAGTTGCCCTACGACACTCTGGCCGTCCGGTACCAGGTCAACTGAAGCCCGACGCATCGCGGCTGCGATGTGGGCCAACCATGATGTGGATGAATCACGCTGTGGATAGGCGCGGCACGCTGGAAGCTCCAGCGGTAGGATCGTGCGCAACCTGCAGGCCTAGGAGGAAACGTCATGGGGACAACAACGGCACGGTCGAAAGCATGGATCGACCGACAGGTGACGGCGATCGACGCTGGTCAACGCATGGCAGGTGAGGCGCCTACCGACGCTGACCGCGAAGCGGCACGGCGAATTCTGGCCGGTGAGATCACGGCGGATGAGGCGATTGAGGACGGACTCAAGGAACTGGAAGCTGCGTTTCAGGCCGGTCGGCTGCACGAATGACTGACAGCTATGCCAGATCACTACACCTATCCCGGCAACGAAGTCTTGGTGAACCTTCGTGGGTACACGCAAAGGTCCCTTTGGAAGGCCGCTGAACGACGAGTGGTTGAGAGCCGCATGTCCGCGCTCAAAGTACGTCCCGTCGATGGCGACTTCGACCTTGGGCACCTCCAGGCCATTCATGCAGCACTTGTCGAGGGCTTCTACGCTTGGGGCGGTCAGCTCAGGGACACGGATACTGGGCCGGGTGGTACGGGGATTGCCCACTGCCGTCCTGAGTTCATTCGGCCTGAAACCGACCGGGTCTTTGGCAGCTTGGCCGGGCAAAGCTATTTGAAGAACCTGAGCCGGGACGAGTTTTCGCAAGCCCTGGCTTGGGTGTGGGGTGAGACGACGGCCATTCACCCGTTCCGCGATGTGAACACCCGCTCGCAATTCATCTTCTTCAACCAGCTGGCGGAGCAAGCCGGGTGGATCATCGATTGGTCCCGCATTGACCCGTACGTGTTCGCCCACGCCAGAACCCGGGCCATTACGGTGAGCGAGGACGGGATCGATGCCCTGTTGTATCCGGCGCTGCGCCGACTGGAGGACAACGACGCCCAGGCCGGTGACAGAGGATCTACCCACTTCGTCAATGTTGACCCGGACAGTCTCAATCAGGCTCTTCACGAGGCTCTGGAACGTCGTCGCGGCTGAGCAGGGTCGTCACATCAAGCAGTCCGGCTCATTCACGCGCTGGTCGCGCCGACGTAGTAGCGGCTGTTGAACCTGACGGTTCTGGGCGGCGGTCGCGACTACAGGACCCTGATGGTGCATCGAGGTCCGATCGCTCGGGCCAAGCGAGCATCCGTAGTCAGGAACTCGGTGACCTTCAATGATTCCGCTAGCGCTATGTAGGTGGCGTCGTACGCCGAGACGCTGTGTCGAAGTTCCCAGATGCGGCGGCGCAGTGGTGCTGCGGGAAAGCGGCGGATCTGTAGTGCTTCGAAGGCGGCGACCCGGGTCGTCGACTCCACCGCGGTAACGGCATGACGTCGCTCAAGGTTGCGTAGGACGTTCATGACCTCGGAGTCCAGGAGGTGCGGAGCCGCTAACGGCTCGTGGCCCAGTGCGCTGACAGTGGAGGCGCCGGTCAGCACCTCCACGACGACACCGGCATCGACGACTCGCATCAGCGACGACCGTCAGCGATGGCATCAAGAATCTGTTCCCGCGTGACGACACTCGTCATCGTGTCCTGAGAAGCCTCGATCACGGCCCGATTGTGCTCCATGGATTCATCAAGCCTCACCGCTTCCTCGAGTTCCTTGCGCGCATACGCGGTTAAGGACATGCCGTGGCGTGCGGCAGCCCGCGTCAGCGACGCGTGGAGGTCGTCGGGGAGGTCGCGAATCTGAAGTACCTTGCTCATGGCCGGAGCGTACTCCGTATGGGTGCAATATGCACCCATATGGGTACGGCGAAGCTCGAAACACCGTCTGGGCCGGTAAGAACGCGATGCCGAGTTGCTAGAGCATGAAGACGGTGCGCTATTGCAGGCTCAAATTCCAATGCAGGTCCATATGGCGCGTCTGAACCTGCACTAGACATTCGTCCTGCGGTACGAACTCCCAATTGCTGCGGCACCGACCGTTAAGCGTCCACCAAGCCAGGAATCAGGTGGTTCGCGCGGCAGCCGGCGGGCGAAACCAACCCAAGCACGCGACGTCGGGCACAGTTCCCTGCGCCACAGGCGCTAAGAGGCTAGACTTGTTCCCGGTGTGCGCTGCAGTCCGCGGTTGCGCCACCCGCCCTGACCCTTCTAAGGGGTCAAGGTTTCATGGACGCGGTACAACTCTTCACAAGGAGTTATCTCATGGCTCTTGATCAGGCGATCAAGCAGGAGATCATCAAGGAATACGCCACCCACGAGGGTGACACCGGCTCTCCCGAGGTGCAGATCGCGGTGCTTTCCCGCCGCATCTCCGACCTCACGGAGCACCTCAAGGAGCACAAGCACGATCACCACACCCGCCGCGGCCTGATGGCCATGGTTGGTCGTCGTCGTCGCATGCTCGGCTACCTCAAGAACACCGACATCGAGCGTTACCGCTCCCTGATCGAGCGTTTGGGCCTGCGTAAGTGAGGTCCCACTGATTCGGGTGGTGCCTGCCGGCCTTCATTGAAGGCACGGAGGCACCACCCGGATCAGTACCACGGGCCCGTCGGGAGACGACGCCCGCAGCGTTCCCACCCGGGGACGCTGAAACCACGAATTCCATACCGGTGCCAGGGTCCTGAACCCACACCGTCCACATCGCCACCACAGCGGACCCGTGATCACGTGCGGTCCTCGGTAGTGGCCTCCGGGAGCAGCTGCCCCCGTGGGCCTCGATCGAGCACCCGCGTCTGACACCGCGGCTGATAAGGACGGGCGTGGGCTCTAGCCTCAGGCCCGGTCCAGAACCAGATTTAGGAGGAACCCCATGGAGGGTCCCGATCTCCAGTTCTCCGAAGCAGTGATCGACAACGGTCGCTTCGGCTCCCGCACCATCCGTTTCGAGACCGGCCGCGTCGCCAAGCAGGCCGCCGGCTCCGCTTTCGTCCTGCTGGATGATGACACCTCGATGCTCGCCGCGACCACCGCAGGCAAGCACCCCCGCGAGGGCTTCGACTTCTTCCCGCTGACCGTGGATGTGGAAGAGCGCATGTACGCCGCCGGCCGCATCCCCGGCTCCTTCTTCCGTCGTGAGGGCCGCCCCTCCACCGACGCCATCCTTGCTTGCCGCCTGCTGGACCGCCCGCTGCGCCCCACCTTCGTGAAGGGCCTGCGCAACGAGGTCCAGGTCGTCATCACCGTGACGTCCATGAACCCCGACGACTACTACGACGTCGTGGCCATCAACGCCGCCTCGATGTCCACGCAGCTCTCCGGTCTGCCGTTCTCCGGCCCCATCGGTGGCGTCCGCGTGGCGCTGGTGGATGACGGCCAGGGTGCCCAGTGGGTGGCTTTCCCCACCAAGACGCAGCTAGAGAAGGCCGTGTTCAACATGGCCGTGGCCGGCCGCATTGCCGGTGACGACATCGCCATCATGATGGTGGAAGCCTTCGCCACCGAGAACTCCTGGGACCTGGTCAAGAACCAGGGCGCTCAGGCTCCCACCGAAGAGGTCGTGGCAGAGGGCCTAGAGGCCGCCAAGCCCTTTATCCGCACGCTGGTTGAGGCTCAGGCTGACCTGGCTTCCCGCGCCGCCAAGCCGGCCCGCGAGTTCCCGATCTTCAAGGACTTCCAGGACGACGCCTACGCCGCAGTCGAGGCCATCGCCGCAGACAAGCTCAAGGAGATCTACTCGATCGCCGACAAGCAGGATCGCGACGCAGCGGACTCCGAGTACAAGGCAGAGGTCCTGGAGAAGCTTGCAGGCGAGGGTGCCGAGTTCGCAGGCCGCGAGGGAGAGATCTCCAAGGCCCTGGGCGCCGTCACCAAGCATGTGGTGCGCCAGCGCATCCTGACCGATCAGGTCCGCATCGACGGCCGTGGCCTCACCGACATTCGCCGTCTGCTGGCCGAGGTCGAGGTCCTGCCCCGCGTGCACGGGTCCGCGATCTTCGAGCGTGGCGAGACCCAGATCATGGGCGTCACCACCTTGAACATGCTCAAGATGGAGCAGCAGATCGATTCGCTTTCCCCCGTGAAGGCGAAGCGCTACATGCACCACTACAACTTCCCGCCGTTCTCCACCGGTGAGACCGGCCGCGTTGGCTCCCCGAAGCGCCGCGAGATCGGTCACGGCCACCTGGCCGAGGCCGCGCTGGAGCCCGTGCTTCCCTCCCGCGAGGAGTTCCCCTACGCCATCCGCCAGGTCTCCGAGGCTCTTGGCTCCAACGGCTCCACCTCCATGGGTTCCGTCTGCGCCTCCACGCTGTCGATGTACAACGCAGGTGTGCCGCTGAAGGCTCCCGTGGCCGGTATCGCCATGGGCCTGGTTTCCGACACCGTTGACGGTCAGACCCGCTACGCGGCCCTGACCGACATCCTGGGTGCAGAGGACGCCATGGGTGACATGGACTTCAAGGTCGCAGGTACCTCTGAGTTCGTCACCGCGATCCAGCTGGACACCAAGTTGGACGGCATCCCGGCCTCCGTGCTGGCCGCCGCCCTGAAGCAGGCCCGCGAGGCTCGCCTGCACATCCTGGACGTCATCACCTCCGTGATCGACGCCCCCGATGAGATGTCCCAGTACGCCCCCCGGATCATCTCCGTGAAGATCCCCGTGGACAAGATCGGCGAGGTCATTGGCCCCAAGGGCAAGATGATCAACCAGATCCAGGAGGACACCGGAGCCGACATCAGCATCGAGGATGACGGCACCGTGCTGATCGGCGCCACCTCCGGTGAGGCCGCTGACGCTGCCCGCTCCGCCGTGAACGCCATCGCGAACCCGCAGGTTCCTGAGGTCGGCGAGCGCTACCTGGGTACCGTCGTGAAGATCACCAGCTTCGGTGCCTTCATCTCCCTGACCCCGGGCAAGGACGGCCTGCTGCACATCACCGCGATGCGCAAGCTCAACGGCGGTCAGCGCATCGAGGACGTCGAGGATGTGGTGTCCGTGGGTCAGAAGATCCAGGTGGAGATCACCAAGGTGGACGACCGCGGCAAGCTGTCCCTGGCTCCGGTCGTGGACGAGGACGAGGCGTCCGAGGCCTGATATGGCTGTGATCCCTTTGCCCTTGAATGGGTCCGGGGTCCTCGGTAGCGACGAGCGCGCCCACTGTGATGGTGGGCGCGCTCGCGCGCTTTCCGGTGACGATTCGGTCCTGCTGAAGCATGAGGACGGCGCCGTGGTGCGTCGCAGTGTGTTGCCTGGCGGCGTTCGTGTGTTGACGGAGTCCATGCCTGGCGTGTTGTCCGCCACGGTGGGTTTCTGGGTTGGCGTGGGTTCGCGTGACGAGGAACCCGGCATGCACGGGTCCACGCATTTCCTTGAGCACTTGTTGTTCAAGGGGACGCCGACCCGATCCGCGTTGGACATCGCGTTGGTGTTTGACGAGGTGGGTGGGGAGTCCAATGCGGCGACCGCGAAGGAGACCACCTGCTATTACGCGCGGGTGCTGGGCACGGATGTGCCGATGGCGATTGCGACCATCGGTGACATGGTGACCTCTGCGCGGTTGGATGATGCCGACCTGGAGCAGGAGCGTGGGGTGATCCTGGAGGAGTTGGCGATGGATGCCGACGATCCCACCGATGTGGCTCACGAGCGTTTTGCGCAGTTGGTGTTGGGAGATCACGTGTTGGGTCGTCCCATCGGCGGTACGCCGGAGGACATCCTGGCCACGCGGGCGGATTCTGTGCGCGGGCATCGCGATCTGCATTACCGCCCTGAGAACCTGGTGGTGACCGCCGCGGGCGCGGTGGATCACGAGGCCGTGTGCGCAGCCGTGGAACAAGCACTGGCCGACGGCGGGTGGCGGCTGACGCCGGGAGCCGCGCCTGCCGCGCGGCGCAGCGGCGAGGCCGCCCCGATCACTGCGGTGACGGGGACTCATGTGGTGCGGCGGGACGTTGAACAGGCGAACATCCTGTTGGGCTGCCCGGCGTACCCGGCTAAGGATGAGCGTCGTTATGCCGTGCAGGTGCTCAATACCGTGCTGGGTGGGGGGATGTCCTCTCGCTTGTTCCAGCAGGTACGTGAGCAGCGCGGTTTGGCGTATTCCACGTACTCGTTCGCCTCGGCGTATTCGGATGCAGGCTACTTCGCGTTGTACGCGGGGTGTTCTCCGGCGCGTGCGCGCGAGGTGCTGGATCTGCTCGGCACCATCTTGGACGAGGTGGCAGCCAACGGAATCACCGAGGACGAGCTGCGGGTCGCCATCGGTGCCCTGTGCGGTTCCCGGGTGCTCTCCGGTGAGGATCCGTCCGCGCGGATGTCTCGCCTGGGCGGCGCAGAACTCGTGACGGGGGAGTATCACGACCTGGATGAGACGTTGCGGAGGATTCGTGCCGTGACGGCTGAGCAGGTGCTAGATGTGGCGAGGGATCTGGCCGCGCGCGAACGTACGGCTGTGGTGGTTGGTCCGTTCGACGAGGTCTGATTCTCGGTCCTGTTCAGGGGTCGTGCGCGTGGGTTCTTGGACCCGTGTGCACGGCCCCTTTTGGTTGTCCTGACGGCGGATTCTCCAACATATGTCTCTCTGGGAATGCGCTGTCCATCTCCTTGGTTTGGGTGTTTTTCGACACGTCCCGCTGCTAGCGTCACAGTGTTTTGAAATCTAACGAAAGGCTGATCATGGATTCGCTATCCACTATCGACTGGGGCTCAATGGCGGTGAAAGCCGGCAGCGCCATCGTGATTCTGATCGTCACGATCATCGTGGCCAAGGTGGTCAAATCACTGGCGAAGAAGCTGTCCAACAAGATCGGGTTCCTTCAGCGGCAGGCGGGGGAGGGACAGAACCTGGGCGACACGCTGGGTTCCATCCTGTCCCTGGTGGTGTGGCTCTTCGGCCTGATCGCCATCCTGGCCGTGTTCCAACTCAACTCGGTGCTTGACCCGATCCAGGGCCTGCTGAACACGGTCTTCGGTTACATCCCCAACCTCGCCGGGGCACTGCTGGTGCTGGTGATCGGTCTGATGATCGCCAAGATCCTGCGGACCCTGGTGGTGACCGGGCTGAGTGCGGCCAAGCTGGAGAAGCGGATCGGTCAGCTCAACGACCTGGCAGGTCCAGAAGAAACGTCGCCACAAGCCGAGGCGACTTTTGCCGGTTACGGCGCTCAGGGGAACGCGACGTCCGCCGCGCCGCAGGCCGGTCAGACCGCCCCTCCCGGATACGCTCCGGCTCAGCCTGCGGGCGTACCGGCTGCCCCTGCCCCGCAGGGGTCCAAGCTCGCGAACACGGTGGGCAGCATCGTCTACGCCGTGATCGCGATCGTGGTGGTCATCGCCTCCCTGCAAATCCTGGACATCAAGGCGGTGTCTGAACCGGCGCAGCAGGTGCTCACCACGGTGTTCAACGCGTTGCCGAACATCCTGGGCGCCGGTCTGGTGCTCTTCCTGGCCGTGGTCGTGGGACGTTTCGTGGCAGGACTGATCAAGAACGCCCTGACCGGATCCGGCCTGGATGCTTCCCTGCAGAAGTCCGGTGTGTTGAGCGAGGGCAAGTCCGTGGCCCCGTACGTGGCCAACGTGGTGCTGGTCGCCATCATCCTGTTCTTCGCCGTGATGGCCGCCTACCTGTTGGGCTTCTACGAGATCACGAACATCCTCAACACCGTCCTCGAGGTGGGCGGTCGGGTTGCACTGGGCGCCGCTGTGATCGCTGCAGGCTTCCTCTTCGCGATCCTGCTCGCAAAGTTCTTGAAGGGCGCCGCCGCGACCGTGGTCAAGTGGGTCATCATCGTGTTGTTCTTCGCGATGGGTCTGCAGACCATGGGCCTGGCGAACTCCATCATCCAGCTGGCCTTCGGGTCGGTGGTCATCGGTGGTGCCATCGCGGCGGTGCTCGCGTTCGGTCTGGGCGGTCGTGAGGCCGCCGGCCGTGCACTGAACCGGCTGGAGAAGCGCACGGTGGACGGTCCGGGAGAGCGCCGCGCCCATGCGGCGGCCCCGGAGTCCCCGCAGCCGTCGGCCGATAGCTGATCCTCGAGGCAGCGTCTGCGCCCCGGCGCAGAGCTGAGTCTTCATGCCCGACGGCGTGTTACGCGCCGACGGCGCGTGGCAACGGCGGAAGGTAGCGTTGTCCGCGCAAGCCCGGGCACACGTCGTCGGGCATGGAGAACCCAGCACGCAACGGGAGGCAAGAACATGGCCGAGAAGGTCGACATGGCGCAGGTGGAGAGTTTCGAACTGGACCACACCGCGGTCAAGGCGCCGTACGTGCGACTGATCGCAGTGGAGCACGGACCGGCAGGCGGCACCATCTCCAACTTCGACCTGCGCCTGCTGCAGCCTAATGAGAACGCCATCGACACTGCGGGGCTGCACACCATCGAGCACTTGCTCGCCGGGCTGTTGCGTACACGTCTGGACGGCGTGATCGACTGCTCGCCCTTCGGCTGCCGCACCGGATTCCACCTGATCACCTGGGGTGAGCCCGCGGTTGAGGACGTGGCGAAGGCGCTGAAGGATTCGCTCACGGAGATCGCCACCACCGTGACCTGGGAGGACGTCCCCGGAACCACCGCCGTGTCCTGCGGCAACTACAAGGACCACTCGCTGCACTCGGCCCGCGAGTGGGGCAAGCAGATCCTGGAGGCCGGTTTCTCCGTGGACCCGTTCGAGCGCAAGGTCATCTGAGGCCGAAGTCAGCCGCGGTCGAAACAGTGCCACACGACGCAGTGCTGCACCCCAGCCAGGGAAACTGGTCCACCTATGAGCCCATTCCACTGGGCCGGCGACGTCGCCACGTTAAGCGAGCTGCCGTCGTCGGGCATGGCGCCACCCAACGGCGTTTGGTCACCGAGGTGTCCAAACGGGCGCTATAAAGTCCAACGGCGGGGGAGAAGGTGGGGGAGAGGAGGGGTGTGATTGGGGTGTGTCCATCGCCGGTAGACTGAGGCACCATGAGTACTCCCATCAAGGTCGCCATCCTCGGTAAGAACGGACGCATGGGGTCGGCTGCCATCGCCGCCATCAACGCCGCAGAGGACCTGGAACTGGTCGCGACCCTGGGGAGCGCAGACAGCCTCGACCAGGTCCTGGAATCCGGCGCCACCCACGTGGTGGACCTGACCGTCCCCTCGGCCTCGGAAGCCAACGTGACCTTCGCTGTGGAGCATGGCCTGCACGCCGTGGTCGGCACCACGGGCTGGGACGCGCCGCAGCGTGAACGGCTTGAGTCAACGCTGGCACAGCACTCGGACGTGGGTGTGCTGATCGCCCCGAACTTCGCCCTGGGCTCCGTCATCGCCACGGCCTTCGCAGCCAAGGCCGCCCGCTACTTCGAATCGGTGGAGATCGTGGAGATGCACCACCCCAACAAGGTGGATGCGCCCTCCGGAACCGCTGCACGCACGGCGGAACTCATCGCGGAGGCCCGCCGCGAAGCCGGCGTCCCCGCCGCCCCCGACGCCACCACCAAGGAACTTCCCGGAGCCCGTGGAGCGAACGTGGATGGCATCCCCGTCCACGCGGTCCGCCTCCGTGGTCTCAACGCCCACCAGGAGGTCCTGCTGGGTGCCCAAGGCGAGCAGCTGGTCATCCGTCACGACTCCTTTGACCAGTCCTCCTTCATGCCAGGCATCCTCTTGGGCCTGCGCACCGTCGCGAACCGTCCCGGACTGACCCACGGGCTGGACGGCTACCTGGAGTTGGGACTATGAACAACGAGAACCCCCAGGGCACCGGCCCGGCCCCTGCAGACGCTGCGGAACCTACCGGATTCAAGGCCTTCTACCGCCGCCACAACGCGCAGTTCTGGACCACCATCATCCTGGCCGTCTACGCGATTTACCTCGTGGCGACCTTCGGTGCCGCCTGGCGGCTCGTGGAGACCGGCGAAATGGTCGGCATCCTGTTGGGCATCGTCGTGGTGTTCATTCCGTTGCTCGGCGCCTGGATCCTGATCAGGGAGGTCCGCTACGGCGCCACTACGCAGGCCATGGCTCATGAATTGTTGCAGCAGGGCCTGCTGCCTGAGGACAACCTGCCGCGCCGCCCCTCGGGCCGGATCGTGCGCGAGGCGGCGGACGCCGACTTTGTCCAGTACAAGGACGAGGTCGAGGCCAACGAGGGCCGTTGGCAGTCCTGGCATCGGCTGGCCCTGGCCTATGACGCCTGCGGCGACCGCCGCCGTGCCCGCGAATCCATGATGCGCGCCATCGAGCTTCGCAAAGCTGAACGTGCCCGCGGAGAACAGGTAGCCTAAAGCCATGGTCGCCTACACTGACAAGCCCCGTTTCGGCACGCTGCTAACCGCCATGGTCACCCCCTTCACCGAGGAGGGCGCCGTGGATGTCGCTGCCGCCCAGAAGCTCGCAGAGCATCTGGTGGACAACGGTTGTGACGGCCTGGTGGTCACTGGCACTACCGGCGAGACCTCCACCCTCACCGATGACGAGAACGTCCTCATGTTCCGCGCCGTCAAGGAGGTCGTGGGGGACCGTGCCGCAGTGCTGGCCGGTACCGGCACCAATGACACCGCGCATTCGGTGAACCTGTCCCGCCGCGCGCAGGAAGAGGGTGTGGACGGCCTGTTGCTGGTCACCCCCTACTACAACAAGCCATCGCAGGCTGGGGTGCGCGCCCACTTCGAGACCATCGCCAACGCCACCGACGTCCCGGTGATGTTGTATGACATCCCCGGGCGCAGCGGCATCGCGATCCAGACGGACACCATCAAGGCCCTTGCGGAACACCCGCGGATCGTGGCCCTGAAGGATGCCAAGGGCAACCTCGGTGAGACCACCAAGGTGTTGGCCGCCACCGACCTGGACGTGTATTCCGGCGACGATGGCATGACGTTGCCGCTGATGAGCCTGGGCGGCGCCGGCGTGGTCTCCGTGACCGCGCACGTTGCGCCGAGGGCTTATCGCGAACTCGTGGATGCTGCCCGTGCAGGCGACCTCGCCGCCGCACGCGCCAAGCATTTCGAGCTGGACCCGGTCCAGCGGGCAGTCATGACGCACCTGCAGGGTGCCGTGGCCGCCAAAACCGTACTTCGTTGGCAGGGTGTCCTGCCGAACTCAGTGGTGCGACTGCCCTTGGTGCAGCCCACCGCAGAGGAACTCAACCCCGTGAAGGCTGACCTCGTGGAGGCTGGATGGGAGATCTAGAAGAGGTGAACCCCAAACCATGACATCCACTGCTTCGGTCGCGTTCGATCACGAACGTCATCCGGGCCGTCCAGCTCAGCTCAAGCGCGGGACCATGCGCATCGTGGCCCTTGGCGGCTTGGGCGAGGTGGGCCGCAACATGACCGTCTACGAATTGGACGGCAAGCTGCTCATCGTCGACTGCGGTGTGCTCTTCCCCGAGGAGGAGCAGCCGGGCGTCGACCTGATCCTGCCCGATATGGGCCACATCAAGAACCGCCTCGACGACGTCGTTGGCGTGGTGCTCACCCACGGGCACGAGGATCACATCGGCGCCATCCCGTACCTGCTTCGCCTGAAGCAGGACATCCCGCTGATCGGTTCCCAGCTGACGCTTGCCCTCATTGAGGCCAAGCTGCAGGAACACCGGATCCGCCCCCTCACCTTGACGGTGAAGGAGGGTCAGGTGGAGCAGATGGGCCCGTTCTCGTGCGAGTTCGCTGCCGTCAACCACTCCATCCCTGACGCCCTGGCCGTGTTCATCCGCACCAGCGCCGGCAATGTGCTGCACACCGGTGACTTCAAGATGGACCAGTTGCCGCTGGACGGTCGCATCACCGACCTGCGTGCTTTCGCTCGCTTCGGTGAGGAGGGCGTGGACATGTTCCTGCCCGACTCCACCAACGCCGAGGTCCCCGGCTTCACGACCACCGAGGCCGAAATCGGCCCCGTGTTGGACCAGAAGTTCTTCGGCGCCAAGAAGCGGCTCGTGGTCGCGTCCTTCTCCTCGCACGTTCACCGTGTGCAGCAGGTCATCGACGCAGCGGTGAAGCACCGTCGCAAGGTGGCCCTCGTGGGTCGTTCCATGGTCCGAAACATGGCGATCGCAGAGAAGCTGGGCTACCTGAACGTCCCGGATGGCGTCATGGTGGACCTGAAGGCGGCCGAGAAGCTGCCCCAGGACCGCGTGGTCTTCATGTGCACGGGTTCCCAGGGTGAGCCCATGGCCGCGCTGTCCCGTATGGCCAACGGCGACCACCGCATCCAGTTGGAGGAGGGCGACACCGTCATCCTGGCCTCCTCGCTGATTCCCGGTAACGAGAACTCGGTGTTCCGGATCATCAACGCCCTGACCTACTTGGGTGTAGACGTGATCCACAAGGGCAACGCGAAGGTGCACGTCTCCGGTCACGCGGCCGCAGGCGAGTTGCTCTACTGCTACAACATCATCCGCCCGCGTAACGTCATGCCGGTGCACGGTGAGACTCGTCACCAGTTGGCCAGCGCCAAGCTCGCTCATCAGACCGGTGTCGCGGCCAAGAGCATCCACTTGTGCGACAACGGCAGTGTGGTGGACATGAAGGACGGGCGTGCACGCATCACCGGTCAGGTGGATGTGGGTTACGTCTACGTGGACGGCTCCAAGGTGGGTCTGATCACGGATGAGGACCTGAAGGATCGTCGTGTGCTGGCTGAGGAGGGCTTCATCTCCGTCGTCACCGGCGTGAACCGTCAGTCCGGCAAGATCGTGACTGGCCCGGACATCCTGGCCCGTGGCGTCGCAGAGCCGGATCGGGTCTTCGAGGAGATCAAGCCGAAGATCGCCCGCGCCATTGAAGAGGCCGTGAAGGATAACCCTGGTCACACTACCCACCAGCTGCAGCAGGTGGTTCGGCGTGTGGTCGGTTCGTGGGCGGGTCGCAAGCTGCGCCGTCGTCCCATGATCGTCCCGGTGGTCATCGAGGTCTGACCGACCCCTATCACCCAGCCGACGAAAGGGCCCACCTCCCGCAGGAGGTGGGCCCTTCGGCGTACCCTTGACTTCATGGCGACCCGTACTTCCTCCGGATCGCGAACGTCCACCTCGACCTCAAAATCCGCTTCCGGCGGCAAGGGGCAGGCGGGCTCTCGATCCGCAAAGACCAAGTCCACCTCCTCGCGCGCCGCGACGGGGGCTCCGACCGAGCCCGAACTCCCGTGGATCGCGCGCGTCACGGTCAGGGGTTGGGTGGGTCTCGGAACCGTGATCGGTTCCGGTATTCGCCAGCTGGGCACGGACCGCCACCCGGCTCCCGAGGATCGCCGCGACGGCAAGGGACTCACCTACGTGGTCCTCGCCGTGATCGTCGCGATCGTGGAGTGGTGGGGATTGCGCGACGTCGGGTGGTTCGGCCGCTCCGTCCACGCCGTCGTTGGCGGCGGTTTCGGCCTGATGGCCGTGGCCGTTCCGGCCACGCTGTTGGTGTGCGCCTTCAGGCTGTTTAGGCACCCTGAGGAGAATCGCACCAACAACCGGGTCAGCATTGCCTGTTGGTTGGCGTTGATCATCGGATCGGGAATGGCTCATCTGAGCCATGGGACCCCCAACCTGGATGCGCCCTTCAACGTGTTGTGGTCCGCGGGTGGTCTGATCGGGTGGTTCGCTGCGGCACCGTTGGCCGCGCTCATCACCGTGCCTGGCACCTGGGCCGTGCTGGTGGTCCTGGCCGTGCTTGACCTCCTCATCCTCACCGGAACTCCTGTGACCAAGGTTCCCGGCAAGCTCAAGGGCTTGTGGGACAAGCTGGTCATGGGGAAGGAAGTGCAGGAGAGCGGGGCCGTGCCAGACGGTGACCGTGAGGGCCACGATCAGTCCTACCTGTATGACAAGGAACGGCGCGACGCGGAGTCCACGGACACGCTGAAGACCGCCAAGAAGCCCAAGAAGCGCCGCAAACTCTTTGGTCGTGACGAAGAAATCCCCGCTGCCGAGGCGTCCGATCAGGAGCCCCAGGAACTCACCCGCGCCTACGACGGTGCCGTGATCGAGGACGACGATTCCACGACCGCTTTGCCCGCCCTGGATCTGACTCCGGAGCCGACGGAGCCCACGCCGCCGCCCGGCGTGCGCCGCCCCACGCGGGAGGAGAAGCGCCGCGCCAAACTGCGTGAGCAGGCCGGTGTGTACGACGTGGATGAGGAAGCTTCCGCGCCCAGCGCCGCCGCAGGCGACGCGCCCACTCAGGTGTTCAGCGACGTCGGGCATTCCGGTGCCGCCGATGAGGCGCCCATGGACGACGACGCGACGGCCACCCTCTCGCGGGTGGCGGCCGGCGCCGCCGCGCGGCCGACCCCTGAGCCGCTGCCGCAGCGCAGCGAACAGCTGGAACTCGCCGGCGATGTCACCTACACGCTGCCGTCCAGCGATTACCTGCCCGCCGGGCCGCCGGCCAAGGATCGCTCCGAGGCCAACGACGCTGTGGTGGAGGCGCTGCAGACCACGCTGACGGAGTTCAAGGTGGACGCCCAGGTGACCGGGTTCTCGCGCGGACCGACGGTGACGCGCTACGAGGTGGAACTGGCTCCCGGGACCAAGGTGGAGAAGGTCACCAACCTCTCCAAGAACATTGCCTATGCCGTGGCGTCTTCCGACGTGCGCATTTTGAGCCCCATTCCTGGTAAGTCGGCCATCGGTATCGAGATCCCCAACTCGGACAAGGAGGTCGTGGCGCTGGGTGACGTGCTGCGTTCTTCCGCCGCGCGCAAGACCGAGCACCCCATGATCATGGGTGTGGGCAAGGACGTGGAGGGCGGCTTCGTGGTCGCTAACCTCGCTAAGATGCCGCACCTGCTGGTGGCTGGCGCCACCGGTGCCGGTAAGTCCTCGTTCGTGAACTCCATGATTGTGTCGATCCTGATGCGCGCCACCCCCGATGAGGTGCGCTTGGTCATGGTGGACCCCAAACGCGTGGAACTGACCGCGTATGAGGGTGTGCCGCACCTGATCACGCCCATCATCACGAACCCCAAGAAGGCGGCAGAAGCGCTGCAGTGGGTCGTGAAGGAGATGGACACCCGCTACGACGACCTGGCGTTCTTTGGCTACAAGCACATCGACGACTTCAACAAGGCTGTGCGGGCAGGCAAGGTGGTTCCGCCTGCAGGTTCGCAGCGGGTCATCAAGCCCTACCCGTACCTGCTGGTGATCGTGGACGAGCTCGCGGATCTGATGATGGTGGCCCCGCGCGACGTCGAGGATTCCATCGTGCGTATCACGCAGCTGGCGCGTGCGGCCGGTATCCACCTGGTGCTGGCCACCCAGCGCCCGTCCGTGGACGTGGTGACCGGCCTGATCAAGGCCAACATTCCCTCGCGGATGGCGTTTGCGACCTCGTCGGTGACGGACTCTCGCGTGGTGCTTGACCAGCCCGGTGCCGAAAAGCTGCTGGGCCAGGGTGACGCGCTCTTCCTGCCCATGGGTAAGTCCAAGCCCATGCGTGTGCAGGGTGCCTGGGTCACCGAATCCGAGATCCACCGCGTGGTGGAGCACGTGAAGGGTCAGCTGCAGGCGCACTACCGCGAGGACGTGATCGCCGAAGCACCCAAGAAGCAGATCGACGAGGACATTGGGGACGATCTGGACCTGCTGCTGCAGGCCACCGAACTGGTGGTCACCTCGCAGTTTGGCTCCACGTCCATGCTGCAGCGCAAGTTGCGCGTCGGCTTCGCCAAGGCCGGCCGGCTGATGGACCTGATGGAATCCCGCGGCGTGGTGGGCCCCTCCGAGGGTTCCAAGGCCCGCGATGTACTGGTCAAGCCGGAGGACCTTGGCGCGGTGCTGTCCGCGATCAAGGGGAACCCCGCTCCATCCGGGGAAGATGACGCCACCACCTCCGCGCTGGAAGCGGAGGCGGCGTTCACCCATGCGGGCCCCGACGAGGATCAGCGTGATGCCGGGTTCACCGCACCCATCGGGGCCGGTGAGAACGCGACCAAGCCGATCGACCAGGTGGCCCAGTACTACGACTCCCTGCCGCAGGCTACCGATTACCATGACGGTGACTGGGATGAGGAGGGCGGGGAGGACGCCTGGCAGCTGACCGGGCGCTGACCCACAAGCTGCTTTGGTCCCACCGAACCGCAGACTCCACCAGACCATCTGACCCTCACGAAGGAGAGCCCCACATGGGCACCAACCCCCCAAGCGTTCCTGCCGGGGACGGCGCGGACGCACCTGCGGCCCCCAACTGGAACATCGCCAACATCCTGACCGGCCTGCGCATCGTCATGGTGCCGGTCTTCGTGGTGTTCTTCGTGCTGGATGACCACGAAGGCGGTCTGTGGCGGTGGCTGGCGCTGGTGATCTTCCTGCTCGCCATCTACACCGACAAGCTGGACGGCGACATCGCCCGCGCCCGCAACCTGGTGACGAGCTTCGGCAAGATCGCTGACCCCATTGCGGACAAGCTGCTGATCGGATCGGCGCTGGTGTTGTTCTCGGTCTACCACGAGCTCTCCTGGTGGATCACCGGCATCATTCTGGTGCGGGAGATCGGCATCACCGTGATGCGCTTCGTGGTCGTGAAGTGGGGCGTCATCGCCGCGAGCCCGGGTGGGAAGCTAAAGACCGTCTCCCAGGCTGTTGGCATCAGCGTCTTGCTGCTGCCCTTCGCGCTCGACCTGCTCTGGGTGGCCTGGATCGGTTGGGTCATCATCGGGATCGCGGCCGCTCTGACCCTGTACTCCGCCATCGACTACGTGCGTCAGGCCGCCGCACTCTACAAAGCACACAAGGCCGGACAGGTCTGAGATGACAGGGGAGACCCCGGTGCCGACCGGCGCTCGTTCCGCTGCGATGGCCGCTGAGCCGCTTTCAGCGACCCCAGCGCCCTCACCGGGCGCCGCCGCGCTCGTGGCCGCGGCCACGGCGTCCGGGCTGACGGTCGCGACCGCTGAGTCTCTCACCGCGGGCCTGGTGGCGGCCACCATCGCCGACGTCCCCGGAGCGTCCGCCATCCTGCGCGGCGGAGTGGTGTCCTACCAGGTCGACGTGAAGGCAGACGTCCTGGGGGTCTCGCGCGAGCGACTGGACGAGTATGGGCCGGTGGACCGGATCGTCGCCCATGAGATGGCGGCAGGCGCCAGGCGGGTCTGTGGCGCTGACATCGGGATCTCTACCACCGGCGTGGCCGGCCCGGAACCGCACGGCGGCCACGCGGTCGGGACCGTCTGGGTCGGAATCTCCTCGGAGCTGGGAGACAGGGCGCTGCTGCTGGATCTGGAGGGCGATCGCGACCGCATCAGGCGGGGAAGCGTCGACGCAGCGCTCACCCAAGCCAGCGTCGAGGTGGAACGACTCGCGGCGGCGCATCGCTGAGCCGGGCACCTCAGATGAAATCTGTGTGACGCAAGCGACATATCCCGTCGCTGCCCTGGTCCCTGGGAACTTTCTGTGATGGGCTGATACCAGGGAACAAGACGGAACACTCAACGGTTCTGATATATGTGAGTCACCGAGACCGGTCAGGAACAGGCGACTCGACTCCACCGGATCCCATCAGGAAACGGGTATACGAAGACTTATCTCTCAAGAGGAGACCTAAGATTTCCATGATCAAGCAGCCCACGCAGGTCAACGGCATCATTCGCTGGACGGGCGTGGAAGAGACCCCAGCCAACGTCAAGCAGAAGGAGCACAAGATGGTGACCTTGCGCCAGGAAATCGGTGAGGTTCTGCGCGAGATCCGCCAGCTGCAAGGGCGGACGCTGCGTGAGGTCTCTCGCCTGGCCCGCGTGTCCCTCGGATACCTTTCCGAGGTGGAGCGTGGGCAGAAGGAGGCTTCCAGCGAGCTGTTGGCCTCCATCACCCAAGCCCTGGACGTCCCGCTGTCGCTGGTGCTCAGGCTCGTGTCAGACCGCATCGCGGAGGCAGAAGGCGTCATGGTGCCAGACACCGTGCCGCTGGAGCTTGCCGCGGCCTACGGCACCATCCCGGACGAGATCCCGGATGACCTGGCCACGGAGATGGCGTCTCAGGCCTGATCCACTCTTCGCATTTTTGGGGACGCCCCGACTGACACGACCGTGTCGGCCGGGGCGTCCCTGCGTGTTCCCCACCCTCTCCCTTCCCTCTCTCTTCTCACCTCCGTTAGACATTCGAGCGCTCGTTTGGACAGGTTCGTGTCCAAACGCCGTTGGATCCGTTCCCCGTTCCCCTCCGTTAGACATTCGAGCGCTCGTTTGGACAGGTTCGTGACCAGACGCCGTTGGATCCGTTCCCCTCCGTTGGACATTCGAGCGGTTGTTTGGACAGGTTCGTGTCCAGACGCCGTTGGGCGGGGTGGGAGAATGGGGCTCATGCGATTGAGCGAGTTCTGGCGGCTGGTGGCCGATGAGTTTGGGGATGCTCCCGGCAGGCATCTCGCCGCGACCTTATCCCTGACGCACCTGGGGTCCAGGACTGCGGACCAGGCGCTGGCTGACGGCGAGGACCCCAAGGCGGTCTGGGCGGAGATCTGCAGAGTCAAGGAGATTCCGGAATCACGTCGGCTAGGGCGGGACCTTCCGCTGCGGACGGAGCGGTGGGACGGCTGAACGGCTTCGTCCCTGCTTCGACGGCTGGGAATGCCCGACGGCGGTGGTCGGCTTGGATGCCCGGCGCGCCGTCGTCACAACGTATTCGAACTTTCGTTCGAGTACGGCTAGGATGATTTCCGTTCGGCTCGGCGTGTCCTCCACACAAGGGGTGCTAGCCGTGGGGTCAACAGAGCAAAGTGTCAGACCCCGGTTCTAGTCTTGATTTCAGTCCACGGTGCCAGTCGTTGGACTGAAGCAACTTCATCAACTTTTCCTTTCAATTCATCAGGGGTGAACTTCCATGGCAGCAGCTAAGGGCGAGCCGGATCGCGAGAAGGCGCTGGAAGCAGCGCTTGCACAGATCGACAAGAATTTCGGCAAGGGCTCCGTTATGCGTCTGGGCGAGCAGACGCGCGCGCCCATCGACACCATTTCCACCTCGTCCATCGCTCTGGACGTTGCCCTGGGTATTGGAGGACTGCCGCGAGGCCGTGTCGTGGAGATTTACGGGCCGGAGTCCTCGGGTAAGACCACTGTGGCTCTGCACGCGGTCGCTAGCGCTCAGAAGAACGGCGGCATCGCCGCGTTCATCGACGCGGAGCACGCACTGGACCCGGTGTACGCGGCCAAGCTCGGTGTGGACACCGACGCACTGCTGGTCTCCCAGCCGGACACCGGTGAGCAGGCCCTGGAGATCATGGACATGCTGGTGGGCTCCGGCGCCGTCGACGTCGTCGTGATCGACTCCGTGGCAGCACTGGTCCCGCGAGCTGAGATCGAAGGCGACATGGGCGACTCCCACGTGGGCCTGCAGGCCCGCCTGATGTCCCAGGCCTTGCGTAAGATCACTGGTCGCCTGTCCACCACCAACACCACCGCGATTTTCATCAACCAGCTGCGCGAGAAGATCGGCGTGTTCTTCGGTTCCCCCGAGACCACCACCGGCGGTAAGGCCCTGAAGTTCTACGCCTCGGTGCGCATCGACATCCGCCGCATCGAGACCCTGAAGGATGGCGCCAACCCGGTGGGTAACCGTACCCGCGCCAAGATCGTCAAGAACAAGATGGCCCCGCCGTTCAAGCAGGCCGAGTTCGACATCCTCTATGGCGAGGGCATTTCCCGCGAGGGCGGCTTGATTGATATGGGCGTGGAGCACGGCCTGGTCCGCAAGTCCGGTGCCTGGTTCACCTACGACGGAGACCAGCTGGGTCAGGGCAAGGAGAACGCCCGTCAGTTCCTGAAGGACAATCCGGATCTGGCAGACGAGCTGGAGCGTCAGATCCGCGTGAAGCTCGGCGTGGATGTGGACCCCGAGGCCGAGGCGGCCGACGTGGCCGATTCCAAAGAAGCCTGATTCACTCAAGCATTCAAGGTAGGACACCCGTGACGAACCCGGAAACGACGGGAAACGGACCGGATCCGGAACTGTTGAACAGGCTCGGTCTCAAGCGCGCATCCGAACTGGATGCCCCTGAGGCCGAGCCTGCTCGGCTTCCGTGGAACGACGCAGAGGGCAAAGAGCCTGCATCCGGCCGCAAACCCCGCGTTCGGAACCTCGCGCAGCGGCAGCGCGATGTCGCCGACGCCGAGGCGCAGGAACGCAGCCTTGCTGGTGAACAGCGCCAGCGCCGAGTCCAGCGCAACAAGCCGTTGCCCAAACCCGCGAAGAAAGTCTCAGGGTCCAAACTGGTGGGTGGCCGCGGCGCCTCGACCACGGAGCCTGAACCTGCGATCCCCGACTGGGCAGACGGGGGAGACGCCCCGTCGTGGGCCATGGACGGGGACCTGCCCCAGCGTGTGGCTGAACTGATCGACACGTGGGAGCAGCAGGTCGCCCGCGACGATCAGGACGAACGCGACCGTGTCGCGGCAGAACGCATCGCCGCAGGGGAAGAGGTGGGGCCGGACGTCTCGAAGCCCAAAGAGCTGAAACCACTCACCGACGACGAGGCGCTGCATCTGGCCCGTGCCGTGGGCCTTCGCCTGCTCAACGCGCAGCCCCGTACCCGCCACGAACTGCGGCAGAAGATGGCCGAACGCGATGTGCCGATTATGGCTATCGAGCAGGCTCTGGACGAGTTTCAGAAGTATCGCTACCTGGACGATGCCGCGTTCGCCCGCGCCTGGGTGGAATCGCGCGTGCGTTCCAAGGGCTTCGCCCGCGGGCGGCTATCCCAGGAGCTTCGCCGCAAGGGCGTGGACCAGGAACTCATCCAGGAAGCGCTGGAGCAGATCGAACCAGAGGACGAGAAATCCCGCTGCGAGGAGATGGCCCTGAAGAAGTTGGGCCACAGGACCTTGCCGCCCTCGGGCCCCTCGCAGGAGGACCGGAAGGAACGCGACAAGGTCCTGCGGCGCGTCGTCGGCTTCCTAGCCCGAAAGGGTTTCAACCAGGGGATCGCGCTCTCCTGCGCACGCCGGGCCATGGATCGCCACGACGCGGGGGAGCGCTAGGCTCCCCGTACGCTCACAGGCCCGCAAGCCGCGCGACTCAGGCCTTGTCAGCCAGGACGCGCAGTGCGAAGGCCTCTGCGTTGGAACGCAGGGCCTCGACCCGCTTCGCGATGAACAGCTCCGGATGATCCAGTCCCTCCATGCGAGTGGGGTGGCGGCGCGCATAGCCGTTGCAGCCAAAGTCAGTGTGGATCAGCGTTCCTACGGTGTCGCCGCGGCGTCCGGCAGGGCCAGCCAGCTTCGCGACGACCATGCGCACGTCGGAGACCTGCGTGATGTCCTCGCAGAGTGCGCACATGTTCTTCCGTGGTGGCGAGGGGACTACCCGCAGCAGCATGCCGACCGGCTTGTCGCGACCGGAGTCGGCAGGGGCGGGCAGGATCAGGAAGATCCGCTGAGGATTGTGGGGGTCCTTCCAACCCAGAAGATCGGTGTTCTCCCAATCCACCTCGTCCAAGGGGAACGGGGGAACGGCCTGGGATGCTTCTCGGCGTGAGGCGTTGACGAAGATCTTGGGCAGCATGGACTGCGTCAAAGGCAGCATGGGGTGACTCTTTTCGAGATCGGTGGTGTTCGGTGATCCAGCGCCGCACACAACAAATGCATGCAGGCGCGGGGGCATACCGACGTGGCCCGTGCAGAAGGCATGCGGGTCAGAGGTCGGGGGAGCGGATCACGCGATGCTGGCCATGAGTGGCCCACCGAACCTTCCTTGATGCTGCAGACGAGTTCAACGTCGCGGACATCGGGGTCAGAGAAGTTAAGAACGAACCACACCAGGCTAGACCCCAAAAGCGCCACCTCGCTACCGAAACGGCGTGAACGGTGGTGGGAGTCACCATGACGATCTCTGGGCGTTCCCCGACGAATCGCCCGAGGAGGTCTTCCGCTGGTCCCGAACGGTGGCCGAGCACATGGATCGGCTCATCGAGGAGACCCCTCTGGACGCGCGCGGCTTCGTGTCGTGGTGGGGGCCGGGTGGTCAGGGACGCGAGGCAAGCCTGGGGGAACTCCTGGTGCACATGCTCAACGAGCTCGCCCGGCATTTGGGGCACGTGGACATCCTGCGAGAACTCACGGACGGCGAAGTCGGCTATCGCGAGGACGCATCCAACATTCCTGAGCACAGAACACCGGAACAGTGGAGCGAACGTCTCGCGAAGCTGACCTCGGTCGCGGAAGCGACCAAACCCCGCGGCGACGCGAGGTGAGGTGAGCCTGGGAGGCGGGCACCGGCCGTCGGGCACTAGAATGCCCGCGTGACTTCCACGCTCGAGACACCCGCCCAGCCCGCCGCAGCCGACACGCTCACCTACCAGGTGAACACCTTCGGCTGTCAGATGAATGTGCACGATTCCGAGCGCATCTCCGGGTTGCTGGAGGACGCTGGGATGAGTCAGGTGGCTCCGGACGCGCCTGAAGGCGAGGCCGACGTCGTTGTCTTTAACACCTGTGCTGTGCGGGAGAACGCTGACAACAAGCTCTACGGGCACCTGGGCCAGCTGAAGAAGGCCAAGCAGGACAACCCGCGGTTGCAGATCGCGGTGGGCGGCTGCCTGGCGCAGAAGGACCGCGACACCATCGTGAAGAAGGCCCCGTGGGTGGACGTGGTGTTCGGGACCCACAATGTGGGCTCGCTGCCCGTGCTGCTGGAGCGCGCCCGCCACAATCATGAGGCGCAGGTGGAGATCCTGGATTCCCTGGAGATCTTCCCGTCCGCGCTGCCGTCCAAGCGTGAGTCGCACGCGAGCGGCTGGGTCTCGATCTCCGTTGGCTGCAACAACACGTGCACGTTCTGCATTGTGCCGAGCCTGCGAGGTAAGGAGAAGGACCGCCGTCCCGGCGACATTCTCTCCGAGATCCGCGCGCTGGTGGATGACGGCGTGGTCGAGGTGACGCTGCTGGGGCAGAACGTGAACTCCTACGGTGTGGACTTCGGTGACCGCCAGGCGTTCTCCAAGTTGCTGCGGGCCTGCGGCGAGATCGAGGGTCTTGAGCGGGTGCGCTTCACTAGCCCGCACCCGGCCATGTTCACCGATGACGTCATCGAGGCCATGGCTGAGACCCCCAACGTGATGCCGCAGCTGCACATGCCTTTGCAGTCCGGCTCCGACAAGGTGCTTAAGGAAATGCGGCGTTCCTACCGTGCCAAGAAGTTCTTAGGCATCTTGGAGCGCGTCCGTGATCGCATGCCGCACGCAGCGATCAGCACCGACATCATTGTGGGCTTCCCCGGTGAGACCGAGGAGGACTTCCAGGACACCCTGCGTGTGGTGGAGGAGTCCCGTTTCGCGACCGCGTTCACCTTCCAGTATTCGCCGCGCCCCGGCACTCCGGCCGCCGAGTACCAGGACCAGATCCCCAAGGCAGTGGTGCAGGAGCGTTTCGAGCGTCTGACGGCCCTGCAGGACCGGATCGCCAAGGAGGAGAACGCAAAACAGCTCGGCACCACCGTGGAGGTGCTGGTGGCGGACAACTCCGGGCGAAAGGCCGAGGCCACAGGCCGGTTGACGGGCCGGTCCCGCGACCAGCGGCTGGTGCACTTCTCCGTTCCTTCGGGTGCGGCGACGCCGCGTCCGGGTGACGTGGTGACGGTGCCGATCACCGAGGTGGGAGCCTTCCATCTGGTCTCCGACCCGTCGCAGGATCAGTACGCGCTGCGCGCCACGCGCGCGGGCGACGCATGGGACCGCGCTCAGGCGGATTCCTGTGGCGTGCCGGCTCCCGGTGCCTCGAAGTCCGCCAAGGGCGTGTCGCTGGGGATGCCGACGCTGCGCGTCGGCGTCTGAATGGCGTCCCCAATGCCCGACGACGTGGGGCCGGGTGCCGCCGACCCGTTGGCTTGGGCGGTCGGCCCGGCGTCGCTGATCGCGATCGTGGGTCCCACCGGGACCGGCAAATCCGACCTGGCCCTGGACCTGGCTGCCGCCCTGGGTGGTGAGATCGTCAACACCGACGCTCTGCAGTTCTACCGCGGCATGGACATCGGGACGGCCAAGCTCTCTTTAGCCGAGCGGCGGGGGATCCCGCACCACCTGCTGGACATCCTTGACGTGACCGAGGAGGCCTCGGTGGCTCGGTTCCAGTCCGAGGTCCGGGCCGTCATCTCCGATATCGAGTCCCGTGGGCTTCGGCCGATCCTAGTGGGCGGGTCCGGCCTCTACGTCAGGGCTGCCTTGGATGTGTTGGAGTTCCCGCCCACCGACCCGCAGGTGCGGGCGCGCTGGGAGGCGCACGCAGACGCCGTCGGGCAGGATGCCCTGCGGGCCGAACTGCGCGAGGTGGACCCGGCGAGCGCCGAGCGACTCGGGGACGTGCGGCGGATGGTGCGAGCACTCGAGGTGCATGAGCTGACCGGGCGGACGTTCACGTCCTTCATGCCGCAGCGGGAGTACCTGCGACCCACGGTGCAGATCGGGTTGGATCTGGACCGGGCAGAGCTGCATGAGCGGCTTCGTGCGCGCGTGGTGACTATGGTTGAAGCGGGTCTGCTGGAGGAGGTGGCCCGTCTTGATGCGGCCGGGCTGCGCTCGGGCAGGACCGCGGCACGTGCCATCGGCTACGCCCAGTTCCTGAAGGTGCTGGACGGGCAGTGGTCGGTCGCGGACGCGGTCGAGGACACCACGGTGGCCACACGAAAGTTTGCGCGCAGGCAGATCACCTGGTTCCGGGCGGACCCGCGCGTGACCTGGCTGGACCCCACCGAGCCGGACCTGCTTGGCCGGACGCTACGCGTGCCCGGCGTGGCGAAGGTCAGTAGTGGTAGCGCGCCTGGAGAATGACCAGGTCGTTGTCCCAGGCCGTGGGATCCCGGACTAATCGCATTCAGGCATCATCGTCTGTGGGATCGAGGTCGTGGACCTCGGCCTGTCCGGTGCGGGCGCGTTCATAGGCATCGAGCAGCCTGCGGGCATTGGCGGGGGACCGGAACAGGTAGGCCGTTTCCTGCCAGCCTGCGTATTCGTCGGTCGGCATCAGGACAGCATTGCCCTTGCGTGAGACGATTTGGACGGCTTCCTGGTCGTTGTTGATTCGTTCAATGAGCGGGAAGAGCGTCTTGCGGGCCTCGCTGGCGCTGATGGACATGCGGTTCATCCTCCGTGCGAAAACAGGTATAACATCATGGCACCAGTCGGGTTGCTGGCGGCTCAGACGGCGACGACGTCCACGATGCCCTCCAAGCCTTTGAAGTCATCAGGCTCTCCGATGGAGACCGCTCGCGCGCGAGGCCAAAGGCGCTAGGCTGGCACGTCGTGGCATCCACCAGAAGGAGTCGACGTGCCCCTCTTGTTTGAGTCCATGTGGCGCAGCCCCGCACCAAAGTTGTTGCCGGTTCCGGCCGCCGTCCGAGGCTTCCGGATCCGGTTGGATCTGCAGGACACCAAGCCTCCGGTGTGGCGGCGGTTCGACGTCGCGGGGGACATCACGCTTCCTCGCCTGCACCACGTGATCCAGGTGGTCATGGGGTGGACGGATTCCCATCTGCATCGCTTCGGTGTGGGTGCCTATCCCCATCGCGCGGACTTCCTCACGACGTTCGACGTCGAGGAAGGCGTAGAAGGTCTGGCAGAGGACGGCGTCCGGCTGGACCAAGTGGTCGCGGGTGTGGGGGACCGGCTCTACTACGAATACGACTTCGGCGACGGCTGGCGGCACGTGCTGAAGGTGGAGAGTGTTCTGGAGACACCGCCTGCGCGCCCCAACTGCATCACGGGCAAGAGGGAGTGCCCTCCCGAAGACTGCGGCGGCATCTGGGGGTACTCGGAACTAGCGGCATGGGTCAGGAGTGGATACGACGAGGCCTCACGGCCTGACGTATTTGACTCCACCGAGGAAGCCCTCATGTGGCTGGGTGAGGACTGGGACCCCGATGTGTTCGACGTAGATTTCGTCAACGAATCGCTGGCCGACATGGCCTGGGAAACGGTGGCGGTCGCGGCGGAGGTCAATGAGCTCATGGGGCGTGAGGAACGCTACGGGTCCGACAGCCTACGTACGCTTCTGGCTACCCGCGCGTCGGCCGGCACCACGGAGGTCACGGCCGAAGACGCGCGGCGGCTCGTAGAACCATTCGTGCATCTGCTTGACGTCATCGGTGACGGGATTCAACTCACGCAGGCGGGTTATCTGCCGCCAAGCTCCGTGGCGGCCGTTGCCGAGGCGATTGGCCTACGAAGCTGGTGGCTTGGGAAGCTGAACCGCGAGGATTCGACTTGGCCGGTGGCTCAACTCCGTGAGGCGGCCCGGTCGCTGGGCCTGGTCTCGGTGCGTAAGGGGCTTCTCGCAGCAACGCAGGCGGCGAGACGCTGCAAGGGCGATCCTGTGGCGCTCTTGAACCACATCGCGGGACGGTTGCCGCTGAGCCGAGTGGCGCACGAGCGTGATGCGGGGTGGGTGGCACTCATGGTGGCTGGCGCAGGCGCCGCGCCAGAACAATGGGACAGTCTCGTCAGCGAATTGTTGTTCAAGCTCGGGTGGAGGGACGGCCTGACTGGATTCGGGAACCCGCCGTCGGATAGTCCAACGATGACGGTTCTGCGCATCCTGGCCGGCAAATTGCGCGGGCGCGACCTGGACGCGTCGGAAGGGCCCGACGAGGCGGTGGCGGCTTTCGCCCGCGCCGTGCTGCGGGCGTAGGAGGAGCGCAGATGATGGGGGAAGCGTCCTGCGACAGCGAGGGGCTTTGCGTGGATGGCAAGGTCGTTATCGCCGTTGTTTGGCCACGAGGTCGCTGACGCTACCCTTGGTGACGAGTGGGGCTGCGTATACGGTGCTTCCGGAGGATTTCGGTTCTGAGGCAAGCCCGTCCCGGATCATCCGTTCGAGCCCACCGGGCAGGGCATGTACTCCTGCCTCGCGCTCCCAGATCCTGGTTCGACTCACCACCGGCCCAGACTCGAAAACCGACGTCTCTCCGGTGGGTGTGTATCCCTGAGTCGCCCAGAACGGCTCGGCCACGTCGGCATTGGTCTCCACGATGCCGATGCGTAGGCGATGGATACCCGGCCACGATGCAGCCAGAGAAAGCACCTCGCGGTGCATACGCAAGCCAAGCTGGGCGCCGCCGTGTGCCCCATGGACGAAGAGCAACCCTATGTGGGCGACGTCGGGCCGTGGCCATGCCCGAAGCACGTCCGCGAAAGCGGCCAGCTCACCCGTTTCGTCCCAGAGCCCGAGGTCGACCTTGGCGGTGGGATCTAGCCCGGGTGGACGTGAAGTGAGTACGTCGATGGCATCTTCTGGCACGGGGTCTCGACTGTTGATGCGTAGTGAGTGCGCGGGGTCCGAGGTCAGCAGTGTTCCCAGTGCGGCGACGTCGGCCGGACGAGATTGGTCGAGCCGTGCCGATCTGAGGCGTTGATAGGTGCTCATCTCTTGAACCCGCCTTCGGTATTGATGACCTGGCCGGTGACCCAAGAAGCCTCGTCAGTCAGCAGCCAGGCGATCAGTCTGGCCGGATCGTCGGGTAGGCCCGGTCCACCACCAGGGAAGCGTCGGACAACCTCCTCCCACATCTGTGGCGTCCCGTATCCGGTGTTCACGGGGCCGGGATTGACGGTGTTGACGCGGATGCCGTCCTGGGCAAGCTGATCCGCCACGGTCGAGGTGATCCCGGCCAGGGCTGCCTTTGATGCCGCGTACGCCACCTCGCCCGGCATGGGGCCGAGCCCCTGGCCGGAGGTCATGAACACGATCGATCCAGGCCTGTGGTCGGTATGTGAGCCCCAGAAAGCCTGAGCCAATAGGATCGAAGTGCGGGTGTTCACCGCGAAGTGCCGGTCCAGCATGTCTTCATCCAGCGAACCTATAGCCCCGTCGGACCCGGAGAGCGCCTGATTGCACACCAGCCCGTCCACGTGACCGAATTCGTCGAGCGCACGGGCCACCAGGGCCTCCGGCGCGCCCGTGACCGTCAGGTCACCGCCCGCCGAGACCAACCGGGCGGACCCGACCAGGTGCGAGCGAACGCCGTCGAGCACCGCGGCGACATCGTCGCGACCCCACGGCTGGGCATCGTCGTGCGTAGAGAAGTGGTGGCACACCAGCGAAGCGCCGTAGGCGGCAAGGCGACAGGCCAGCGCGAAGCCGATCCCTGCCCGTCGGCTCACGCCGGTCACGATGACCACCCGGCCGCCCAACGGCAGGCGATCGCGTGCCAGGGGATCGCTGCTCATCCCCTCATGGTAGGTCAGTGCCCGGTTGGCGTCTTCCCCTCGAGGTCGTCGTAGGCATCCAGTACCCGCGTGGCATAGACGAGCGCGGGGCCGGCGTTGAGGTCGATCGCGACGGAGAGAGCTTCCGCGACTTCCTCGCGGGTGGCGCCGGCAGCGATCGCAGCGGTGGTGTGCGCAGTGATGCAACCGTCGCAACGGGTGGTCGTGGCCACGGCCAGGGAAATCAGCTCACGGGTCTTGGCATCGAGGGCGTCACCCTCCTCCGGCTTGCCCAACAAATCCATGGCAGCGGCGACGTTGGGGCGGAGCTTGCCCAGGCGCCCAACACCCTTGACCAGGTTGCTTCTGTACTCTTTCCAGTCCAGGTAGCTCATGAGTTGCGACTCCTTCGTCGGGTTGGTCGTGCTCGTTCCATGCGGAACGGAATCAGTGACGTGCCTCACTGTTCCAAAATCGGATCCAGAGTTCACGGGTCAGCGTTGCAGATGCGTTGCACTCGGGCTCGGAACCGAGGCACGGGCGAGCCCGAAAAAGAAGGATCACGCGTGTCGAGGGTCGCCGGGGCCATTTATTCCTTAGTCTCGATCCGGCGATGGTTGGGGGCGAGTGGGCGTGTGAATGAGAAATGCGCGTTCCTTGGTGGGGTCGCCGGACGGCTCAATTCAGTAGCGATTCCGGCGTGAAGCTCACGGGGAACGGATCTTCGACACGGAAAGCTTCGCCGTCGGTGACGTGCGCGACTTCTTGGTATGTGCCATCGACCAGTGTCCAGGCGGTGATGGACGGTTCGTCAGGGTCGATGACCCAGTAATGCGGGCAGCCCGCGCGCTGAAGGCGATCCTTCTTCAGCAGAAGGTCAACGCTACGAGTTGACGGTGACAACACCTCAACAGTGAGCAAAGGGGCGACGTCGATGCCGCGTTCCTTGATGGCCTCCTTGGGGATGACCAGGAGATCGGGCTGCATTACGGTATCGGACGAGAGAGCGACGTCGAAGGGCGCGAAGAGTACTCGCAGATGTCGAGGACAGACTGACCTCATGGTGAAGTGGAGGTTCGCAAGAACCTCTTGGTGCACGGAACGGGGTCCAGGGCTCACGAAAAGCACCCCGTCGATGAGTTCGTAGCGGTTGCCATCATCTGGCATCCGGTCCAGGTCGGCGCGGGTGAACGGCCGTCCGTGCGGGAGGAACGGCTCTACATGCTGGCGTTGAGCGGCCGTGTTCATGGCTGTCATGGTAGCGATATCCCTTCCTCATGGCACTAGATTTAAGCCCATTCGCAGAGCGGAGCGGACCCCCAGTTCTTCCCCTGTGGATAACGCCTTACACCGTCGACCCGTCGAACCCGTAGGCTGGTGAGTCATGGACCCCCGCCTTGCCGAAACCCACTTGAGCGCGCTCGCCGGACTCGAGTTCCAGAAGCTGCACGCCACCGGGAATGACTTCGTGATCTTCTCGGATCCTGAAGGCGCTCGGGACGTGACTGCAGAACAGGTCACGGCGCTGTGCGATCGTCACCTCGGTGTGGGTGGGGACGGACTCATTCGCGCGGTGCGCTCTCAGCAACTGCCGGAGGGGCGGCAACTTTTGACGACTGACGCTGAAGCCGAGTGGTTCATGGACTACCGCAACGGTGACGGTTCCATCGCGGAGATGTGTGGCAACGGAGTGCGCGCCTACGCGCACTTCCTCACCCTGAACGGCCTGGCGGAAATCCCGGACACCGGGCTGCACATCGGCACGCGTGCAGGTGTGAAGGTTGTGAAGCGTAGCGGTGACGGGTACAGCGTCGACATGGGGCCCTGGGGGTATCTCCACCCGGCCCAGGCCGAGGAGAGCGCCATGGACTCACTGGTCACGACCGCCGGTCTGGACGTGGCCCGCCCTTCGCTGAGCGTGGACATGGGCAACCCACACACCGTCGTGGCGTTGGCGAACACCGCCGAATTGGCGCGTCTTGACCTAAGTAAGCTCCCCGAGGTGGACCCCAAGCCGGCCAACGGCATCAACGTGGAATACGTGGTGCCGGCCGATCCGCTGGTGGAGGATCACGTCGCCATGATCTCCATGCGTGTTCACGAACGTGGCGTGGGGGAGACCCTGTCCTGCGGCACGGGGATCTGCGCGGCGGTCGTCGCTACGCGCGCCTGGGCGGGGTCGGCGGGTGAGGCCGCTGCGGCGTGGGCCGTCCAGGTCCCTGGTGGGGTCTGCGGCGTGCGCTTCCGGCCTGCCGCGGATGGGGAGCACGTGATTCTCTCCGGACCGGCCCTCCGGGTTGCGACCGGCACCCTCGGCTGAGTTGGTACCCGTATCCGGCGCAGGGAACCCGGAACGGGGTGCCTATGCCGGATACGGGTACCAGAGGATCAGGCGCGGGAGACTCGCAGGACGCGGAACGCCTTGACCCGGGCGAAGCGCTCCACGGTGAAGTCGTCATCGAGGTTCTGCTCCATCCAGGCCTGGAGCGAATCGGAACCCAAGTTCTTCTGCACCACCAGGTAGGCCTCGCCGCCCGGATTCAGCCGGGGCAGCCAGGTCAGCAGGATCTCGTGCAGCACCTGCTTGCCCACCCGGATGGGCGGGTTAGACCAGATCAGGTCGAACGTGATCTCGGCCGGCACGGCCTCCGGAAGTGCCACCCGCACGCCGGGGTCAGTGCCCGACGCCTCGGCGTCGGCATCCGCCGACGCGGCCACGCCCAGCGCGGCCGCGTTGGTTTCGGTGAGGCCGAGCGAACGCGAGTTGACGTCCACGGCCCACACCGAGGCGTCGGGCACTTTCAAACCCAGGGTCAGGGCCAGCGGCCCCCAGCCGCAGCCGATATCCAGGAACGTTCCGGACGCCGGTGGCTCCGGGACGGCGCTGAGCATCGCGGCCGTGCCCTTGTCCAGGCCATCGGGGGAGAAGATGCCGTTCGCGGTCACGACCTCGCGTTCCTGGCCCGCCAACTCGACGCGAACGGTACGGCGACGCTCCGGGGAATCGGGATTGTCGGTGAAGTAGTGGGTCTGCGGCATGTGGTCCAGTTTATCGGGGCACAATCCGCACCTGCGCAACACCGGATGGAGGCTGAGCGCGTTCGTCCTCCCGGACCGCCACGACACCCCACTCTCCCCAACCTCCGTTAGACATTCGAGCGCTTGTTTGGACGCGTTTCTGTCCAACGGCCGTTGGACATGAACCTGACCAGAAGACCGCTCGAATGTCTAACGGAGGGAGTGATAGGGTTTTGTCTATGACTTACATGATCTTCCTGTGAGCTCCCGGCGCGCCAACGCGCCGATGTTCATCCACAGCACACGAAACTGCCCGCAGGGCACCGCCGTGCCCGCGTAGACTTGAGGCCCCGCCCTCCAAGGAGATCATGACCCATTCGAACACCCCGTCCGAGCACCTGGAATCGGACGAGATCGACGCAACCATCGCCCGCATTCTCGCAGCGGATGACGCCCGCGCGGCGCGCGGCAGCGAGTCCGCCGCAGCGGAAACCGGCGAAACAGAGCAGGCCGGGCACGCGCCGTCGGGCAGCGACCACGCCGGACTCGGCAGCGGCCGCGCCCAAGCCCTCTCCGACGTCAGCCGCGAACACTCCGGCTTCGACGGCGACCAAGAAGACCTGGCGGCGCGCCGCGCGCTGCGCCGCATCAGCGGACTCTCCACCGAACTCGAGGACGTCTCCGAGGTCGAGTACCGCCAGCTGCGCCTGGAAAAGGTGGTCCTGGCCGGCATCTGGAGCGAAGGCACCTTAGAGGACGCAGAGAACTCCCTCCGCGAGTTGGCCGCGCTCGCCGAAACCGCCGGTTCCGAGGTGCTCGACGGCGTCATCCAGCGCCGCCTGAAGCCGGACCCGAGCACGTACCTCGGTTCCGGCAAGGCCCTGGAACTCAAGGACATCGTCGAAGCCACCGGCGCGGACACCGTGGTCGTGGATTCCGAACTGGCTCCTTCGCAGCGTCGCGCCCTAGAAGACGTGGTCAAGGTCAAGGTCATCGACCGCACCGGCCTGATCCTCGACATCTTTGCCCAGCACGCCAAATCGCGTGAAGGCAAAGCGCAGGTGGAATTGGCTCAGCTGGAATACCTGTTGCCGCGTCTGCGCGGTTGGGGTGAGTCCATGTCCCGTCAGGCAGGTGGCCGGGTGGCTGCCGGCGCCGGTATCGGTTCCCGCGGTCCCGGTGAGACCAAGATCGAGTTGGACCGCCGTCGCATCCGGAATCGCATGGCGAAATTGCGCCGTGAGATCGCCGGGATGAAACCAGCCCGCGAAGCCAAACGCGCCAATCGCAAGCGCCACGAGGTGCCTTCCGTGGCGATCGTCGGCTACACCAACGCGGGGAAATCCTCCCTGCTCAACCGCCTCACGCACGCAGGTGTGCTCGTGGAGAACGCCCTTTTCGCGACCCTGGACCCTACGGTGCGGCAGGCAGAGACGCCCGACGGCATCGGGTTCACCCTGGTGGACACGGTCGGCTTTGTCCGTTCCCTGCCCACCCAGCTGGTGGAGGCCTTCCGCTCCACGCTGGAGGAGGCCGCGGACGCGGACCTGCTGCTGCACGTCGTGGACGCCTCGCACCCCGACCCTGAGGGCCAGATCGCCGCGGTGCACGCAGTCCTGGCGGATGTGGACGCGACGGAGGTACCGGAGCTCATCGTCGCCAACAAGGTCGACCTGGCAGAACCCTTCGCAGTGGAGCGCCTGCGCCACTCGAATCGTGAGGTCGTTGGCGTCTCCGCCCGCACGGGTGAGGGGCTGGAGGAGTTGCTGGAGAAGCTCTCCGCGCTGATCCCGCGCCCCTCCGTCCCCTTGGACCTGGTGATCCCCTACGACCGCGGTGACATGGTCTCTCGCCTGTACTCCCCGGACGCGGAGATCCTCTCCACCGAGCACGGCGAGGACGGCACGCACCTGCGCGTCATCGTGAAGCCCGAGCTGGCGGCCGCCCTGAGCGACTTCGTCGTCGCTTCGTGAGCGCAGAAGCGGGCACAGACGTGAGTACCAGCGTGGATGAGGGGGACCTGGACGTCGAGCGCCTGCTCGCCGAGGCCGTGGACGGTCTGGGTGGGCAGGCGCGTGAGGGCCAGCAGGAGATGGCCAGACGCGTCGATGAGGCGCTGACCAAGGGCCGTCACCTGCTGGTGCAGGCCGGAACTGGTACGGGTAAATCCTTGGCGTATCTGGTTCCCGCGCTCAAACATGCGGTGGATGCGGACAAACCGGTCATCGTTTCCACAGCGACGCTCGCGCTGCAGTCCCAGATCGTCAAGCGAGATGTTCCGCGGTTGCTGAAGGCCATCGAGGACGAATTGCCGCGCCCCATGGACGTGGCCCTGCTCAAGGGCCGCAACAACTACGTGTGCAAGTACAAACTCAGCGGTGGTTACCCGGATGACGAGGACGCGCTCTTCAGCGTCGAGGCGGCCGGGGGAAAACCGTCCTCCCCAGCACCCGTTGACGGCCCATCCACACCGCTGGGGCGCGACATTGTGCGCGTGCGGGAATGGGCGGAGGAGACGGAGACCGGCGACCGCGACGAACTCGTTCCCTCCGTTTCCGACAAGGCCTGGCGGCAGGTGTCCGTGTCTTCCATGGAATGCCTCGGCGCGCAGACCTGCCCGCTGGCGGAGGAATGCTTCACGGAAAGAGCCCGCGGCCACGCCGCAGAGGCCGACGTCGTGGTCACCAACCACGCCATGCTCGCCGTATCCGCGTTCGAGGGCTTAGCCGTCCTCCCGGACTTCGATTCCGTCATCATCGACGAGGCGCACGAACTCCAGGACCGAGTCACCTCCTCGGTCACGCGACCGTTCTCCGCGCACTCGGTGGACCGTGCGGCCTCGTTGAGCCGTAAGCATCTCAGGGTCGCGACCAAGGGGCTCAAGGATGCCGCGCTGGCGCTGACGAAGGCCACCGTGGGGATCCCGACCGGTCTCATGCCGCGGGGACTCAATGAGGAACAGTCCGACGCCGTGAACATGGTCCGCGAGGCCGCGCGCCTGGCGCTGTCGGACTCCAAGCCGGAGCCAGGCCAGGCACCGGACGGCGGGCGGCAGACCGCCCGCAGCGAACTGGTGCAGATCGTGGAGCTCGCGGAACGACTGCTCGGCGCGGACGAGGAACGCGAGGTCGTCTGGGCCTCCCGACCCGGCTCCTTTGAACCCGGCAAGGGTTACGTGGTTCCGGACGAGTCCACGCCGGCCGTGCTCATGGTTGCCCCGCTTTCTGTGGCCTCGCAGCTGAGGGAGGGGCTCTTCGACGGGCATACCGTGGTGCTGACCTCCGCCACCCTCACGCTCGGCAACCGCTTTGATCCCGTGGCCGGAGATCTTGGACTCCTGGGGGAGGGCGCGCCGAAGTGGGACGGGATCGATGTGGGTTCCCCGTTCGACTACCCCAAGCAGGGCATGCTCTACGTGGCCCAGCACCTCCCCGCACCGGGCCGCGGGCTCTCTGACGAGTCCCTGTACGAGATCGCCGACCTCATCAAGGCCTCGGACGGCGCCGCCCTGGCGCTGTTCTCTTCCCGCAGGGCCGCCGAGGAGGCCGCCGCTGCGATGCGGGAGCGGCTCGACGTGCCTATCCTCTGTCAGGGAGATGCCAGCATCCCGGAGTTGGTGCGCACCTTCTCCGAGGACGAACGCACCTGCCTCTTCGGCACCATGACCCTATGGCAGGGTGTGGACGTACCCGGTCCCAACTGCCGTCTGGTGATCATCGACCGGATCCCGTTCCCTCGGCCCGACGACCCGTTGGCCACGGCCCGGGCCCGCGACGTCTCGCGCCACGGTGGCAACGGTTTCCTCGCGGTCTCCGGGCAGCACGCGGCCGTGCGCCTGGCCCAGGGGGCTGGCCGCCTGATCCGTTCCGTGAGCGACCGTGGCGTCGTCGCCGTCCTGGACTCACGTCTGGTGACCAAGTCCTACGGTGGCTTCCTGCGTTCCAGCCTGCCGCCGCTGTGGGGCACGGGGGACAAGAAGACCATTCTGTCCGCGTTGGGGCGGTTGAGCCAGGGCTGAGCCACGGCTGCGTCGAAGCGATCCGCGCGCAACCTTCGCTGTACTCGATGCAGCCGGCCACAATCTGCTCCTAGAACAGCCTGTGCTCGCGAGAGCTCACGTGACCGAATGGCTCGCCCGGGTCGACCTTCTGGCCGCCGTCTAACTGGCAAGATTTGTCAGCTGACGATTCCGCTCGGTGCGCCCGATCAGTACTACGTATTATGTTTGCGCATATCGTGTACATCTCGCCGCCAGAGGGCTCAGTTTCGGCGAGATGACGCGGAAGTTGGCTGGATCCGTGCCGGGTTGAGCCCCTTTGAGTCGTGCGCGGTGACACGGTTAGGGTTGGTTGGCCCGCCCACTAGTTCTCCGGTGGGCCCAACCAACTTAAGGACGTGGCACATGAGTGAACTGCCGGCAAACCTGACACCCGGCACCTGGAAATTGGATACGACCCACGCTGAAATCGGATTCTCGATTTGTCATGCTGGCGTCTCCAAGGTCCGCGGCCACTTCAATGAGTTCTCCGGTGTTGCTCTGGTTGGCGATGATCTGGGCAGTTCCGCTGTCGATGTAGAAATCCAGGTCGGTTCTATTGATACTCGCAATGAAGGCCGTGACGGTCATTTGACGGCACCCGACTTCTTTGATGCCGAGAACTTTCCGGGCATCGTTTTCAAATCCACGTCGCTGTCCATGGACGGCGACGAGGTCACGGTCGCCGGAGACATCACGATCAAGGGCGTCACGCAGCCCATCGTGCTGACCGGTGAGTACAACGGTGCGGCGACGGACATGTTCGGCACGGATCGCTTCGGGCTCTCGATCGAGGGCAACCTCAAGCGCGGCGACTTCGGCTTGACGTGGAATGCGGCTTTGGAGACTGGCGGCGTCATGTTCAGTGACAAGGTCAAACTCGAAATTGAGGCCGAGTTCACCAAGGCCTGAATGGCTCGGAGGGGTCTCTGGCGCGTCAATGGCGACGTGGTGGGGCCCCTTCGTCAGCAGCGACAGAACAAAGGTGCCCGACGGTCGGAACTCGCTTCCGACCATCGGGCACCTTTGTTGTTGACTTGGGGCTACAGGGCCCGCATCACCGAGACAACCTTGCCCATGATGGTGGCGTGATCACCCAGGATGGGTTCGTAGCGGGAGTTCTGCGGGAGCAGCCACGTGTGGCCGTCCCGCTGCCGGAACGTCTTCACGGTGGCCTCGTCATCCAGGAGGGCGGCGACGATGTCTCCGTTGACGGCGTTGTTCTGGCGGCGCACCACGACCCAGTCGCCGTCGCAGATGGCGGCGTCGATCATGGAGTCACCGGAGACCTTCAGCATGAAGAGTTCGCCCTGGCCGGTGAGCTGGCGGGGGAGGGACATGACGTCCTCGACCTGCTGATCGGCCAGGATGGGGCCGCCGGCGGCGATGCGACCCACGAGGGGGACGTCCACTGAATCCCCGTCTGAGGCAGGGAAGGACAGCGGCGCCGGCGCGGTCTCGGGTGCTGCCTTCGGTGCCGACGTGGGCGTCGGGGCTGTGGCCGCACTGGAGGAAAGGAACTCCAACACGGACGGGTCGGCGTCCGCAGGAGTGAGCAGTCGCATGGTGCGGGAGCTGTTCTCCTCGCGCTCCAGGTAGCCCATGCGCTCCAGTTGCCTGAACTGGTGCACCACGGAGGAGAGCGACTTGTAGCCGATGGTGTCGGCGAGTTCACGCATGGTGGGCGGGAAGCCGCGGTCGGCAATGGAGGTGTGGATGACTTCCAGCACCTCACGCTGACGCTTGGTCAGTTTGTGGGGCTTGGGCTCCGGCTTCCTGACAACGATCTCCACGGCTCTCTCCTGACGTGCGGGCCTGGTATCCGGACCGCTGGAGGTAGCGACCGAATCAATCTGTCAGGGGTGCGCGGTTTCCTTGATGTGGAGCGGCTCCCCTGGTCTCAACAGTAGGGCAGAGAGGCGTTCTATTCAAAGACCCGTTCGAGCGCGTTTTAACCAGAAGTTCCTAGAACACCCTGGACCTGAGTCGAACGGGTGTGCTAGACATGGTGATGAACCCGAACTGATGTTCTATTTGGACGGGTTGAGCACCGACAAGAGAAGGCGTTGAAGACCATGACTCAGATTGCTCTGGCTCCCCACACCACGACCTCCACCCCGTTGCGCCTGACGCGCCGCGGACGCAACCTGTTGGTTCGTCTCCCGCTGATCGCGGCGGGCGTGGCAGCAGCTTGCGGCCTGGGAGCCGTTCTGACTCAGCCGGCAGAAGCGGGCACCCCGGATGGCGGCGTCACCACCGTCACCGTCATGCAGGGTGACAGCCTCTGGGAGATCGCCCGCTCGGTGGCCCCGGAACGGGTCACCGGAGACGTCGTGGCAGAGATCCACCAGCTCAACGACTTCACCGGGCCACTGCAGGCCGGCCAGCGCATCGTGGTGCCGAGCCAGCGCTGAACCGCGTCACCACCCAACGTCACGCACTTCGTCCTGGTGGGGTCCCCAGACCTAGAATTGCAGCGTGACTGATGAGCGCCTGCAGAAACTGAACAGCCTGCCCCTGCGAGACGACCTCCGCGGCCAGTCGCCTTACGGCGCCCCGCAGATCGACGTCCCCGTCCAGCTCAACGTCAACGAGAACACGCACCCGGTTCCGGACGTGGTCGTGGAAGCCATCGCCAAGGCCGTCGAGGACGCTGCCCGCACCCTGAACCGGTACCCGGACCGCGATGCCGTCGACCTGCGCCGCGACCTCGCCGCATATCTGGGACACGGACTCGAATACGAGAACGTCTGGGCCGCCAACGGCTCCAACGAGGTACTCCAACAGATCCTCCAGGCCTTCGGCGGACCGGGGCGCGCAGTGTTGAGCTTCCCTCCCACCTACTCCATGTACCCCCTGCTCGCAGCAGGCGTGAACACGGAATACATTGCCGGCGTCCGATCCGAGGACTACTCCCTCACGCCCGAGTCCGCCGCCGAGCAAGTGAAGCAGCACCGCCCGCAGATCGTCTTCCTCTGCTCTCCGAACAACCCCACCGGAACCGCACTGGGCCTGGATGTGGTCCAGGCCGTCTACGAGGCCGGAGCAGAGAGCAACACCATCGTGGTCGTGGATGAGGCCTACGCCGAGTTCGCACTCGAGGGCACCAAATCGGCGCTGACCCTGCTGCCCGGACGGCAACGGCTGATCGTCACCCGCACCATGTCCAAGGCCTTCGCCCTGGCCGGCGCACGCCTGGGCTACCTGGCCGCAGCACCAGAGGTCGTCGACGCACTGCAACTGGTGCGCCTGCCCTATCACCTCTCCGCCGTCACCCAGGCCACCGCCCGCGCAGCCCTGGCTCATGCTGACGTGCTGCAGCGGGACGTGGAGGACATCAAGGTCCAGCGCGACCGCATCGTCAACGAGGTCCGCGCACTGGGACTCTTCCCGGCCGTCAGCGACTCCAACTTCGTCACCTTCGGCGGGCTCTCCGACCCCCACGCCGTCTTCGAGGCGCTCCTGGCGGAGGGCATCATCATCCGCGACAACGGACTGCCGGGGCACCTGCGGGTCACGGCAGGCACCGAAGAGGAGACCACGGCCTTCCTGGTGGCGCTGCGGCGGTATGTCGGGTCTCACCCCGAGGTCCTCACTGGCAGGCCCTGAGCCGCCACTAGACTTTTCCACGTGGGTCCTTCGATCCGCATCAAGCCGCTCACACGAATCCGAGGGGAGTCCTCACCCCATGTCAGCTGAAGTTGTCGCAGGGCGACGTGCCCGCATGACCCGGTCCACCAGCGAATCCAGCATCGAACTGGAACTGGATCTCGACGGCACGGGTGTCGCAGACATCGACACGTCCGTCCCGTTCTACGACCACATGCTCAATGCCCTGGCCAAGCACTCGCTGATCGACCTGAAGGTCAAGGCCACGGGGGACACCCACATCGATGTTCACCACACCGTGGAGGACACTGCGATCGTGTTCGGTGAGGTGCTGCGTGCCGCTTTGGGGGACAAGAAGGGCATTCGCCGTTTCGGGGAAGCCTCTGTGCCCCTCGATGAGGCCCTGGCGCACGCCGTGGTGGACATCTCCGGCCGTCCCTTCCTGGTGCACACGGGGGAACCCGAAGGTCAGCAGTATCACCTAATCGGTGGCCACTTCACCGGGTCTATGACCCGCCACGTCTTCGAGGCCATCGCCTTCCACGCTGGCATCTGCCTGCACGTGGACCTGGTGCGCGGCCGCGACCCTCACCACATCGTTGAGGCCCAGTTCAAGGCCCTGGCCCGCGCACTGCGACAGGCCGTGGAGCCGGACGCCCGCATGGCCGGTCAAATCCCCTCGACCAAGGGTGCGCTCTGATGGCGCCTAAGGTCACGGTGCTTGACTACGGTGCGGGCAACGTCCGTTCCGCAGTACGAGCCCTTGAACACGTCGGCGCCGAGGTGAAACTCTCTCGCGATGCCAAGGACGTACGGGAAGCCGACGGTCTCTTCGTGCCGGGCGTCGGCGCCTTCGCCGCCGTCATGGACGCACTCAAGGCCTCGGGCGCCGTGCGGCACATCGGCTACCGTATCGCCGGCGGACGACCAGTGATGGGCGTGTGCGTTGGACACCAGGTGATGTTCGATTCCGGTGTGGAACACGGTCTGCGCACGGAAGGACTGGGGGAGTGGCCGGGCGTCGTGGAACGGCTGCCCGCCGACGTGGTCCCGCACATGGGCTGGAACACCGTCGAGGCGCCGGAAGGAACTCGCCTGTTTAAGGAGATCGAGGACGAACGGTTCTACTTTGTCCACTCCTACGGGGTGCAGAAGTGGGAGTTCGACGTGACCCAGCCCAAGATGCGACCACCCATGGTCACTTGGGCCCACCACGGAGGACCCTTCATCGCCGCGGTAGAGAACGGACCGCTCTCCGCCGTGCAATTCCACCCTGAGAAGTCCGGTGATGCCGGAGCCCAACTGCTGACTAACTGGCTGGAGATGTTGTAAATGAGCCCCATCGTCGTCGGCATTATCGGCGCCTTCTTGCTGGGCGGGGCGTATTCGTTCTATCAGCAGAAGAAGAGCCCCCTGGTAGTCGGGATCCTCGGTGTCGCGGGCATCGGCCTGATGATCACCGCAGGCGTGCAGTTCTTCATCCAGTCCTGACCCCTTCCCCATCACCCGCGTACACGCATCTCACCCACGAATACGCACCCGCACCCCACCGTTTAAGGACCTGAAAAGCACTATGACTGAGACCGAGCGCCTGATCCTTTTCCCTGCAGTGGACATCGCGGACGGCCAAGCCGTTCGGCTGGTGCAGGGTGAGGCCGGTTCCGAGACCGGCTACGGCGACCCCTTCGACGCTGCCGTGAATTGGATGGAAGCCGGTGCGGAGTGGATCCATGTGGTGGACCTGGACGCCGCCTTCGGCCGAGGGTCCAATGCTGACGTCCTGCGTCGGGTCGCTACCGAACTGGATCTGAAGGTGGAGCTTTCCGGGGGGATCCGGGACGACGAGTCCCTGGCCCGCGCGGCCGAGTGGGGTGCATCGCGCGTCAACATCGGCACGGCCGCTCTGGAGAACCCGGAGTGGACCGCACGCGCCATCGAGGAGTACGGCGATCTGATCGCCGTGGGCCTGGACGTGCGCGGTACCACCCTGGCCGGTCGTGGCTGGACCAGCGAGGGCGGCAATCTTTGGGATGTCCTGGAGCAGTTGGAAGCTGCCGGGTGCGCCCGCTACGTGGTCACCGACGTCACCAAGGACGGAACCCTCACCGGCCCCAACACCGAATTGCTGGCAGAGATCGCACGGAAGACCGACAAGCCGGTCATCGCCTCGGGTGGCATCTCCTCCCTTGATGATCTGCGGGCTCTGCGTGCCCAGGTCAGCAGCGGTGTCGAGGGCGCCATCGTGGGCAAGGCCCTCTATTCGGGTCGCTTCACCCTGCCGCAGGCGCTCGACGTTGCTGGTCGGGCATGACGCAGCAGGAGCACGGCACGCAGGAGCACAGCACGCACCGGGAACTCCCGGAACACATCAAACGGGCCCTGTTGCGCGGCGCTGGCGGCCGCACGGATACGGCTGGTCAGGCCTGGCAAGGCCGCGACCTCTCCGGCGAGGGCAACCCGCTGCATCAGTTCGACGGCGACGACGGCGCCGTGGATCCCATGCTGGACCTGGCTCTGGAGGGCCTGGTCCTCGGGATGAACGGTGAAGAAGCCGTCGTGGAAGCATTGGCGGACGCCCGCGTCTTTGTGCCCGTGGTCGCAGAGACCGGCGAGACCCAGATCGGTGAGAACGGCGAGATCGAGGACAAGGAAGCGGACATGGCCCTGGTCATGATTTCCGCGCCGGACGGTCGTAAGGCCCTGCCGATCTTCTCCACCGTGGATCGCCTCACGCAGTGGCATCCGGAGGCTCGCCCGGTGGCGGTGTACGCACCCCGCGCCGCGCTCTCCGCCGTGGCGGAGGACGCCCAACTCCTGGTCCTGGACCCTGGCGCCGAGGTCACCTTTGTGGTGAGACGCCCCGCTGTGTGGGCCCTGGCTCAGCAGCGAACCTGGGTGCCGAGCTATCGCGACGCTTCGCTCGCCGAGCCGCTCCAGGCCGTTGCCGACCTGTTCGACGAGGTGGCCGGCCTGGTCTTGGAACCCGGACCGGGGGTGGCCTCCCGGACGCGCGACGGCCGGCCCGTGGCCGGCGGCGGCCACGGTCCCGAATTGGGACTGACCGTGGTGTTGGAACCCTCGGTGTCAGACGACGATGTGGCCACCGTGGTGGGACGCGTACAAGGCGCGCTCGCTGACGTCGGGCATTTGCAGGAGGCGGCCGATTCCCTGACCCTCGGTGTCAGGAAGTGAGCGCGGCCGGCCAGGCCCCTGATCACCCGGAGAAGATCGGGGCGCTGCGGCGCTACGGGAAGGTCCTCGGGACCCCGCACGTCCCGACCCTGTTGATCGTTGGCTTCCTGGGGAGGCTTCCTCACTCGGTCACCGCAGTGCTGGTGACCTTGCACGTGACCAAGGTCCTGGACCTTTCCTACGCCTCGGCGGGGCTGGGCACCGCCATGCTGACCATTGGCGTGGCCATTGGCGCGCCTTGGCGTGGACGCAGGATCGACATCGTGGGGCTACGCAGAGCCGTGCTGCCCTCGGTGGTGGTGGAAGCCGTGTGTTGGAGCCTGGCTCCCTTCGTGAGTTTCCCGATCCTGGTTTTGCTGCTCTTCCTCGCCGGGTTGTACTCCATCCCGGTGTTCACCGTGGTGCGCCAATCGCTCGGCGTGCTGATGCGCGGACCCGACCGGCGCACCGCCTTCTCCCTGGACTCGATGGCCACCGAGATGGTGTTCGTCATCGCCCCCGGTGGATCAGCGGTTTTGGCGACCGCGGTGTCCACGACCGCCACGTTCATCACCATGGGGATCATGGTGGTCTTTGCCGGCTGCGTGCTGCTGATCACCAACCCTCCCACCCGGTCGGAGCACCTGCCGCAGGTCGTCGGAGACCTTGAGGCACCCACCCGCGCCATGGACGCTCCTGAAGTGGTCCCCGTGGTCACGGGCGCCATCCCCGTGGTGCGCAGCGATGCAGCCCAGCCGCCGGTCAAGAAGAGCCGGATGTCCTGGGTCACCGCTGGCGTGATCGCGATGTTCATGATGTCGGCGGGCGCCGGACTCTCCCTGTCCGGGACCGAGGTCGGCGTGGTGGCCTTCTCCGAGCACTTCGCCGATGCGGGTACCGGCCTGTGGTGGGCCTACGGGCTTTGGTGCTTCGCGTCCCTCCTCGGCGGGTTTGTGTACGGGCTCATGTCCCGCAGACTCGACCCGCTGCTGCTCCTGACCCTGTTGGGTGTGGCCCTGGTCCCCGCGGTGTTCGCGGGGAGCCTGTTCTGGCTGGGCGTCGCGCTGTTCCCCTCGGGCTTCTTCTGTGCCCCACTCATGACGGCTGCCTCGGAGCGGCTCACTGATCTGGTGGACGAACGCAATCGTGGCGTGGCGATGGGTTTCTACGGTTCCGCGATGACCGCAGGCACCGCCCTGGGAACGCCCATCGTGGGCGTGGTGATCGACGCCGGCGGTCCCTCGGTGGCGTTCGGGTGCTTGGCCGCGGTCACGGTGGCGGTGGGCCTGCTCACCATGCTGCTGAGGACCGTCAGGCGGCAGCGTCGGCGCCGTTGACGCGGCACGTGGCACGCGGCACGCGGGGCTGACGCGGCCCGTGGAAAATGCACGACGGCGGCGCCCAGTCGAGACTGGGCGCCGCCGTCGCGCTGTGATCGGGGAAGGTGCCTAGGTCAGTTCACCGGTCCGGTGAACTTCTCCCCAGGGCCTTGGCCCGGCTTATCCGGAATCAGGCTTTCCTCGCGGAAAGCCAACTGCAGTGAACGCAGGCCGTCACGCAGCGGTGCGGCGTGCTGGCTACCGATCTCGGGAGCGCCTGCAGTGACGAGGCCGGCCAGGGCGGTGATGAGTTTGCGAGCCTCATCGAGGTCCTTGAGCTCACCGGCGTCGGGGCCGTCGGCCAGACCGACCTTCACGGCGGCCGCGCTCATCAGATGCACGGCGGTGGTGGTGATCACCTCAACGGCGGGCACCTCCGCAATGTCCCTGGCCTGCTGGATGGCCTCCGCCTCTGCGGAGTTAGTGGTGTCTTGTTCGGCATGATCGTGTCCGGTATCACCGAAAACGTGACGGTGATCGCCGGAACCCGGGGTGGAATCAGCTGTGGTCATACTGCTAAGCTTGTCACAGACCGTCTTGCGGTGTGACCAACTGACATCTACCTCACGTAGATGGCGGGCGGGTCGCTCAGCGAGACCAAGCGGAGTCCATCTCCCACCCGCAGTAGCCGTTCAAGAGGCTTCCGGGTTCGGTCCGGATCGCGCAGATCTCTGCATCAGATTCATCCGTCACGGGTGGATCGCGTCCGGGTGATGATGGCCTCCGCATGCAGCGGGGGCCTTTCTCGTTGTGGTCTCGAAGTCGTGAGACTTGATAGATCAAGAGTTTCAAGAAGGAGTTCGACATCAGCGACCCACGTATCAACGATCGTATCCGCGTCCCAGAGGTGCGGATGGTCGGTCCCAACGGTGAACAGGTCGGGATCGTCCGCATCGAGGACGCCCTCCGCCTGGCCCAGGAATCCGATCTCGATCTGGTCGAGGTGGCCCCGAACGCCAAGCCCCCCGTGTGCAAGCTGATGGATTTCGGCAAGTACAAGTACGAGGCAGCGGTCAAGGCCCGCGAATCCCGGAAGAACCAGACCAACACGGTCCTCAAAGAGGTCCGTTTCCGTCTGAAGATCGACAGCCACGACTACGAGACCAAGAAGAAGAACGCACTGAAGTTCCTCTCTCAGGGTGACAAGGTCAAGGCCATGATCCAGTTCCGTGGTCGTGAGCAGCAGCGTCCCGAGTTCGGTATCCGCCTTCTGCAGAAGTTCGCAGAGGACGTGGCCGAGGTCGGCACGGTGGAATCAGCTCCGCGCCAGGACGGCCGAAACATGGTCATGGTTGTGGGACCCCTCCGCACCAAGGCCGATGCCAAAGCCGAGGCTCGCCGTGAGGCCAAGGCCAACGGTACGGACAAGGCCGCTCGTCGACGCGAGCGCCAGCAGCGAGTGGATACGTCCGCCCCGCAGGTGAACGTGTCGAACTCGGTGGGAGACGCCATGCCAGAGGCCCTCAAGGCCATGGCCAAGGCAGAACCCGCAGCCGCACCGGCACCGAAGGCTGAAGCGCCCAAGGCAGCAGCACCGAAGGTGGAAGCGCCCAAGGCAGCCGCAGCTAAGGCTGAGGCACCCAAGGCAGCGGCACCGAAGGTGGAAGCACCTAAGGCGGCGGCCAAGCCTGCCACCAGCAAGCCCGCAGCAGCCAAGCCGGCTGCCGCGAAGCCTGCAGCGAGCAAGGCTGCTGCTGCGAAGCCGGCCGCGTCGGGCACTGCAAAGCCTGCTGCACCCAAGCCAGCAACCCCCAAGCCGGGTGCCTCGGCACCCAAGCCGACCCCCCGTCCCGCGCCGAAGCCGGCTCCCATGCCCGGCCCGCGCAGCGGGAAGTAACAGGGTCACCTGCACCGAACCGATCGATCCGGCAACGGATCGGGAGAAGCACCTAGGCGCGCCGTTCAAAGCGTCTGCCTGGGAAAGTACCAAGGAGAAGGCTCACCATGCCGAAGTTCAAGACCCATTCCGGGGCCAAGAAGCGTTTCAAGGTCACCGGTAGCGGCAAGCTCAAGCGCCAGCAGGCCAACCGCCGCCACTACCTGGAGCACAAGTCCTCCCGCCTGACCCGCCGCCTGAAGGGCGACCGGATCGTGGCCAAGGCAGATCAGCGGACCATCCGCCGCATGCTCGGTATCTGAGCACTCAACCTCGATTCATTTCTAGGCCGCGCCGCCACCATTAGTGGCACGCGCAGCGGCCCCCAACCTTAAGGAGTACACACGTGGCACGTGTGAAGCGGGCAGTCAACGCCCACAAGAAGCGTCGAGTTATCCTCAACCGGGCATCCGGTTACCGCGGTCAGCGTTCGCGCCTGTACCGCAAGGCGAAGGAACAGGTCATCCACTCCTTCGTGTACAACTACCGCGATCGTCGCAAGCGTAAGGGTGACTTCCGTCGCCTGTGGATCCAGCGCATCAACGCTGCTTCCCGCGCCAACGGCATGACCTACAACCGCCTGATCCAGGGTCTGAAGCTGGCCGGCGTTGAGGTTGACCGTCGCATGCTGGCCGAGCTGGCCGTGTCCGACGCCGCCGCTTTCGCCACCCTCGTCTCGGTGGCCAAGAAGGCTCTGCCGGCCGACGTGAACGCGCCTGCCGCCAAGTGAACTCCTCACCGCTGACGAAGCGGTGATCTTAAGGGGCGGCACCTACTCTGGTGAGTGGGTGCCGCCCCTTTTCACGTACCCCCTCCTTTTCGCACGCTTCTCTCCGGGTGACCCACCCAGAACAGGTGAACCTCGTGTCCAATCCATTGGGAGCCCTCCTGGCCTCCGAACCCTTGAACAACCCGCAGGCCGAACGTGTGCGCACTACGGCACGGCTTTCCACTGCCGCCGGCAGGAAGAAGACCGGATCCTTCCTTGTGGAGGGGCCGCAGGCGGTTCGCGAGGCACTGGCCGTTCAGCAGGAGCGCTTCGACGCAGCCCGCTCGGCCAAGGGCGGCAAGGGCAACGGGAACAAGGGCAAGGGTGGCCAGCAGCCTGGTGGCGCGACTCCCACCCGGCTGGTGGAGGATGTCTTCATCACGGCCGATCGTGCCGAGCGGGAACCTGGACTGGTGATGGAGGGCGTGCGGACACATCTGGTCACCGATGAGGTCCTGGCCGTGCTGGCCGACACCGTGCACCCTCAGGGTGTGGTGGCGCGCTGTTCTCAGGCTGCGGTGTCGGTACCGTTAGACAAGGTGGCGCGGGAGGGGTCCGGGCTGATCGCCGTGTTGGCTCGGGTTCAGGACCCCGGTAATGCCGGGACCATCCTTCGGGCTGCAGATGCTGCGGGTGCCAGCGGTGTGATCGCGTTGTCTGGCACGGTGGATGTTTTCTCTCCCAAGGTGGTGCGCTCCACGGTAGGGTCGCTGTTCCACCTGCCCGTGGTGACGGGGGCCTCCCTGGAGGACGTTTCCGCCCTTCTGAAACGCTCGGGGATCGCTGCTTTGGCTGCCGATGGTTACGGGGAGACCGATCTCGATGTGTTGCAGGACGATGCTGCGGCTCGTCGGGTGGGTTCCACGGTCAAGGGTGCTGCCAAGCGTTTCTCCCTGACGTCTCCCACGGCCTGGTTCTTCGGCAACGAAGGCCAGGGATTGTCTGAGGAAGAGCTGGCGGTCTGCCTGGATCGGGTCGCGATTCCCCTGTACGGACGTGCTGAGTCTTTGAACGTAGGCACCGCGGCGACGCTGTGCCTCTACGCGTCCGCCCGCGCGCAGCGGGGGAGCTGATGAGCTGGATCCAGGTGGTCGGGGCGGCGATCGTTGATTCGTTGCGATGCCCCACGACGTTGCTCGCCGGGTGCCGGTCCGCGCCTGCTGCGCTGGCCGGGTTGTGGGAATTCCCTGGCGGGAAGGTGGAGCCGGGGGAGGACCCAGTCCTGGCGCTGCAGCGTGAACTTCGCGAGGAACTAGGCGTCGAAGTGATCGTTGGAGCGGAGATCGTGGGCCCCTCGGCTGAGCGTGGCTGGCCGTTGAAGGGGACCGCTTCGATGAGGGTCTGGGCCGTTGAGGTGGTCTCGGGGAGTCCGCGACCGCTGGAGGATCATTCCGAGCTCCGGGAGCTGCCCTTGGACGCCTCACTCCGCGACGTCGTCGACTGGATTCCTGCGGATCTTCAGATCGTGGATGCAGTGGTGCGAGACCTCACCGCCTGAGGAGTGGACCGGCTGCACCGACGGTAGTGGCCCACCCGATTGGGGTGCTCCCCATGAACGCTTAAGTGCCAGCTCAGCTGTTCGCGGGGAGCACCGACCTCACCGAGCGACTCAGGCGCAGAGGTGACGAAACGCCTGGAACGTCCGGCGAGGAGTGGTGGGCCAGATTGGGTGGTGGGGCGACCGGGTCGTCCGTTCGCCCCACCGACGGTGAGCTTCCCATCTCACAAAAGTATTAGAACACAACAACTAGACTGGCTTCCAGTCGGGTGTCTCTGGGCGAGGGCAGCGGAGCCGTCGGAGACTCGTTGGACTCATGGAAACTCAGTGGAGCCGTGGAGACTCAGCGGACCAGCGTCGTCGGCGGGATGTCCGCTTAAGAGCTGAATCCGACACGAATAGCGGCTGCACAGGTTATCGCTCTACAGTGGGCAACAGTGCGTGTCTCGGCGCTCGATCGCGCCTGAGTAGACACGAAAACAGATACGAAAAGACATGCTCCAGAGCCCTGCTCGCGAAAGGTGAACATGAAGCGGATCCTCAAGGCCCTGCCCCTACTCTTGGCCGGCGGTATGGCGCTGACGGCCTGCGGGTCGGTGGACGTAGACCTGAAGGTCAAGGATGAGAAGACGGCGGACCTGTCGGTTTCCGTCGAGGCCCCCAAGTCCGCGGTCCACGATTTCGTGGAGAAGCAGTTGCAGTCTCAGCAGGGTGGCGGCGAGGTCGAGGTTCCGGAGGGATACACGGCCGGTTTCTTCCTGGATTCCAATATGAACCAGTTCCGTCCGTCCTTGGGTGCGGCCTCGAAGGTCACCTATGACGAGACCAACAAGGGCAAGCTCATGGAAGCCAAGCAGACGCTGCATGACATCGATCTGTCTAAGCTGGCGGAGACCGGCAGCAGCACGCAGATGCCGGTGGCAGTGGGCTACGACGAGGGACGCTACAGCTTCAACTTCACGCCCGCGGCGGAGATGTTCAAGGAGCTGGAGGATGCGACTTTCACCGTCCACTTCCCGCAGGCCGTCGAGTCCGCGTCGGTCGGCGGTTCGGTCCACGGGCATTCGGTGTCGTGGGACCTCAAGGAGCTGAAGGACGGGCAGACCCTGACTGCGATTTCCGAGGGTCCGGGCTTGGCTTGGTGGGCCTCCCTGCTGATCTGGCTGGCCGGTGTCGCCGTCACGGTGCTGCTCGTGGTGCTCGCGCTGCTGCCCGGCGGCAAACCCGAGCCGGGCGATACGCCAACCGCGGCCTGATAGCCGCTGAACCACCTACCTGACGGCGGTGGTCGACTCACGAGGTTTCGTTACCGCGTGAGGCGACCACTGCCGTCGGCCATTGGGCGCCGTAAGGCGGCGAACATGACTTCCGCCGTTAGACATTTGAGCGCTCCGTTGGTCACGAACCTGTCCAGAACACCGCTCGAATGTCTAACGGACGGGGACTACCGCCGTTAGACATTTGAGCGCTCCGTTGGTCACGAACCTGTCCAGAACACCGCTCGAATGTCTAACGGAGGGAGGGGTGGGGGCAGTCGGTGAGTCATGGTCGGTGGGGACGCGGGTGTTGACGAACAGACTGAACTAGAATGGGTCCGATTCCCTCATTGAACCGAAGATGCATGAAGGTGTGCCCGCAAGCTCATGTCAGCAACCCCTGACGCCGTTGGCGTCCCCCATCCCACAGACCAGGAGGCCGTTGACTCGGTAGTTGAGGCCGCGCTCGCGGCCTTTGCCGCTGCCTCGGACCTGGACGAACTGAAGTCTGCGCGCCTGGCTCACCTCGGTGAGAAAGCCCCGTTGACCCTGGCCAACCGTGCCATCGGCTCCTTGGAGAACAAGGAAAAGGCCCTGGCTGGTAAGACGCTGGGCGGTGCCAAGAAGCGGGTCAGCAAGGCCCTCGCGGCGCGCACCGAGGTGTTGGAGGCGGAGCACGCTGCCCGACGCCTGGTGGAGGAGACCGTGGATGTCACCGCAGCCCCTCGCCGCACCACCTTGGGTGCCCGTCACCCGCTCAGCCGCCTGAACGAGCGCGTCTCCGACGTGTTCGTCGGCATGGGCTGGGAAATCGCGGAGGGCCCGGAGGTCGAGTCGGAGTGGTACAACTTCGACGCCCTGAACTTTGACCAGGACCACCCGGCCCGCGAGATGCAGGACACCTTCTTCGTGGACCCGCCCGAGGCCCACCTGGTGATGCGGACGCACACCTCCCCGGTGCAGATCCGCTCCATGCTGGAGCGTGACCTGCCGATGTACGTGCTCTGCCCCGGACGGACCTACCGCACCGACGAGTTGGATGCCACGCATACCCCCGTGTTCCATCAGTTCGAGGGCCTGGCCGTGGACAAGGGCTTGTCCATGGCTGACCTGAAGGGCACGTTGGAGCATTTCGCGAAGCTGATGTTCGGCCCCGAGGCCCGCATCCGCCTGCGCCCCTCCTACTTCCCGTTCACCGAGCCCAGCGCGGAGCTGGACGTCTGGCACCCCGGTGCCAAGGGCGGCCCGCGGTGGGTGGAATGGGGCGGCTGCGGCATGGTGCACCCCAATGTGCTCCGTTCCGGCGGCATCGACCCGGAGGTCTATTCCGGGTTCGCCTTCGGCATGGGCGTGGAACGCACGCTCATGTTCCGCAACGACGTCCCCGACATGCACGACATGATCGAGGGCGACGTCCGTTTCAGCCGCCACTTCGGGATGGAGATCTGATCAATGCGTATTCCACTTTCCTGGCTGCGTGAGAACGCTCAGGTGCCCGCTGAGGCGCGCGCCGAGGACGTTATGGCCGACCTGGTTCGGGTGGGTCTCGAGGAGGAGGACGTCCACCGTCCCCTCGACGAGCTCACCGGCCCCATCGTGGTGGGGCAGGTGCTTACCCGTGAGGAGGAGCCGCAGAAGAACGGCAAGATCATTAACTGGTGCACCGTCCGCGTGGTCCCTGAGGGGCAGCCGCAGGCGTTGACCGGTGACGGTATCGAGCCGAGCGGTGTGCAGGGCATCATCTGCGGTGCCCACAACTTTGAGGTCGGGGACAAGGTCGTGGTGACCTTGCCCGGCGCGGTGCTGCCGGGCGACTTCCGCATCACTCCGCGCAAGACCTACGGCCACACCTCCGCGGGCATGCTCGCCTCGGTGCGTGAACTGGGGATCGGCGACGATCACGACGGCATCCTGGTCTTCCGTGACCTTGGCCTGGACCCCGAGGTGGGGCAGGACGCGTTGCCGTTGCTTGGCGTCACCGACGAGGCCGCGGAGATCAACGTGACCCCGGACCGCGGGTACTGCTTCTCCATTCGTGGTGTGGCCCGCGAGTACGCGTTGGCCACCGGGACCGAGTTCTCCGACCCGGCCTCCCGTGTCACGGTCGCCGCGCCCACGACCCCGGAGTTGGACGTGCGCCTGGAGGACCAGGCACCCGTGCGTGGCACCGCAGGCTGCGACCGCTTCGTGACGCGCGTGGTGGAGGGCATCGACGCCTCCGCGAAGACCCCGTCTTGGATGGCCGAGCGCCTGCGTCTGGCCGGGATGCGACCCATCTCCGTTGCCGTGGACGTCTCCAACTACGTCATGTTGGAGATGGGCCAGCCGTTGCACTTCTACGACCGTGACAAGCTCACGGGTGACATCGTGGTGCGTCGTGCCGATGCGGGGGAGACCCTGACCACGTTGGACGGCAAGGAGCGCAAGCTCTCCACCGAGGACCTGCTGATCACGGACGGTTCCGGCGCGCTGGGCCTGGCTGGCATCATGGGTGGCGCGTCCACGGAGGTCTCCGCGACCACCACTACGGTGCTCATCGAGTCGGCGCACTTCGACGCCGTTTCGATGGGCCGCACCAAACGCCGCCACAAGCTGCCGTCTGAGGCATCCAAGCGTAATGAGCGCGGTGTGGACTGGGAGATCGCGGACGTCGCGGCCCAGCGTGCGGTCGACCTGCTCGTGGAGCTGGCAGGCGGTACCGATAAGGGCACCGGCTCGGATGTCGGTACCCGTCCGGAACCCACGGTGGTGGCTCTTGCCCATGGCGCGGCCACGGCTCGTGTGGGGGTCGACTTCACGCGTGAGCAGGAGTTGAGCGCCCTGACGGGTGTGGGCTGTCAGGTCGCGGAGGGCGAATCCGCTGACCAGGTCACCGCGCCCAGCTGGCGTCCGGACCTGACCGGCGCGGAGGAGCTGATCGAGGAGATCGCCCGCCTGGTCGGTTACGAGTTCATCCCCTCGCGTCTGCCCGTTGCACCTCCCGGCCGCGGCCTGACCGACGCGCAGCGCGGACGTCGCCGCATCGCCGACGCCTTGGCCGGTGCCGGTCTCGTGGAGGTGCTTGCATACCCCTTCGTGTCCCAGGCGCAGAACGACCTCTTCGGTGCAGCCACCGAGGGGGAGACGGTCAAGAGCGTGCATCTGGCCAACCCCGTGTCGGCCGAATTCGGTTGGCTGCGGACGTCGCTGCTGCCCGGTCTGCTGGATTTGGCGCGTCGTAACCATTCCCGTGGTTTCCGTGACACCGCCCTGTTCGAGGGTGGAGCGGTGTTCCTGCCCAAGGAGCAGATCGGCTCGGCCACGCTGCCCGGGGGCGGCGCCAAGCCCACTGAGGCTGAGCTGGCGGACCTCAACGCGGGGATCCCTGATCAGCCCTGGCACATCGGCGCCGTGCTGACCGGGCGTGCCGCCACCGGCGCCCTCGGCGAGCCTGAGCGTGCCTGGGACTGGGCGGATGCCCTGGATCTGGCCCGGCTCGTTGGCGATGCTCTTGGGGTGGAATTGACGGTGGAGCAGGGCTCTCACCAGGCCTTCCATCCTGGTCGTGCCGCGCGCCTGAGCGTGGACGGAACCGTGGTCGGTTACGCCGGCGAGCTGCACCCGGACCGCCTCGCCGAGGCGGATCTTCCGGAGCGGACCGCCGCCATGGAACTGGATGTGGCGGCCGTGGCCGGCTTCGTGGCCGATCATGTGGTGGCCCCGGCCATCGCGACCTACCCGGCCACGCTGCAGGATGTGGCTTTGGTCGTGGACCAGGCCGTTCCCGCCGCTCAGGTGCTCTCCGCGCTGCGTGAGGGTGCGGGTGAGCTGCTGGAGGATGTGGAGCTCTTCGATGACTACCGTGGCACCGGGATCGAGGACGGGCAGAAGTCTCTGGCCTTCACCCTGCGTTTTCGCGCCGCGGACCGGACGTTGACCAACGATGAGGCGTCGGAGGCCCGCGAGGCCGCCGTGGCGTCCGCCGCGCGGTCCACGGGGGCGCTTGCCCGCGGCTGAGGCCGCGGGCGCCCCGTAAGGGGCCACAACGATAAGGTGCCCGACGGCTGGTCTTCGCTACCAGCCGTCGGGCACCTTATCTGTTTGGTTTGTGGTTCAGGCCTAGGCCGGCGTGGTCCCCAGGAGATCCATGAGTTCGTCGACGTGTTCACCGCTGCCCGGCTGCAGGTCCAGGGACACCAGGGTGGAGAGCAGCATGCCGCGGCCCATGAAACGTAGTGCGGCGTCCTTGTCGAGCCCGCACTCGTTACGCACCACGTCGTAGACCTCGGCGAACCAGGTCCGGGCGTACTCGCCCAGTTCCGGGTGGCGTCCCAGGGAGTTGATCTGGTGCATGAGTTTTACCGCGACGGGTTCCTTGGCGAGCAGGGCCATGAATCCTCGCCCCAGTTGCTCAGGGGTGGCCTGTCCGTCCGTGGCGGCCGCGGTCTCGCGGTGGGTCGCAATGATCTGCTGCTGCGTCTCGCGGGCGCAGCGCAGGAACAGGCGTTCCTTGGAGCCGAAGAGCCTCACGACGTAGGGCTGGGACACCCCCGCGCGGCGGGCGATTGCGTCCGTGGTGGCGCCAGCGTACCCGTGCGCCGCGAACTCCGACCGGGCTGCCGCCACGACTTCGCGGGCGCGCGGGGTGAGGTCCCGATCCAGATCGGGTGAGGTCGGGGAGAGGGACATGAGGGGGAGTACCGCCTGACGAAGTTGGGTGGTTGTGTCGGTCTGTGCATCTGGACTGCTGGGCAGGATAGGCTGACGCCGCCCTGCATCGACCTATTATGCAACGTCGTCAGGATACCGGGTCCAACTAGGCGTCGGCTGTGACCGGGCCGCGCGGCGTGTTTTCCGCGCGGAGGTTCAGCGGTGGTTCAGCGGTGGTTCAGTAGTCGCTCAGCGGTGGTTCACGGGACCAGCAGCACCTTGCCGACGGTGCCGCGAGACTCCAGCGCGCGGTGCGCCTCTGCGGCCTGATCCAGGCTGAAGGTGGCGCCCACGGTGATGGTCAAGGAGCCGTTGGCCACGGCATCGAAGACGTCTGCTGCCCGCGCGGCGCGTTCCGCCTCGGTGACCATGAAGTCCTTCAACGAGGGCCTGGTGACGGAGAGGGAACCCAGGGCATTGAGGCGCTGGAGGTCGAACGGCGGCACCTGCCCCGAGGCACCGCCGAAGAGCACCATGGTGCCGCGGCGGCGCAGGGAGGCGATGGAGGCTTCGAAGGTGTCCTTCCCGACGCCGTCGTAGGCAACGTCCACGCCGCGGCCATCGGTGAGTTCAAGGACCTTGTCCGGGACCTGCGCGTAGTCCAGCACGTGGTCCGCGCCGGCCGCTGCCGCGCGCCGCGCCTTGTCTCCGTCGGGTCCGCCGGAGACGGTGGTGATGACGGTGGCGCCCAGGGACTTGAGCATCTGGGTGAGGATCATGCCGACCCCGCCTGCACCCGCGGTGGTCAGGGCCACGTCGCCCGGTTTGACTGCATAGGAGTCGTGGGTCAAATAGTGGGCGGTGAAACCCTGGAGGGGGACCGCTGCGGCGGTCACCGGGTCCACGCCCTCGGGCACCTTGGCCAGCACGTGCGCATCCACGGTGACGTACTCGGCGTAGGTGCCGGTTGCGTCCGAGGTCGCGACGACGTCGCCCACAGCGAGGGAGGTGACGCCTTCTCCGACCTGTTCCACAGCGCCGGCGAACTCGCCGCCTGGGTGGAAGGGGTGCTTCACCGCATAGACGCCGGAGCGCTGGTAGGTCTCGATGAAGTTCACGCCGGTCGCGGCAACCTTGACGAGGACCTGCCCGGGACCCGGGGCCGCGATGTCCGCGGTGGTGAGGGTCAGCGCCTCTGGGCCGCCAGGCGCGTCGATCTGGATGCGCTGTTGGATGCTGGGGAGAGAGGGCATGTGACTCCTTGGATGCATATTATTCGCGTTGTCGAATAGTTGGGTCTAGGATCGACCCATGACGTTCACGGTAGCCGTTTCAGGAGCCAGTGGGTACGCCGGAGGCGAGGTCCTCCGCCTGCTCAGCCACCATCCCGAGGTCAGCATCGGTGCCATCACCGCGCATTCGAATGCCGGCCAGCGACTCGGCTCGCTGCAGCCACATCTTCACTCCCTGGCGGACCGGGTCCTCGAAGACACCACGGCAGAGGTTCTGGCGGGGCACGACGTCGTGTTCCTGGCGCTGCCGCACGGAGCCTCCGCTGCGGTCGCCGCGCAGCTGGGTCAGGACACCCTCGTGATCGACGCCGGAGCGGATCACCGCCTCGTGGATCCGGCCGCGTGGGAGAAGTTCTACGGCAGTCCGCACGCTGGCTCGTGGCCCTACGGTCTGCCGGAGCTGCCTGGTCACCGTGAACGCCTGCGCGGGTCCAAGCGCATCGCCGTTCCCGGCTGCTATCCCACCTCCGCCCAGCTCGCGTTGGCCCCAGGGTTCGGGGCAGGCCTGCTCATGCCCGACGACGTGGTGATCGTCTCCGCGTCCGGCACCTCCGGTGCCGGCAAGTCCGCTAAACCCCACCTGTTGGGGTCGGAGGTCATGGGCGGGATGAGCCCCTATGGGGTGGGCGGCGGCCACCGCCACACCCCCGAGATGGAGCAGGGCTTCTCCGCCTTGGCCGGTGAGCCGGTCTCGGTCTCCTTCACCCCCACACTGGCCCCGATGCCGCGGGGGATCCTCACCACGGCAACGGCCAAGGTGAAGCCGGGCGTCACCGCCGCCGACCTCAGGACGGCCTGGGAGACGACCTACGCCGAGGAACCCTTCATCCACGTGTTGCCTGAGGGTCAATGGCCACACACCAAGCACGTGGTGGCGTCCAACCACGCCGAGATGCAGTTGGCCTTCGACGCACACGCGGGCCGGGTCGTCGTCACTTGCGTGATCGACAACCTCACCAAGGGCACCGCCGGCGGCGCCATCCAATCCATGAACATCGCCCTGGGTCTGCCGGAGACCCTGGGACTCGAGCTCGAAGGGGTCGCACCGTGACCGCCACGCATCCCGGATCCGCCGGATTCCCCACTCACACCTGCGCAGAAGACGCCGCAGAGCTGACCGGAGTCACCGCACCAGAGGGCTTCCGCGCCGCCGGCGTCACCGCGGGCCTGAAGGTCTCCGGCAAGCAGGACCTGGCCTTGGTGGTCAACGAGGGCCCCCAGAAGTCCGCGGCTGCGGTCTTCACCTCCAACCGCTTGGCTGCTGCCCCGGTGCACTGGTCACGCGAGGTGGTGCGCGACGGCCGGGTGGACGCCGTGATCCTGAACTCCGGTGGCGCCAATGCCTGCACCGGGGCGCCAGGCTTCCAGGACTCCCACCGCACCGCGGAGGAAGTGGCCTCCCTGCTCAACGTGTCCGCGACCGACGTGGTGGTCTGCTCCACCGGGTTGATCGGCGAGCGCCTGCCCATGGACAAGATCCTGGCTGGCGCGGTCGAGGCCGCCTCGAAACTGGACAGCGACGGGGGCGCGGATGCGGCGCGATCCATCATGACCACGGACACCGTGCCCAAGCAGGCGGTTCGGGTGGGACCCGGCTACACGCTGGGCGGCATGGCCAAGGGGGCGGGCATGCTGGCCCCGGCCCTGGCCACCATGCTCGTGGTGTTGACCACCGATGCCGTGCTCACCCCGGAGCAGTCCGACGCCGCCCTGCGTGCCGCCACGGCCGTCAGCTTTGACCGTGCGGACTCCGATGGCTGCATGTCTACCAACGACACCGTGGTGCTCATGGCCAACGGCGCCTCCGGCGTGACCCCCGACGTCGACGAGTTCACCGACCTGCTCAAGGACCTGACCACGGACCTGGCGCTGCAGTTACTGGCGGACTCTGAAGGGTCCAGCCACGACATCGCCGTGACCACGGTCAACGCCGCCTCCGAAGCGGATGCCCTCGAGGTGTCCCGCGCGGTGTCGCGTTCCAACCTCTTCAAGTGCGCCATCTTCGGTAATGACCCCAACTGGGGTCGCATCCTTTCCGAGGTCGGTACCACCAAGGCCGCCTTTGAGGCCGCAGACTTGGATGTTTCCGTCAACGGAGTCATGGTCTGCAAGGGCTGCGGGCTGGGGGAGGACCGTTCCCTCGTGGACCTGTCCTCCCACCGTGAGGTGTCCGTCCTGATTGACCTCAAGGCAGGCTCGGAGCAGGCCACCATCTGGACCAACGACCTCACCCATGACTACGTCGAGGAAAACTCGGCGTACTCCAGCTAGGAAGGTCCGCGTTGAACAACACCTCCATCGACCCAGCCACCCAGGCCGAACGCCTGGCCGCCGCAGAGCGCAAGGCCGCGGCCCTCGTCGAGGCCCTGCCCTGGATCCAGCGTTTCTCCGGCACCCGCATGGTCATCAAGTACGGCGGCAACGCCATGGTGGATGACGAACTGCGCCGCGCCTTTGCCCAGGACATGGTCTTCCTGCACCACGCAGGCATCCACCCCGTGGTGGTGCACGGTGGCGGCCCGCAGATCAACTTCATGCTGGACAGGCTCGGAGTGGAATCCGAGTTCCGCGGCGGGTTGCGCGTCACCACGCCGGAGGCCATGGACGTGGTGCGGATGGTGCTCACCGGTCAGGTGGGGCGCGAGCTGGTAGGCCTCATCAACGAACACGGACGCTACGCCGTTGGACTCTCCGGTGAGGACGGACGCCTGCTGCGCGCAGCCCGCACCGGAACCGTGGTGGACGGCGAACCCGTGGACCTGGGGCTGGTCGGTGAGGTCACCGGCGTGGATCCCACCGCCGTGGAGGACCTGATCGACGCGGGCCGCATCCCCGTCATCTCCACCGTGGCCCCGGAGATCGACGCCTCCGGCCAGCCCACCGGCGAGGTCCTCAACGTCAACGCGGACACGGCGGCCGCCGCGCTCGCCGCAGCGCTTGGCGCCTCCAAACTCGTCATCCTGACGGACGTGGAAGGGCTCTACCGCAACTGGCCGGACCGTTCCTCCCTGATCAGTTCCCTGCCCGCCTCGGAACTGCGCCAGATGCTGCCCAGCCTGCAGTCCGGGATGATCCCCAAGATGAAGGCCTGCCTCGCCGCCGTGGATGCCGGCGTCCCGCGTGCCCACATCGTGGACGGGCGCCAGCCCCACACCATGCTGCTGGAGGTCTTCACCTCGGCAGGTGTCGGAACCCAGCTGGTTCCGGACCACGAAACCCCTGAAGAAGTGAAGGAGTAGAGCACGTCATGAGCACAGATGCATCGAAGCACCAGCCGGTCACGAGCGGTATCAGTGACGACCTCCAGGCCCTGTCCGGCCTGGCAGGGGAGGAGCTGGGACGACGCTACTCCGCGAGCCTCCTCAACGTCTTCGGGTCCCCGCAACGCGTCCTGGTCCGCGGCCAGGGGACCACCGTCTGGGACGCGGACGGGCGCGCCTACCTGGACCTGTTGGGCGGGATCGCCGTGAACGCGCTGGGGCACGCTCACCCGCTGCTGACCTCCGTGGTCTCCTCACAGCTGTCCACGCTGGGGCACGTCTCCAACTTCTTCGCCTCACCCACGCAGATCGCGCTCGCCGAGCGCCTGCTGCGCCTGAGCAACGCTGGATCCGGCTCCCACGTCTTCTTCACGAACTCCGGAACCGAGGCCAACGAGGCCGCCTTCAAACTGGCCCGACGCAACGCCGGGGGCAACGGGGCGCCGGAACGCACGCGCATCATCGCGCTGACCCATTCCTTCCACGGTCGTACGGCCGGCGCGCTGGCCATGACCTGGAAGCCGGCCTACCGGGAGCCGTTCGAGCCGCTGCCTGGTGGGGTGGAGTGGATTGAGGCGGGAGACGTCGAGGCGCTCGAGGCTGCCGTGGACAACACGGTGCAGGCCGTCATCGTGGAACCCATCCAGGGCGAGGCGGGCGTCCTGCCCCTGCCCACGGGGTACCTGACCAAGGTGCGTGAGGTGACCCGGGAGGCTGGTGCCCTCATGATCATCGACGAGGTCCAGACCGGCATCGGGCGGACCGGTACCTGGTTCGCCTCACAGCGTCCGGAGGAGAGCGTGATCCCGGACGCCATGACCCTGGCCAAGGGCCTGGGTGGTGGGGTGCCGATCGGCGCCATGATTGTCTTCGGTCAGGAGAACTCGGAACTGCTCAACCCGGGTCAGCACGGCACCACGTTCGGTGGCAACCCGGTGGCGACGTCGGCGGCGCTGGCCACTCTGCACGTCATCGAGCAGGAGAACCTGTTGGCTCACGTCACCGAGACGGGGAACTGGCTGGCGGGTGAACTCTCCGGGGTCGACGGCGTCCACGGCGTCCATGGCCGCGGCCTGCTGGTGGGCTTCGACATCGATGCTGGGCTGGCCCCACACGTGGTGCAGGCCGGACTGGATGAGGGCTTTATCGTCAACGCCACCGGCCCGGACACCGTGCGGTTGGCCCCGCCGCTGATCGTCACCAAGGAACAATTGAGCACCTTTGTCTCGGCCCTGCCACGGCTGCTGGACGAGGCGCGCAAGCGCCACCACGCTGCCTGACGCAATCAGCCTGACGCGTCAGCGTCAGGCCACCGCCGTGGCGCGCAAGCGCCAACATGCCGTCCTGGCGCGCACCGATCGTCGGGCATAAATAGACTTCGCAACGAAAGGGAGCCATGAGCACCCCCACCCTTCGCCACTTCCTCGTGGATACCGACCTGAGCCCCGCCGAGCAGTCGGAGGTCCTGGACCTCGCCGCGCAGCTGAAGGCGGAGCGCTGGTCCCGTACGCCGCTGGCCGGCCCGCAGACCGTCGCCATCATCTTCGACAAGACCTCCACCCGCACGCGGCTTTCCTTCGCCGCCGGTGTGGCAGACCTGGGCGGGAACCCGCTGATCATCAACCCAGGCGAGGCGCAGCTGGGGCACAAGGAGACTGTGGCGGACTCCGCCCGCGTCTTCTCCCGCATGCTCTCTGCCGTAGTGTGGCGGACGTTTGGGCAGGACACCCTCGAGGAACTCGCGGAGAACTCCACGATCCCCGTGGTTAACGCCCTCACCGATGACTACCACCCCTGCCAGATCCTGGCGGATCTGCTCACCATCCGTGAGCACAAGGGGAAGACGGCTGGCCTGACGATGACCTACATCGGGGACGCCGCCAACAACATGGCCAACTCCTACCTGCTCGGCGGCGCCACGGCCGGGATGCACGTCCGCGTGGCCGGGCCGCAGGGGTACCTGCCCCGCACCGACATCGTCGAGGCCGCGCAGGCGCGAGCCGAGGAGACCGGCGGCTCCATCCTGGTCACCACCGATGCGGACCAGGCGCTGGCCGGTGCCGACGTCGTCATCACCGACACGTGGGTGTCCATGGGCCAGGAGGAGGAGAAGGAGGCGCGGCAGAAGCTATTCACCGACTACTCCCTGGACTCCGCAGCCCTGGCGAAGGCAGCCGACGACGCGATCGTGTTGCACTGCCTACCCGCCTACCGCGGCTACGAGATCTCCGCGGACGTGATCGACGGCCCCCAGTCCGTGGTCTGGGACGAGGCGGCGAACCGCCTGCATGCGCAGAAGGCGCTGCTGACCTTCCTGCTGGATCAGTCGGGACTCTCCGCAGACCGATGAGCCAGAACCCGTCCACCCCCCGCCCCGTTGGGGGGACTCCCAGTACCAAGGTCGCGCGCCAGGGCCGCATCCGTGCGGTTCTGGCTTCGCGCGCCGTCCGTTCACAGGCCGATCTGGCGGATGCGCTGGCGGCCGAGGGAATCCAGGTCACGCAGGGCACACTGTCTCGGGATCTGGTGGAGATGGGCGCCACCCGGGTGCGAGACGCGGAAGGGACCAGCGTCTACGCGCTACGGGAGGACGACGACGGGTTGGGTTCGGCCCCGCTGCAGGCCGACGGCGAATTACTGGACCCCCGACTGACCCGACTCTGCTCGGAGTTGCTCATCAGTGCGGAGGCCAGCGCCAACCTGGTGGTACTGCACACTCCGCCGGGGGCGGCGAACTTCCTGGCCGGCGCCATCGACCACTCCGTGATCCCGACAGTGCTCGGCAGCATTGCCGGGGACGACACCGTGGTGGTGGTGGCCAGGGAGCCCGACGGCGGCGACGAGGTCGCCGCACGCTTCCTCGCCTGGGCGGACGGCCTGGCCTGAGCTGGGTTGACCTGGGTTGACCTGGTGGTGGTAATTCCTGCGCCCGCGACCGTCGCATTTAGACAATCGATTGGAGCAACGATGTAGGTTTGCACCATGAAGTCGTTTTATTGGTTCGCCTGGCCCTTTGCGGCCTGGGGAATGCCGCTGTTAGGGCTTTGTATTCTCTTTGGCGTGGGAGGCTGGAACGCCTTCACCGCGTTGATGTTCTCGCCGCTGTGGCTTCCGGCCCTGGCCTTCGTGGCCTGGCTTCCGCGGATACCACTCGATGCGAAGGGGTACCGAAAGGCGACGCCGAGTCCTGTGATCGCTCTGATGACGACCCATTGGACCGCATTGCTGCTCGTGGCGATGGGCGGCGACGACTACGATGACGCGGATCGCCTGGCATCGCCCCTCGAATCCGCCGCTGTGGGATTGACGGCCATCCAGAGCGAGTGGGCCGTGCAGGCTGCGGGTTGGACCGCGGCTGCCTCGCTGGCGGTGGCCTTGGGCTGGGCGCTCATCACGCCGTCGAATCTGGCTGAACGCACGGACGACGACGAGGAAACGGCGGCTGGCAGTGCTGGGTTGAGTTCAATCCAGTGGGGCCCTGTTGTGGCCTTCCTGCTACCAATCGTTGCCATACCGTTCGCGGTGATCGGCATGGCTGGCGCCGTCGCCTGATCGGGTTTCGGCTGAACGGGTCCGGCCTGGGGTGAGTAGCGTCGGCAATGATGAGTTCATCAATCCGTTTGATGATCGGTTAGGGTCGGGTTATGCGTTCGACTCTGTGGGTGATTTGGCCCTACGCGGCGGTCATCGTTCCCCTCATGACCCTGGGACTGTCCTTCATCGACGGCGGCTGGTTCACCGTCATCCTCATCTGGTTCGGGTGGATCTGGATCCCGGTCGCCGTCGTGCTGGCCCTGATCCCGTGGATCATCATGCGAGTCAAGCGCTACCACTTCGACGTCCCCCGGCCCATCGCCATCGCCATGGTGGTGCACTGGGTGGCGTTCCTGGTGTTCCCGCTGGCCATGACGGACACCGACGACATGGATAGGATCCCGGCGCCGCTGTCCGTGATCTTCGGCGAGCGTGGCGCCGAGATCCTGGCGTCCGTGTGCTTCTTCCTGATCCCCGCGAGTTACCTGGTGGCGCTGATCTGGGCCATCGCGTTACGGTCCCGCAGGATCACCGACCCCGCTATTTATCCCGCGCCAGGGTCCGGCTCTTGAAGAAGTCCGGGCGCCGCAGGGACTGATAGAACATCACGAACACGCCGAGCAGCAGGATCGCCACCCCCAGGATGAACACCATCCCGATCCCGCCGATGCTGGAACCGGAACCATAGGCCGGGTCCAGGGAATCGACCGCGGTCACGCCAAACATGACCAGCAGCACCAGACCGCCCACCAGCGGGGACAGGAACTGCAGCAGGAAGGCCTTCACGCTGTGGAAGGATTCGCGCCTGAACCACCACACACACGCCAGTGCGGTGATCCCGTAGTAGAAACAGACCATCAGGCCAAGCGCCGTGACCGTGTCCCAGAGCGCGTTCTCCGAGAGCAGTCGCGTGATCACGTAGAAAATCCCGGCGGCCGCGCCGGAGGCGATGGTGGCCACGGTGGGGGACTGGAAGCGTGGGTGGATGCGCCCAAAGGCCTCGGGGAGCGCCTTGAAGAAGCCCATCGACAGCAGGGTTCGCGCCGGCCCGATCATGGTGGACTGCAGCGAGGAAGCCGATGAGGTCAGGATCGCGATGGACATGAGGATCGCGAACGGACCCATCACGGGACCCGAGAGTACGGCGAAAATCGATTCCTGATTGTCTGGGTTGCCGAGCCCCAGCTCTCCGGTGCCGACGCCCGCGAAGGCGATCACGGAGACCGCGATGAGCATATACAGCACGATGATGATCAGCACCGTGACGGTGGCACCACGACCGGGCGTCTTGGCGGGGTCCTTGGTCTCTTCATTCATGGTCAGCACCACGTCCCATCCCCAGAAGATGAAGATGGATAGGGAGACGCCCGCCGTGAACGTGGAGAAGTTCTCCACCCCCAAGGGGTTGAACCACTCCAGGCTCGGTGTGGTCGGGTCGAAGGCGTCGCCGGTCTTGAACTTCACGAACGCGGCGATCGTGAACCACAGCAGGACCAGCACCTGGAAGGCCACCAGAACGTACTGGATGACCATGGTGGTCTGCACGCCGCGATAGGAGATCCAGACCGCGCCGGCGAGAAAGACCAGGGTGGTGACGATATTAATCAGCCGGTTGTCCGTGAGAGCGGCGATATCCGGGTTGGAGAAGATTTGCCCCAACATGATGTAGAAAAAGTCGGTGGCTACGGCGGCCAGGTTGGAGAGCACGATGACGGTGGCCGCGATGAGCCCCCATCCGCCCATCCATCCCAACCACGGGCCGAAGGCCCGGGTGGACCAGGTGAAGGTGGTGCCAGCGTCTGGCATCCGCGAGTTGAGTTCGCGGTAACCGAGTGCGGTCAGCAGCATGGGGATGAAACCCGCCAGGAAGATGGCAGGCAGATGCGTACCCACCTCGGCAGCGGTGGGACCCAAGGCGGCGGTGAGGGTATAGGCGGGAGCGATCGTTGAAACCCCGATCACCACGAGGCCAAGCACCCCGACCGCCCCTGATTTCAGGCCCTTGTCCTGAATCTGCAACTCATCCGAGACGCTGTGTTGTGCTTTTCCCGTGCTCATGCGTCCTCCTCATGGCTGGGGTCGGCGGAGGAACCGAGGTCGGGCCGAGTGTAGGCAGCGGACTCTGGGAAGGCGGTGGGTGGGACGCCGTTGCCCCTGGGGATCACGGTCACGGGGACGGGGACCTCACGGACCACCTTGTAGGCCGTGGAACCCAGGAAGAGATGTCCGCCGCCAAGGCGAGAGGAACCGATGATGGCCAATTCGTCGTCGTGCCACTGCAGCGACGCCACGGCCTCCTCGATGTCCTTGCCCTGGCTGATCTCCACGGTGGAGGTCAGTGTGGTGCGTCCCGCGAGGTCCTCGATCAGCTGTTGGACGCGGGCCACCTCGTAGCCGGGATGCCCGGTGACCTTGTCCATGGCCACCAGTGAGACGATGCGTAGCTGCAGGTGACGCCTCTGCGCCACCACTGCGGCGGTCAGAGCCACGGCCTCGGAGCCCTCACGTGTGCCCACGAAGACCGTGAGTCTGGCCGGCGCTTCCGCCGCCGGCTGCCGCTTGCGCGACGAGTCCGGTGTGGCCAGGAGGACCGGCACCGGAGAGGAGTGCAGGAGGGCGTTGGCCTCGGAACCCAACGTCCGGGTCAACTTCCTGGCCTGCGGTGCCACCACGATCAGTGCAGCACCGAATTCCTCGGCTGCGGTGACGAGTCCTTCTGCGGCGCTGGGGCCCGAGCGCAGATGCGCCCGGGCCACCACGTCGTCCGGCACCAGGGCCAGTGCCTCGTCCGCCCAATCGCGTGCGGCGGACTCGATGATCTCCCCGAACCCTGCCGGGTCAGCCCCCAACTGGGAACTCATGCTGGGGGAGACCTCCCGAACCACGATGACGATGTCCAATTCGATGGGGTCGTCCTGGCCGCGGGCGGCCGCGGCCAGCCGACCGGCCAGCTTCACGGCGTCGGCGCCACCCTGGTCTGCTGTGTATCCGACGACGTAGCGCATCGTGCTTCTCCTGCGAAGGTGCTAGGCGGTGGTTCGGGTTGGTGAGAGGTGACTCAGTACAGGGACTTCTCACCGTTGTAGGAGGCGTCGTACGCCTTGTTCGCCAGGTCGGCGACGATCCGCGCAGCGGTGCGGCGGCCCATGCGGACGGCGCCGTCAACGTGCTGGTAGCCCTCGCCCGCAAGGTCGGAGGAGGAGAAGTAAATCGGGCCAACGGCGTCGTTCTGGGTGGGGCCAAAGCGGTGCAGGCCGCCCAGGTCGTAGCTGGTGGCGTAGGCGCCGCGGGTCCACTCCTCGCTGCCCCAATCGGAAAGGTAGAACAGCTTGGTGTCCAGGGCTTCCTCACCCAGGAAACGGGCCATGTCGCCGAGGATGGCCTGCTTGCGCTCGTCCTCGCTTAAGGCCCACATGGCGTCCGCCTTCTCGTCGGAGACGAAGCCAACCAGGGTGCCGTTGTCATCGGTGTGGAAGGTGTTGTCGTAGATTTCCTGCACCAGCGAGGAGGGGGAGAAGCAGGTGCCGGAGAGGCCCTTCTCCCGCCAGAACGGCGTGTCGTAGACGGCGTGAACCTTGATCACCAGGCCCATGGACTGGTGCTGATGCGTCACCTGCTGCCAGCGCGGCAGCGGGGGAACGAACGACGGGCGCGTGTAGAGGTTCGGCGGGATCGCCATGATCACGCGCTTGGCCTGCACCGTGACGGTGGAGCCGTGGGCCACCACATGACCGCCGTCGGCCTCAGACCACTCCAGCTTCAGCATCGGGTTGTCCAGGAAGATGTTCTCCTGGCCAACTCGCTCCGCCACGGCCAGGGAGACACCCTGCATGGAGGTGGAGAGTCGGCGGTCCAGGATGAAGTCCTCGTCCACCAGGTTGGAGAAGGAACCTGCAGAAGCCGCCATCAGCAGGGCCTGCAGCGCAGAGAAGGTCTTGGCAGGCTTGGTGAGCATGCCGCCAGCGATGAACAGGCCAACGCACTCAACGGCCTCGGCGTCATCGGTCTGGGAAGCCAGCCAGTGGTGGAAGGAGATCGTGTCGAGTTCCTTGGCGTTCGGGGCATCCCACGGACGGTCGGGATCCACAGTCGCTGCCAGCTCGTCCATCTTGGCGATGAGCTTGTTGATCTCTGCCACGGTGTTCTCCGAGACGGGGAAGTCCTCACCCTCGTACTCGTGACGCACGCCGTCGGCGCCGATGAACACGGACTTGCCGGCCTTCCAGCGTTCGAAGGTGTCGATGCCGAGCTCGTCAGCCAGGGAGTACAAGGCCCCCTGGTCCGGGCTGATCCACTGGCCGCCGATCTCGATGGTGGCGCCGTTCATGGTGTCGGTCCAGGTGCGCCCACCCACGCGCTCGCGGGCCTCCAGCACGGCCACGGTCTTGCCTGCCTTCTGCAACTCGAGGGCGGCGGTGAGGCCGGAGGGGCCGGCACCGACAATGACGACGTCGCGGGAGATGATGCTGCTCATGATGTCCTGTCTACGTTAAATGAACGTGATTCATATAGGAGGATACAGGAATGCCTGGGCCCGTGGCAGGCCCACGTATGAAATCCTGATGAAAACGGTGCTGTCCTGCGTGTTTCGCTGGGATGTGGCAGTGGACCGCATGCGGTAAAACGAATACGATTCACCACTATGGACAAGCCTGTCGCGACCACGGCACCGACCCGGACCAGACGCTCCGGGCGCCCGGTCACGGCCGTGTTGACCCTCGAGACCATCGCAGAGGCCGCGTTGGAGTTGATCGATGACAACGGCTATGCCGCCATGACCATGAAGTCGTTGGCCACCAAGCTCGGCGTAGCGGCCTCCGCCCTCTACAACCACGTGGCCGCGAAACAGGACCTCTGGATCCCCATCCAGGAATCACTGATGGCCAAATTGGACACCAGCGTCTTCCAACGCCTGCCCTTGCGCAGCGCCATGGCGGTCTGGAGTCGCAACTACCGCGACGTCCTGGCAGAACACCCTCACGTGATCGCTGGAATCTCCACGCTCCCGGTCAAGGACTCCCCACGGACCTTGGCTCAATACGAGGCGGTGACCTCCGCCCTGCACCGCGGTGGCATCGCGTCCGTCAGGGTGGTCTCCGTCCTGGTGGCCTTCGAGTCCTTCATCTTCGGGTCGGCCCTCGATGTCTCCGCCCCAGCCGACATCTTCGACTCCGGCACGGATGCCGACGCCTACCCGTACTTCGCGGCCGCGGTGGAGGAACGCGCGGCACTTCCGGCCGACCCCACGGAGGACGCCTTCGAACTGGGACTCGGCGCCCTGCTCAACGTGCTGCCCGCCTGAACCGCCCCACCGCCTGAACCGCCCCACCACCTGAACCGAACCACCGACCAGATCAGCTTCAGCATGCAAGGAGTAGTCATGAACCGTCCCACCGAGACTCCCCGTTGGCTGATGCCGTCGGAGACCGCGCCGCAGGACCGCGTCTGGATGTCCTTCCCGCGCCCCGGCGTCACGTTGGGGGAGAGTGGCGCCGACCGTGCCGCGGGGTATGCCACCTGGTCCGCAGTCGCGGCAGCCGTGGCGGACTTCGAGTCGGTGACCATGCTGGTGGATCCGGCGGCTGCGGACGCGGCCAAGGAATACCTGCGCGCCGATATCGAGGTCATCGAGGCGCCCGTTGGGGAGTTCTGGATGCGGGACACGGGACCCACCTTTGTGCACGGCGAGGACGGGGGACTCGGCGCCGTGAACTGGGTGTTCAACGGCTGGGGTGACAACGACTGGGCCGATTGGCGGCCGGACCGTGACACGGCCGCCACCGTCGCGGCCCGTGCGGGAGCCACACTCATCGACTCCGCCCTGGTCAACGAGGGCGGCGGTATCCACACGGACGGGCAGGGGACGCTGCTGCTCACAGAAACCGTGCAACTGGATCCCCGCCGCAATCCGGGTACCACGAAGGCGGGCGTCGAAGCGGAGATGGAGCGTGTTCTCGGGGCGACGCACCCGATCTGGCTTCCCCGTGGCCTCTACCGAGACACCCTGGAGTTCGGCACCAACGGGCACGTGGACATCGTCGCCACGCTCCCGCGGCCCGGGACCCTGTTGCTGCACGCTCAGCCGGATCCCGGCCACCCCGATCACGAGATCATGGGGCAGATCCGTGAGGCGCTCGCCGGAGCCACGGACGCGGCGGGCCGCGCCCTGGAGATCGTGGAACTGCCCGCGCCGGAGACCATCGAGGATGCCGAGGGGCCCGTGGATTACTCCTACATCAACCACCTGGTGGTCAATGGCGGCGTGATCGCCTGTGGCTTCGGTGAGGACCGGGCGGACGCCCGGGCCCGCGAAATCCTGGCCAGCGTCTATCCGGGACGAAAGGTCGTCACGGTGGACGCTCGTGAGCTCTTTGCCCGCGGCGGCGGCATCCACTGCATCACCCAGCACCAGCCCAGCCGCCTCGATGCCCTCGACACCCGCGCCGCCGGGACGTCGGCATGAACGCCGGCAAGAGCGCTGGCATGAACGCCGGCATCGACGTCGTCGAGGCATCCATCGCGGACCTGCGTGCCGCTCTCGAATCGGGCGCGACCACCTCGGTGGAGTTGGTGGCCCAGTACCTGAGCAGGATCGGCGGCCTGGATCATCACAGTCAGGGGCCTGAGTTCCCGCCGCTGAACTCGGTCCCCGTGCTCAACACTGAAGCGTTCGCCGAGGCCAGGCGTTCCGACCTGCGCCGCGCCAACGCAGAGGTGCTCTCGCCGTTGGATGGGATCCCGTACACGGTCAAGGATTCCTACCGGGTCGCGGGGCTGCCGGTTTCCGCCGGTTCGCCGGCCTTCGCTGACCTGATCGCGGGGGAGGACGCCTTCTCCGTGGCCCGGCTCCGCGCCGCCGGTGCCGTCTGCCTGGGGCTGACGACCATGCCGCCCATGGCCAACGGCGGGATGCAGCGAGGACTGCATGGGCGGGCCGAATCCCCCTACAACCCGGCCTACCTGACCTCGGCCTGGGCCTCGGGCTCCTCCAACGGATCCGGCACGGCCACCGCCGCAAGCCTGGGCGCATTCGGGCTGGGGGAGGAGACCTGGTCCTCGGGGCGGGCACCGGCCAACAACAACTCCCTCTACGCATACACGCCGTCCTGGGGTGTCATCTCCACCCGGGGCAACTGGCCGCTGGTACCCAGCATGGATGTGGTGGTACCGCACGCACGCTCCATGGCGGATCTACTGGAGGTCCTGGACGTGATCGTGGCGGACGATCCCACGAGCCGCGGAGACTTCTGGCGCGTTCAGACCGCCGTCGAGATCCCCTCGGCCTCCGAGCATCGTCCCACTCGCTACACCGGGCTCGCACCACGCCCGTTGACCGGCCTCCGGTTCGGCGTGCCCAGAGTCTTCACTAACGGCACCCCCACGGACGGCGGCGTGAGCGTCCAGACCCGGGCAGGCGTCGTCGGGCTTTTCGACGACCTCACGGCCCAGCTGCGCGCCGCGGGCGCGGACGTCGTCGAATGCGATCTCCCTGCGCTGACCGTCTACGAGGGAACCCACGCCCACCTGACCACGGAGGCCATGCCTAACGGCGGGTTCCAGGGAGGACTCGAGGACGTCGGTTTCCTGCCGCACGGCTACCTCCGCACGGAGCTGGAGGACCTCTCCGCCTGGGCGCTGGACGATTTCCTGCGCGCCAACGCCGCCGCAGGCGGCACCGGACCGGCGCGCCTCGCCGACGCCAAGGCGTCGGACATTTTTCCCGACGATCCCGGCCAGATCCCCGACGAGTACGGCGAGGACTTCGGGATGGGGGACTACGTCGGCTTCGCCGCCGCCCACTCCAGCATGCCCGACGGCGGTTTGCCGGGTCCCAGCGACCTGCCGGTCGCGGACGGCCTCCGGGGGCTGGACCGCGCGCGCAGGGAAATGTTCGACGGCTGGCTTGCCGACCAGGGATTCGCGGGGATTCTCTTCCCCACGTGCGCCGATATCGCCCCGGCAGACGCCGATCAGAACCGGACCTCCCACGAGATCGCCTGGCGCAACGGAACCTGGGTCGCCAACGGCAACCTGCTCTGGCGGCACCTCGGGATCCCGACCGTGACCGTGCCCATGGGACTGGAAGCGGAAACCGGGATGCCCTTCGGCGCCACGCTGGCCGGTGCCGGTGGAGCCGACGTGGAACTGCTGCGGCTGGCGCTCGCCGTGGATGCCACGGCACAGGACGGGCGGGGGATGGTCGGGCGCAGAGTGGCGCCGCAGCTGCCGCTGCTGCCTCCAACCAGCAGGCAGGACCCAGTCTCTCCTGAGGCACCGACCGATCCCGATGAAGCCGATGGCCCCGATCTTCCGGGCTTCGGCTGGGACCTGACCGCCCCGCCCGCACCGCCCGAGCCCCTCCCTGAACCCAGGACCCTGATCCCGTACGTGAGCGTGTCTCAACCCACGGCCGCCAGGACGAACCGGATCGAGGTGGTCGGCGACCTCGGCATGGTGACCCGCCGACCGGGCCGCGTGCCGCTGACGATCTGCGTGGACGGACAGCGTGTCGAGACCGTCTCGGACGGTGGCGGCGCCTACCGGGCGCACGTGGACCTGCCGGCGCAGGCCTCATTCCACTCGCATTGGACCGGCCGCTACGGACACGTGGTGGTGCTGGTGGCGCACACCGAGGACGGGCCGGTGGGTGCGGTGGCGGTGGCCGACGGCGTCTGAGCGGGGCCCGGATCCGTCACGCACTGCGCCATGGGCCCGGGGCGTCGGTAGGATCGTGTCTGATCCCGTGCGGCTGGCTGCCGCACACCACTCACCAGCAAGGAGCGAGCAGCAGCTCATGGCCCACGGCACCAACGAAGGAGCCCTTTGGGGCGGACGATTCTCCGGCGGCCCCGCTGACGCACTGGCTGCGTTGAGCAAGTCCACCGACTTCGACTGGCGTCTTGCCCGTTACGACATCGCCGGTTCCAAGGCCCACTCCCACGCACTGCACACGGCAGGCCTGCTGGATGACGCGGAATACGACGGCATGCTCACCGCGCTGGAGCAGCTGGACGCCGACGTGGTCTCCGGCGCCTACACCGCATCTGAGTCGGATGAGGACGTGCACGGTTCCCTGGAACGCGGACTCATCGAACGCGCAGGCACCGAGTTGGGCGGCAAGTTGCGCGCTGGCCGCTCCCGCAACGACCAGATCGCCACCCTGGGACGCATGTTCCTGCGCGATCACGCCCGGATCGTGGCCCGTGGCATCCTCGCCACCATCGACGCCCTGATCGGCCAGGCGGAGGAACACCCCTACGCACCCATGCCCGGTCGCACCCACCTGCAGCACGCGCAGCCCATCCTGCTCTCCCACCACCTGCTGGCCCACGCCTGGTCCCTGAGCCGAGACGTGGAACGCTTCGTGGACTTCGATGCCCGCGCGGCGGTGTCCCCGTACGGCTCCGGCGCGCTCGCCGGGAACACGCTGGGACTGGACCCCAACGCGGTGGCTCAGGACTTGGGCTTCGACTCCGCCGTCTTCAACTCCCTGGACGGCACCGCCTCCCGCGACGTGTTCGCGGAGTTCGCCTGGGTCGCGGCCATGACCGGCGTCGACCTGTCCCGACTTTCCGAGGAGTTCATCTTCTGGAACACTAAGGAAGTCTCCTTTGTCCGTTTGGACGACGCCTTCTCCACCGGCTCCTCGATCATGCCGCAGAAGAAGAACCCGGACGTCGCAGAGCTGGCCCGAGGTAAATCCGGCCGCCTGATCGGTGACCTCGCCGGACTGCTGGCCACGCTGAAGGGCCTGCCGCTGGCGTACAACCGCGACCTGCAAGAGGACAAGGAACCGGTCTTCGACGCCGCCGACACCCTTGAACTGCTGCTGCCCGCCGTCTCCGGGATGATCGCCACCGCCACGTTCAACACCGAGCGCATGGCGGAACTGGCACCTCTGGGCTTCGCCCTGGCCACCGACATCGCAGAGTGGCTCGTGAAGCAGGGCGTGCCCTTCCGCGTGGCCCACGAACTTTCCGGCGAAGCGGTCTCCATCGCCGAGTCCCGCGGCGTTGAGCTGTGGGACCTCACCGACCAGGACTACGCAGGCATCTCCGCCCACCTCACCCCCGAGGTCCGCTCGGTGCTCTCCACCGAAGGCTCCCTCAACGCCCGCGCTGGCCAGGGCGGGACCGCCCCGGCGGCCGTGGCCCAGCAGCTGGACGCTTTGAAGGCCAAGGTGGACGCCATCCGCGCCTACACCGACGCACCCTTGCACGCCGACGCCTTCGGTCCCCGCGCCTGATAAGGAACTGACATGAACGCAGCAGAGCCGCTCCCCGCCGATCCCGACGCGGAACCCATCGATCATCTGCTAGACCGCCTGTGCGCGGTGGTGCCTAACTACCCGGAACCAGGCGTGTCCTTCAAGGACCTGACCCCGGTCTTCGCGAACCCGGTGGGTCTGCACCGTGTGGTGGACGCGCTGTCGCAGCCGTTCCTGGGTGAGTTCGACGTGGTGGCTGGCATGGAGGCCCGTGGCTTCCTCCTGGCCTCCGCCGTGGCGTACTCCACCGGCACCGGGCTGCTGACCGTTCGCAAGGGCGGGAAGCTTCCGCGCGAGGTCTTCCGCCGCGAGTACGCACTGGAGTATGGGACCGCGTCGCTGGAGGTCCACCAGGATGCCATCGAGCCGGGTGCCCGCGTGCTACTCGTGGACGACGTCCTGGCCACCGGTGGAACCATGGACGCCGCCGCCTCCCTCGTGGAGGAAGCCGGCGGCGTCGTGGCTGGTCTGGCCGTGATCCTGGAACTCGAGGGTCTCAACGGCCGCGAGAACCTGGGAGGTCGGGACGTGCTCTCCCTGCAGCGGGTCCAGGGCTAAACTCTGGCGACCGCGTTCTCGCCACGGTGACACGCCTGGCACGCGGGCGGACCACGTAGTCGGACTCAGCTGCCGAAGTAGCGCTTGAGGTCCGCAGCCGAGACGGTTTGCTCCTTGGTCGGGTCCGCGATCGCCACCGGCTCGTTGTGCCCGCTCAGCTCGACTGAAGCCTGGACGTCGCTGCCCTCCGCCGTGGACAAGCCCACGATCTGCTCGGATCCATCTGCGGAGACATAGAGCGTTGCATCGCCGTCAGGTGTGGTGATCTCATAGCCGTACGCCGAAGAGCCAGCAACGTCAGCAGTGACACCGGCCGCCCGTGGATCCTTGAGACTGTCAACGGTGATGTCCTGGAACACCTCGTTGAGTAGTTCGCCGGGGGGCATGGCTACATCGTTTCCCTCGGACGAGGTGAGCGGCAGATACTTGTCGCCGTTCTGCTTGACCAGCCGCTTGAGCGCGGGATCGTCAGGGCCGGTGGCGGCACCCGTCATGAACGCGGCAAGGAAGGGTTCGTTGCCTGTGGCGTAGTACGCGCGGTTCACTCGGACGATCTCGCCCTTCAGGGTCTGCCCATCCTCGGTGCCGTTTGACTGGAACCGGTAATCACCTTCTTCTATCAGTGACCCCGAGACCTCGATGTCTGTGGTGTCGCCATCGGCGGAAGCCCGGGTCTTCACGGTCACCGATTCGAGGTCATACAGATTGATCCAGGCCTGCTGGACGATGTCCTCACCCGCCGGGCCAGCGGCCACACCGGATTCCGATTCCGCCGTGGCGGGGATGACGAGGAATCGGACTGCGTCGGGATAGCGCCCACGCTTGATTCGGACTGCGTCGTGGCAGGGGAAGACGAGGAGGCCGGACTCTTCTCAGCCGTGCTTGCACCGCCACAGCTCGCGAGCAGAACGCTCAACGCCAGCGCACCAACGGTGCCGACCGCCGCCGTCCGGGCCCGCACGTTGATGCGCCCGCGTCCAGGGCGGCTAGCCTCAACCCCCGAGGGCCGCCTTCTGCAGGTCCTCCATGCTCATGACCTCATCCTTGGACGGTGCGTCGAAGGAGAAATCCTTGTTGTGGTCCTTGAAGACGAACTGGCCCTCTTCGTTAGACTTCAGCGCCGCCAACTGTTCCGAACCGTCCGCGGTGATGTACAGCGTGACGTCGTCGCCGTCATCGCTGACTCGGTACTCGTAGGCCTGGATGCCCTCGAAATCCACCAGCTTGCCCTTGGCATCAGGGTTCGGGAGGTCGTCAACATCCATGTCATCGGGATCCAGGACCTCCTCCATGAACCCGTGCAGGCTCATCTCGTCCATGGCGTCGGCCTGGGCGGACGGGACCTCCAGGTACTTGTCGCCAATGGCCTTGGCCATCTCACCGCTCGAATCGCCCATGTTCTGCTTGTAGAAGTCCTCTGAGCCCTTCATGTAGAACTTCCCGCCCACGCTGAGGATGTCCGCGGACTGTTCCTTGCCGTCGATGGTGCCCGAGATCTTCAGCTGGAAGTCCTCGCCCTCCTTCACGGACCCAGAGGCTTCCAGGACCATGCCGTTGCCTTCATCCTTGAATTCTCCGGAGAGGCTGACGCTGGTCCAGTTGGTCATGTTGGCCTTGGCCTTGTCCACGGCGTCCTTGGCGGAGGGGCCTTCCTTGGGGACGGACTGCTTCTGTTCGCCGCCCACGGGTTTGGGGCTGTCACTGCCGCACCCGGTGAGGGCCAGCGAGAGAGCCAGCGCGGCGGTGCCGGTGGCGACGGAGAGGGTGCGAAGTGAACGATGCATGGTTACTCCTGAGTGCTGACTCGACTAATAAATTCCAATCTCGTCCTAACAATGTTGTAGAGGCGCGCGCGGTCAAGGGCTAGACTGGTATGTCCTGATTTGACGGGGTCGATCATCTCGAGCGAGGAGAGCCGCAGTGTCCACCAAGGCTGGTACGAACGCCCAACAAGCGCTGGAAGCCGAACGCCGCGCCGTCGGGCATCGCTATGCGCGGCTTGACCAATTGCGCCAGGAAAAGACGGAGCAGCTCAAGAAGGTCCGCGCCACCGGCGCCGTCGGCTCGCGACAGAACCAGTCCGAACGGGACTCTTTCGCGACCCTCTATGAGGATCGGCTTGCCCAACTCAACGCCGTGGAATCCCGGCTGGTGTTTGGGCGGTTGGATCTGGAGGACCCCACGGAGGGTCCCAGATACATCGGCCGCATCGGTCTGACCGAGGAGAACCAGGCCCGCCTGCTCGTTGACTGGCGCGCCCCGGAGGCCGCGAGTTTCTACCAAGCCACCGCCTTCGACCCACAAGGCGTGGTGCGTCGCAGGCACCTGAGCCTGCAAGGGCGCGAGGTGGTCTCACTCGAGGACGACGTCCTTGACCCGGATAAGGCCGAGGCCGAGGGCACGGTTCATGGCGACGGGGCGCTACTCAGCGCGTTGAAGGCCAGGCGTACCGGGTACATGGGCGACATCGTTGCCACCATCCAGGCCGAACAGGACCGCATCATCCGCGCGCCCATGCCCGGTGTCCTCGTGGTCCAGGGCGGCCCGGGAACGGGAAAGACCGCGGTGGCCCTGCACCGGGCCGCGTTCCTCCTCTACGAACAACGTGAACGGCTGCGGCACTCGGGCGTCCTGATCGTGGGACCGTCCAGAACCTTCCTGAACTACATCGAACGGGTGCTGCCCTCGCTCGGCGAGACCGGTGTGGTCATGGCCAGTCCAGGCCAACTCTGGCCTGGCCTGGACGCGGGGGAGGACACCGACAGGGAGGCCGCTCGGATCAAGGGTGACCTGCGGATGGTGGAGGTCATCCGGGATGCGGTGGCGCAACGCCAGCGCACCCTCGCCGCGCCCCGCACCGTGATCGTGGAAGGCACCCGCCTGACGCTGACCCCGCAACAGGTCACCCGCGCCCGGGATCGCGCACGCGCCGGCCACAAACCCCACAACCAGGCTAGAGAGACCTTCGTGAAGATCCTGGTCAAGGAACTCGCGGATCAACTGGAGCGATACCTCAATGAAAACGGTGGCGCGGAGAACGAAGCGGACCGCTCATACCTAGTGGAAGAGGTCCGCACCAGCCACGACGTACGCGTGGCACTGAACCTGTGTTGGATGCCTCTGACACCAGAAGGTCTATTGACCGGGCTCTACACCAAGGCCTCGGTCCGCGACGCAGTCATGCCCGGCTTCACCCAGGCAGAACGCGACGCACTGGCCCGGCCAACGGACGCCGCCTTCACGGAATCCGACGTCCCGCTGCTGGACGAGGCGGCAGAACTCCTCGGCGAGCTGGACCACAGTGCCGGACGCGCGGCAGCGGCCGCGCAAGCGCGTCGCCAACGCGACCTCGACAACGCTGAAGCAGCCGTGCGCAACGTCCACGCGCAACTCTCGGAGGAGGGGATCGACGGGTTCGTCTCCGCCGCAGCGCTCGCCGCCTACAATGACACGGACCAGGAACGGCTGACGGCAGCCGCTGCGGCAGGGACGGACCGTACCTGGACCTACGGGCACGTGGTGGTGGACGAAGCCCAGGAGCTCTCTCCCATGCAGTGGCGCGTTCTCATGCGACGCTGCCCGGTGAAGTCCTTCACCGTCGTGGGAGACACCGCTCAAGCGGACGCACCGGCCGCACCTGGAAGCTGGGAAGCCGCCCTGGCCCCCTTTGTTCAGGACCGATTCGAGCTCACCGAACTCACGGTTAACTACCGCACGCCCCGGCAGGTCGTGGAACTCGCCGAGCGCGTGGCCATGGACGCCGGGTTGGAATACTCCCCGGCGCGTGCCGTTCGGGACGCTGAACGCGACCCGGTCCTGACGTCGGTGGGCTCGCTCGCAGACCTGCCCGACGCCGTGGTGCATGAGGTGAGTTCCTCAGTCGCCGCTGTGCCCGGCGGCCTGACGGCCGTGGTGACGGCGGCGGAGCACGTGACGGCGCTGCGCGCCGTGGTGGCCGCCACCTTCCCGGACAGACTGGGAAGCGGTGCCGGAGACGTGGCGTCGGGACGAGACGTCCTGGTGCTGTCAGCGCGCGAGGCGAAGGGACTCGAATTCGACGCGGTCATCGTCGCCCACCCGGGAGCGGTCGTGCAGGAGTCCCAAGGCGGCGTCGGTAACCTCTTCGTTGCCCTCACCCGCACCACGCAACGACTGGCGGTGCTCAGCGTGGGCGCCGACGCACCTGCCGCGTTGCTTGATAATCTGGGGCGGTGACCCAGACAGGAACCGCCGCGGCATTGTCCGCGCAGACTAATGACCAGACGTTCGCGAATATCTACCAGGAACTTGCCTGGCGTGGATACGTGCACGTGTCCACCGACGCAGAGGCCCTGGAGAAGGCACTGAGTCAGGAAACGGTCACCTATTACTGCGGTTTCGATCCCACCGCCTCCTCCCTCCACCTGGGGCACCTGGTCCAGCTGCTGCTGATGCGTCGGCTGCAGCTGGCCGGCCACAAGCCCTTGGGTTTGGTGGGAGGGGCCACCGGCCTGATTGGCGACCCCAGACAGACGTCCGAACGGGTGCTGAATCCGGTGGAGGTCGTGGAGCAATGGGTGGAGGCGCTGCGAGGACAGGTCCAGAACTACCTCTCCTTCGAGGGAGACAACGCCGCCCGGATGGTCAATAACCTCGAATGGACGGGACAGTTGTCCGCCCTGGAGTTCCTGCGAGACATCGGCAAGAACTTCCGCGTGGGCACCATGGTCAAGAAGGACATCGTGGCCAAGCGCCTGAACTCGGAGGAAGGAATCTCCTACACCGAGTTCAGCTACCAGATCCTGCAGGGGCTGGACTACCTGGAACTCCACCGCCGTTACGGGTGCACCTTGCAGAGCGGTGGTTCCGACCAGTGGGGCAACCTGACCTCCGGCACGGAACTGATCCGCAAGGTCGAGGGACACCACGTCCACGCGTTGGGTACCCCGCTAATCACCAACTCGGACGGCACTAAATTCGGGAAGTCGGAAGGCAACGCCATCTGGCTGGACCCGGAGCTGTGCACGCCCTACACCTTCTACCAGTTCTGGCTCAACCAGGCCGACGCTGACGTGGTGGACCGCCTGAAGATCTTCACCTTCCGAAACCGTGAGGAAATCGCCGCGTTGGCTCAAGGCGTGGAAGAGAAGCCGTGGGCGCGCGAGGCTCAGAAGACGCTGGCCTACGACGTTACGTCCTTGGTCCACGGCGTTGAAGCCACCGAACAGGTCATCGCCGCTTCGAAGGCGCTCTTCGGTGGGGGAGCGCTGGATGCCATCGATGCAGCGACTGTGGCTTCCATGACCGCTGAACTGGATACTGCGTCGGTGGCCGCCGGCGTGAACATCGTGGATCTCTTGGTGGCGACGGGACTCTCGGCCTCGAAGTCGGAGGCACGTCGCACCGTCGGCGAGGGAGGCGCAAGCGTGAACAACGTGAAGGTCACCGACCTCGACGCGACGTTCGGGCCGGCAGAGGCCCTGCACGGGAGCACCTTCATCGTTCGCCGCGGCAAGAAGAAGTTGGCTGCTGCAGTCTTGGGCTGATCGGCTCCACACTGCAGCGGATCCGCGTCCGAGAGGACGATTCCGGAACTGAGACCGAGCGCACACCGTCTCGGTGACAACGCCGGAATCATGCGGAACTTGAGGCTCTGGGAGGTGTCTCATCCAGTCAGGATGGGCGCCTACCAGGGCCTCATTTGCATGATCCTCCGATCATGGTGTAGGCTCATATCTCGCTGCGGTTCCGCTGTTCAACCCAATTGGTTGTCAGAAACTGCCGCCATCAACCACCACTTACTTAATTGTTAGTGGTTCTGCAGCGCCTGAATCAGTCGCTACAGAGCGTGGTTAGCGAAATCGCTGGAAACACCGATTTGCAAACCGACCAAGGATGATGTAAACTGATTTAGCGCTTCCGAGCGAAGAACTTCCGATAAAGAGGTTTGGAATCGAAAGTGTCCGTTGTTTGAGAACTCAATAGTGTGCCAAGTTTGTTGATACCAAATTTAT
>JBQDZM010000003.1:138652-145721 GCA_052108535.1 Galactobacter sp. | reverse complement strand
TGGAAACTGCGCCTGCGTTAGACGGAAGCGGCGGCAGAGGAGTTCAGCTCCTCTGCCGCCGCTGTGCCGGATACGCGCTGTGCCAGCTACGCGCTTGGACCTTAGGCCACGTAGAGCTTCCGCAGCGTCTCGGTGATGTTCCACGTGGTGCGCATGCCCTCCGCCAGGCGCACCACGGAGCCGGGGCGCAGCTCCAGCGTCGCAGCGGGGAAGTCCCCGAACGCCTCGATCTCGACGGTCCCACGCCCGGTGAGCACCACGAACACCTCGTCCGCCTCCACGTCGGTGGACGTGCCGACAGAGTGTTCCCAGAGCCCGAACTCCGTCTCTCCTAGCGTCCCCAACTCAACGACACCGGCCTCGGGCGAGCCCGAAACCGCGGCAGAACCCAGCGATTCGAGATCGATCGCGGCAGCCAGGCCGTCGAACACTACACCGGCGCGCAGCGCCGAAGCCTGATTCCCCTCAGCGGCCCCGCTCACGAGTCGAAGCCCATCTTGAAGGCATCCATGATGCGCAGGAACGGCCCGCGCTTGCCGTCGTTGCGGTCGGCCTTGACCATGGCAGCGGTCATCAACTTCACGCCAACCCAGGCCACCGGCTCCGGCGGGAACGGCTTGGGCTTCTTCTTCACGATCTGCAGCTCGGTCAGTTCGGTCTTCTCGCCGGAGAGCAGATCAAGCATGACCTTGGCGCCAAAGCGGGTGGCGCCCACTCCCAGACCGGTGAAGCCGGCCGCGGAGGCGACCTTGCCGCCCATCGCCTTGTCGAAGAACGCGAAGAAGCGGGAGCAGGTGTCGATGGCGCCGCCCCAGGCGTGGGAGAACTTGATGTCCCCGACCTCGGGGAAGGTTCCCATGAAGTGTGCTGCCAGCTTGCGGAAGGTCTCCGGGTGCTGGTCGTACTCGGGGCGCATGGTGCGTCCGTAGTGGTACACGGCGTCGTAGCCGCCAAAGAGGATGCGCGTCCGCCCGTTCTCGTCCACGGTGGGGCGGGAGTAGTGGAAGCGGTTGGTCATGTCAGCCAGGCCCTGGCCGTTCTGCCAGCCGATGGCCTTGACCTGCTCGTCCGTGAGCGGCTCGGTCATGAGGGCGTGATCGTTGACGGGCACCGTGTACATGCGGTTGCGCTTGAGCAGTGCCGGGAAGACGTTGGTGCCCAGCGCCACGCGGGCCGCATGGAGGCGGCCGTTGGCGGTGGAGAGGATGACGGTCTTGCCCTCGTCAGAGATGTCGTTGACCTGCGAGTGCTCGTAGATCTTCACGCCCAGCTCAAGGCAGACGCGCTTGAGTTCCCAGGCCAGCTTGGCGGGGTGAACCAGGCAGGTTTCCTTCTCCCAGTAGCCGCCAAGGAAGAGCGGGGAGTTGATCTCCTCGCGCGTCTGTTCGGGGGAGAGGCGGCCCTCGTCGTCTGGGCCCTCTGCCATCTCGTCCAACCACTCGACCTCATGGGGGTTCACGCTGACGTTGAGGGTGCCGGGCTGCACCCAGTCGCAGTCCATGTTGTAGCGGGCGATGGTCTCCGCCATCTCCACGAGGTTCTCCGAGCCCAGCTCGGTGAGACGGGCGTTCTCCTTGGGGAAGTGGTGCTCACCGTTGGATTCACCGTGGACCAGGGAGGACTCCACGAAGCCGCCGTTGCGGGAGGAGGCGGCCCAGCCGATGTGGTGGCCTTCCAGCAGGACGACCTCGCGCTGCGGGTCGCGTTCCTTGGCGATCAACGCGGTCCAGAGGCCGGAGTAGCCGCCGCCAACCACGGCCAGATCGGTGTGGACGTCGCCGGAGAGGGCGGGGAGCGCGTCGGGGCCCTGGGCCTCGTCCGACCAATACGGTTCGTGCGAGGCGCCGGCCAGGGCAGCGTCGATGCGCGCGTCGGGGATCTCTTGCTCAACGCGGTCGTAGGCGGTGGTCCGGGACGTCATATCTGGTTCATTCCTCATTCGGTATGTACCGACCACTTGGTCGGTTTCGTGATCCACACCCTACCGGATGGTCGGAGTTCACGGAAGAGTCAGAGCGCTCTGGGGGTACAAAGAGGCCCGACGGCGGTGCTCACCTACCGCTGGTAGGTGAGCACCGCCGTCGGGCCTTGAGGTGGGCGGCTACGCCGTCCACAAACTCAGAGGTAGTTCTCCGCCTCCGTCAGCACGGAGCGCAGGATGGACTCGATCTGGTCGAACTCCGGCTGCGCGATGGTCAGCGGCGGAGCCAACTGGATCACCGGATCGCCACGGTCATCAGCACGGCAGTACAGGCCTGCGTCATAGAGCGCGGTGGAGAGGAAGCCGCGCAGCAGACGCTCGGACTCGGCCTCGTTGAAGGTCTCCTTGGTGGCCTTGTCCTTTACCATCTCGATGCCGTAGAAGTAGCCGTCGCCACGGACGTCGCCCACGATCGGCAGATCCAGCAGCTTGGACAACGTGGACTTGAAGGCCCCCGCATTGTCCTTCACATGCTGGTTCAGGCCCTCGCGCTCAAAGATGTCCAGGTTCGCCATCGCCACCGCCGCGGAGACCGGGTGCCCGCCGAACGTGTAGCCGTGGTAGAACGTCGTGTCACCCTGGGCAAAGTCCTCGAAGAGACGATCGGAAGCGATCATCGCGCCGATGGGGGAGTAACCGGAGGTTAAACCCTTGGCGCAGGTGATGATGTCAGGCGTGTAGCCGTAGTCGGTGCACGCGAACATGGAGCCGATGCGGCCGAACGCGCAGATGACCTCATCAGAGACCAGCAGGACGTCGTACTCGTCGCAGATCTCCCGCACCCGCTGGAAGTATCCGGGCGGCGGCGGGAAGCAACCGCCGGAGTTCTGCACGGGCTCCAGGAATACAGCGGCCACGGAATCGGGGCCCTCGAACTCGATCTGCTCACGGATTCGCTCCGCGGCCCAGATCCCGAAGTCCTCCTCGCTGGAGTTGTGGTCCTCCGGTGCGCGGTAGAAGTTGGTGTTCGGGACGCGGAAGGTTCCGGGGACCAGCGGCTCGAACGGCTCCTTCATCCCAGGGATGGAGGTGATCGCCAGTGCGCCCTGCGGGGTGCCGTGGTAGGCGAGTGCACGGGAGATCACCTTGGTCTTGGACGGCTTACCCTTCAGCTTCCAGTGCTGCTTGGCGAGCTTGAAGGCGGACTCCACGGCTTCGCCGCCACCGGTGGTGAAGAAGACGCGGTTCAGGTCGCCGGGTGCGTATCCGGCCAGTCGCTCAGCCAGATCGATCGCGGGCTCATGGGCGTAGGACCACAGCGGCATGAAGGCCAGCTTCTCGGCCTGCTTGGCGGCGGCCTGAGCCAGTTCCTCACGGCCGTGACCCACCTGGACCACGAAGAGGCCTGCCAGGCCGTCGATGTATTCCTTGCCCTGGTCGTCGTAAATATGGTGCCCCTTACCCCGCACGATGGTGGGGATGGGCTGGTTGTTCTGCACAATCCCGCTGTGGCGGGCCATGTGCATCCACAAGTGGTCACGGGCGGCCTGCTGCCGCGGAGTGCCCTTGGGAGTGGTGTTGGTGGTTTGCGTATCGATGGTGGTCATCGCGTTCCCCAGTTGTAGGACTGATAGCGCAGGGACAGGTAGACCAGGGTGTCCGTATCGGTCACACCGTCCACGCTTCTGATGGTGGTGATGATGCGCAGCAGATCTTCGTCATCCTCTGCGACGACCTCGGCGAGGACGTCGTAACGGCCGGCGGTGACCACGCAGTAGTTAACCTCTGGCAGGTCCGCAATCGCATCGGCGATGTCGGGGATCATGCCCGTGGTGTCGATACCGATCATGGCCTGACGGGCGAAGCCCATCTGCAAGGGATCGGTGACGGCGACGATCTGCATGGCGCCGGCGTCGACCAGGCGCTGCACACGTTGTCTGGTGGCGGCCTCGCTCAACCCCACGGCCTTGCCTATGGCGGCGTAGGAACGGCGACCGTCCTCCTGGAGCTGCTCCACGATGGCCTTGTTCGTGGCATCGAGCTCCAGGCCTGACAACGAGAAATTGTTGGCCATAGGCTTGTATCAACCCTTCCGTGCAGGTCATCGAGCGTGAACCTGGCAACAGCAGCCTACACGGATGAAATCAACAGTTGAACCCCATCTGAACAACGAAATCCATTGATATCAGGCCGTTAGGCCTGATGAATCAGAAGGTGGGAGGGTGCGCGAAACCGTGCGCTCCGCCGTCGGGCATTGAACCGAGCGCGCCGGAATCTGCGACCATAGGCCACGTGAGTGAACAAGTTCCCAACTGGCTGAATCCCCAGGAGCGTGCCGCCTGGCTTTCCCTGCTGGAGATCTCCATGCGCATGCCCGGGGAGCTCGACTCCCGGCTGCAGCGTGAAGCAGGGATGACCCTCTTCGAGTATCACGTGCTCGCGATGCTCTCCGAGGTGGAGGGCTACACCCTCCCGATGACGGCGCTGTCCGAGCTGTCCTACTCCTCACTGTCCCGCCTCAGCCACGTGGTCAAGAAGCTCGAGGCCCGCGGATACGTGACCCGCCGCCGCTCCGGGAAGGACGCTCGCGTCACCGTGGTGGAACTCACGGACGCCGGCGCGAGCATGCTGAAAGACCTGGCTCCCACGCATGTGGCGGACGTCCGTGACCTGGTCTTCGACTCCCTCGATGAGCGAGATGTCGCGGATCTGAGCCGAATCGGCCGCAAACTCGTGGCTCACGCCGACCCGGAAAACTGGACCCTCTCGGACGGCGGCGCCGCCACTGGACCGGTTCCTCCGGCCCCAAAGGCGAGTGAGCCGGACAACAGGGTTTGAGTCCAGGCCAACCCCTGCACTAGAGTGGTATGGCGTTCTGCGCGCGCTCAAATGCCGTCCGTATTCCGGTCGGTGTAGAGGTGCGTGGCAGCCCGTACACACGGAAAACGGTACCGACCGCTGTAGAGGGAAAACTACGGCAACCGGCACCGGGACCACCTGGCTTAAATGCACCGGAATGGAACTTCGGCTGGCTCTCACCCAGCCTGGACCTCACGTTGTCAGAGAAGCTCGGTGTCCCCAACTGGGTGGCGGGACCTGCGAATGACCACATACGTGGCCCGCTTCAAGGGAACCGCTGAAAAACACACTGACAAACACTGGAGGAGTGATCATGGCAGCACGTTGCCAGGTGACCGGTGCAGTGCCCGGATTCGGACACAGCATCTCCCACTCGCACCGCCGCAATAAGCGTCGGTTCGACCCGAACATCCAGAAGAAGCGTTACTTTGTGCCGTCCTTGGGCCGCACCATCACGCTGAATCTGTCTGTCAAGGGCATCAAGACCATCGACGTTCGCGGCATCGAGTCCGTGGTCGCCGAGCTGAAGGCGAAGGGGGAGAAGTTCTGATGGCAAAGTCTCAGGATGTCCGCCCGATCATCAAGCTCAAGTCGACCGCAGGCACCGGGTACACCTACGTGACCCGTAAGAACCGTCGCAACAACCCCGACCGCATCGTGCTGAAGAAGTACGATCCGGTCGCCCGCAAGCACGTCGATTTCCGCGAGGAGCGCTGAGATGGCCAAGAAGTCCAAGATTGCCAAGAACGAGCAGCGCAAGGTTCTCGTGGAGCGCTACGCCGAGCGTCGCGCCGAGCTGAAGAAGACGCTGGTCGACCCCAACGCCACCGACGAGGCCCGCGAGGCCGCTCGCGTTGGCCTGCAGAAGCTGCCGCGCGACGCCTCCCCGGTGCGCGTGCGCAACCGCGACTCCATCGACGGCCGCCCTCGCGGTACGTTCCAGAAGTTCGGTATCTCCCGCGTTCGCGTGCGCAACATGGCGCACAACGGCGAGCTGCCGGGCATCACCAAGTCCTCTTGGTGAGCTGCTAGCTTCACTTTTCGACAAGCGCCTCGACCCTTTGCGGGTCGGGGCGCTTTCGTTATGTCTGCGCCGATCGCAGAGCCGGAGATTCACCGTGGAGCTGGGCAACGGACGGCTCTGTGGTGAGAACCCGGCTCTGTGGGGTGGCGGGTTGGGCACGGGGTTGGCGGTTCTACGCGCGCCGCCACCGGCGCTTGCGGGGGCGGTCTTCGTCTTGTGCCCGACGGCCCTGCTCGGCTTCCGCGCGTGCCGCGCGTCGCGTGCGCCAGGCCTCTAGTTCCTCTTCGACGTCGCGCGTCGTGGTGATGACTGGCGGGCCGCCCATGAGCTGACGCCTGGCCTCGATCACCCGGTGGTTGAACGCTTCGATGGCTGCTCTCACGTCGTGGGCGGAATGGAGGGCGTCGAGCTGCTGGTCCAGTTCTGCATCCACGACACGCACCAGCAGCGCTTCTGGGGCCATGCCCTGATCGGCGTGAATCGCCTCGCGGCGCATGAGGGATTTGGTCCACCAATCCGGATCGCTGGAGGCCACGACGTCGGGCAGGGGCTTGCCCGCGTAGGCCAGGTGGTCAAACTGGCCGTCCGCGATGGCCCTGTCGATCGCCGTGCGGGCCACGACCTCCACGTCGTGATTCAGCAGCCGTGGCTGCGTCGAAAGGGACACTTGCTGTTCTTCCTCTTGATAGCGCGCTGCGCGGAGGCGAGGGTCCTCTGGTGTGTTCGCCATGAACTCGAGGCTACCCAGCCGATCGCCGGAAATCGTGTGGCTGATGTGACCAAAGTGACTGATGTGACGTTTTCTTCCTGAAAATCCGCAAGAACACGCCGAACCTTTGCGTTTGTTGGGCTCTGACCCGTTAGTCTCGTTCTCGGAAAGGCTCACGGCACACGCCGCGAGTCACAGTCCCCAGACCTCACCGGCTGGGGAGAAACCGAGTCCAGGAGGACAAACCGTGTCTCTGAACCGTTCTGATCTCGTCACCGAGGTCGCAGACAAGTCCGGCGCCAACAAGTCCGTCGTCAACGACGTGCTGGATGCTCTCTTCGCCACCTTCGCAGAGCAGGTTGCTCAGGGCGAGAAGGTCTCCATCCCCGGCTGGTTGGCCGTGGAGCGCACCGACCGTGCAGCACGCACCGGCCGCAACCCGCAGACCGGCGAGACCATTCAGATCCCGGCTGGCCACTCCGTGAAGCTGTCCGCCGGCTCCAAGCTGAAGGCTGCCGCCTCCGGCAAGTGAGCTTGAAGCCCGGCTCACGCGGTG
>JBQDZM010000003.1:96791-138552 GCA_052108535.1 Galactobacter sp. | reverse complement strand
CCGGTCTTCTACCGAATGTAGAAGGCCTAGACTGGACGGCGGTGCCGTCCAAGGCACCGAACCATCAGAGCAGACCAGCTACGAGGACACCCGCATGACAGAACTCGGCCAAGACCACCGCCGTACCGTGGCTCGCTGGGTCACGCTGCCAGCGGTTCCCGTGGCGTTGGCCGCGTTGGTCCTGAGTCTCTGGCTGGCCGGTTCCGCAGGCGCCTCCGTCCTGGGCGATCCCGGCGCGGTGACCCGCTGGGGACTACCCGTGGCCCGGTTGGTTTTCGACACCTGCATGGCCGTGACCGTTGGCTGCCTGATCTTCGCGACCGCGATCCTGCCTCGCAGTACCGATCCTCAGCGCGGGGGGCCGGGTCATCACGGCACCGACGGTGGGGATCCGCAGCCCGGCTGGACTCGAGTCGTCAACGCGGCGGCCGTTACCGCCGGCCTCTGGACCGTGTCCGCCGCTGCCATGGCCGTCTTCTCCTACTCCGACGCGGCCGCGATTCCGATCAACGCCTCCTCCGACTTCACTCAGGGCCTGGGTGACTACCTCGCGAACTTTGACCAGGGTCGGGCCTGGGCGGCGGCCACGATCATCGCTGCGCTGACCACCACCTTGGCCTTCGCCCTGCGTAGCCCCGCGGGGCTGGCCTGGGCCACCGTGGTCGCCGTAGGCTCCATTGTTCCCATGGCCCTGATCGGTCACTCGGCCGGAGGCGACGACCACTGGGGAGCCGTGAACTCCATCGGCCTGCACCTGCTCGGCGTCTGCGCCTGGGTGGGCGGCCTGGTGGCCCTGGGTCTGGTGGCGGGCCTTCTGCCTGGCCAGACGCCGTCGATCACGAAGGCGGGACGCTCCAAGCAGAGCTACATGGCCGCTGACGTCCTTTCCCGCTTCTCCACCTTGGCCATGTGCGCCATCCTGCTGGTGATCGGCTCGGGGTTGGCGTCCGCCTCCATCCGCGTCCACAGCCTGGAGCAGTTGTTCACCCCCTACGGTGGCCTGCTGATCGCCAAGACCGTCCTGGCACTGGCACTGGGCGCCTTGGGACTGGTCCACCGTCGGTGGATCATCCCTCAGCTGCGACGCGGCAAGATCAGGGCCCGCGCGGCAGCGTGGCGCGTGATCGCCGTGGAGGTCGCGATCATGGGCGCTGTGATGGGACTCGCCGGAGCCCTGGCCCGCACCGCACCGCCCGTCCCCACCGACCCGCCCGCCGAGATGTCCCCGGCTCGTCGGCTCACTGGATACGAACTGCCACCGGAGAACATCGGCGACTGGTGGATCAGCCACTGGCGCTTCGACTGGCTCTGGGTCGCCGTGATCGTGTTCTTGGCAGCCGTGTACCTGCGCTGGTTCGTGCGGCTGCGTCGCCGCGGCGACAAATGGCCCGTGTGGCGCCTCTTGAGCTTCATGCTCGGCTTGGCTGTGCTGTTCTACCTGACCTCGGGCGCCCTGGCCGTTTACGGTCAGGTGCTCTTCTCCGTGCACATGATCGACCACATGGGCCTGACCATGGTGGCCCCGTTCTTCCTGGTGGTTGGCTCACCCATCGCCCTGGGACTACGCGCCATGGCCGCACGCCAGGACGGCACCCGGGGGCCGCGCGAGTGGACGCTGATCATGCTGCACTCCTGGTGGTCCAAGCTGGTCACCCACCCCATCTTCGCCGGCGTGAACTTCGCTGGGTCCATCATCATCTTCTACTCAACGGACCTCTTCGGTTTGGCACTGCGAAACCACGTGGGCCACGAACTGATGATCACCCACTTCCTGCTCACCGGATACATCTTCGCCGTGAACATGATCGGCCTTGATCCCCTGCCACGCCGTGCCGGATACCCCCTGCGCCTGGTGATGCTGCTGGCCACCATGGTCTTCCACGCGTTCTACTCCGTCAGCCTGCTCTCCTCCGATGTCCTGATGCAGCCGGATTGGTTCGGCAACATGGGCAGGGCCTGGGGCGAATCCGCCATCGCGGACCAACTCCTGGGCGCCGGCTTCATGTGGGGTATCGGGGAGGTCCCCACGCTGCTGCTGGCCATCGGTGTGGCGGTGACCTGGTCCCGCTCCGACGAACGTGAGACCAAGCGCCGCGACCGCGCCGCTGATCGAAGCGGAGAGGCGGAACTGAACGCCTACAACGACATGTTTGCCCACCTGGCCGCTGCCGACCGCGAACGGGAACGCCGCGAGGGCCGCTGAGGCACACGCCGTCGAGCATTCTCACGTGACGCGTCGCGTCACCGAGGCGACGCCCGCGGCGCGGGCGGCCTAGCATGGAGGCAGCCACGTCAGCCGACAAGCGAAAAGGTGCGCAGAAGTGACACAGACCCCCTCCACAACCTCAGACGCTGTGCGTTCCGCCGTCCGGGTTCGTGCCTCAGAACTCACCGGCCGCGGCTGGCTGAACACCGGCGGCAAGAGCCTGGACCTGAACAGCCTGCGCGGCAAGATCGTGCTGTTGGACTTCTGGTCCTTCTGCTGCATCAACTGCCTGCACGTCCTGGACGAACTGCGCCCGTTGGAGGAGGAGTTCTCCGACGTCTTGGTGACCGTCGGCGTGCACTCGCCCAAATTTGAGCACGAGGCGGATCCCGAGGCGCTGGCCGCCGCCGTTGAGCGCTACGAGATCCACCACCCCGTGCTGGACGATCCCGAACTGTCCACGTGGCAGGCCTACACGGCCCGCGCCTGGCCCACGCTCGTGGTGATCGACCCCGAGGGCTACATCGTGGCCCACCTCTCCGGGGAGGGCCACGTGGCTGGCCTGCGCTCCTTCCTCTCCGAACTCAGCCAGGAACACGAGGCCAAGGGCACGCTGCACCGGGGCGATGGCCCCTACGTGGCCCCGCCCGCCCGCGAGGGCGATCTTCGTTTCCCCGGCTCCGCAGTCCAACTGCCCGACGGCCGGTTCCTGGTCGTCGACACCGGTCACCACCGCTTGGTGGTCCTCAGTAACGACCTGAGCGTCGTTGAACAGGCGGTCGGGTCGGGCACCAAGGGGTTCCTGGACGGTCCGGCCGAGGCGGCCCAGTTCAACGAGCCGCAGTCCGTGGCAGTGCTGCCCGCACCCATCGCCGAGGCCGCAGGTTACGACGTGCTCGTCGCGGACACCGTGAACCACCGACTGCGTTCCGTGGTGCTCGCCACCGGCGAGGTCGCCACCGTGGCGGGCAACGGCGTGCAGCGGCTGCTGGACGCCGAACAGGCCCGCTCCACGGACGGGTGGCAGCGTGAGCTGGGTGAGGACGCGCTGAACACCTCGCTGTCCTCCCCCTGGTCCGTGGTGTGGTCCGAGAAGGCCGGGAGGGTCATCGTGGCCATGGCCGGAACCCACCAGATCTTCGGCTTCGACCCCGTGACCGTCACCGTGACCCTCGAGGCCGGTTCCGGCATCGAGGGCCTGCTGGACGGCTCCGCCGCAGAATCGATGTTCGCCCAGACCTCCGGCCTGGTCGTGGACGGCGCCGGAGACGTCTGGACGGCAGACTCCGAGACCTCCGCGCTGCGCGTGCTGCACCTGGGTGAGGACGGCACCGTGGCGTCCGTGGAAACGGCCGTGGGCCTTGGCCTCTACGACTTCGGCTACCGCGACGGCGACTCCGCAGACGCCCGCCTGCAGCACCCGCTCGGTGTCGCGGTCCTGCCCGACGGGTCGGTGGCCATCGCGGACACGTACAACGGCGCGGTGCGCCGCTACGATCCGGCCACCAAGACCGTGGGCACCCTGGCCCGCGACCTGGCGGAGCCCTCCGAGGTGCTCGTAGACACGTCCGTGGACGGCGACCCCGTGCTGGTGGTCGTGGAAACTAACCGTCACCAACTGGTGCGCATCCCGCTGCCGCATGAGGTCGCCACCGTGGACGAGGGTGCCTCCCGATCCCAGCGCCAGAGCACCACCGTGGCACCCGGAACCTACCCCCTGACCGTGCGCTTCTCCGCACCCACCGGGCAGAAGCTGGACGACCGTTGGGGCGATCCCACCCAGTTGAAGATCTCCTCCTCCCCGGAAGAACTGCTGCTGGAGGGAGCCGGCACCGCACAGGGACTCACCCGTGATCTGGTGCTCAACCCGGAAATCACCGAGGGCGTTCTGCACATCACCGCGCGTGCTGCCTCCTGCGACGGGGAGAAGGGGCAGCCCATCCCTGACCACGCGGCCTGCCACCTCTACCAGCAGGACTGGGGTATCCCAATCATCCAGGCCGCCGGCGGCGAGGACCGACTGGATTTGGACCTGCGCGGCCTGAACTGAGCCCAACTCTCTTGGGTCCCGCCGGGGCCTCGTTGGGGTCCCGCCGGGGTCTCGCTGGCGGTGCGGTTCACGCTGCGGGGTGAGGTGCGTCCTGTTGCTCTGGTGTCCGCCGTGGCAGCATAGGGAAAACCCAATCACTTCGCTCCAAGGACGGCATGCCTTTCCCTGACCTCATCGCAGAGCACTGGATGGGGGCATGGGCATGAGCCGTATGTTCGCCTCATTGTCGGAACCCAACTACCGACTGTGGTTCCTCGGAGGGCTGGTCTCCAACACGGGCGCCTGGATGCAGCGCACCGCCCAGGACTGGTTGGTGCTCACCGAGCTGACCGACCACTCGGGCACCGCGACGGGTATCGTCACCGGACTGCAATTCCTGCCGATGCTCTTCCTGAGCCCCTACGCCGGCCTGGTCTCAGACCGCATGGACCGGCTCAAGCTGCTCAAGATCACCCAGGCGCTCTCCGGGTTGATCGCCCTGGTGCTGGGCGTCCTGGTGCTCACAGGCACGGCGGAACTCTGGCACGTCTACGCGCTCGCCCTCGCTCTGGGCGTGGTCACGTGCTTCGACAACCCACCACGGCAGGCGCTGGTCAACGAACTCGTGGCGCACCGCATGGTCCCCAACGCCGTCTCCCTGAACTCCACGAGTTTCAACGCCGCGCGTCTGATCGGCCCGGGCCTGTCAGGGCTGCTGATCGCCGCAGTGGGCACGGGCTGGATGTTCATCCTCAACGCGGCCAGTTACGTCGCCGTGATCGCAGCCTTGATGGCCATGAAACGCGAGCGCTTCTACGGCGGCTCCGTCAAGGTGGCACGCCACAAGGGGCAGCTCAGGGAGGGCCTGAGCTACGTGCTGCATGACCGCACACTGGTGATGGTCTTCGTCCTCGCATTCGTGGTGGGGACATTCGGCATGAACTTCCCCGTGTACAACGCGGTGATGACGGCATCGGTGTTCCACGCGGAGGCGGACGCCTACGGGATCGTCGGCACCATCATGGCCGTCGGCACCCTGGCAGGGGCTTTGGCCGCGGCCGGCCGCCAGGGATCCCGCGTGAAATGGGCGGTGGCCGGAGCCGCACTCTTCGGCATCTTCGGCGTGGTGGCCGCCTGGATGCCGGGTTTCTGGTGGTTCGCGGCCCTGCTGATCCCCACCGGATTCGCATCCATCACCTTCCTGAACTCCGCCAACGTCACGGTGCAGATGAGCGTGGCACCCGAATACCGGGGCCGAGTGATGGCCCTCTACATCATGGTGGTGCAGGGTGGTACGCCCATCGGCGCCCCCATCATGGGCTGGATCGCTGAAGTCTTCGGGGGACGCTGGGCGCTCACCATCGGCACGGGTGTGAGCACTATCGCCGCCTTGTGGGCACTGATCTACTGGTCACGCGGGCACCGTGGCCAGGTGGGGGACCGCTGGAAGACCTACACCACCAGGGCACGTGCGCGCGTGCGGTTCCGCCCGCACGGGCGTGGCTGAGGCGCCGTCGGCCACTGAGGGGCTGCCCATGCACTGCGGCAATGCTCTGGAGCACCACGATCCACGCCCAGGCCGCCTTTACGCATAGTAGAAGGCGGCCCGTGTGTGGAAACTCGGCCCTGGGAGAGCCCTCAGCCGCCCAGGAGGGCCGCCACGGCGAACATCGCGGGGATGCCGAGCACGGAGGTGACGAGCACAGTGTCCTTGGCGATGGTGACCCCCGATCCGTAGCGGGAGGCGTTGACGAAGATGTTCTGAGCCGTGGGGAGGCAAGCCAGGATCACGGCGATGTAGGTGTGCTCCGAATCCATGCCGAAGATCAGCGTGGCCATCAGCCATGCGATCAGAGGATGGATCAGCAACTTCAGGCCCACTGCCGTCCACACGTCCCGACGGCGGCCCAGGTTCTTCTGCAGGGGGCGGGAACCCACCAAGGAGATCCCGAAGGCCAGCAGCATGGCCGGAACCGCTGCACCGGCCAGGACGTCCAACGGGGTCCAGATGATGGTGGGCACGTGCCACCCGAGCAGGCTCACGGCGAGCCCTGCCAGGGAACCGATGATCATCGGGTTGGTGACGATGCCCTTCAGGACACCCTTGACTCCCTTGCCCGCGCGTTGCGTCGCTGCGTCCATCATGGAGAGGTTCAGGGGGGTGAAGATGGCCAATTGGAACAACAGCACCGGCGCGGCCCAAGCTGGATCACCGAGAACGTAGGTGGCGATCGGCAACCCTAAATTCGCGGAGTTCACAGTGGAAGCCGACATGGCCCCGATGGTGCGTTCCCCGGCATCGCGGCGCAGCCACCAGCGGGTGGCGAACCAGTAGATCACGAGCACCACACCGGCGGAGAGGGAAGCAACGGCGAGCTGGGGGCCAAGCACGCTGTACGGATCGGCCTTGGCGATGGTGGTGAACAGCAGGGCAGGTGACGCCACCGAGAAGGTGAGGACGTTGAGCACCTCACGCCCGTGCGGACCGAGCAGACCCATCCTGCCGACGATGTAGCCGGTGAGGATGACCAACCAAATGGCCGCAAAGCCCTCCAGGACGCCGTACATGCAACACCTTTCCTGACCAGCGAATTCCCGTTCAGGGGACCGAATCGAGAAACACGAAGGCCCCGCCTCCGCCTTCTCATGGAAAGCGGTGCGAGGCCAGAGTTTGCGGTCACTGGACCCAAGTTGTGGGGTTGAGAGCGGCTGACGGGAATCGAACCCGCGTATCAGGCTTGGGAAGCGTGCGCTCTACCATTGAGCTACAGCCGCGAAAATGAACCGGATTCCGGCCCAGACAAGATAAGCATAACCCGGGCGGGGTGGGGTCCGTCCAATCGGGCCCCACCCCTCACGGTCATGAGCGGACTCAGGCGCCTGCGGGGCCTTCGTCCTCAGGTGCGTCCGCCAGCAGCCCCTGGATGGTGGCCACGTTCGACGCATCAAGCATCAGCCCGATCGGGTGACCCGGATTGATGGTCACGCCCAGGGAACCGGCCTGCTTGAAGGCCTCCGCGCCGGGGATGGACACGGCGTACGGGGCGGAGTCGATGAACTGCTGTGCCACGCGCTCGGGGTGCGTGAACAGGGCCAGGAAGTGCTTCTCCTCGGGGCCCTTCAGGATCAGCGGCATGACGTTCTGGGTCTTGTCCTCGATCTTCTCCGTGGAGAGGAAGAAGAGGCTGGAGGACGCGATCTTCGCGAGGACGTCATTGTTGGAGAGTTTGCCCTCGGATCCTTCAACGATGGCCCGCTCCACATCGTTGAACGGGGTCATGATGTCTTCGTTGGGCTGCTCGGAGTCCTGCGGCTGCTCGGTCATGCACGCTCCTGGTTCAGAGATCGTTTGTGGCCACTTGGCCACGGCAGGTTCCACGCTACAGGGTGGGCTCACTTGATGCCGTAGTACTCCTCAAGCGTCTTGGCTCCCGAGGCCACGTAGTCCTCGGTGAGCTCAGTGCCCAGGAAGCGCAGGTGCCAGGGCTCGTAGTCGTAGCCGGTGACCTTTTCCTGACCCTTGGGGTAGCGGACGATGAACCCGTACTCGTGGGCGTGCTCGGCCACCCACTTACCCGCATCGGTGGTGCCGAAGCAGACCTTAACGTCGCATTTCCCGTTTCCCACGTCGGCCGCGAGGCCCGTCTGATGCTCGCTCTGGCCCGCGCGCGCGGAGAACCGTTCGGCCTTGCTCTGCCCATTGATCTCCACATAGTTCTGGTGGAGGGTTTCTTGGCGTTCCGCCGAGCGATAGCCGGAGAGCAACATCAGGGGGTGCCCATCCTTTTGTGCATCGGCGAGCAGTTTGCGCAGAGCCGTGGCCGCCTGCTTGCGCAACTTCTCGTCTCCCAAGCTCGCCAGGTCCCCAGGTGCGTAGGTAGACGGCTGCAGTGGGTGCTCCTTGTTGACGAGCACGCCCAGATCGGCGGGATTCGTGGGGGCGGTGCGGTGTCCGGCAGCTTTGGTGGTCTTAGGCGCGGCGAAGGTGCCGACGGTGGGTTCCGCAGATCCGGTGGGCTGCGGGGTGGCGGTTGGCTGGGCTGGAGCGTTAGTCGCCTGCTCCGGTGCGTTGGTGGGCTTCGCAGAGGAGTCGTGGCCTCGGGCCCCGAGCTTCACGGCGATGATGGTGATCGAGGCCATGATGACCACGATGCAGAGGCCGATGATGATGCGCAGGAGGGCGCCCGGTCTGTTGACCTGGAGCGGACGGCTAGTGCTTGGCACGTGCAGGGGCCTCAGTCCAGGCCAGGAAGATCGCGACGCTGTTGCATCTGCCAGAGCAGACCCGGGGGCCTACCTTCCGTGAAGCCGACCTCGACCCTGCTCGTGGTCGCTGTGGGATGGCTGAGGTCCTCCACGGTGAGGAGGGAGCCGTAGGGGGTCCCGGTGTTGCTGAGGTCGTTGTCCACGCTGTCCTGGACGGAGCGCCCCAGAGCCTCGGCCTGATCCGGATCGGACGCGTAGGCACAGAGGACACCGGACAAGGGTGAACCTGCTTTCAAACCTGCGGCGGTGGGGGCAGAAGCGCTCGCCGCGAAGCTCGCAGCGGGGGAGTCTCCCAGGCAGGTCGCTAGCGACTCCACGGATTCGGGAACCTTTCCCGGCTTCGCGGTGAGGTCTGCGCTCTGGCCTCCCAGGATCACGGAGTCACCTTTGGCCAGGATGTGTCCCACGCTGGTGGTCAGGACGCTGCTCTTCAAGTCCATGTCCTGGCTCAAGACCTCATCTCCGGTCCAGCCGTGCTCCTTGGCGGCCGCAGTGATGGCTTCGGCATCTTGCCCGCCGCGAATCACGGTGACCTGCTGCGGTTCTTGGCCCACTGTGACCACCGCATCGGCCTGGAGAATGTCGATGGAGAGGTCGTCCTTCAACAACGTGACGTACTTGGTCAACGACCCGGCTCCCATGCCCCTGACCCCTTGCGCGGGTTCGGAGAGCGCGTCGTCCTTGGCCAGGACCGATTCCGCGCTGTACGTGATGCTGGTGTTGTCCCCGATGGTGGCGGGAACCTGGGCCAGGAGCTGCGAAAGGCCGTCCTCCTGGGTGGTGTCGGTGGCCTCCACACCCTTGGGTTTGGCGTCGGTGCAGCCGGTGACGCCGACCAGGAGCGTTGCCGCTGCAGACGCCAGGGCCAAGGCAGTGATGCGCATGCACGGACATTAACACGCACTTCAGTGCGTGCAGGCGGTAGTTTGGGGGCGTGCTCCTCTCAGACCGTGACATTCGTGCCGAACTAGCTGCCGACCGGATCCGCCTGGATCCGCTGGACGCCTCGATGATCCAGCCGTCCTCCGTGGACGTGCGCATCGACCGGTTCTTCCGGCTTTTCGACAACCACAAGTACGCACACATCGACCCTTCGCAGGACCAGCCGGAGCTGACGCGGCTCGTCGAGGTGGCACCGGATGAACCGTTCGTGTTGCATCCGGGGGAGTTTGTGCTCGGCTCCACCTATGAGCAGGTCACGCTGCCCGACGACGTGGCTGCGCGCCTTGAGGGCAAGAGTTCCCTGGGCAGGCTGGGGCTCTTGACCCATTCCACGGCAGGGTTTGTGGACCCGGGATTCACTGGGCACGTCACGCTGGAGCTCTCCAACGTCGCGACTCTGCCCATCAAACTGTGGCCGGGCTCCAAGATCGGTCAGTTGTGCTTCTTCCGGCTGTCCTCGCCGGCGGAACATCCGTATGGAACCGGGGATAATCTCAACCGCTACATGGGCCAGCGTGGCCCCACGGCGTCGCGTTCGCACCTGAATTTCCATCAGACGCAGTTGCCGGACTGATCCCGTCTGCCGGACCGATCCCGGCTCACAGTCCGATCAAGCGCTCCGGCGTTCGCGGCCCAACCAGAACAGGACGAGCCCGAGCGCCAGCACCACGACGATGCCGAGCACGCCGTAGCGTGTCGCGTTGCCCTCGCCCGTGACACCAGCGGCCTTGGCGAGCACGGCACCCAGGGTGAACAGGGCCGGGGCCAGGAAGGACACCGCCCGCCCCGTGGTGGTGTAGAGGCCAAAGAGTTCGCCGGCGGTGTGGGGTGTGGCTCGTTTGGCGAGGAACGACCGGGAAGACGCCTGAGCCGGCCCAACGAGGGCACACATCACCAGCCCGCAGATCCAGAATCCTGACGCTCCGGGGGAGAAGAAGATCCCGACGCCCGTCAGGATGAGTCCGGCCAAGCAGAACGTGATGACGGCCCTGGGTCCCACGCGGTCCTCCAGCCAGCCGCCCGCCAGCGCCCCGAGTGCGGCCACCACGTTCCCAGCGATCGCGAAGATGATCACGTCGGTCTGGCTCATGCCGAACACGGTGGCAGCGATGACGCCGCCGAAGGTGAACACCGCTGCCAGCCCGTCGCGATACACGGCCTGCGCCCCAAGGAAGTACAGGGTGCTGCGGTCCTCACGCCAGAACTTGGCAATGACCCGACCGAGCTCGGCGTAGGAGGCCAGGACGGACCGTTTGGGCCCAGGCACCGCATCGACCTCCGGTACCGCGAAGAAAACCGGCAGGGAGAATGCCAAGGTCCACACTGCGCAGAAGACGGCGACCAAGCGTAGGTTCAGCCCGTTCTCGTCGGACGCTCCCGGCCAGTCGAAGACCGGCTGGACGAAGAGGAACAGCACCAGGGACAGGGCTACGATCCCGCCGAAGTAACCGAAGGACCAGCCGAACCCGGAGACGCGCCCCATGGTGGCGGGTGAGGAGATCTGCGGCAGCATCGCGTAGTAGTTGACGCTGGCCAGTTCCCCGCCCAGGGTCGCCATGCACAGCAGGATGATGCCCAACCACAGGTAGGCGTGAGACGGCTGGACAAAGAAGCACAGCCCGCAGGCAACCACGATGACGCCCGTATAGACCGCGAGCCAGAACTTGCGGCGGCCACCCCGGTCCGAACGCAATCCCAGCACGGGGGCCACGAGTGCGATGACCACACCGGTGATGGTCATACCGGTGGACAGTGCAGAGGTGTTGGCGTCCTTGTCGCCAAAGAGGGAGGACGTCAGGTACACCGTGAACACGAACGTGGTCATCACGGCATTGACGGCCGCGGAGCCCGCGTCCCACAGCGCCCAGGAAACGATCTTTCGATCCAGGTGTAACCGCTCTCTGGGGGCGCCTTCGGCAGCCGGCCGGACTGTATCACTCATGTCATCAAACGATATTGTGTTCCGTGTAGAATGGACTACCCACTCGTGTGGTCTTTTTTGGGCCTGTTGGTACGTCGCAGGCGGCCGCCGGGTGGATCCCCCGACGACAAGGAGCGTGCGCACCGTGCCGGAGATTCTCATCATGTTGCTGCTAGCGGGGCTGATCGCGCCTCCGCTCGTCAACAGGATGGGCCCCAAGGCGTTTCTGGTGCTGGCGCTCTTCCCCGCAGCTGGGGCGGTCTGGGTCGCCACGCAATTGCCTCGCGTGCTCAAGTCGGAGCCCCTGGCGACGAACCAGGGTGGGCATGCCCCGCCCACCTTCAACCTCAACTGGATTCCTCAATTGGGGGTGGGGATCGATTTCAGGATGGACGCGCTCTCTGCCGTCCTCGCACTGCTGGTGCTCGGGGTGGGGGCCCTGGTGCTGGCCTACTGTGCAAAGTACTTCCACGGGGGCGAGGAAGGCCTTCCCGGATTCGCAGGTTCCCTGACCGCGTTCACGGGTGCGATGTTCGGCCTGGTGATGGCCGAGGACGTCATCGTGATGTTCGTCTTCTGGGAATTCACCACCATCCTTTCTTACCTGCTGATCGGTTTCACCCGCGCCGACCACAAGGCCCGTTCCTCGGCGCTGCAGGCCTTGATCCTGACCACGGCTGGCGGTTTGGCCCTCCTGGTCGGTCTGATCGGTCTCTCTGTGGCCGCCGGGAGCACGCATTTCAGCGACATCGTCGCAGCCGCCCCTGAACTGAGCGGATCCGCACTCGTCTCCACTTCGTTGGTGCTAGTCCTGGCGGGTGCCGTCTCCAAGTCGGCACTGGTGCCACTGCACTTCTGGCTCCCGGGCGCCATGGCTGCGCCGACCCCGGTCTCCGCTTACCTCCACGCGGCCGCGATGGTGAAGGCCGGCGTGTACCTCGTGGCACGTCTGGCCCCCGGGTACGCGGGCGAATCAGCGTGGCAGGTCATCGTCATCACCCTTGGACTGGCCACGCTGCTGGTGGGTGGTTGGAGAGCGCTTCGTCAACACGACATCAAATTGGTGCTCGCCTACGGCACGGTGTCCCAGCTGGGCCTGATGGTTCTGGTGGTGGGCTTCGGGACGCCGGCCGCGGCACTGGCCGGTTTGGCCTTGGTGGTGGGGCACGCGCTGTTCAAGTCGGCGCTCTTCCTGATCGTTGGCGCCATCGACCACGGAACGTGTACGCGTGACCTGCGCGGGCTCTCCGGCTTGTGGCGTTCCAACCCGTGGCTCTTCGCGGCGGCCTGTTTCTCAGCAGCGTCCATGGCGGGCTTCCCGCCGCTGCTGGGATTTGTGGCCAAGGAATCCGTCTTGGGTGCCTTGGTGGAGCTGCCTCACGACGCGGGGTTCAGTTCAGCCGGCGCCGCCGGCGTGATCGCCGTGGTGGTGCTCGGCTCCATTCTGACCTTTGCCTATTCCGCACGCTTCGTCTGGGGCGCCTTCGCGACCAAGCCTGGTGTGGCCATCACGCCGAGTCACGCCACTCCGTTCTGGATGATCGCGCCGATTCTGCTGCTCACGGCCTGCTCCTTGGCGCTTGGCCTGCTGCCCGGGCGGGTCTCGCCTGCCCTGGAGCACTACGCCCAATCGCTCGGGACGCCCGGCCACAGGGTCCACCTTGAGCATCTGGCCCTGTGGCACGGCTTCACACTTCCGCTCGGTCTGAGCGCCATCGTCATTGCGCTCGGCGCCGGTCTCTTCCTGATCCGCAAGCCGGTCGAGAAGATCCAGGCCAAGATGGAGTTCCCGCTCTCAGCGAGCCGGGCCTACCAAGCCTGCCTCTCCGGCGTGGACCGGGTGGCCTGCTGGGTCACGGGTACCGTGCAGCGCGGTCAGCTGAGCTACTACGTGTTGGTGATCGTGGCGGTGGCCATGGTGGCTCCGTTGGCCGCCGGCCTGATGCTGGACCTCACGTGGCCAAGCGGAAACCAGATCGTCTGGGCGGACAGCCTGGTCCAGGTCTTCATCGGAGCGTGCATGGTCGCTGGCGCCATCGGCGCGGTGCGGGCCAACAAGCGTTTCATGGCCGTGCTGATGGTTTCGGTGACCGGTTACGGCATGGCTGCGCTCTTCGCTTTCCAGGGAGCACCCGATCTCGCGGTCACGCAGTTGTTGGTGGAGACGGTGTCTCTCATCGCGATCGTGTTGGCTTTGCGCGTGTTGCCCGCCCGGATGGACGGCAAACGTGAACCTGGCAGCCGCAAGCAGGCCCGGCCCGGGAACCGGTTGGTTCGGATCATCATCTCCGTTGGGTTCGCCGTCGTGGTTGTGGCGGTGGCCGCTCTTGCCATGGGTTCCCGGACGGCAGACCCCATCTCGTTGTCGATGCCTGATCTGGCCTTCCTCGGCGGGCACGGGAAGAACATCATCAACGTGACCCTGGTGGATCTGCGTGGTTGGGATACCTTCGGTGAGATCACGGTGCTCGCGGCCGCGGCCACGGGCGTCGCCTCGCTCATCTTCGTGACGGGCCGTGGGGACCGCGTTCCCAGCCGCCGCGAGATCCCGGTGGGCAGCGTGGACCGCAGCCTGAACCGTGGAACCCGTCACCGTATCGCCAAGGTGTTTGGGTCCGTGGCGGAGGACGAGCCGCGGAACAACTGGCTCGTTGCGGGTAAGACGTTGGCCCCTGAACGCCGTTCCATCATCGTGGAGGTCATCACCAGGCTGCTCTTCCACACCCTGATGCTGATCTCTGTGTACCTGCTGCTGACGGGACACAACACCCCCGGCGGCGGTTTCTCCGGCGGTTTGGTGGCTGGCCTGGCTCTGGCCCTGCGTTACCTGGCCGGCGGCCGCGTGGAACTCTTCGAGGCGATCCGGATTGGACCGGGCACCCTGATGGGTACCGGCCTCGGGATCGCGGCACTCACGGTGGTGGCTCCGGTCTTCTTCGGTGGCCACATCTTCCAGTCGGCCTACTTCGACTTCTGGTTCTTCGGTTGGCACACCTTCGTCACCGGAACGGCCTTCGACATCGGCGTGTACCTGGTGGTGCTTGGGCTTGTGCTCGACGTCCTGACCTCCTTGGGTGCCGAACTCGACCATCGCCGCGACGTCGTGGTCGCGGATATCGCGCCGGCCACCGGCGCGGTGCCGGTGGTGGCGAAGTCGCCACCGCCGTCGGACATCATGACCAGCACACGAACCGGGGAGGAGGAGCGATGACCGTCAACGTCACCCTGCTGGTGATCATGGGAGTGCTCGTGGCCACCGGCATCTACCTGATTACGGAACGTTCGCTGACCCGCGTGTTGTTGGGCATCATCCTGCTCGGTAACGGCGTGAACCTGCTGATCCTCGCCACGGGTGGGGTACCGGGTCTTGCGCCGATCTATGACGAGTCCACGGCTCCGGAGGACTACTCGGACCCGCTGCCGCAAGCCCTGATCCTGACGTCCATCGTGATCACGTTCGCCATGACCGCGTTCATGCTCGGCCTGATCTATCGCTCATGGTGGTTGTCCCGCCGTGATGAGGTCCAGGTGGACCCCGAGGACGTGCGCGTTCGTCTCAATCTCCGCCGCGACGAAGAAGGTGGTGCCGAATGAACGTGGACCTGACCTTCCTTGCACCGTTGGCGGTGTTGCTTCCGCTCTTCGCAGCGGCAGTGACCTTCGTGTTGCGCAAACACGCGATCGCCCAGCGCATCGTGTCCATCTCCACGCTGTCCGCGGTGCTGTTGCTGGAAGCCTTGATGCTCGCTTGGGCCTGGGACAACGGCGCCTCAGCCGTGCTCCTGGGCGGGTGGGCCCCGCCGTTTGGCGTCACCATGGTGGTGGACGAATTCAGCGCTCTGATGCTGGTGGTCTCCTCGGTGGTGTCGCTGGCGGTGTTGGTCTACGCGACGGCGCAGGGCTCGGCCGACGGCGACGAGGACGGCCCGGTGTCCGTCTTCTTCCCGGCCTTCCTGATCCTGGTCGCGGGTGTCTCCAACGCCTTCCTGGCCGGAGACCTCTTCAACCTCTACGTCGGCTTCGAAATCCTGCTGACCTCCTCCTACGTGCTGCTGACGTTGGGCGGTTCACGTGAACGCGTCAGGGCCGGCACCACCTACGTCGTGGTCTCGATCCTCTCCTCGCTGCTCTTCCTGACCGCCATTGCCATGATCTACGGGGCCACCGGCACCGTGAATATGGCGGATCTGTCGATCAAGCTGGCGGAACTGGACCCCGGCACGCAGACGGTGCTGCACCTGATGTTGCTGACCGCCTTCGGGATCAAGGCCGCGGTCTTCCCGCTCTCCTTCTGGTTGCCGGACTCCTACCCCACGGCACCGGCACCGGTCACCGCGGTGTTCGCGGGCCTGCTGACCAAGGTGGGTGTCTACGCGATGATCCGTACGGAGACGCTGCTCTTCCCGGAGGATGACGTCTCCACCCTGCTGATGTGGGTCGCGGCCGCCACCATGGTGGTCGGGATCCTCGGTGCGGTGGCTCAGACGGACATCAAGCGAATGCTGTCGTTTACGCTGACCAGCCACATCGGCTTCATGGTCTTCGGCCTGGCCACTGGCACGGAACTCGGTCTCGCGGCAGCCATCTACTACGTGGCTCACCACATTGTGGTGCAGACGTCACTGTTCCTGGTGGTAGGCCTGATCGAGCGCAGGGCAGCCACCTCAAACCTGGACCGGTTGGGTTCCCTGTTGAAGGTGGCACCCGTGTTGGCGGTGCTGTACTTCATTCCGGCCATGAATCTGGCCGGTATCCCGCCGTTCTCCGGGTTCTTGGGGAAGCTGGGCTTGGTGCAGGCCGGTGTGCAGCTGGACACCCCGCTGGCATGGACCCTGGTGGCCGCCTCCATGGTCACGTCCCTGTTGACGTTGCTGGCCGTGGCCCGTGTGTTCAACCGTGGTTTCTGGCGGCCGGCCTCGCAGGCCGAACGTCCCGACCCGCTGCTGTTGGCAACAGCCGAGTCCGGTGCTCGGGTGCGCACCTACGAGGTCGTCGCGGACACCCCGGAGTCGCGCTACTCGCACCGTGGGGACACCAAGGTGCTGCCGGCCGTCATGGTCTGGACCACCGGCGCGTTGGTGTCGGTCGGTGTCGCGTTGACTGTGTTCGCCGGTCCGTTGTTCGACTTCGCTGAACGTAGCGCGCGCAGCCTGATGGACCATCAGGACTACATCGAGGCCGTCATGGGTTCCGCTGATGAGATCCCGGAGCTGCGTGGTGGCAACGTCCCTGACAGCCACGACGATGAGGGAGGGCACTGATGAGATCTGCCCGACGACGCGGCTATCGCCGCGCGATGCGCGGATACTGGCGCGCCGAAGCCCATCGCCTCTTGGTGGAGCTCCCGCTGCTGTTGTGGCTGCTCCTCGTGTGGGGCGCCATTTGGCAGGACTGGTCACCGGCCAATCTGATCTTCGGGTTAATCGTGTCGGTGATCGTGGTGAGAAGCTTCCGGCTTCCGCCCGTGAGACTCTCCGGCCGGCTGCACGTGGGCTGGGGAGTGCTCTTCCTGCTGTGGTTCGCGTGGCAAGTGGTGCTGGGTTCCTTCCAGGTGCTGTGGGTCGCGATCTCGCAGGGTCCCAAGGTGCACAACGCCGTGGTCAGGGTTCCGCTGCGCAGCCGCGACGACCTGCTGCTGACGGCCGTGGGGCACGTGACGTCCTTGATCCCGGGGTCGCTGGTGGTGGAGGTGGACCGACGCAACTCGGTGCTCTTCCTGCACGTGCTTAACGTGAACTCACCAGAGCAGGCGCAGGCGTTCCGTGCCACGGTGCTGAGGACCGAGGCACGGTTGGTGCGGATCATGGGATCTACGGCGGATCAGGAACGCGTCGCTGCAGCGGACGCGTCGACTCAAACCGTGGCTGAGGCCTACGAAGCCTTTGCCCGCTCCAAGAAGACCGCGACCGGTCATCACGACGGGGGACAACGATGATCACAGTGATCGTATGGGTCTGCTCGGCCATGCTGGCGGCGGGAGCCGCAGCCGCGATCGTCAGGATCGTGCGCGGGCCAAGCCTGCTGGACCGGATGCTCGCCTCGGATGTCTTGTTGGTGGTGATCGCGTCCGCACTACTGCTTAGAGCGGCCGTCACAGGGGACATGATCAACCTGATCTTCGTCCTGCTGGTGGCCGCCGTGGGATTCCTCGGCTCCGTGACCGTGGCCCGGACCGTGGCCGCACGAGAGGAGGGCTGAAACCGTGGACTGGATCTTGCTCAGGGATTCGATCGTGTCCGTGTTGATGATCGTGGGTTGCCTGATGTCCCTTGCGGCAGCCATCGGTCTGCTGCGCTTCGGGGACATCCTCTCTCGCATGCACGCGGCCACCAAGCCACAGGTGCTGGGGTTGGCCTGTCTACTGGCCGCCGTCGCAGTGCACCAGTCCATGTGGTCCTGGCTGCCCATCCTGGCACTGATCTTTGTGTTGCAGGCGCTGACGGCTCCCGTGAGCGCGCACGTGGTGGGCAGGGCTGCTTACCGTTCCAAGCACCTGGACTCTGGCACGTTGGTCTCGGATGACCTGGCCGAGGTGGTGGAGTACGCGGAGGAGATCGCGTCCAAGACCGAGGCGCCGAAGCGCTAAGCCTCAGACCTCCTCAAGGTGCTTTCCCGAACGGGCGATGAGCCGTTCGCCGACGCGCTGGCTGCCGAGCTTGATGACCACGGCCAGGGCGGCGGAGGCGGCCCTGAACACGGCCACGCGCGTCACCGACTGTTCCGCTTGAGCTTCCTTGTTCTTCTTGGTGGGGGCGTCCTCCCCGGTGACCTGCGCCCAGGTGTTGGTGAGCAGCTTGCCGCCCACGATCCCGCCCACGAGGGCGGCTACGGACGAGAGAATCTTGATCAAGGGCTTCACTTGGGGGAACTCCTCATGAGGGGGCGACGTTTTGCTTCCCACCCTACCGAAGAAGCACCCGTACCAAGAGTGGAATATGATGGGTGGCGCTACATACGACAGGGGAGCGCCCCAAAGACAAGGCGCTGAGAGTGCGGATACGGTCCGCAGACCCTCGAACCTGATCCGGATCATGCCGGCGATAGGGAGTCGAGATCTCGGGTGGCCGCGCAATGTGTGCGTCCACCTCCCCTCCTTTCACCCCTCACGGGGGACTCAAGGAGGACACCATGACCAATACCTCAACGTCTGCGCCCAGCAAGATCGGCCGCTGGCGAACCGTAGACATCGTCGTCGCGGCCGTGCTTGCAGTGGCAGGCGGCGTCATCTTCGCGGTCGTCAACTGGGCCGATCACCTGTGGGATCCAGTGTTTGCAGGGTTCCCGCCGCTGTCCGGGTTGAAGGGTGGGCTGTGGCTCTTCCCCGGCATCCTGGCCGGTCTGGTGGTGCGTCGCCCCGGTGCGGGCCTCTTCGTGGAGATTGTGGCCGCGGTGATCTCCGCCGTCTTTGGTTCCTCATGGGGTGCCACGGTGCTGGTCTCGGGTCTGATCCAGGGTGCTGGTGCAGAACTCGGCGTGGCGCTGGCCGGCGGATACAAGCGCTTCGGGATCCAGGCCGGCCTGTTGGCCGGTGCCCTGACCGGTTTCGCGTGCGGTATCAATGACGCCTTCATCATGAAGTGGTACCCGGAGTACTCCACGACCTGGCTGTGGACGTACGTGGGGGCCGTGACCTTGTCCGGGCTGGTCATCGGCCTGCTGATGTGGTTGGCCACGCGTGGCCTCGCCGCCACCGGCGCACTGTCCGCGCTGCGTTCTCGCAGCGCTCACCGCGAGCCGTTGCTGGGCTGATGTCTGTTCCCGCCATGTCCAGCGACCCGACGCAGTCCCCGGCCACGGCTGCCTCGGCCGGGGCGGCCGTGGTCGCTGACCGGTTCGGACTGACTCCGGCTGGCGCCCGCGTTCCGGTCTTGGACGGCTTCGATCTCACGGTGGAGCCGGGGCAGATCGTCTTGCTCACCGGTCCGTCCGGGGCGGGGAAGTCCACCTTCCTGCATGCCTTGGCCGGAGTGCTGGAGCCCGAGGAAGAAGATGCGGTCGACGCTGAGGCCCCTCACGGGGTCCGGATGACGGGATCCTTGACCGTTGACGGCAAGCAGCCCAGCGCCGGCCGCGTCGGGCTGGTGCAGCAGGATCCCGAGACCCAGGTGGTCATGGCGCGGATGGGCGACGATGTGGCCTTCGGGGCCGAAAACCTCGGAGCGGCACCCGCGGCCATCTGGCCGCGGGTGGTGGCAGCCCTCAATGCCGTGGGCCTGGGCGGGAAACCCCTCAACCACTCCACGAATGCGCTCTCTGGCGGGCAGAAACAACGTCTGGCGGTGGCAGGGCTATTGGCTATGGGACCCAGACTGTGGCTGCTGGATGAGCCCACAGCCAACTTGGATCCCGAGGGAGCAGAGGAACTGCGCAGGGTGGTCGTCGCGACCGCGCGGGAGCACGGGGCCACCGTGATCGTGGTGGAGCACCGGCTGGATCTGTGGCTGGAGCACGTAGATCGACTGATGGTGCTGGCAGCGCCGGAGGTCGGCGCTCCCGCCGCACTGGTGGCCGACGGCGTCCCCGAGGAACTGCTCAGCCGGCCAGACGTCGTGTCCACCTTGGTGGACGCGGGGGTCCGGGTGCCCGGACGAGTGCCGGGCACAGAGGTCCGTGCGGCACAGCCCGGTGCGCGAGTCGGCGACGTCCTGCTGAGCGCCCGCGACCTCTCCGCGACCCGCGCGGCACTGCCCCGTAGGGCGGCGAAACGAACCAAGGTGAGTGCCGCCGTCGGGCATGTTGACCTGGACATCCGGGCCGGTGAGGCCGTGTGCCTAGTGGGCAGCAATGGGCAGGGCAAGACCGCTCTGGCCCTGACGTTGGCAGGTTTGCAACGTCGGCGCTCAGGGCAGCTCACCGCCACCGGCGCGCTGCTGAACGGGACGCCGCGGGAACCGGAACGGCTCACGCCTAAGGACCTAGTGCAGAGCATCGGTATGGTGTTCCAGGATCCGGAGCATCAGTTCCTGACGCGCAAGGTCAGGGACGAACTCGCGTTCGGGCCCCGCAGGGTGGGACTCGACCAGGCAGAGATCGACGGCCGCGTTGAGACGCTGCTGCAGCGATTGCACCTGGAACATGTCGCGGACCTGAACCCGTATCAGCTCTCGGGCGGCCAACAACGCCGGCTATCCGTCGGCACCGCACTGGCCACGCGCCCACGCCTGCTGGTTCTGGACGAACCCACCTTTGGGCAAGACGCCAACACCTGGCAGGACCTCGTTGCCCTGCTGAGTGAAGAACTGGACCGCGGAACCGGCATCCTCGCCGTGACGCATGACCGAGAGTTCTCCGCGGCGCTCGGCGCCCGCAGGATTCTGGTGGAAGGAGGGAAAGCATGCGTGCAACCGTGATCGCACCGGCGGATTTCCCGGTTGAGGCCGCACCGCAGCTACGCCCACGTGCGTGGCTGGCCAGACGAGATCCACTCATCATCGCCGCCTGCGCGCTCGTGCTCGCCGTGCCGATCGTGGTGTCGTTGGACCCCGTCACGGCGGCGGTGGTGCTCGCGGCGGCGGTCATCGCGCTGCCCTTCTCTTCCGTGCCGCCCAAGCGGCTGGCCCTCTTCGTGACGGTCTTCATCCTGGGCGGACTCATGGCCGTGTGGGGTACGGCGCTGATCGCCACGGACTCGGGGGCGGAACTGTTTGGCTTCGGTCCCTACACGGTGACCACCGGATCGCTCTACCTGGGCTTGTTGGTGGGGTTGCGCGCCTTGGCTGTGGCCGTACCTGCCGTGGTGCTGCTCGGTAGCGTCGACGCGACCCGGCTGGCGGATGGATTGGCCGTGCGGCTGCGGCTACCCGTGCGTTTTGTGCTGGGTGCCCTCGGCGCCTTGCGGCTCGGTGGGGTACTCACGGAGGAATGGCGGATCCTCGCCTCTGCCCGACGGGCCAGGGGCCTGAGCGGTGCAGGTTTCGTGTCCGTGGGGTTCGCCTTGTTGGTGCAGGCCATTCGCAGAGGCACTCGGCTGGCCACGACCATGGACGCCAAGGGATTTGCGGGTTCCGGACGGGGCTGGCACCGAAGTTGGGCGCGCCCCGTGGTGACCGGACCGGCCGACGTGGCGCTTTTGATCGGCTGCGTGCTCGTCGCTCTGCTCGCGGCAGCGACCTCGGTGGCGATGGGGGCCTGGAACCCCGTGTGGTGACTCTTCTCGCGTGACCGACGAGTCCGTGAGCTACGTCGCACCTGCGCTACTCCGAGGGTTTCACTAACAGTGAGATGGCATTATGGGGACATTCCCTTATGCAGTCGAGGAGCAGGATACGCATGACGCAGTCGTCACCCACTGGCAAGCCTGGGGAGGACCCCCGCAGCCACGACGACGACGCCACACGTATCGGACTCACGTGGGATCCCGAAGCCACTCACGTGGGAATCCGGCTGGATCCTGACGCCACCCGCGTCGGTCTGCCGGTGACCTCGGACGGGGACTCGGATACCACTCAGGTGGGTCTGCCGGTCACCCAGGACGTGGATCCTGACGCCACCCAAGTGGGGCTTCCGGTGGCGCCGACTCCGGCCGCAGATGCGGTCTCTGACGAGATCTCTGACGAGACCTTCGTGAGCATCAGAGAGCCAGTGTTGCCTTGGGTTACGCCGACGCTTCCTGCGCAACTGACGGCCACGCCGCCGTCTGCACAGTCGCCGTCGGGCACGTACTCGTCGGGCACGCGGCCGTCGGGCGAAGCCGACGATGCCGCGGCGTCTGGGCCCCGTCGCTGGCGCCGTTGGTGGTGGGTTCCGGCGGCCGCGATGCTGGTCGTGGTGGCTGTGGTCGTGGTCCTGGCCTTCTCGAATCACAAGACCAAGGCGGACACGGGGGCCGCCCAGGACACGGTGGAACGCTATCTGGACGCACTGGTGGACGGTGACGCCGCCGCCGCACTGAAGCTCTGGCGTCCAGACTCCGTCAGCGGTGAGGACCTCATCCTTGAACCGGAGATCTACGCGGCGGCCAAGAATCGGCCCACCCGCTACGAGATTCAGAGCGTCACGGTAGAGGACGGCGAGGTGGACATCGAGGCGGAACTCACTCAGGCCGACGAAACGTTCCCGGTGTCCTTCGATTTACGTCGTGAGGACTCGGGTAACTCGGCGTGGAAGATCACGGATGGTCCCGACCAGGGGCTGGTGGTCACCGATCCCGCCCCGTCGGTGAAGGTCAACGGGCAGGAGGTCTCGTTGCCTGCGGACCGGAACAAGGTCCGGCTGGCAGCGCTGCCCGGCGACTACAGGATGGTCGCGGCCAGCTCCCGCAAGGGCGCCAACTACGTCGACGCCACGGTGACGGTGCTGCCGACGTCGGGGGAGGACGGTCGCAGTTCCCTCTCGTTCCCGACCTCGGAGGCCCGTGCCGCGATCGACGCCGGTGCAGCTACTGGGGCGGGCGGTCCTACGCCGAGCAATGCCAAGGAACTGTCTGCTTCGGACGGAACTGCGATGCTGTTGAGTCCAGCGCGAAACATCGGATGCGAGTTCACCGAGACGGGTAAGGGCTGCGGACTGTTGTCCTACAGGGATGACCCACGCAGCACGGACTCGAACTCAGGCAAATGGTGGTTCGACCTGGAGGGCGGCGACGCCAGCGCCTTGCAGACCCATGACTCCCTGGCGAGTTTTCAGGCCAAGGACGCAGACGCGCACCAGATGGATTACGGGGAGACCGTCTTCTACGAGGAGAATGTCTGCGCCATGTTGCAGACCGGGATGACGTGTTGGGATACCCGCACCGGGCGCGGGGTCTTCATGTCTCGGAAGGCGTACAACACCTTCTGACCCGGCTCAACTTGCTGCTGGCAATCCGACCTTTGCGACCATCGTCAAGGTCTCCGAAGCGCTCGGGCTGAAGCTCCATTTCGAGCCAGCACACTAGAAACTCACGCAATAGGCGGAACTACCCCTGCGGTCACGCCGCGGCACGATCAGTAGGTCAGCGCACCCTGGGCGCGGAGGCGCTTCAGGAGCCGGTCCACGCGGTCGGCCGGGTATCCGGCGGCGAGAAATCCCGCGGGTTTGGGCCGAGCCACGTGAACTGGATGCTGGTCGTTGCGCATCGCGGTTGCGACGGAGACCAGGAGGGCGTCCACGCTCTGCGCGGCGTAGCGGTACCCGGAACGGGTGGTGGGTAGCTCCAACTGTTCCACCTGATCAGGAGTCATGCAGAGCAACTGCAGGGATCGGGTGGCGGGGCGTCGGAACATCGAGGCGCCTCCCGCGCTCACGACAGCGGCGTTGATCGACATCGACGACCTCCATTGGTCAGCCTAGTTCCATGGCCCACGGGTGGCTGTCCAGAGTCGGAATGTGATCCTGGACAACAACAGGTGTGGTAAAGATCAGTATGTCACAACGTTTCCGGTATGTTAACTCTCTGGTCAGAGTTCGCGGTCCAGCCCCTCCCACAGCTGCCGATGCAGGTCAGCGGAGCACGGGATCCGCACCCCATTCAGTCGGGTCACCGCTGCGGCCAAACGGACCGAGGACACCAGCCACAGTGAGTCGGCCCGTTCCAGGTCGGCCACGCGCAGCCGTTTGGTCTTCACCTCCCAGCCAAGGGAAGCGGCCGCGCGGAAGGCCGCGGCCTGTGTGGTCCCGGGAAGGAGGCCGTCCTCGTCGGACGGGGTGGTCAGCGTGACCGCACCGTCGGCAGCCACGTTCGCCATGACCACCGATGAGGTGGCACCTTCCAAGACCACGCCATCGGAGGAAACGAAGATCGCGTCGTCAGCCCCCTGCTCCACAGCCCAGCGTTGAGCAGCCAGATTCACGGCGTAGGACAACGTCTTCACACCGATGAGAAGCCACGGCGCCCTCTGCCCGATACCGGCCGGGTAGCCCCTGTCCAGGGTGAGCGCCTCGAGCCCCCGATCGGGCCCGTACCGCGGACGGGGAGGGACCGGCGCCACGACGACCCACGCCGTCGGGCATAGGTCACGGCCCTCCGGGCCGCGGGAGACCACCAGTTTCACGCTCGCCTCAGGCGCCGCAGGCGCATCCCACTGCCCGACGGCCGCATCCAGGCACGTGCTGATCGCCGCCTTCCACGCTGCGTCGTCCGGGACGGGCAGCCGCATCACTTGCGCGGAACGGCGCAGCCTGGCCAGGTGCTCGTCGAGGGAACGCAGCGCACCGCGGCGTAAGAGCAGGGACTCGAAAACACCGTCACCCCGAGTCGCCGCACGATCAGTCAGAAGCAACTGCGGCTGGTCCACCTCCACCAGCACACCGTGGGGGTGCTCCTCGGTCAGCATCACGGCGGAGCGGACCACGGTCTCAGGCATTGCGGGCATGCCCTCATCGTAAATCCGTTTGGCGTGCCCACTCCTCCGGATAGAATCGTGGTCACCGCGTACAGCCGAACCGGATCGCCGGGTGAGGAGCTCTGGAGCAGCATGTTCCTGTGGACGGGGGTCCCGGAAGGATGGCCGACCGCCGCCGTGGGTATCGCCTTCACGGTGGATATCCTGGTGCGTGTCCTCATGCTCGGCATCGTGCCCGGGCGGCGCAGACCCACCACGGCCATGGCCTGGTTGCTCGCCATCTTCTTTGTGCCCTACGTGGGGTTGCTGGTCTTCCTGCTCTTCGGGTCCAACCGACTCAGCGCCAAGCGGCTCAAGCGGCAGGCCGCCATCAACCGGACCATCATGCAGTCCACGCGGGATCACGTCGATCCGAAGGATGTCCCGGCCTCGGCTAAGCCGTGGCTGCGTTCCGCCGTGGTGCTCAATAGGACCCTCGGTGCATTCCCTCCGGTGGCAGGGAACACCCTGGAACTCTCCACCGACTACAAGGCTTCCATGGGCCAACTCGTGGAGGCCATCGACTCGGCCAAGAACTACGCGCATGTGCAGTTCTACATCGTCGGGTCGGATCCGGAATACGCGGGGCCGGTGTTCGACGCGATGATCCGGGCAGCCGGACGGGGCGTGAAGGTGCGATTCCTTTACGACCAGATCGGTTCCTGGCGCATCCCCGGCTACGGAAAACTCAAACGGCAGCTCACCGCTGGCGGCGTGGAGTGGCACATCATGCTGCCCATCGCACCCTTCCGCTGGCGTTGGCGGCGCCCGGATCTGCGCAACCACCGCAAGATCGTGGTGGTGGATGGGCGAGTGGCCTTCACCGGTTCACAGAACCTCATCGAACCCGGCTACAAGCGCAAGAAATCGGTCAAGGTCGGGCGCCAGTGGGTGGAGATCCTTGGCCGCATCCAGGGGCCGCTCGTGGACCACCTCGACCTGGTCTTCGCCACCGACTGGATGCTGGAGACCGGCGAGAACCTCTTCGGGTCGCTGGAACTCGACACCGGACACCGCCCCGGCAGGGTCACCGGCCAGGTGGTCCCATCAGGACCCGGTTTCCCCACGGAGAACAATCTGCGCCTGTTCAACACCCTCATCTACAACGCCCAATCGCAGATCCGGCTCACCAGCCCCTATCTGGTGCCTGACGACTCCCTGCTCTATGCATTGACGACCGCGGCGCAGCGTGGAGTGAACGTGGAGGTTTACGTCTCCGCCCGCGGCGATCATGCCGTCACCAATCACGCACAGCAGTCCTATTACGAGGACCTGCTGGACGCCGGCGTGAAGCTGTACCGCTATCGGGATCCCATGGTGCTGCATACCAAGTGCATCACCGTGGACGACCAGGTGGCGATCTTCGGTTCCTCCAACTTCGATATCCGCTCCTTCTCCCTGAACGCGGAAGTCTCCCTCATGTTGGTGGGATCCGCTCCGGTCACGGCGCTGAACCAGGTGATGGATGGTTACCGAGAGGAATGCACCCTGCTGACCCGCGATGTGTGGGCACAGCGCGGCAGGGGACAGCGCTGGCTGGACAATATTGCTCGGCTCAGCTCGGTGCTGCAGTGATGGCGTCTAGCGCCCAGCTCAGCGTCCTGCGTTCCAGCTCCGCGGCGCCATCGAAATCCGTGAGGTTCACGGTGAGATCGAGGCTGCGGAGGGGAGTAGTGGAGTCCCACTTCCCGGCCCGAGCAAACTCTTCCTCTTGCGCAGCCCACATATCCCAAAACGGACGGTAGGTGTCGCCGTCGCGTGCCAATGCCCGACGTTTGCGGGTCGCGGCCGGCGCGACCAGCGTCAGTGACGCGTCCAGCAGCCGGCGGGCCGCCGCGCATGCGGCACCCACGCCTTCGCAGATCACCACCGAAGCCGGGCGGGTGACGCGCGCGGCCGTGTCCACGCTGTCCGTGGCCCAATCCCACGCGTTCCAGACCGCTGTCTCTCCTCGGTGCAAGGGACCCAAAACGGCCTGCACATAGTGGTCAACCCCGGCCGAGAGACCCTCCCAGCCTCGGTAGGCGTCCTCCACGTGGAAGACCTCCGTGTCCAATTGGTGGACGTCGGTGAGGGCCCGGCACAGTGCCTCGGCCACCGAGGATTTTCCGGCGCCGGAGCGACCGTCGATGGCGAGCAGGACGGGTCGGTTGCGGGCGCGGGACATTAGTTGCTGGTCCCAGACATCAGCGGCGGGGAATCCGTGGGCTGCGGACCCTGACGGTTCCGGGGGTGGAGCTCTTGACCTGGGCCCCCTTGAGCGTGGACAGCAGGTGGTCCACGACCCCGGGGACCGAGGCCAGCACCTGGTCGCGCGTGAGTTCGAAGTCCCGTTGGCAGCCGTACCAGGGGTCCGCCATGCCGAGTTGTTCCTCCGGGAGGTTGGCGGATGCAGGGTCGAAACTGCGCAGGAGCCGAATCTTCTCGCGGTGCTCCGCAGTTGGAGCCCAGCGGCGCAGCGTGCGCAGGTGGTTCAGATCCGCTGCGAGGAAGAGGTCCTGGGTTTCCCACGCAGAATGTGGCATGGGTCGTGCCCGGTGAGCACTCGGGTCCAGTCCCAAACTGCGCGTGATGTTCGCCATGCGCGGGTCCATGGGGCGGCCCTCCTCCTCGTCGGAGATGCCGGAACTGGTGACCTGGATCCGGTCGCCAAGCCCCGCCCGTTCCACGGCATCACGCAGGACGTACTCGGCCAACGCGGAACGGCAGATGTTCCCTGTGCATACCGCCATGACGGCAAGAGTTCTCACGAACCTAACGCTACCGGGCAGAGCCGGTCCGTGGGGGAGCGGGTTCAGCCCTCATTCGCGGTTTTGTCCCGTCGTGGGTTGTGCCCCGGTGCTCAGCTCCGTCCTCAGCCGCGGTTTTGCCCACGATTTCGGTTTTGCCTTCGTTTTCGGATATGCGGCGCCGATCCGGTGGTGCATATCCGAGTGAGTGGGCATATCCGAGAAGTGGGGCGGATCCTTCGTTGTGGAGGGAGCGAGGACGTCGAAACAGGCGCCGGTGGAGGGAGCCCGTGTGCCGACACAGGTGCCCGTGATCGAAACTCAGGCGGCCTGCAGGCCTGTCGGGTGCCCAAAAACCCACCTCGGGTCCCTGGGGATACCCAGTGCAGTCATGCGAGTGACGAAGGCGTCGATGTTGCGGAGGTCTTCTTTCACCAAGTGGACCACTCGAGAGACGTCCGGCTGGGCCAACAGACGGTCATGGCGACGGTTGTGAGCGTGAATACGCTCCCACTGGGCACGCCCTGTGGCCAATTCTGCGTCCGTCCACTTGCCCCCACCGTCGTATTCGATGACCAGGCGGAGGTCTGGCCAGTAGAAGTCCACGTACATGTGACCTTCACTGTCCACGAATTCCGTCTGGATCTGCGGCGGCTGGAAGCCGAAGAGGAAGAAGATGGCACGGAGCAGGGATTCCATCGGGGAACCGGAGCGAGCATCGGCGAGTGTCACCACACGTCGTGCCAGGCGGGCCTGGCTTTTCACGGGCCAAGCGTCGATGACCTCCAACAACCTGGAGCGAACGATCCGGAACGGCGACCTGACACGCATGATCATGTCAATGACCTGCAGCGCCAGTCCGAAGGGTTCATGAATGGCGACTTGGATCGCTGCCAGCTCCGGGGGAAGAACATTGAAGTGGCCTGCACGGACGGCAACGCCGTCCCAGACGCTGCCCAGGTCTCTCGCGAACCGGCCAGGGGCAGGATGCGCAACGTGTCCGGGAGCCACGGCGAAGGTGTTCCGCAGTGTTCCTGCGTGTGACCGTGTGGTTCTTGCGATGTGAATCGTCGTGGGGCGCACTGAACCCGGCAGGCCGAGCAATTGCGTCGCTGTGCTGCCGCTGAAACAGATCTCCGGTGAAGCCAGAGTCTGCGCCGAGGCCACCAGGGGGACTCGCTCCCAAGGTGGCAGTTGGTTCCAGGTGATCCGATCGGCATACCAACCGGGTGCGAGGCGGACTACCTTGCCGGCTCGGAACTGGGCATCGACGCGAGAATCGAAGGCGGTGGAGCGGAGTAGGTGGGCCGTGAACGGTGCTGGTGTGATGTCGATTGGTTCAGTCATGTCCAGCAGTGTGGACGAACCCGGTATCGGGGCGTGGTGCGTTCCCCCGGCACTGGGGACAACTCGGACCAGACACGCCGGGACTGCGCGAAAAAGGGTGCTCTTGATGAGCGGGCGGCCGAGGAATGTGGGGTGTGGCGTGGAACCGATGGCGGATCTGCCTGCGCTCTCGGTTTTGCCCTTGTTCTCGGATATGAGGCGCCGGTTCGGGGGTGCATATCCGAGAAGTGAGGCGGATCCAGGAGTGAGGGCGGATCCGCAGAGGAGAGTGAGAGGAGCGGGTCAGATCCGCAGAGGCGGCTCCAGGAACGAGGGCGAATCCGCAGCGCGGGTCAGTGGGTGAGCAACAGCAATGCAGCGACCAGGACGAAGCAGCAGCCGAATCCGAGGTTCAGCACTCGCTGCCCCCGCTCGGAACCGGTGAAGCGAGCCAGCGGCCGGGCCAGAGCCGCGAACCCGAACCACATCACCAGGATGTCCACCGCCACGCAGGTGACGCCGATGATCACGTACTGCAATGCTGCGCCGCGGTCAGGGTCAATGAACGGCGGAATGAAGGCCAAGAAGAAGACGATGGCCTTCGGGTTGGACAGGTTCACCAGGATCCCGCGGCGGATCATCCCCCAGGCACTCTCTTGGCGCCGACCCACCGGTTGCCCACTCACCTGGCGCCCACGCCCACCGTCTCGGCGCTCGCCGCCCGGACTGGTCACCGCCGGGATCTGGGAGGTGTCCAGTTCCGTGTGCTCAACGGCGGGCGCGGGGGAGGGACGGGAGAGCATCATCCGCACCCCGAGGAAAACCAGGTAGGCGGCGCCGAGCCACCGCACCACTTCCAGGACCACGGGGAACGCGGCCACCACCGACCCCACGCCGACGGCCACGATCACGACCTGGATGATCAGGGCGATCTGTTGGCCGATGACGCCCCAGAAACTGCGGCGCCACCCGTAGGTCATGGAGTTGGCCATGGTGTTCACGGCCCCGGCGCCGGGAGTCAGCGAGATGACGGTGATGGCGACGAGGAGGGTCCACCAGACGGAAAGAGACACGTGCCTATTCTGCCGCCGCTGAGCTGGGCGGCCGTAATCGTGGAGTTTAGAAGCGGACGATGGCTTCCGTGTGCCGGAACGTGAAGTCGCCGGTGGCTGCGTCGGCGAAGTCCTGCCACGCCTGGGCCACGCCTTCGACGCCAGCCTGGTCCAGTAATCCGTGCGCCATCGAGAGGTCGTGGAAGGAGGAATGCAGCGCCCGCTGCACCCAGGATTCTCCCCACGTTTTCCGCTCAGCCGCGGTGGTGTAGCTCTGCGTGCTGTGCGTCAGCGTCACCGCGGACTCCGGGATACCAACCGTGCCGAGCCATGAGCCAAGTCGTCCGCCGGCGTCGGCGTCGTGCCCCTCGAGGCGCATGTAGCTGCGCAGCACGTCCAGCCAGGTGTCCAGGCCTGCCGAGGCGGGGGACCACGTCGTGGCTGAGTAATCCACCTCGCGCAGTGAGAGGATCCCACCCGGTGCCACGAGGGAAGCGGCCACCCGAATGGCACCGACAGGGTCGGGGAGGTGCTGCAACACCTGGTGGGCGTGCACCACGTCGTAGCCGTTGCGCAGCTCATCGCGGCCCGGGGCTAAGGAATAGAGGTCAGCGACGCGGAACTCCACGTTGGCCGTGCCACGCGCCCCGGCGGTCTCGGTGGCCGCATGCACGGCCTCCGGGGAGAAATCCAGCCCGGTCACCTGACCGTCGGGGCCCACCGCGTCTGCAAGTTCCAGGGTGATCGATCCTGGGCCGGACCCGAGGTCGAGGATGTGCTGGCCTGCCGCCAGGTACGGGGCCAGATGCGGGGCGGAATCCTTGATCCCGCGCTGGGCGTGCGAGGCCAGCACGGAGGGATGGTGTCCATGGGCGTAATGCGACGTGTCCGGAGTGGTACTCATGCGCATCACGTTAGGTCGGTGACAATGCCCGACGACAGTGTCCCCGCCTAGGTTCGTCATACTCGCCTCCCGCCGTGGCGCCGCGGCGCCACGGCGGGTCGCGCTCGGCGAGGCCGCAGCGGGTGCGGCCACGGGCCGTCGGGCATGGCAAGCGCCAGGTGGCGAATGCACGAGTGACGAGGGTCACGAAAAACGTGGTAACCCTGGCGGAATGAAATCCGACGGCGCCCGGTTGTATAGAGCAAAGGCCAAAGTTGAGTCACCTCAGCTCAAGTTAATTTGACAGTCCTGGAGGGGCTGTTCAAGACTTGAGTTCAGATGGCTCAAGGGTCCGGCGACGGACCTGCAGGCCACGAACTCTTGAACCGAGTAGGAAGTAGGAACACCATGTCCCGTGCCGTGGGTATCGACCTCGGAACCACCAACTCTGTCGTCTCCGTGCTGGAAGGCGGCGAGCCCACCGTCATCGCCAACGCAGAAGGCTCCCGCACCACCCCGTCGGTGGTCGCCTTCGCGAAGAACGGTGAAGTCCTGGTCGGCGATATCGCCAAGCGCCAGGCCGTCAACAACATCGACCGCACCATCGCCTCCGTCAAGCGCCACATGGGCACCGACTGGACCGTGGACATCGACGGTAAGAAGTACACCGCGCAGGAAGTCTCCGCGCGTATCCTGATGAAGCTCAAGCACGACGCCGAGGACTACCTCGGTGAGGACGTCACCGACGCGGTCATCACCGTCCCCGCCTACTTCAACGACGCCGAGCGCCAGGCCACCAAGGAGGCCGGTGAGATCGCAGGCTTGAACGTGCTGCGCATCGTCAACGAGCCCACCGCCGCTGCCCTGGCCTACGGCCTGGACAAGGGCAACGAGGACGAGCTCATCCTCGTTTACGACCTGGGCGGCGGCACGTTCGACGTGTCCCTGCTTGAGGTCGGCAAGGACGACGACGGCTTCGCCACCATCCAGGTTCGCGCCACCGCAGGCGACAACCGCCTGGGCGGCGACGACTGGGATCAGCGCGTCGTCGACTGGCTGCTGGCTCAGGCCAAGGCCAAGGGCGCCGACCTGTCCAAGGACAAGATCGCCGTCCAGCGTCTGCGCGAGGCCGCGGAGCAGGCCAAGAAGGAACTCTCCTCCGCCAGCTCCACCAACATCTCCCTGCAGTACCTCTCCGTCACGGCCGACGGTCCGGTGCACCTGGACGAGCACCTCTCCCGCGCCAAGTTCCAGGAACTGACCTCGGACCTGCTGGAGCGTACCCGCAAGCCGTTCAACGACGTCATCGCCGAGGCAGGCGTCAAGGTCTCCGAGATCGCCCACGTGGTGCTCGTCGGTGGCTCCACCCGTATGCCCGCCGTGGCCGAGCTGGTCAAGGAACTGGCAGGCAAGGAAGCCAACAAGGGTGTGAACCCGGACGAGGTCGTCGCCGTCGGCGCCGCACTGCAGGCCGGTGTGCTGAAGGGTGAGCGCAAGGACGTGCTGCTCATCGACGTCACCCCGCTCTCCCTCGGTATCGAAACCAAGGGCGGTGTGATGACCAAGCTCATCGAGCGCAACACGGCCATCCCGACCAAGCGTTCCGAGACCTTCACCACCGCAGAGGACAACCAGCCCTCCGTGTCCATCCAGGTCTTCCAGGGTGAGCGCGAGTTCACTCGCGACAACAAGCCGCTTGGCACCTTCGAACTGACCGGTATCGCACCGGCCCCTCGCGGCGTGCCGCAGGTCGAGGTCACCTTCGACATCGACGCCAACGGCATTGTCCACGTGTCCGCCAAGGACAAGGGCACCGGCGTTGAGCAGTCCATGACCATCTCCGGTGGCTCCTCGCTGCCGCAGGAGGACATCGACCGCATGGTCAAGGAGGCCGAGGAGCATGCGGCAGAGGACAAGAAGCGTCGCGAGGCCGCTGAGACCCGTAACGCCGCAGAGTCCTCCGCCTACGCCGTGGAGAAGCTCATCAAGGACAACGACGAGAAGCTCCCCGAGGACGTCAAGACCGAGGTCCAGGCCGACGTCGACGCCCTGAAGAAGGCACTGGAATCCCAGGACAACGACGACGAGGTCAAGGCCGCGTTCGAGAAGCTGCAGGAGTCCCAGACCAAGCTCGGCGAGGCTCTCTACGCGACCGCGCAGCAGGAGGCTCCGGCCGACGGCGCTGCCGACGCCGGTTCCGCCAGCTCTGCTGACGAGGACGTCGTCGACGCCGAGGTCGTTGACGAGGACGACGAGAAGAAGAACTGAGGCACCACACGCTATGAGCAACGAGGAACTGAACCCAGAGCAGGGCAACCCGGAGGAAGAGCCGGCAGAAGCTAACGACGCCGAGGGTGCCGATGCGCTGAGCCAGGCCGAGCAGATCCTCGACGCCGCAGCTGCGGAGCAGGGTGAGGAGGAGTCCTCCGACCCTGCAGCCGAGGAACTGAAGACGGACCTGCTGCGACTGCAGGCCGAATTCACCAACTACCGGCGTCGGGTCGAACGTGACAAGACGCAGGCCAAGGAGAACGGTCTCAACGCCGCAGTGTCCGCACTGATCCCAGTGCTGGATGACATCGAGGCCGCCCGTTCCGCGGGTGACCTCGAGGACGGCCCGTTCGCCTCGATCGCCACCAAGCTGGACGCCGCGCTCGCGGGTCTCGGCCTGGAGAAGGTGAACGAGATCGGCGTGGAGTTCGATCCTGCGGTCCATGAGGCGCTGCTGCGTCAGCCGGTCCCGGAGATCCCTGCCGACCACGTCGGCATGGTGCTGCGGGTGGGCTTCAAGCGCGGTGACCGCGTCCTTAGGGCCGCTCAGGTCATGGTGTCAGACGGCGAGTGATCGCTTAAACCCGCGTGACGCGGGTCCCGTGGGCGGTGGGGTAACGATGAGTTACCCCACCGCTGCCACATCCAAGAATTTTCATGAAGTAATCGATCCTGTTGTGTTGGAGGCGCCCACATGGCCAGTCAGGACTGGGTGGACAAGGACTTCTACGCGGTGCTCGGTGTGTCCAAGGACGCCGATGCCGCGGAGATCAAGAAGGCGTACCGGAAGCTGGCGCGTCAGAACCACCCGGACACGAATCCGGGGGATGCCGCTGCCGAGCAGCGGTTCAAGGACATCACCGAGGCCAACTCGGTGCTCTCGGATCCTGAGGAGCGCCAGCAGTACGACGCGATTCGCGCCATGGGTAGCGGCGCCCGCTTCCAGGCGGGCGGTGGCCCCGGCGGCGCCGGTGGGTTCGACGACGTCTTCGGTGGCATGTTCGGTGGCGGAGGCGGGCAGCGGATGCGCTATTCCACCAACGGTGCCGACGGCCCGGACCTGAGCGACCTCTTCGGCGGCATGTTCGGTGGCGGAGGCGGGGGCTTCGGCGGCGGCTTCCAGCAGCAGCCGCAGCGCGGTGCCGACCGGCACGCGGAGACCAGCATCTCCTTCAAGGGCTCCATTGAGGGCACCACGATCGGGTTGCGGGAACCCAGCGGGGCCACGATCGACGTGCGGATCCCTGCCGGTATCCGCGACGGTCAATCCGTGCGGGCCAAGGGCAAGGGACAAGCCGGTGCGGCGGGTCCCGGTGACCTCATGGTCAAGGTCAGGGTCAAGGAGCACCCCTTCTTTAAGCGGGACGGCAACGACATCACGGTGCACGTGCCTGTGACCTTCGTGGAGGCGGCCATGGGAGGCCAGGTCTCCGTGCCGACCATCCACGGTGATCAGGTCAAGGTGAAGGTTCCTGCCGGATCGCAGTCCGGGAAAACCCTGCGCCTGCGCGGCAGGGGAGTGAAGACGGCCAAGAAGTCCGGTGACGTGTACGTGGTGTTGGACGTGGCGGTCCCCTCGCGGCTGAGCAAGGAGGCCAAGGCCGCGCTGGAGGCCTTCGCTGAGGCCACCGCCGGTGAGGACCCTCGCAAGGACCTGGCGGCGCGCGCAGCGCTCTGAACCGGTGCGAGTCCTATGGGATCCTGAGGAGGAAGGTGGTGAGGCACGATGGAACGCAATGACCCGATCTACGTGATCTCCGTGGCCGCGCAGTTGGCCCATGTGCACCCTCAGACCCTGCGGCAGTACGACCGCATGGGGCTCGTGGTCCCTCGGCGACAGGGTGGCAGGCACCGTCGCTACAGCGCCGCGGACATCGCCCGGTTGCGGCGTGTGCAGGAACTCTCCAACGAGGGCATCTCGTTGGAGGGTGCGCGACGGGTGCTTGATCTCGAATCACAGGCCGAGCAGTTGCGTGAGGAGATTCAGGTGCTGCGGGCATCCGTGATGCACTGGCGGGACAGGGCGCAGGCGGACGGTCAGAGCAGGGTGTTCAGGGCCGGTGCTACCGGTGAGGTGTCCGTGGAGTCGGCTCGTCTGGCCAGGGCACGGGCTGCCTTCTTGTGGGAGCAGGTCACGCGGCAGAGGCCGTTTGAGCTCACCGCAGGGCCGAGTTCCAGGTCTCAGGCACAGAAGAGAGGCTGACAACTTGACGTTGCACGCGCAAAAGGCGATAGGCTAACCAAGTGGTGGCCGCATCCCCCCATCGTGGCCACCGTGACGCGTCCAAGTTGAACGGCCAGCCCCCCCAGCGCCGTTCACACCACCCCTGGACGCGGTGAGGGCGGGTGCGTTGAGTCTTCGGATTCCGCACCCGCCCTCCGTCATTTCTTTGCGAGACCGGCAGCGCGGTTCAGCGCGGCGAGGTTCAGCCCAGCGAAGTTCAGCGCCGCACGGCGGTGAGATCGAAGATGTTCCGCCCTGCCCGGCCAGCCTTGGCCTCGAAGCTGGTCAGTGTTCGCCCCGCATAGCGTGGCGCCCAGCCGCCGATCTCGTCCACGAAGGTCGGATCGGCCTCGCGCTTCTCGATCTCCTTGCGGCGGATGTCCGTCAAGGGAGACTCTTCTCCGGTGAGTTCTCCTGCGTGCGGGTTGTCGAACTTGGGGGAGTCGGTGATGATCTGGCGCATCTGTTCCGCGTAGTTGGACCAGTCGGTGGCCAACCGCCACACGCCACCGGGGCGGAGGACGCGGGCGGCACGATCCGCGAAGGCCTCCGTGATCAGGCGCCGCTTGTGGTGGCGCTTCTTGTGCCACGGGTCGGAGAAGTACACCCAGAGTTCGTCCACCTGGGCCGGTTTCAGCGCGATGTCCAACACTTCGGGTGCGTTGGCCTGCATGCAACGCACGTTCTGCAGGCCGCGGTTGGCGATCTCCTCCATGAGCTTGGCGAGGCCGGGGGTGTAGACCTCCACGGCCAGGAAGTTCCGCTCGGGATGTTCGGCCGCGGCATGTGCGGTGGCCTCGCCCAATCCGGAACCGATTTCCACGGTCAACGGTGCGGACGGGTTCTCGAACGCCCCGGGAACGTCGATGTCCGCGCCGGGCAGGATCGAGGTGGAGGCGTGGTGGCGGGGGACATCGATCAGGACGGTGTCCTTCATCGAGTCCCAGGCACGCTGCTGGCCGGTGGTCATGCGGTCGCCACGGCGAACAAAGCTGACTGGCTCGGCCCTGTGGAACGTGGGGTCGGTGGCCGCGCGGCCCTGGATGGGTTGGCGGCGGTGGTTCTGGGTGGATTCGGGCTGATCAGTCACGCCTCCCAAGGATACCGGGGATTGGACCGGCGCCCCACGGGCGGGCAGGATGGATGTAGCCTACGCAAACGTTGAGGAGTGGGTCGCGAAGTGAGTGGGAACATGACCAACAATGCTCGACGACGCGTGCCCGGCCTGGGTGCCGGCCTCGCGATGGCGGCCGCGGCCGCCCTGGCGCTGACCGCCTGCGGCGGTTCGGGCGGAGAAGTGGCACCCACGCCGTCGGGCAGTGGACAGCATGCTGTCAATGAGGGTGCGGGGATCCCCACGAAGGCGCTCACAGTGGCTCAGTCCAAGCAGAAGGTTCTGACCGCTGACGAGTTCCCTGGTGGCGTGGAGGGGTACAAGGAGAAGCGGGTCGGGGCGCAGCGGATGAATCTGGGGCGGACGCTGTCCGATGTCACTGGCGTGCCGGCCGAGTGCTCCACCGCGATTCGCGGCGCACAGAAGCAGAAGGCGACCGTCCTTTCCGGTGCCGAGGCGTCGGCCACGGTGCCGCCGGAGGCAACTGGAACGTCGAAGGCCGGTACGGTCAAGATCACGATCTTCACGACTCGAGCCGATGTCGAGGCCGCGCAGGGTCTGAGCCTGGTTTCCGATACCTGCTCCGGAACCGTGGCTGAACCGGACTCGGTTTCACCCGTCCAGCGTGGTCTCTCCGGCGTGTCCGTGGTGACGGGTGGAACTGTTCTCAGTGTGGCGGCAGGGGACTGGGGCGCCAACCACCTGCTCGTCGAGACCAAGGACGTGGATGCGGAAGTGGCCCAGCAGATCGCGGACGCGCAGCTGGCGAAGCTCTCGTCCCCGTAAGGAGTGAACGCGGCCCGGGATGGCCCGCATCGTTATCTGGATGCGGGCCATCGGCGTTTTTGAACTTGGGGGGCTATTCCAAGGCCACGACGGCGAGCTTGTCGACGCCTTCCCCGCAGGATTCGGGGAAGATGTAGTCGTGACCGGAGAGTGCCTCTGCGTCTTCATGGAATCCGCCTCCGAGCTCGACGTTGTCACCGACTGCGAGTTTCTCCGGGCGAGGGTCCGAGGTGCTGAAGGCCAGGAACCAGACCTCGTCGCTGCCGTCTGATTGGACGGCCAGGCAGCCACTCTTTTCCACGAGCTTCCCGGTGATGAGTGCGCCGTCGCCTCCGGGCTCGCTCTGCTCGAAGGAGATCCACGGGACCTGCGTGTCGGCGGACTTCGTCGGGGTGTCCTTCGCAGTGGGCTCGGGGTCGGATCCGCAGCAGCCGGTGGCCGCGAAGCCGAGACTAGCGGCGGCCACGACGCCGGTGGCTCTGAGTAGCAATCGGTTCATGCTGCACCTCACGTCATCGAGTGATGCGGGAAATCTACAGCAGGGGCTCGGTGTTGTCTGCAAGGAGGTTCCGGCACGCTGCCGCGACGTTCCATGGCTCCCGCGTTGCCGCGACGTTCATGTCACCGGCGTTGCGGTGTCTGATTCTCCGCCCCCGCGATCCACGTGCAGGCCGCCTTTACGTATGGCAGAACGAGGCCTTGTGGTGGAAACCGGGCCTGGAGAGGGCGTCGCTGTGGGAAGGGTGGCCTGGTGGTGGAAACCGGGCCCTGGGGGAGGTGCCCGTGTCGGGATGGGCCGGTTCACCGCACCCCCGCGATCCACGTGCAGGCCACCTTTACGTATGGCAGAAGGCGGCCTGGTGGTGGAAACCGGGCCCTGAGGGGGCGTCCGTGTGGGGAAGGCGGCCTGGTGGTGGAAACCCGGCCCTGAGAGGGTGCCCGTGTCGGAAGGGCGGCCTGACCGTGGAAGCCGGGCCCTGAGGAAGTGCCCCAGTCGGCACGGAATAAACCTCCGCCACACAGAGTTGAGCAGAGTAGACTCAAGTTCAGAGGAGGCCCGCCGCTCAGGCGGGCACCAGCCGTCGGGCATGGCCCGGCGGACGCAGTCCGTCAGCTGACAAAGGAAGGAGCTCACGTGGACGCCAAATTCACCACCAAGAGCCAGGAGGCGCTCTCCGCAGCAGGCATGAATGCCTCGACCGCGGGCAACCCCCAGATCGAACCGGCACACCTGCTCAAGGCCCTGATGGACCAGCGCGAATCCGTCGCGGTGGCCCTGCTCAAGGCTGCAGGCGGCGACCCGGATGCGGTCTCGGTGCAGGCCTCCGCGGCCATCCACGCGCTACCCAAGAGCTCGGGCTCTTCCGTGGCTCAAGCCCAGTTCTCGCGTCAGACGCTGCAGGTGGTTTCCGCCGCCCAGCAGGCCGCGGAGCGCAACGGCGACTCGTACGTCTCCACCGAGCACCTGCTGATCGGCCTGGCGGCAGACCAGACCCGTGCTGGCGAGGCCCTGCGCGAGGCGGGCGCCACCGTTGAAGCACTGACTGCCGCCCTCACCACGGTGCGTGGCGAGCGCAAGGTGGACAACGCCGACCCCGAGGGCACCTTCCAGGCCCTGGAGAAGTACGGCACCGACCTGACGGAGATCGCCGCCTCCGGTGACCTGGACCCGGTGATCGGCCGTGACCAAGAGATCCGCCGCGTGGTCCAGGTGCTCTCTCGCCGCACCAAGAACAACCCCGTCCTGATCGGTGAACCCGGTGTAGGCAAGACCGCCGTCGTGGAGGGCCTGGCTCAACGCATGGTCGCGGGCGACGTCCCCGAATCCCTGCGCGGCAAGCGCCTCATCTCCCTCGACCTGGGATCCATGGTGGCCGGCGCCAAGTACCGCGGCGAGTTCGAGGAACGCCTCAAGGCGGTCCTGGAGGAGATCAAGAACTCCGACGGGCAAGTCGTCACCTTCATCGACGAGATCCACACCGTGGTTGGTGCGGGTGCATCGGAGGGCTCCATGGATGCGGGCAATATGCTCAAGCCCATGCTGGCTCGTGGCGAACTGCGCCTGATCGGCGCAACGACGCTGGATGAGTACCGCGAGAACATCGAGAAGGACCCCGCCCTGGAACGTCGCTTCCAGCAGGTCTACGTCGGTGAGCCTTCCGTGGATGACTCCATCGCCATTCTGCGCGGCCTGAAGGAACGCTACGAGGCCCACCACAAGGTCGGTATCGCCGACTCCGCGTTGGTGGCTGCGGCGGCCTTGTCTGACCGCTACATCTCCGGTCGGCAGCTCCCGGACAAGGCCATCGACCTGGTGGACGAGGCCGCGTCGCGTCTGCGCATGGAAATCGACTCCGCACCGGAGGAAATCGACGTGCTCCGCCGCAGCGTGGACCGCATGACCATGGAGGAACTTGCCCTCAAGGATGAGACCGACCCGGCGTCGGTGGAGCGCTTGGAGGCGCTGCGCGCCGAAATGGCCGACGAGAAGGAAAAACTCGCCGCGCTCAACGCCCGTTGGGAAGCCGAAAAGGCCACGCTGAACTCCGCCGGTGACCTGCGCGCCAAGTTGGATGACCTGCGCTCACAGGCGGATGTGGCTCAGCGTCAGGGCGACCTGGGAGAGGCCTCACGCATCCTCTACGGCGAGATCCCGCAGTTGGAGCAGCAGCTCGCAGCCGCAGAGGACGAGCAGAAGACGGAAGCTGCAGACCGCATGGTGTCCGAGGAGGTCACAGCGGACGACATAGCTGAGGTCATCTCTGCCTGGACTGGCATCCCTGCCGGACGCATGCTGCAGGGCGAGAGCCAGAAGCTGCTGGAGATGGAGGACCATCTCGGTGAGCACCTGATCGGCCAAAAGGCCGCTGTCGCGGCGGTGTCCGACGCCGTGCGTCGCTCCCGCGCGGGCCTCTCCGACCCGGAGCGTCCCACCGGTTCCTTCCTGTTCCTGGGGCCAACCGGTGTGGGTAAGACGGAGCTGGCTAAGTCCCTTGCGGACTTCCTCTTCGACGATCCGCGTGCCATGGTGCGCATCGACATGAGCGAGTACTCCGAGAAGCACTCGGTCTCCCGTCTGGTCGGTGCCCCTCCCGGATACGTGGGCTACGACGAGGGCGGTCAGCTGACCGAGGCCGTGCGCCGCCGCCCGTACTCGGTGGTGCTGCTCGACGAGGTCGAGAAGGCCCACCCCGAGGTCTTCGACATCCTGCTGCAGGTGCTGGACGACGGCCGCCTGACGGACGGCCAAGGGCGCACCGTGGACTTCCGCAACGTGATCCTGGTGCTGACCTCCAACCTGGGGTCGCAGTTCCTGGTCGACGCAGAACTGACCGACGACGCCAAGCGTCATGCCGTCATGGGTGTGGTGAACTCCTCCTTCAAGCCGGAGTTCCTGAACCGCCTGGACGACATCATTATGTTTGACCCGCTGTCGTTGGAGGACCTGGGCCGGATCGTGGACCTGCAGGTGGACTCCATGCAGTCCCGTCTGGCGGATCGCCGCCTGAAGCTGACGGTCACCGATGCTGCCCGCGACTGGTTGGCGCTGACCGGGTATGACCCCGCGTTTGGTGCCCGCCCGTTGCGCCGCCTGGTGCAGCGTGAAATCGGCGACAAGCTGGCGCGGCGACTGCTGGCCGGTGAGGTGATGGACGGCGATGACGTGGTCGTTGACGTCGACGCTGAGCAGGCCAAGGGCCTCGTGGTGCTTCGCGGAGGCGCGGAAGAAGCCGAGATCGTTGCGTGATGTATGACGCATAAGGATGCGCGGGCTCGCGGTACACGTGTTCCCGCGCATCCGAACGTGTAGGCTTGAAGCACGGAATAAATGGACACATCCATCGGGGCCTCTGCCGTGTCAGCGGCGGACCTCCCCCGATGTCGAGCGATAAAGGGGGTCACGCCATGGGGCGCGGCCGTCAGAAGGCAAAAGCAACGCGACAGGCCCGGGAGATGAAGTACTACTCTCCGGGCACGGATTTGCACGCCTTGGAACGCGAACTCACTGGGGGGAGCCGGTATTCCGGCGCTCCTGAGCGAGAGGAGCCGGAAGAGGATCAAGATCCGTATGCGCGCTACGCCGGCGAGTACGACGACGATGAGGACGCAGCTCAGCGGGGCTGAGCCTAATCCAACGTCAGGCATCGCATTCAGCGGCGCGGACGAGGGCCGTCGGGGTCTCACCCCGGCGGCCCTGACGCGTACCCAGACACCGGAAGAAGGCGAGCATGCCGAACAGACTGGACCCTCAACCGCGCTTCGAGGACCCGCTGATCAGGGCGGCCCACCGAGCGGCGCTGCGCAGCCTGGACCGGGTGGTGGGAGAGACCGCAGGGCCCACACCGCCCGCTGACGCGCGTGCCGCCACGGTGGACCAGCTCCTGGCTGGAGAGGTCTTGATCCTGACCGGTGCGGGTATCAGTACCGACAGCGGGATCCCGGACTATCGCGGAGAGCACGGCTCCCTGCGCAGATCCAGGCCCATGACCTTCCAGGAGTTCTCGGCCTCACCGGAGGCCCGAAAGCGCTATTGGGCCCGCGGCTTCATCGGGGCAGCGCATTTGCGCGGGGCCGAACCCAATCTCTCCCACCGCATCGTGGCCGCCTGGCAGCGGCGCGGCTTACTGGCCGGCATCGTCACGCAGAACGTGGACGGGCTCCACGCCGCGGCGGGCGCCACCGACGTGGTGGCCCTTCACGGGGACATGAG
>JBQDZM010000003.1:0-96691 GCA_052108535.1 Galactobacter sp. | reverse complement strand
GGCTCCACGCCGCGGCGGGCGCCACCGACGTGGTGGCCCTTCACGGGGACATGAGCTGGGTGGACTGCCTCGATTGCGGGAACCGCGAGGCCCGGGAGGATTTCGACGCGAGGTTGGAGGCCGCCAACCCAGGGTTCCGGGAATCGGTGGATCCGACCGGCTTGGTGGTCAACGCGGACGGCGACGTGAACCTCGATCAGGCCGATGTGGACCGCTTCGTGATTCTGCACTGCCTGAACTGCGGATCCGATCGGCTGAAACCATCGGTGGTCTACTTCGGCGAGAACGTGGCGCCGGAGACGCGGGAGCGGACCCGTGTCCTCACCCAAGGAGCACGGTCCCTGCTGGTCCTCGGTTCGTCCCTGGCCGTGATGAGCGGGTACCGCTTTGTTCTGGATGCCGGGCGGGCCGGGAAACCCACCACCGTCATCAACGGCGGGCCGGGGAGGGCCGACGCCAAGGCGGATGTTCTCTGGCGCACCCCGCTGCTACCCGCGCTAGAAGAGGTGGATGCCGCCCTGCGCCGAGCCGGTGCGTGAAGACCAGCCCTATGTGACCAGTCCGTTGGGGGCAAGGTCCTTAAGCGGTGTGCAATGGCCGACGGGGTCGGTTCCGTCCGCGCGGACGGAACCGACCCCGTCGGCCATAGAGACAACAGATCAGGCGGCGTAGGAGCCCGTCAGGCGCACAGCGCCGCCGTCCACGCCCTTGGCGCCCTGCACGGTCTCGGGATCCGCCAGGATCTCGTCGGAGAGCGACGTGACCGAGCCGACCACCCAAGACTTCACTCCGCGGGCGTTCAGCAGCGCCACTGCGGCGTCGGCGGCCGAGGCCTCCACGATGGCGACCATGCCAACGCCAACGTTCAGGGTGCGCTCCAGGTCGGCCTGTGGAACGCCGCCCAGTTCGGAGACGGTGCGGAACACGGCGGGGAGCTCCCAGGTGGAACGCTCCACGGTGGCGGCCAGCCCCGTGGGGAGGACGCGGGCCAGGTTGGCTGCGAAGCCACCACCGGTGATGTGGGAGAAACCGTGGACGGGTGCGGCCCCATCCACGTTCAGGCTGTTGATGAGTTCGAGGCAGTCAGCGGCGTAAACCTTGGTGGGAACCAGGAGTTCCTCGCCGAGGGTGCGGCCGAATTCCTCGACGTGACGGTCCAGGGCCCAGCCAGCGGAAGCGATCACGCGGCGGACCAGGGAGTAGCCGTTGGAGTGCAGGCCGGAGGAAGCCATGGCGATCACGACATCGCCCTCACGGACGCGCTCGGGGCCCAGCAGTGCGTCGGCCTCGACGACACCCGTGGCGGCGCCGGCCACGTCGTATTCATCGGGACCCAAAAGGCCCGGGTGTTCCGCGGTCTCGCCGCCCACCAGCGCAGTGCCGGCTTGCTTGCAGCCGTCAGCGATACCGGCCACGATTCCGGCGATGCGCTCCGGCACCACGTGCCCGCAGGCGATGTAATCGGTCATCACCAACGGCTTGGCGCCCACCACCACGATGTCGTCCACGACCATGCCGACCAGGTCGAAACCGATGGTGTTGTGGATGTCCATGGCCTGCGCGATGGCAACCTTGGTGCCCACGCCGTCGGTGGAGGTGGCCAGCAACGGCTTGCGGTACTGGAGCAGTTCGGAAGCGTCATAGAGGCCAGCGAAGCCGCCCACACCCCCCAGCACGTTGGGCCCGTGCGTGGCCAACAGCTTCGCCTTCATCAGTTCAACGGCGCGGTCGCCGGCCTCGACGTCGACGCCGGCCTGGGCGTAAGTGATCCCGGTGGGCTCATGCTGGGTGCTCATAGTGCTCATTCTTTCACGGGGGCGGTGTCCTCGCCCTCATCGGTGACGGGTTCCACGATCATGTCCACGGTGCGCAGGCGGCGTCTGCCCAGCCGATCCACCAGCAGGAAGAGCAGACCGGCCACGCCCATGCACAGCACACCGAAGATCATCAGCATGAATCCGTAGGTGGAGGCGAAGGAATGCTCGGTGCTCCCGTCCTGGGACGCGGCGACGAGGTCGGCGTGGGAGAGCCAGGTGACCACGAAGGCGATCAGGGCACCGACCACGGCGCCGGTGACCAGGAACGGCCAGATCTTGGGGGCTGTGCGCAGGTGCACCGAGACGGTGCGGTGGCCCGTGGAGGCTGCTGGCACAGGGGTCTCGGGGGAGGAACCGGAGATGGGCATAGCTCCGATTCTATCGCCGCTGACCGTTGGGCGGTGTTCCGTCAGCGGGTGAGGGGAAGCACGTCTGACAGGTCCGCGCGCGTCCCGGAAGCGGAGACCTTGGCCGTGGCCACGGCGTCCGCCCACTGGAGACGGCCGGTGGCCAACTGCAGCCAGGTGGTTGCGTCGGTCTCCACCACATTCGGTGGTGTGCCGCGGGTGTGCCTGGGCCCCTCGATGCACTGGGTCACACCGTATGGTGGCACGCGCACTTCCACCGAGTTCCCCTCCGCGACCTCGGAGAGTTCCTCTAACAGGTAGCGCACGGCCGTCGCCGTGACCGGTCGGGGGACATTTGTGCCCGACGACGTGGCGCTCGCCCAGGTGCGCACGGCCTCGCGGCCGCTGGCCGCGTCGATTCTGCGTTTGACGGCCACGGTTCAGGCTCGGACAAGCGTCGTGACGGCGTCGGTGGCCCGCATGGCGCCCACGGGTTCGCCGCGTCCCAGGACCGGCTTCACGACGTCGGTCAGGACCGAGGCCACCTCTGCGGCATTCAGTTCACCCAGGGCCACGAGTGCGGACAGCCCCACCAGAGTATTGGCGCGTGAGTTGCCGTCCATCATCTTCATGGCCAGCGCAGTACCGGAGCGGGTCCCCAGGATCAGCACGCCTTCTGCGCCGAGCTTGGACACCACGCCGAGGCGCTCCATGACCACGGTGTTCTCTGCCCCCTCGCCGTGTACGGCCCACGGGTGAGCGAGCATGGCGGGGGCGACCGCGCCGGCCGGGTCGGATTCCGGGGCGGTCATCAGCCGGGAGACGGCCCTGGCCAGCCCGGTGACGCTGATCTGCGGTACGGGGGCACCGCAGCCGTCCACGGCCACGTTGCCAACGGGTTCTCCCGTGTATTCCTCCACGACGGAGATCACCTCGCGCTGCAGCGGGTGATCAGGGGAGAGGTAGGTCTCGGTGTCCCAGCCGGAGTTCACGCAGGCGGTGAGGAACCCGGCGTGCTTACCTGAGCAGTTGAACGCCAGGTGGTTCTTCTCCTGGCCCGCTCGGATCATGCTGTGGAACGTTTCGGTGTCCTGCGGCCAGGCCGTGGGGCAACGCAGCGCGGACTCATCTAGCCCGGCGTCCTTCAGCATCGCCAGGGTCAGATCCTGGTGGCGTTGTGACCCGACGTGGGAGGCGCAGGCGATGGAGAGGCGTTCCCCGCTTAAGCCCGCTCCACCACGCTGGGAGGCAATGGCTTGGAAGGGCTTGAGACTGGAACGCGGGTACGTGGTCGCCGCCGGGTTGCCCAGCGAGGCGATGGTCTCACCTGCGGCATTCACCACGGCCAGGACGCCCAGATGACGTGATTCGATCACGCCGTTGCGGTCCAGCGTCGCGAGTTCCACGCAGTCGGCCACGGTCAGCGGATGCCGACCGGCGGGAGTGGTGGAGGTGTTCAGGGGCGCAGACGAGGCAGACATGATCTTCATCTTAAGGCTAGGCTGCCGGTAGGCTCGTGGCTCGTGAAGGTTCTCGTCATCGGCCCCGGCGGCCGCGAACACGCCATTGTGACCACCCTGCTGAGAGACCCCTCGGTGACCGAGGTGCATGCGGCACCCGGGAACGCGGGCATCGCTCGCGACGTCCCCGTTCACCAGGTGAATGCCTCAGACCCTGCGGCCGTGACGGCACTGGCCCAGGAATTGAAGTCTGACCTGGTGGTTGTGGGCCCCGAAGCGCCTCTGGCCGCTGGCGTCTCCGACGCCCTCGTCGCGGCCGGGTTCGACGTCTTCGGCCCCTCCCAGGCGGCCGCAGAGCTGGAGGCCTCCAAGGCCTTCGCCAAGGACGTGATGGCCGCAGCAGAGGTTCCGACCGCCATGGCTCGCGTCGCCACCACCGTGGACGAGGTCGCGGACGCCTTGGACGCCTTCGGCGCCCCCCACGTGGTGAAGGACGACGGTCTGGCCGCGGGTAAGGGCGTGGTCGTCACCTCGGACCGCGACGAAGCGCTGGCCCATGCCGCTGCGTGCTTCGAAGCCGGCTCCAAGGTGGTCATCGAAGAGTTCCTCGACGGCCCAGAGGTCTCCCTCTTTGTGCTCTCCGACGGCACCAACGCCGTCCCGCTCTCTCCCGCGCAGGATTTCAAGCGCATCGATAACGACGATGAGGGCCCCAACACCGGCGGCATGGGCGCCTACACGCCCCTGTCCTGGCTGCCGGAGGGCTTCGTGGACGAGGTCATGGATCGTGTTGCGCGCCCCACGCTCAAGGAGATGTCCCGCCGTGGAACGCCGTTCGTTGGCGTCCTCTACTGCGGTCTCGCCGTGACTAGCCGCGGCCTGAAGGTCATCGAGTTCAACGTCCGCTTCGGCGACCCCGAGACGCAGCCCGTGCTGCAGCGCCTGCGTTCCCCCTTCGGCCGGGTGCTGCAGGCGGCTGCCCGCGGGGAATTGGACGCCGTGACGGAGCTCGAATGGGATCCGCGCCCCGCCGTGGGCGTGGTGATCTCCGCGGAGGGTTACCCCGCCTCGCCGCGTAAGGGTGATCCGATCACGGGAATCGACGCGGCCGAGGCTCTCCCGGACGTCAGTGTGTTGCACGCAGGCACCGCGGTGGACGCGGACGGACGTATCGTCTCCGCAGGTGGCCGCGTCCTTGCCGTCGTCGCTTTGGGCGATGATCTGGCAGACGCCCGGGCCAAGGCCTACCGTGGGGTGGAAGGCATCCAGCTGGAAGGCTCGCACCATCGCACCGACATCGCGGCGAAGGCCGCCGAAGGGAAGATCGTCCTGTGACTGAACAGAACTCGGCGTTGGGACAAGGTGCAGGCTTCTCGGCTTCCGCGCCGGAGCTGCCCGGCTGGAAGCATGTCTACTCCGGCAAGGTCAGGAACCTCTACGAGCCGGAGGGTGACGGCCCGGCCGACCGCGTGCTGGTGGTGGCCTCTGACCGCATCAGCGCCTACGACTTCGTGCTCTCCACCACCATCCCGGACAAGGGCGCCATCCTGACGCAACTGTCCCTGTGGTGGTTTGAGCAGCTGGTCGACGTGCCCAATCACGTGATCTCCACCGAAGTGCCTGAGGCCGTTGCTGGCCGCGCCATGATCGTGAAGCGGCTGAACATGTACCCCATCGAGTGCATCGCCCGTGGATACCTGACCGGTTCCGGCCTGGCGGAGTACAAGGTCTCCGGGACGGTCTGCTCCCAGCCGTTGTCGGAAGGGCTGGTGGACGGTTCTCGTTTGGATCCGGCCATCTTCACACCAAGTGCCAAGGCCGAGGTCGGCGAGCACGACGAGAACATCACCTACGCCGAGACCGTGTCTCGCGTGGGCGAGGACGTTGCCGCCACGCTGCGTGACCTCACCTTGAAGGTGTACACGGTGGCCGAGGAGATCGCACGCGACCGCGGCGTCATCCTGGCAGACACCAAGGTCGAGTTCGGTCTGGATCCCGTCAGTGGCGTCATCACCCTGGGCGATGAGGTCCTGACCCCGGATTCCTCCCGCTTCTGGGACGCGGCCGCCTACGAGCCAGGCCACGCGCAGCCTAGCTTCGACAAGCAGTTTGTCCGTGACTGGCTGACCTCGCCGGAATCCGGCTGGGACAAGAACTCGGGAGAAGAGCCGCCCGCTTTGCCCACGGAGATCGTCGAGAAGACCCGTGCCCGCTACGTGGAGGCCTACGAGCTGCTCACCGGTCAGACGTTCACGGCCTGAGGGCTCGGCTGCGGCTCAGGCGTCGGCTCAGCGCGAGGTGAGCGTCAGCAGGACCGCCTCCGGTGGGCAATCCACCCGGAAGGGGGCTAAGCGTGACGCGCCGATCCCTGCCGACACGTTCACCGGAACACGGTGGCCGTCCACCTGCCACCAGGTGAGGCCAGCGGCCAGACCGGTGGGGAGATCGCAATTGGCTACCAGCGCGCCGTAGCCGGGCGAGCGGACCTGCCCGCCGTGCGTGTGCCCAGCCAGCACCAGATCCGGCTCCGCCCGCGCGAAGGTGTCCAGGACCTGTCGGTACGGGGCATGCGTCAGAGCCAGGCGCAGGTGGGGGGAATCCGCGGCGGTCGATGAACCGCGCGGCCACCCCTGGAACGAATCCAATCCCAGGTGAGGGTCATCCACACCGGTGATGTCCAAGCGCATTCCGCCCAAGGGCATGGACAGCGCTCGGTTGCTGGCGTCATGCCAGCCTGCCAGCGCGAAGGCCTGATGCATCCGCCGCCAGTCGAGCTCGTCGCGCTCTCCACGCGGATCCTCGCCAGGGGCCACCTTGCGGAAGTACCGCAGAGGAGACTTGGGCCGAGGAGCGAAGTAACAATTGGAGCCCGGGACAAAGACACCCGGGAACCGCATCAACGGTTGCAGGGCGGACAACAGGGCATCCACGCCATGGCGGTGACTCAGGTTGTCCCCGGTGTTCACCACGAGGTCTGGCTCCAGCTCAGCAAGGCTGCGCAACCACACGGTCTTGGCGTCTTGGCCGGGCACCATGTGGATGTCGGAGAGGTGCAGGACCCGCCGCGGCTGCTGCCCCGGAGGGAGGATCGCGAGACTCTCCTCCCTGACCACGAAGTTCCGGGTCTGCACATTAGCCAGGGCCAGGGCGCCTACTCCGGCAGCAGTGGCCGCGCCGAGACCCGCACCCAGCCTGTTCAATCCGGTCAGGGCCGGACGCCGCGTGCGCTCAGTTTCCCTCGCCACTGTCTTCCTTCTTAGGAGTCTCCTTGGCCGGTGCCTTGGTGGGCTGAGTGGAGTCGTTGCCTCCACCGTTGCCGCTAGCATTGCCGCCACCATTGGAAGCGCCACCGTTGCCGCCACCGTTGGCAGCACCGCCGTTAGACTCGCCACCGTTTGAAGCGCCGCCGTTGGAGCCGTTCTCCTGAGGTGCCCCACCGTTGGTGGCCTCAGGCGAGCGCGAGTTGCCCGTGCCGCCACGTGTCGTAGCTGGCTGCGTGCCACGGTTGGTGGAGTTCCTGGTGGTGCCGGTGGTGCCGCCGCCGGTCGAGGAGGTTCCTCCGCCCTTCAGGCTCCGGCTGAAGGGACCCTCGGACGGGATGGACTCGTGCGGGTAGTAGTCCAGCACCTGGGTCATGTAGCGCTTCCAGAGCGGGGAGGCGTAGGTCGAGGAGTCCGTGTCCCCACGACGCACGCCCTTGATGGTCAGTCCGTGGTTCAAGCCGTAGACGCCAGTGGAGTTATTCGGCATCTTGCCGTCCTTGCGGCCCACCCAGGAAATCGTGGTGATGTCTGAGGTGTAGCCGGCAAACCAGGTGGACGTGACGCCGTTGTTGGTACCGGTCTTGCCCGCAATATCGGGCCCGATGCCGGGTGCAACGCGATCACCGGCAATGTGCTTCAAGGTGCCGTTGAGCTTCTTGATGATGTCCGCTTCGATCACCTGCTTGCAGGAGGACTTGGGCAGTTTGATCTCGCCCTTGGGGCCGGTCACCTTCACCAGCGGCGTCGTGTCGCAGAGCTTGCCCTGGTTGGCGAAGGCCCCGAAGGCCTTGGCCTGCGCCAGCGGTGTCACGTTGTGAGAACCGATGATGTTGGAGGGGTTGGCGGCCAGGTCCTTGACGGTGGTGTCGCTACCGTCAAGCAGTCCAAGGCGCTTTGGTACGTCGAAGATGTCACACAGGTCCAGTTGGTGTGCCTCAGCCGCGGTGACTGAGTTGATGGACCAGAACAGGCCGGCTGAGGCGGTCATCACGTTGTTGGTGCCCGCTGACGCGTTGCCCACGCGCCATTTTGGGGTGCTGGCCTGTCCGCCCGGAACGCAGGAGGCCTTCCACTTGGCGCCGTCATAGTTCTGCCGTGTTCCGTTCACGGTATTGCCCATGGTACGGCCGTCCTCCAGCCAGGCGATGGCCGTCCATGGTTTGGCCGTGGAACCACCCTGGAACCCGGAGGTGTTGTAGTTCGTCTGGGTGTAGATATTGCGCTTGGCCGGGTCGTCGCCGAACTTGGTGTTCTGGGCCATGGCCAACACCTCGCCGGTCTTGTTGTTGCGGGTGACCAGAGCCGAGCCGGCACCGATGCCGTCCTTGGTGCCGCCCGTGTCTCCCACGGGAACGGTGTTGGCAACTTCCTTGACCGCGACCTTCTGCAACCTGGAGTCCAGGGTGGTGGTGATGGTCAGACCGCCGGAGTAGAGCAGATTCTGGCGCTCCTGCTTGGTCTTGCCGAAGACCTTGTTGTTGCTGATCTCGTTGAAGACGTACGCGCAGAAGTAGGCGCTGCCTCCTGCCTGCTCACAACCGGATTCTTCCTGGGACTGCTTCAAGGTGATCTTGGCCTTGACCGCCTTGTCGTACTGCTCCTGCGTGATGTCCTCGTTCTTCAACATGGTGCCGAGCACCACGTTGCGACGGTTCATGGATGCCTCGGGATTCGCCGCAGGGTTGAACAGGGTGGGCCGCTGGACCATCCCTGCCAGCAGCGCCGACTCCTCGAGATTCAGCTTCGACGCGGGCTTGGAGAACCAGCGCTGGCTGGCCGCCTCGACTCCGTAGGTGGCACCGGCGAAGGGCACCAGGTTCAGGTAGCCGCCCAGGATGTCGTCCTTGGACATCTTGGTTTCGATCTCGTTGGCCCACTTGATCTCACGGACCTTGTCGGAGATGTTCTTGTTACCGCTACGCGCCACCTCGTCCGGGTCCAGGCCTGCCGCGACCTGGTCGTTGACGTTCAGGTTCGCCACGTACTGCTGGGTGATGGTGGAGGCACCCTGACGGCCGCCGCCGGAAACGTTGTTGTACAAGGCGCGGGCGATGCCGCGCGCATCCACGCCGCCGTGCTCGTAGAAGCGCTCATCCTCGATGTCGATGATGGCCTTCTTCATCCAGTCGGAGACGTCGTCCAGTTTGACCTCTTTGCGGTTCTGTTTGAAGAACTTCGCGATCTGCTTGCCGTCGCGATCCAAGAGGTAGGACGGCTGCGCCACGGGCGAGTTCTCCTGAGGCACCTCGATGGAGTCGTAGGTGTCCTGAGCAACCGTGGTGGCGGTCGAGGTACCGATGGCCAAAGGGACCAAGGTCCCGGCCACCAGGACGCCTGCCACCGCGGAAGCGGCGAAGAACGCGACGATCTTGCCCAGCGTCGAGGCAGTGTTGAGCAGGGGGGACTTACGGGAGGCCATAACGGTGAGTCTACAAGGGGACCCTGGACCCCTCCTGAAGCTAGGCTGAACCCCATGACGAAATGGGAATACGCAACCGTGCCGCTCATGGTGCATGCAACCAAGCAGATCCTCGACAACTGGGGCCAGGACGGGTGGGAATTGGTGCAGGTGCTCACCATGCCATCCGCAGGTGGGCCGAGCATGACCGGTTCCGAGATGGTCCAGGCCCCCAACGTGAACCTGGTGGCGTACCTGAAGCGCCCCCTCGACTGAGCAGCATCCCCTCGCGAAAGAACAGGAAACTCCATGTCTGAATCCTCCGGCCGTGTCGAAGCGCGGCTTGCAGCACTCGGCCTTAGCGTGCCGGACGTCGCCAAGCCGGTGGCGGCCTACACGCCCGCTTTGGCCAACGACGGCCTGGTCTACACCTCCGGGCAGCTGCCCTTCGTCAACGGCGAGCTCGCCGTGACCGGGAAGGTGGGGGACTCCGTCAGCGCCGAGCAGGCCAAGGAACTCGCCCAGATCTCGGCCATCAACGCCCTCGCCGCGGTCAAGAGCGTCATCGGTGACCTCGACCGAGTCACCCGCGTGGTGAAGGTGGTCGGTTTCGTCGCCTCCGCCACCGATTTCACGGGCCAGCCCGGTGTCATCAACGGCGCCTCGGAATTGCTCGGTGAGGTTTTCGGGGACGCCGGTGTGCATGCACGTTCCGCAGTGGGCGTGGCGGTACTGCCCCTGGACTCACCCGTGGAAGTGGAACTTGTCCTGGCCTACGCCTGAGTCTGGGCGCCGCTGGGGCACCAAGAACTGGGCGACGCCCGGTTCAGAGGCACAGCGGGCCCAGCGCCCGGCTGCGCCAACGGGGGTGCTTCGGCGGCTCTTCCCAGTGCCGCCCTCGCGGCAGGATGCCGCGAGGGCGTGGCTGGACGAGGCCGCCGCCCCGCGTCCCCCTCGGCAGCCGAGGGGCGCCGCAGCGGTGGTCCTGATCCGCGACTCGCCTGACGGCGTGCAAACCTGGTTGGGGCAGCGCGGTACCCGATCACCCCTGGGACTGGTGTCCTTCGCCGGGGGATCCGTCACCGCTCAGGACGATGCCGCGCCCCTGTGGTTCGGACCCACGCCCACCCAATGGGCCGCGCGGCTTGGATTCACGGATTTCGTGGACGCACGGCGGCGGGTAGTGGCCGCCGTGCGGGAACTCTTCGAAGCCACCGGAGTCCTCCTGGCCGGCCCGGACGAGCTATCCCTCGTGGAAGACGTTGCAGCCGACGAGATGCTCCTGGTCCGCCGGCAGCTAGCGGAAGGCGACCTTGGCTTCGCGGAGTTCCTGAGCCGTAGGGGGTGGGGGGTGCGCAGTGACCTGTTGAAGCCCTTGGGGCGGTGGATCTCCGCGGATTACGAACTCTTCCGCTTCGACACCTGGTACTTCGCAGCGGCCCTGCCAACGGGACAGCGAGTCACGCCCCTGTCCAACGAACGCGGGGAAACGCGCTGGGGCCGTTGGGTTGGGGTGAATGAACCGGGGTCCCTTGCGACATCCACGGCGTTGGGCGAGGAGATCGCAACCCCCGAAACCGCTGGCGTCCCGTTGGCCGGTCTGACCACCCCGGCGACCCAGGTCCTGATGAGCAAGCTGCAGCGGACCCGCGGCTGCGTTGCGTACCTGTCCTCGAACCGGCCGCTGACCACGCACCAACCTGAACTGGTCAGGGAAGGCGACGGCTTGTGGCTGGACGTCACCACGGCGGAGGTCTCAGAGGGCGGCGGCGTCGCGAAGGGCCGCTGAACGCACACTGGCTGCAGATCCAAGGCACGGGCCTAAACCCAAGGCACGGACCCAGTCCAAAGGCGCGGGCCCAGACGAAACAGGCACAGAAAAAGGGACCCGACCATGTACACGTTTGGTCGGGTCCCTTCGCTGTCAGTGGTCAGCGGGAACGCTGGCGCAGACGGTTGAGATCCAGGATCACCACGGCGCGAGCCTCGAGCCGCAGCCAGCCACGCTGGACAAAGTCCGCGAGGGCCTTGTTCACGGTTTCACGCGATGCGCCCACCAGCTGGGCGAGTTCTTCCTGCGTGAGCTCGTGGGGGACCAGGATGCCGTCCGTGGTGGGACGTCCAAAGCGGTCGGCGAGGTCAAGCAGCGCCTTGGCGACACGGCCGGGGACGTCGGAGAAGACCAGGTCAGCCAGGGAGTCGTTGGTGCGGCGCAGGCGGTGGGCCAGTGCCTGCAGCAACTGCACGGACAGATCCGGGGAGGCCTGGATGGCCTTACGCAGGTTCTCGTGGCGCAGGCCGGCCAGTCGCGTTTCCGACACGGCGGTGGCGGTGGCGTTACGGGGGGACGGGTCGAAGAGTGCCATCTCGCCGAAGAGTTCGCCGGGCCCGAGGATGGCGAGCAGGTTCTCGCGGCCATCCGAAGACGTGCGTCCCAGCTTGATCTTTCCGGACACGATCACATACAGCTGGTCACCCTGATCGCCCTCGTGGAACAGAGAAGCTCCGCGGGAAAGGTCCACTTCGGTCAGTTCGTCCGTCAAGACGCTGAAGGCCTCGTCACTGAGGTGAACGAACAGCGGTGCGCGCCGCAGGACCTCGATATCCATGATGCTCCTGTTCAAAAATCGATTGGTATTCACAGGCCATTGTGCCGCATGTCTGCACTTGTGACGACCCCCACAACGTCTTTCCGCGTGGCGTTCATTACGGAATGCTGGTAAGAACGCCCACTGGCTAGACTGGTGCGAGCAACCCCGGGGCATCCCAGCGCGCACCAGCGTTGGCCGTGGATCCGGGGATTGGACGACGCGACAAGGGGACGAGAAGCGCAGTGTTCCTCGGTTTGAACATCCTGGATTTCGTGCTGCTTGTCGTCGTGGTGCTCTACGGGTTCTCCGGGTGGCGCAAGTCCTTCGTGGTGTCCTTGGGTGGGGTCATCGGCATGGTGGCGGGCACGGTCACGGCTTTCTTCGCGGTGCCCCTGGTCTCCATCTGGATCCCGAACCCCGGCTGGCGTATCGCCGGGTTGGTGGCCGCCTTTGTTGTCCTGATGACCTTGGGCCATGGCGCAGGTGAGGCCTTGGCTTCCACGATCCGTGGCTGGTTGGACCGTCCGCGTCCGCGGTGGTGGGGACGCGCCGCAGGTGCCATGGTGCACGCGGGCATGTCCCTGGTGGCCATCGCCGCGCTGTCCTTCACCTTCACCCCGCTGGGTCTGCCCACCATTTCTTCGCAGATCGCCGAATCCAAGATCGTGTCGATGGCGCGCACCCTTACGCCCCCTGGTGCGCAGCGGATTCTCGGTGAGGCCCGCAGCATCGTGGGCGGCGTGGATCTACCCTCGCTCCTGGTTCCGTTGGCGCCCGTGGATGACGTGGCGGTGCCCACGGAAGAGGCCAAGGGCCAGCAGATCGATGATTCTCGCGGTTCGGTGGCCCGGGTGACGGGTACCGCTGTGGCCTGTGGTGTGAACCAGACCGGTTCCTCCTTCGTGGTCGCAGACGACCGCGTGATCACCAACGCCCATGTGGTGCAGGGCGTCGAGAAGCCCGTGGTGGAGACGGAAGACGGCCGCGCCCTGACGGGGAAGGTCGTGAGTTTCGACCCGGTCCGCGACGTTGCGGTGATCGCCGTGGACGGCCTTGACCTGCCCTCACTGCCGGTGGGCCACGGGATGGCCGTCGGCGACACGGGCGTGTTCATGGGCTACCCAGGCGGCGGACCGTTCGCCTCCCTGCCCGCTGCCGTCCAGTCCTTGCATGGCGTCAACGTCCCCGACATCTACGGGGAGTCGGAATCCTTGCTGGAGGTCTACCAGCTCGCCGCCGACGTGGAGCAGGGGAACTCCGGGGGGCCGCTGCTGGACTCGGCGGGCCGGGTTCAGGGGCTGGTCTTCGCTAAGGCCGCGGACAAACAGGATGTTGGTTACGCCCTGAGCGCCCAGGAGTTCAGCGGTGTGGCGGACCGTGCGGAGAACCTCGATTCCGCCGTGGACACCGGCAAGTGCCAGGTCGGCTGATTCAGGCTCGCTGATTCAACCTGGGGGTGCACACAACCCTAACGAGCGGGACGCAAATGCCCGACGGCGGGGCGCGCCCCGCCGTCGGGCATTTGGTTTGAGAAGCCTCAGCTACACAGACATCAGCTACTCATGGTCTTGGCAATCTGATCCATGACGGTGGTGTCCGCCAAGGTGGACGAGTCGCCGGCCGGGCGTCCCTCCGCGACATCCTTGAGTAGGCGACGCATGATCTTGCCGGAACGGGTCTTGGGCAGCTCGGGGACCGGGAACACGGCCTTAGGCTTCGCGATGGGCCCGATCTCCTTGCCCACGTGCAGGCGCAGGGTCTGATCGATGTCGTCCGGCCAGTCGCCGGGCTCGCCGCGCAGGATCACGAAGGCGACCACGGCCTCACCCGTGGTCTCGTCACGGGCGCCAACCACTGCGGCCTCGGCGACCGAGTCGTGCGAGACCAGAGCGGATTCGATTTCCGTGGTGGAGAGCCGGTGGCCGGACACGTTCATGACGTCGTCCACCCGGCCGAGCAGCCAGATGTCGCCGTCCTCGTCCTTCTTGGCGCCGTCGCCCGCAAAGTACATGTTCTCGAAGCGGGACCAGTACGTCTCCTTGTAGCGTTCCGGGTTGCCCCAGATGCCGCGCAACATGGACGGCCACGGCTCGCGGATGACCAGCAGGCCGCCCTCTCCGTCGCCCACGGATTTCCCATCGTTGTCCACGACGTCCACGCTGATGCCGGGCACCGCGACCTGGGCGGAGCCGGGTTTGGCGTTGGTGACGCCCGGGAGCGGGGCAATCATGTGAGCGCCGGTCTCCGTCTGCCACCACGTGTCCACGATGGGTGCGGGGTGCTCCTTGCGGGGGCCGGGCTGACCGTCCGTGCCGGCTCCCGCGTTGGCGCCGATCACCTCGCGGTACCAGATCCAGGCCTCCGGGTTGATGGGTTCGCCCACGGAGCCGAGCACGCGCAGCGAGGAGAGGTCATGCTTGTCTGCGTGTTCGCGGCCCCACTTCATGGCCGCGCGAATGGCGGTGGGCGCGGTGTACATGATGGTGACCTTGTACTTCTCCACGAGGTCCCACCACCGGTCCTTGGCCGGGGTGTCGGGCGTGCCTTCGTAGAGCAGCACCGTGGAGCCGTTCACGAGCGGGCCATAGGTGACGTAGGAGTGGCCGGTGATCCAGCCGATGTCGGCGGTGCACCAGTACACATCCGTTTCCGGATTCAGATCGAAGGTGTCCTTGTGCGTCACCGCGGTCTGGACCACGTAGCCACCGGTGGTGTGCAGGATGCCCTTGGGTTTACCCGTGGTGCCGGACGTGTAGAGGATGAACAGGGGATGCTCGGCCTCGAACGCCTCCGCTGTGTGGTCCGTGCTTTGGGCAGGAACCACGTCATGCCACCACTTGTCCAGGTCGTCGTTCCAGGCGACCTCCTGGTTATTGCGCTTGACCACCAGGACGTTCTCCACGGTATGGCCGGGGGCTACAAGGGCGGCGTCCACGGCCGGCTTGAGGGAGGAAGGTTTGGCGCGGCGCCAAGTGCCGTCCGCCGTGACCACAAGTTTGGCCTCCGCGTCGTCGATGCGCTGGCGCAGGGCTTCGGAGGAGAAGCCACCAAAGACCACGGAATGCACGGCGCCGATGCGCGCGCAGGCCAGCATGGTGATGACGGCCTCGGGGATCATGGGCAGGTACACGGCAACGCGGTCACCGTTTCCGACGCCGAGGGAGAGGAAGGCGTTGGCCGCCTGCTTCACGGCGTCCGTGAGTTCCGCATAGGTGTAGGTGACGGTGTCTCCGGGCTCACCTTCGAAGTAGATCGCCACGCGATCGCCGTTGCCCGCCTCGACGTGGCGGTCCAAAGTGTTGTAGGCGGCGTTGAGTTTGCCGTCAGCGAACCACGTGTAGAAGGGGGCGTCCGAGTCGTCGAGGACCTGCGTGAAGTCGGTGTCCCAGGTGACGGCCTCGCGTGCGCGGTCGGCCCAGTAACCCAGGCGGTCCTCCGACGCTTGTTGATACCGGTCCGCCTTGGCGACCGCGTTGGCAGCGAATTCGGCCGACGGGGGGAACGTGCGGTTTTCGTGGAGCAGGTTGTCCAGGGTGGGGTTCTGTGCCATGGGTCCTTCCAGACGTCGTTGTCGTATCGGAACACGTGCGTGGTCCCAACTTGTGAGCCAGATTACATCGACGAAGGTTGCAGAGGTGATCCGGAAGACGGCTGAGGCCACTGGTGGCCGGAGTTGGTCGGTGAGCGGTGCTGCTGGCGCGCCGAACGGCCCTCGTAGACTTAGGCGTATGCCCGCACGCCTCACCCCGGACCAACGCGCCGCGAAGAAGTACTCCACCGAAACGCACCTGGGGCGTAAACGCCGGGCCAGGAAGATGGACCGGATCCTGGCGGACACCTATCCCTACGTGGTGCCCGAGCTGGACTTCGAGAATCCCTTCGAGTTGCTCGTGGCCACGGTGCTCTCGGCGCAGACCACGGACGTCAAGGTCAACCAGGTCACTCCTGTGCTCTTCTCCCATTGGCCTGACGCGGTGGCGCTCGCAGCCGCTCCTGCCGATCAGGTGATGGACGTGGTGCGTCCCACCGGGTTCTACAAGACCAAGGCGGCCAATATCCAGGAACTCTCCCGGCGCCTCGTCGCGGAGCATCATGGGGAGGTCCCGGCCGACCTGGACTACTTGGTGACCCTGCCTGGGGTGGGGCGCAAGACGGCCTTCGTGGTGCTTGGCAACGCTTTTGGGCGGCCGGGATTGACGGTGGACACTCACTTTGGGCGGTTGGCGCGTCGCTTCGCCTGGACCGAGCAGACGGACCCTGTGAAGGTGGAGGAGGAGATCGCCGAGCTCTTCGACCCGAAGGACTGGACCATGCTCTCCCACCACCTGATCTTCCATGGCCGCAGGATCTGCCACGCGAAGAAGCCCGCCTGCGGGGTCTGCCCCATCGCGGATCTCTGCCCCTCCTACGGGGCGGGGGAGACGGACCCGGAGGCCGCCAAGGCGCTGTTGAAGTATGAGCTGGCTCCCGGTCGCGAGGAGCTGCACAGGCTCATGCTGGCGGGCCACACACGTCGTGAGTTGCGGGCGCTGGGTTACGGGCTCGGCGCATGAGTGTGGATGCACTCGCGGATCTCAGCCGGTTGGCGGCCGCCTACCGTGACGATGCCGCGCGGGTGCCCGGATATGCCAGACGAATGCGTCCGGCTGCCGCCGGATCGTCGGCTTTTCGTTCGGCCGCCGTTCTCGTCTTGTTCGGGGTGCTGGATGACGTCCCGGCCACGACCGACAGCCCGGGTGTGGTGCCCGCGGATCTTGATCTGCTGCTGGTCCTGCGTGCCGACACCTTGCGCGATCACGCCGGGGAGATCGCCTTCCCCGGTGGGGGTGCGGAGCCGGGCGACGCGGATGTGGTTGCGACGGCGTTGCGGGAGGCGGAGGAGGAGACCGGCCTGGACCCGTCCGGCGTGAGGGTGCTCGGTGTGCTGCCGCAGGCGCCCACGGTCTCCCGCTTCGCGGTGACTCCGGTGCTGGGCTGGTGGGAGCAGCAGAGCGCGGTGGGAGTCGTCGATGTGGGTGAGTCCGCTCAGGTGTTCCGGGCGCCCGTGGCTGACCTGGTGAACCCGGACGTCCGTGGCGTGACCCGCTTGCAGCGTGGCGGCCTTTCCTTGGTGATGGACGCCTTCGAGCTACCGCAGGGACTGCTGTGGGGTTTCACCGCAGGCATCGTCTCGTCCCTGCTCAGCGAGCTGGGGTGGGCGCAGGAGTGGGACCGGTCCAGGACGTTCCCCGTCCCCGGTTTCTAGACGCGCTGCCGCGTTTCAGTCGTCAGCTACGTCTCCGGTGTCGGTTTGATGCCTGTTTACGGCTTTGATGCTTGAACGAGACAGGCGTGAGGCCGGACCGACGCATCAAACTCGAGGAAAATCTGGGATTCAGCCCTTGGCCGTGGCGTAGTCCTGCCCGTGGCCCACGTCCACGGGGAACTGCACGGGGATGGCACCGAAGATCAGGGCGGAGGCCTCTGCGGCGGCCTCCGTCATCACCTGCTCCACGCGCGCGACGGAATCCGTGGGCGTGTGGACCATGATCTCGTCGTGCAGGAAGAGCACCTGCCGCGCCTGCGGGACGGCGCGGTGCAATCGCGTGCGCAGCGTGGCCAGCCACGCCGCCGCCCACTCGGAGGCCGCGCCCTGCACCACGAAGTTGCGGGTGAAGCGGCCATGCGCGCGGGCGGCCCGCGCGTCGTCGGGCATGTCCCGCGGGGCGGGGGAGACCCGCCCGAGCCACGTGGCCACCACGCCCCCGCGCTCGCCGGTGCGGGCCGCCGCCTCCAGGAACGCTGTGGCGGTGGGGAAGGCGTGGGCCAGCCGGGGCGCCATCTGGGCGGAGATGCCGGTGGTGCCGCCGTACATGGCGCCTAACATCGCGACCTTAGCGACCTTCCGGTCCCCGCCGAAGGCGAGGTCCGCGATCCCTTGGTAGAGGTCGTGTCCGTCGCCAGCTGCGGCCAAGGCCCGGTCGGCGCTGACCGCGGCGAGGACGCGCGGTTCCAACTGCGAGGCGTCGGCCACCACTAGGGTGTGGCCAGGATCGGCGCGGACGGCCGAGCGGATCTCCTTAGGCAGCTGCTGCACGCCACCGCCGTGGCCGCCCCATCGTCCGGAGACCACGGCGGCGACGTCGTAGGTGGGGTGGAAGCGTCCGTCCCTGACCCATGCCTCAAGCCAGGCCCAGCCGTTGGCGGCGTGCAGCCGGGAGAGTTTGCGGTATTCCAGCAGGGCTGGGATCACGGGGTGGTTGAGCTGCTCCAGATCGGATTTGCGGGTGCTGTTGGCCTCGATCCCGGCGCGGTGCAGGGCCCGCAACAGGTCAGGTTGCGAGTCCGGATTGAGCTGGGCTGCGTCCAAACCGGAGCGGATGCTGCCGGTGAGTTCTTCGAGCCGGGCGGGGCGCTGACCCTCCGGGACCCGGGACCCCAGGGCTTCGGCCAGCATGCGCTCATGTGCGGCGCGATCCCATGGAATACCGGTGTGGTGCATCTCCGCGGCGGCGAGCGTGCCTGCCGAGTCGAGGCTGGCCAGGAGCCAGAGTTTTTGCCCGTCGAGGGCCGGCGCAGAGTCGGTGGCTCGGGTGCGGGCGGTGATCTGGCGGCGGTATTCAGCGGCGAGAGTGGCGGCGTCGGGTCCGGTGGGGGTGGGGGCGGCGAAGAGAGTGTCCTGCGTGTCCTGTCTCGGGTCGAGGTGTTCGGGTCGGGGGCCGATGAGGGAATCGGATCCGATGAGCGGTGCCAGGGCGCGGGCGGCCAGTCCCAGGTCGTGGCAGCGGGCCACCTGCAGGCCGTGCCGCAGCAGGGGCGGGTAGGCGGTTCTGGTATCGGCCCACACGAAACGTGAGGTGGGATCAGTGTTCTGGATCCGGGCGATGGTCGCCGCGAGGTCGGGCGTGGTGAACGTTCTTGGCTCCGCGGCGGGGTTCCCGTCCTGGTCCAGTGGGAGCAGGGTGTGGGATTCCTCGTGGCTGCCTGCCGGTTGGGCAGGTGGGGCCATGAGGTAGGTGGTCATAGTGACCATTGTGCCCGTGGACGACGCCCCCGGGCGGCGTGTCGTCCACAGTTGGGCGATGGGGGAGTCCCGCGGAGGGGGGGGCGGCGTGCAGGCTGGGCGGCATGTGGAAATTGGTGCAGGAACATGAGGCGGGACAGCCAGGGGCGCGCCGCTCAGGGGCGCGCCGCTCAGGGGCGGGACGACCCGGACGTCGGGCGGGCGCGTCGCGGACCGTGACCTTGGTGACCGCCGACCCGCGGGTGGCGGATCAGGTGGCTCCGGTGGTGGCGGGCGCGGGGTTGGAACTGGAGGTCGTTGAGAGTGGCGATGCGTCGGCTGTGGCTACGGCTGGCACTGCTGCTACTGGGCCTCAGCAGGGTGTGGCGCAGCGGTGCGCGGTGCTGTGGGATGCGCAGCTGCTTGGGCAGCTGCCGGCTGATGCGGTGTTGGTGGGGATCGACGAGGAGCTGCTGTGGGCGCGGGCCGCTCGTTCGCCGGGGCACAGGTCGGTGGTGCTGCCGCAGGGGAGGGGATGGCTCGCGCAGTATTTGGGGGCGGTTGGGGCTGGTGCCGTTGGGCCCCGCGGGGATTCGGGCCAGGTCGTGGGTGGTCAGAGTGTTGAGGGCCAGGGAAGGGTGATCGCGGTATGTGGCGTGGGGGAGGCCGCGTGCCCCGACCGGGTCGCGGTGTTGGTGGCTTCGGCCTCCGCCAAGGCGGGGCTGCGCACGGTGCTGGTGGATGCCCACGGCGTGGGTGGGATCGCCGCCGCGGTGAGCCAGCAGGCGGCCGAGGAGTCCCTCGTGGGGTGGAATGAAGCCAGCAGATCAGTTCGTGACGGGTCACCGCACGGGCTCATCGCCGCGCTGCCCTTGCTGGGTGGCAGCCTGGGTGGAGGCGTGGGTGGCATCCCCGTCCTGGCCGGTGGCGTGAGGGGAACGTCGCCGGGGGACCGAGCACGATTGATCGAGGTGCTGACACTTGGGTGCGATGTGGTGGTCGCTGCTCTGGGTTGCGCTGATCCGAACCAGTGGTGGGACAGTACGGGATCGCTCGGGGAGCTCTCCTGCGTGGTGCAGCAGGTCGTGGCCGTTGGGGCGGGCCCGCTGCCGAGGCCCGCGCCCGATCGGTTGGGGATGCCCGCCCCGGATCTGGTGACGGTGCGGGGACTCGGGCGTACACCGGACGGGCCGGACACTGCTGACCGGTTGGGGGCCGCGTGGGCGGGGACGGTGGATGTGAAACACGGCCGCATGCCTGGGGCGACGTCCAGGCTGATCCGCAGGAGATGGAGTCCCCGGCTGGCTGCGGGGGAACCGTTGGGGTGGGTGGCATGAGTGCGGCGGATCAGGCCCGAGTGGACCAGGCCGGGATAGACAAGACCGGGATGGATCAGACCCGGGTAGATCAAGCCCTGGTGGATCGGATCCGGGAGGAGCTGGCCTCGCGCGGCGAGGAGCCGACGCGGGCCGTGGTCGCCTCCTGGGTGGGACGGCTGACCGGGTTGCGCGGCGCGGCGGCCGTTGAGGAGACGGCGCACGCTGTCCTGGCCCAACTGGTCGGGTTCGGCCCTGTGCAGCCCCTCCTTGAGACCGAGGGGGTCACCGACGTCTTGGTCAATGCTGACGGCACCGTGTTCGTGGATGATCCCACGGGCCTGCACCCGGTCCCGGGGATGCTGCTGGCGCCGGAGGTAACCCGCGCCTTGGCCGTTCGGCTGGTGTCAGGGGCGGGGAAGCGCCTGGATGATGCTTGTCCCTACGCAGACGTGGTGGTGGATGGGGTGCGTGTCCACGCCGTCCTTCCCCCGGTGGCCCAAGGAGCCACCGTGCTCAGTCTGCGCCGGGTCCCGCGGGCGGACGCGACCTTGGAGATCGTGCTCCCGGACCCGACGGATCCGTTCAGGGAGGCCCTGCGCAGGGTGATCGATCTGCGGCTGAACTTCCTGGTCTCCGGCGGGACCGGCGCAGGGAAGACCACCCTGCTCTCGGCCATGCTGGGCAGGGTCCCGCACGGCGAGCGCATCGTGGCGGTCGAGGATGCACCGGAGCTGCTCCCGGACCACCCGCACTGTGTGTCGCTGGCGTCCAGGACCGGTAACACGGAGGGGGCTGGCGTGGTGGACCTCACCGACCTGGTGCGGCAGGCGTTACGGATGCGTCCGGATCGACTGGTGGTCGGCGAATGTCGTGGCGAGGAGGTCAGGGACGTCCTGATGGCCCTGAACACTGGGCACGACGGCGCGGGTGCCACCGTGCATGCCAACTCACCGGACGCGGTCGGGTCGCGGCTGTTGGCCTTGGGCGCACTGGGTGGCTGGGATGTGCGCTCCACGACCCTGCAGGCCGCGGCAGCGGTGGATGTGGTGGTGCATATGGCCAGGGGACCCCAGGGGCGCAGTCCGGTGGCCTTGTCACGGCTTGTCCTTCGTGACGGCGAGCTGACTACTGGCGACATTCTCACCCGTGACCGTGCGGGTGTGTTCTCCACGGGGCCCGAGACTGGTTGGTTCGACCGGACCCTGGGGCGGGGATGAAGGGCGGGGTACGCAGATGAGCGACTACGTGGCGGCCGTCATTGCGGGGCTGGCCTGTGCGCTGTTCCTACTGCTCATCAGCAGGCCCAAACAGACCGGGAGGCGCGAGCGCACCGGCAGGTTCAAACACACTGGCAAGTTCGATCGCACTGGGACGCCTGAGAACACTGGGACGCTCGACAACACTGCGGGGCGCGGGGTCAGCGCTGCGCGCACCGCGGGCGCGCACGACAGGTGGGGACCGAAGGAAAGCGGTGGCACCGATCCGTTGGCAGACGACGTCGCCGCGGAAGCGCTGGGGCAAGCCGTGGCGCTGCTGCAGGCGGGTGTCTCCGCGACGGAGCTGTTCCGGGTCTGGGGCTCGACCAGGGCCTCGGACGCCCTTGACCCTGCCGGACGTCGGCTGTGGCTAGGGGAGGACGGTGAACCTTCCGCCCTGACCAGGAAGGGACGGGAGCGGGTGAAGGCCTCAACGTTGCGCACTCAGTGGCTGGCGGCGCTCGCCGCCGCGGACCTGCAGCTGCGCTCCGGAGGCGATCTGGTCAGCGTGCAGGGACCCGGCCTCGCTTGGCAGGAGACGGTCTGGGCGGTGGGTCTGGCGACCGGGACGGGAGCACCGTTGGCGGACCTGCTGGAACGGGTGCGGGACGAATGCACCGCTAGAGCGGACGCCGCCCGCGCCCGGGTCTCCGGACTGGCGGCGGCTCGCACCACGCGTCGGATTCTCATGAGCCTACCCATCGGAGGGCTGCTCCTGGCCCAAGCGCTCGGAGCGGAGCCACTGAACATCCTGGTCGGCACGGTGTGGGGACGGGCAGCCCTGGTCCTGGGGCTGATCTTCTGGGGCGTTGCCGCACTGTGGTCCAGACGCATCATGCGGGCGGGAACGCCATGAGTTCCGGAACGTCATCATGAGTGCGGCAGCCGCTGCGGTGGCGGCTGCCTGGTTAGCAGCGGCCTGCGTCGCCGGGCTCTGCCTGTTGCCCGCTCCCGTTGCGTCACCGGTGCAACCTCGGCGGTCACCTAGAGCGCGGCCTGCGGACCACGCCGGATCCTCTGCGCTCGTGGCCGACGCCGCAGCGGCCCTGCTGCGCTCCGGAGCCTCCGTGACGTTGGCTCTGCAGCACCTAGGCGCGGGCAACTCTCCCGCACCGGAGCTAGCCGTCGTGGCTCGCATGCTCGCCTGGGGCGCCACGCCGGAGCAGGCCTGGGCCTGGGCACCACAGCACAGAGGGCTGCGGGAGGCCCTTGCGCTCGCCGAGGGGACCGGCGCACCTGTCTCGGTGGTGCTGAGCAGGCGGGCGCACGAACAGCGGCGGGGCCGGGCCAGGGACGAGGAGGCCCGTGCCGCATCCCTGGCCGTGAAGCTGGTGCTACCCATGGGGTTGTGCGGGCTACCTGCCTTCATCTGCTTGGGTGTGGTCCCGATCGCGCTGGCTCTGATGCCCTGGTGAGCACTGCAGGCCGGCGGATTCCGCGATCTGGTGCCGAACGGCGGCGTGTCGTCCACGGATCGGCCTCCACCCCCACCCGCCGTTTCCCGAATCGGGTCAAGCTGGTTCCACGGACCTCGAACGAGGCTCCTGGGCACCCGGCCCCTACCGGGAGAAGGAAGGAGGGCGAGGGGACATGACAACCACAACGAGTCCTCGACCAGCCCGTAGATTCCGTGGGGAAGACGGAATCGCTACCGCTGAATTCAGCATCGTAACTCTGGCCGCGGTCGGCTTCGCCGGGCTGTTGGTGACGATCCTGGGCGGTGGCCAGGTGAAGTCTCTGCTGACCGGACTGATCAGCAAGGCCCTGGGCGGCTGAGATGGGTGAGGATCGCCGGCACGGCCCGGCAGAACGGCAACGTGGCAGTGTCACCGCTGAACTGGCGGTGCTGATGCCGGTGATCCTGTTCGTCATCCTGACCGTGGTCGGAGCCGCGGTGGTGGGCTCCGACCAGGTCAGGGTGCAACAGGCGGCAGGCGCCATGGCTCGCGAACATGCCAGAGGAGACGGCGGCAAGGTCGACGTCACTCGGGTTGCGGGGGAGGGTGCCTCGGCGAACGTGGCGGAGTCAGGGGGCTGGACCACCGTCACGGTCCAACGGAAGGTTCCGCTGTGGAAGGCCTTTGGGCCCGGGATCACGGTGACGGCCACGGCCATGGCTCGATCCGAAGTGGCGGAGCAGTGATGGGACGGGGTAGCGCGGTGACCGGAACCGGTGACGCAGCGATTGGACCTGATGGCTCAGCGATCGGATGGGGCAGAGCAGTGAGCAAGCAACGACGGCTTCGAGGGGCGAACGGGGCGGCTACCGCGATCGTGGCGGGGATCTGCGCCGCCGCGGTGCTGTTGGGCGGCGGGGTGGTGGTCTTCGCTTCTGCGGCAGCAGAGGATTCCAGGGCCGCAGCTGCGGCCGATCTTGCAGCGCTGGCAGGTTCCGATGTGGCTCGTGGCATCGGTTCGGCCGGTGATCCGTGCGCTGCTGCTGCCAAGGCGGCCAGCGGCAGCGGCGCCACCCTGACCACCTGCACGGTGCTGCGCGGTGACGGAGCGAGCATCGAGGTCAGCGTCAGGGCAGTGCCGCAGGGCGCGGCCGCCCGCTGGCTTCCGTTGCCCAGGGCCACTGCCACCTCCTGGGCCGGCCCGCCACCGAGGTGACCTCGTTCTGCCTCGAAGAAGAACTGAACGTCAGGACCAGTAGAACCTTGAAGGTCTAAGGAGATAGGATGTGGCGAATAGAAGTTGGGTTGATAGCGGACTGGCTCACAGCGTTGGACCAGTCCACTTACAACCAGGTGGCGGCGGCACTGGAGTTGGTCGCAGAACGAGGCCCAAACCTCGGGCGGCCGCTGGTACCGGAGGAATGTGCCCAGGGCTGAACGGATCTATGACGACGATCTTCGCCATCGCGGAAGGGAATGAGATCGATGGGTCTGACGTTGGAAGAACTTCTGGAACTGCGGCCGGTGGACCATGAAGCTGTCGAACGAGAGAAGCAGCGTATGCTCCGCGAAATCCGGGCAGACAAGTTGCGGGAACTCCGGGAAGAAGCCGGGTTGACCCAGGCTCAGCTCGCTGAACGCATCGGGGTGGGGCAGCGTCAGGTCTCCAAGATCGAACACGGCGACCTGGAGAACACCCGCGTTGGCACCATTCGGAAATATCTGCGGGCGGTCGGTGGCGACATTTCCCTGGAATGGGTCATGGGAGATCAGAGGGTACCTCTTGCCTGATGCAGCCGTCCGGCGTGACGCACCCACCCCAACAGTGTTGGTGGTCATGGGCGTCTCCGGTAGCGGGAAATCCACGCTGGCAGGGTGCCTGGCGGACCGACTCGGCTGCGACCTGGCGGAGGGCGATGACTTTCATCCGGCAGACAATATCGCCAAGATGTCCCAGGGCATTCCGCTGACCGACGCGGACCGGGAACCGTGGCTGCTGAAGGTGTCCGCGTGGATCGACCAGCAACTGGGCCGGGGGAGAACGGGGGTCATCACGTGTTCTGCGCTCAAACGCCGCTACCGAGACCTGCTGCGTCACGACCGGGTGATCTTTGTTCATGCGACCGGGCCCCACGAGGTCATCGCGCAACGGCTGCGCAGCCGGACCGGGCATTTCATGCCGGAAACCCTGTTGGCCTCCCAATATGCGGACCTGGAGGAATTGGGCACGGACGAGGCCGGTATCGAGGTGGACGTTCGGCTCTCACCGGAGGATCAAGCACGCTGCGTGATCGCGCAGTTGGGCTGACCGACGCTGCTGGGCTGACAGCCGCAGCTAGGTTGTCCGACGCGGCCGGGCCGACCTGAGGCTCAGCGCCTTTTGCGCTCCGCCGGGACCAGCCGCAGGATTTCTCCGAGCAGGGCCACCGCCCCGGCCTTGTCCAGCGGATGATTGCGGTTGCCGCACTTGGGGGACTGAACGCAGGACGGGCAGCCGGAGGAACACTCGCAGGCCATGACGGCGTCCCTGGTCGCCGCCAGCCAATGCGGGGCCATGGCATGCCCCCGCTCGGCGAAACCGGCGCCACCCGGATGGCCGTCGTGCACAAAGATGGTCGGCAACCCGGTATCGGCATGCAGGGCCGTGGACACGCCGCCCACGTCCCACCGATCCGAGGACGCAACCAGGGGCAGCATGCCGATGCTCGCATGCTCCGCGGCATGTAGGGATCCCGGGATGGATTCGGCGGTCAGCCCCGCGGCATGCAGCCGTGGTTCCGGAATCGTGAACCAGACGGCCTTGGTGAACAACTGCCGTGGTTCTAAGTCCAGCGGCTCCTCGCCGAGGATCTCGTTGGAGTGCAACGCCTTCCGCTGGAACGAGACCACCTGGGTGGTCACCACGACCTTGCCGAAATGCACGCCGATCTCGCCCCAGGTCTCCGACTGTTCTGTCTCGACGACCTCCACCGTGGTGAGGTCACGGGCCTGGGTGTAGTACTCCGGCCTGGTCGCCGAGACCAAGACCGTGTGATTGACCTCGTCCAGCTCCTCCACCAAGTACGTGCGTCCCTGATGGACGTAGATCGCACCGGTGTGGGCCTGGTAGTGAGTCTGTGGCGAGTCCATAGAACCCAGGACGCTGCCGGAGTCCACATCCACCACGGACACCGGCCCGCCGCCGGCACTGCGCAGGTCCACGAAGGAATGAGCCGATTCCGGATGAGTCCAGAACCAGCCGGCCGGGCGGCGGCGTAGCGCGCCGTCGGCCACCAACTCCTCCACCAACTCCCCTGCCGTGGGCCCAAACAGGGGCAGGTCCTCCGGGCGCAACGGGAGTTCTGATGCAGCCGCCATGAGGTGAGGGCCCAGCACGTAGGGATTGGAGGGGTCGGTGACGGTGGCCTCGACGCCGACGTCGAACACGGCCTCGGGGTGGTGCACCAGATAGGTGTCCAAGGGATCGTCCGCCGCCACGAACGCGGCCAGGGCCTCTTGACCGGAGCGCCCGGCCCGGCCGATCTGCTGGAAGAAGGACGCCCGGGTCCCCGGCCAACCGGCCACCAGCACCGCATCGAGGCCATCCACGTCGATACCTAGCTCCAGCGCCGAGGTGGAGGAAACTCCCAACAGATCGCCGTTGCGCAGCTGCGCCTCCAGCGCACGCCGCTCCTCCGGCAGATACCCGGAGCGGTACGCGGCGATCCGCTGCGGCAACGAAGGATCGATCTCTCGCACCAGCCGGGCGGCGTTGGAGGAGATGGCCTCGGCACCGCGCCGAGAACGGATGAACGCCAACGTCCGGACCGAGCCGCACACCAGGTTCGCCAGCAGCTCGGAGGTCTCAGCGATGACGGTGCGGCGCTGCTCGGCCCCGTTCTCCCCACGCAACCCGGTCAGAGGCGGCTCCCAGAGGGCCACGGTCCGTTCACCCTTGGCCGAGGCATCATCCGTCACCTCCACGGCGTCAGCCCCGATCAGGCGGGAGAAGGACTCTGCCGGAGACGCAGAGGTGGCGGAGGCCCCCACGAAAACGGGGGCGGCGCCGTAATGTGCCGCAACTCTACGTAAACGTCGTAACAGAACCGCCACATGCGACCCGAACACCCCCCGGTACCCGTGGGCCTCGTCCACGATCACGTACTTCAACCGCCGTAAGAACCCTGCCCAACGGCTGTGCTGGGGAAGCACCCCGAAATGCAGCATGTCAGGGTTTGTGAAGACCACGTTGGCGTACTCCCGCACCCACCGGCGTTCCTCCCGCGGAGTGTCCCCGTCGAAGGTGGCCGCCCGGACCCCGGGCAGGTCCAGCCCGATCACCGATTCAAGCTGGTCGGCGGCCAAGGCCTTGGTGGGGGAGAGGTAGAGCACCGTGGCGTCGCCGCGGCCGCCGGTCCGGGAACCGTCGGGCAGGATGCCGCCACGGATGACGGCGTCCAAGGCGGGCAAGAGGTAGGCCAGGGACTTGCCCGACGCCGTGCCGGTGGCGACGATGGTGTGCCGGCCGGCTTGCGCGGACGAAGCGGCAGCGACCTGGTGCTCCCACGGCTGCGTCACTCCACGCGCCGCGTACGCGGCCACGAGGGGCGACGCGGCCCAGCCCGGCCACGGCGCAAAGCGCGCGGACCGGGCTGGGAGGACCCTGACATGGGTCAGGGAATCGGGATGCTCCCCTCGGCCCAGCAGCGGGACGAGGGTTCTGAAATCCATGGGGCAGAGAGTCTTTAGTCCGAGGTGTGGCCCGTGCGCTCGTTGGCATCGGGGGAGTTCGGAGCCTCGAGGACAGCCATGGTCCCCAGCAGCGTCCACCCGAGGTATTTGTAGAGTTCGTAACCATCGGAGGAGGCCACCAACAGTCCCCGTTCCGCATCGGATTCGGCGGCGATGGAGGCCAAGTACCGGGTCACAAGTGAACCGAAGCCGCGGCGGCGGAACTCCGGGGCCGTCACGATCCGATCGAAGATGGCGTAGTCACCGAGCACGCCGACATGACCGGAGGCCACCACCGCGTTGCCCTCCTCCTCATGGAGGGAAACCCAGGCGTGGTCACCGTCGCGCTTCTCCTCCCAGCGCAGGCCATCGTCCAAGTAGGGGGCCTCGATGTCCTGCACGGCCATGTCGGTGACCATGAGCACCTCACGGGTGGAGACCACGGCCAGCCCGGCCCCATGGGCCAGGTCGACGAGGCCGTCGAGTTCCGTGGTAAAAGCGGTGACGCGCTGTCCCGGATGCTCCGAGAGGGCATGGGAGAGCTGGCTCAGATGCTCCGCGCTGGGGTCGTGGATCACGTACTCCCAGTTGTCGGCGTCCTGGCCGGTCCGGCGATAGGCGTGCAGAGCCCCGTCGTGGTGGGTCTCGTACCCGCGTGCCTCGGCCCAGCCTCGCATCCAGGTGCTGATCAGTTCGTCGCTCGCTCGGTGTTCCATACTCAAGAGGCTACCCGCGGCCGCGGCCCAGTGACATACGTTCGCAGGCAACGATCAGGTGACGGCGACGATGACGGTGGATGACGGCGCGTGACGGCCGCAGGGGATGGAGAATACTTGGGTGAGTATTCAAACGCAGCCCGACGAGTCCCTACCGGCCTTCAGCGCGGTGGAAGACGCCCCACGCAGCGACGACCCGCACCTCTTGGCCCTGCTGGCGGCAGATCTGCGTCGAGCCGACTACACGTACGACGCCGTGACGGCACTGCTCGGTGAGCAGGCCATGAGCGCGTTGCTGCGCGAGCACTTTGTGCCGGCCCGCCGTGTGCTCGACTCACGACCGGACGACCAGGCCGACCAGGCCGATCAGGCCGGCCACGCCGTCCACGATGGCGGCGACGGCGGCGAGGCCCGCGACGCCCTCGCGGCGCTGGTCAGGGCCTTCCTGCTCGGCCAGGCGATCAGCGCCGAGGACTGGGAGCTGGCGCTGCCGACGCTCGGCCTGGCCAACGCGGTCAAGATCGGCCTCGTGGAATCCTCCGGGACTGACACCGAGGCCGACGCCCAGGCCCAGGCCCACGCGGCCATCGACCTGCGCCCCCACGCCTCGGACTCGGATGCCGAACTGTGGGTGGCGTCCGACGTGGGGGCCGCGCTGCGCTCCGGCGTTCTGCGCCACGATCACGTGCTCGGCATCGGCCGCGCCTCACTGACTCTGGCCTCCTCCACCATCCGACAGCCAGCACGTCGGGCGCTGGACCTCGGCGTGGGCTGCGGCATCCAGACCTTCCACCTGCTCAGCCACTGCGACCACGTCACCGCGACCGATCTCTCCGAGCGCGCACTGGCCTTCACCCGCTTCAACCTGCTGCTCAACGCCCAGGCACTGGGTCTGGACCCCGCCCACCTGGACGCTAGGGTGAGCCTCAAACAGGGCTCCCTCCTGGACCCCGTGCGCGGCGAACACTTCGATGTCGTGGTCTCCAACCCGCCCTTCGTCATCACCCCGCGCAGCGACGGCGAGACGGAAGCGGACCGCTTCACCTACCGCGACGGCGGCCTGCCCGGTGATCGCCTCGTGGCGCAACTGATCGGCGCCCTCCCCGACATCCTCACCCCAGGCGGCACCGCCCAGCTGCTGGCCAACTGGGAGGTCGCCCAAGACCATATGCCCGACGACGTGGTGGCCACCGACCCCGCCACCGGCACCTCCGTGCCCGGCTGGGCCGCCGGCCCAGCCAGCTGGGTGCCTCAGGGCACCGAATGCTGGTTCATCCAACGCGATCTAGAGGACCCGTGCGGATACGCGGAGACCTGGCTGGCTGACGCAGCAGAGGCCCGCGACCCGCAGGCCTACGAGTCCCGCTACCTGGACTACCTCGAGGACTTCTCCGCGCGCGGTGTGGGCAGGGTGGGCCTCGGACTCGTCTGGCTGCGCCGCCCGGCGAACCCCACCGAGGCCGGAGTGGGCAGACGCTTCGAATGGCTCAGCCAGGCCCTCGACACCCCACTGGGGCCGGCGCTCGCCGCCTCGGTGTTCCGCGCGGACGCCCTCGCCAAGGTGGACGTCGGGTTGGTTCATGCGGTCCCCGCACCCGACACCACGGTGGAGACTCATGCTGTGCCAGGCGAGGAGCACCCTAGAGCCATCGTCCTGCGGCAGGGCTCCGGACTGCGCCGCACCAGAGGTATGGACACGGCCCTGGCCGGACTGGTCTCCGCCTGCGACGGAGACCTGAATCTGAGGGCGCTGGCGACGGCGGTGACGGCCCTCATGGGGGACAGCGACGAGCAGGCCGAGGCGCTCCTGGGACGGGCAGAAGAGTTGATCAGGGACGGATTCCTGGATTTCCCGCCCGTGAGTGTCTGAAACCTGGTCCGCGACCGCGTTAGAATGAGCGGCCATGAGCATCCCCGTGCGTTCCCTTCCGGCGGAGGTGCCCTCCGTCGACGCCGCGGAGGACGCCGGAACCGACACTGTCACCGTGCCACGTCGCGTCGTCATTACCGATCCTCGCGCCGTGCGCGCGTTGGCCCACCGGGCCAGAGTGGAGGCTCTCGACGAACTCTATGCGGCTAGTGGTACCCGCACGGCGACGGAACTGGCGGCACGCTGTGGCCTGTCGCCGTCGGCCATGAGCTACCACCTGCGCGCACTGGAGAAGTACGGGCTCGTGGAACGCGCGGCCTCGGAGGGGGACGCCCGCGAGCGGCGCTGGCGCGCGGCCGGTGACCAACTCGTGGTCAGGCCAGGGGGCGGCTCCGAAGTGGGGACGGCGGCCTACGTCGATATGCAATTGGACCAGTTCAGGCAGCGCCTCTCGGAAGAAATCAGTTTCCGTTCCGCCCACCGCGGCGAACCGGCGGACGGCGACCTTCAGGACCTGCCGTTCATGAACTACGGCTCCCTCTACCTGGATGCGGCATCCGAGCGCGAGTTCATGGTGCGGGTCCAGGCGTTGGCCAAGGAATTCGAGGCCAGAGCAGACGACGCCAACCGCTCCTCCGCGGACGGGAAACGCGTCCATTATCTGCTCTCAGCACTCCCGGATCGCAGCCCGCGCCCCTGAAGTACGCACGGCCCAGAGCGCACCTCGGTGCAGGGGCCAGCGGCTGTGGGCGCTATGGTTAGCGTGTCCGGGCCCCACGTGAGACCACGTCGGGTGAGGTGCTGAGGCAACCCGTTTCAGCGCGCAACGATTCGAAGCAGGAGCATCGTGCCAACCAAGGCGAAGTCCACCGCAGCGGCCGGTAAAACCGGGAAGAAACTCGTCATTGTCGAGTCCCCCGCCAAGTCCAAGTCCATCGCCAAGTACCTGGGCGAGGGCTTCGTGGTTGACGCCTCCGTTGGACACATCCGTGACCTGCCGCAGCCCTCCGAACTGCCCGCGGAGATGAAGAAGTCCGCCTATTCCAAGTTCGCCGTGGACGTGGACCACGGATTCGACCCCTACTACGTGGTCTACCCGGACAAGAAGAAGCGGGTCGCCGACCTGAAACGAGAGCTCAAGGACGCCGACGAGCTCTACCTCGCAACCGATGCCGATCGCGAAGGCGAGGCCATCTCCTGGCACCTGCTCGAGGTGCTCAAGCCCAAGGTGCCCGTGCACCGCATGACCTTCAACGAGATCACCAAGGAGGGCGTCCAGCGCGGACTCGCCCAGGTCCGTGACCTGGATATGGACCTCGTCGATGCGCAGGAGACTCGCCGCATCCTTGACCGTCTCTACGGCTACGAGATCTCCCCGGTGCTGTGGCGCAAGGTGGGCCGCGGCCTCTCCGCCGGTCGCGTGCAGTCCGTCGCCACCCGACTGGTGGTGGAGCGCGAACGCGAGCGAATGGCGTTCCGTGCGGCCTCCTATTGGGATGTCACCGGCGATTTTGTGACCGCGGACGGTGAATCCTTCGGCGCCCGACTCAGCGCGGTGGACGGCGCCCGAGTGGCCACCGGCCGCGATTTCAACGACCGCGGCGAGCTGCGGCCCGCCTCCGTCAAGGCTGGCGTGGCACACCTGGACGGCGAGGCGGCTCAGTCTCTGGCCGCCGGACTGCACGGTTCCGACTTCGCCGTCACCGGCGTGGAATCCAAGCCGTACAAGCGTCGCCCCGCCGCCCCGTTCACGACCTCCACGCTGCAGCAGGAGGCCAGCCGCAAGTTGCGCTGGAGCTCGCGCATCACCATGCAGATTGCGCAGCGGTTGTACGAGAACGGCTTCATCACCTATATGCGTACCGACTCGGTGCACCTCTCCGACGAGGCCGTCAACGCGGCCCGTCGGCAGGTCAAGGAGCTCTACGGAGCCGAGTACGTGTACCCGAGCCCGCGCCGCTACAAGGCCAAGAACGATTCCGCGCAGGAGGCCCACGAGGCCATCCGCCCGGCAGGCGACGCGTTCCGCACGCCCCAGGCCGTGTTACCGCAGCTCTCGGCGGATGAGTTCAAGCTGTATGAACTGATCTGGAAGCGCACCGTGGCCTCGCAGATGGCCGATGCCGTCGGTTCCACCGCCACCGTCAAATTGGAGGGCACGGCGGCCGACGACCGTGTGGCCGAGTTCTCCGCTTCAGGCACCGTCATCACCTTCCGTGGCTTCATGGCCGCCTACGAGGAAGGGACGGACGCCGGGAAGCGGGCCGACTCCGAGGAGCAGCGCCGACTCCCGCAGCTGGTGGAAGGCTCAGCGCTGACCGCGACGGAACTCACCGCAGCCGGCCACGAGACCACCCCGCCTGCCCGGTACACCGAGGCGTCCATCGTGGCGGAACTGGAAAAGCGCGAGATCGGCCGTCCCTCCACCTTTGCGCCCACGATCTCCACGATCATGGACCGCGGCTACGTCACTAAACGCGGCGGCGCACTGGTCCCGTCTTGGATCGCCTTCTCCGTGGTCCGTCTGCTCGAGGAACACTTCTCCCGGTACGTGGACTACGAGTTCACGGCCCGGATGGAGGACGACCTCGACGAGATCGCCCGCGGCAACCGTTCTAGGGACGCCTGGCTGCAGCATTTCTACTTCGGCGACGACGGCTTCGAGGGTCTGAAGGACACCGTGGACGATCTCGGGGAGATCGACGCGCGTGCCATCAACTCCATCCCGGTGGCTGAGGACATCACCCTGCGGGTTGGCAAGTTCGGTCCCTACCTGGAGGAAGCTCTCCCGAAGGACGCACCGGAGGGCACCACGCCAAAGCGCGCCAATGTGCCAGAGGACCTGGCCCCGGACGAGCTCACCGCCGCCAAGGCCAGGGAGCTCATGGACGCCTCCGTTCCCGGCGACCGCGAGCTCGGGGTCCACCCGGAGACCGGGTACACCGTTGTGGCCAAGGACGGCCGGTACGGCCCCTACGTCACGGAAGTGGTCCCGGAGCTGACCGAGGAGGAATTGCAGGCCTATCTCGATTCCCTGCCGACCGAGTATTACAAGAACGGCAAACCCAAGCCCAAGAAGAAGCCGGCCAAGGTCAAACCCAAGACGGCCAGCCTGTTCAAGGGCATGGATCCCAACACGGTCACCTTCGAGGAGGCGCTGAAGCTCATGTCCCTGCCCCGCGTGGTGGGCACGGACGTGGACGGCGCGGAGATCACCGCGGCTAACGGTCGCTTTGGTCCGTACCTGAAGAAGGGCACGGAATATCGTTCGCTGGGGTCGGAGGAGGAACTGTTCACCACCACCGAGGACCAGGCCAGGGCCGTATACGCGCAGCCCAAGCAGCGCGGGCGTGGCGCCGCGAAGCCGCCGTTGGCGGAATTCGGTGAGGATCCCACCTCCGGCAAACCCATCGTCGTGAAGGACGGGCGTTTTGGCCCCTACATCACGGATGGCACCACCAACATCACGGTGCCCCGTGGCACCGAGGTGGAACAGCTGACCAAGGAACGCGCCGTGGAACTGCTCGCGGAGAAGCGCGCCAAGGCGCCTGCCAAGAAGCCGGCGGCGAGCCGCGCTCGCAAGCCTGCGGCCAAGAAACCCGCCGCGAAGAAGAAGTAGGGCTAGGGGGAATCATGCGGCTCGGAGTGCTGGACATCGGTTCCAATACCGTGCACTTGCTGCTGGTGGAGGCCTACCCCGGGGCTCGCCCGGTGGCCTTCGCTTCCCACAAGCGGCCGTTGTCCCTGGTGCGCTTCCTGGATGAATCCGGCGCGGTCAACGCCCGCGGGCGCAGGGAACTGCTCAGGTTCGTCAGGGAAGCGGTGGCGTTTGCTCACCGTCACGACGTTCAGGACCTTCTGGCGTTTTGTACCTCCGCGCTGCGTGGCGCCACCAACGGTGAGGACATCATCCGGGAGGTGGAAACCACCACAGGTGTGGGTCTGGAGGAACTCTCCGGCCAGCAGGAGGCCTCACTGACCTACTTCGCCGTTCGCCGCTGGTTCGGCTGGGACACCCGGGATCTGGCCGTGCTGGACATCGGCGGCGGTTCCTTCGAGATGGCCACCGGGCGGGACGAGTTCCCGGCGGTCGCCGTGTCCGTGCCGTTGGGCGCTGCACGCCTGACCAAGGACAAACTGCCCGGAAATCCGCCCAAGCCGGCAGCCGTGGGGGAGGTCCGCGACTACGTTGCGGAGATCCTGGATCCGGCCGTGAAACAGCTGCAGGCCGAACACAGCGCGGATATGGTCGCCGCCACGTCGAAGACCTTCCGGTCACTGGCGCGCGTGGCGGGAGCCGCGCCGTCGGGCAAGGGACCCTACGTGGAACGCATCCTCCGGCTGGAGGATCTGCGGTTGTGGTCGCGCAGGCTGGAAGCGTTGAGTTTCGAGGACCGTGCAGGACTGCCCGGTGTCTCGGAGATCCGTGCGCCGCAGTTGCTTGCAGGAGCCATCGGGGCGGAGACCGCCATGGAAAAATTGGAGATCGAGCAAGTGCACATCTGCCCCTGGGCGCTGCGTGAGGGCGTCATCCTGCACCGCTTCGACCGGCTGCTGCGCCAGGGAAGCGGGGTCACCGACGACTACGTTGGTGTGGGAACGGTGGATACGCTCTCCCGTGACCTCACCGGACTTCCAGGAGCTGTGGCATGAACGCCTTGAACCTGCCGAGCAACGAACCGCAGCCGCAACCCATCGGGGTCTCGCTGTCCACGTCTTGTGCCTTCCCGCTTGGCCCCGATCACGCCTTCGCGCTGGCGTCCGACTTGGGCTACGACGGTGTGGAAGTCATGGTCACGGGCAACAGCCTGACCCAGGAGCAGGACTCCCTCTACGGTTTCCAGCAGCGCTTCGGGATGCCGGTCACCGCCATCCATGCGCCCACGTTGCTGCTGACCCAGCAGGTCTGGGGAAGCGTGTGGACCAAGATCCAGCGCTCCGCCCAGCTGGCTCAGGCCGTAGGTGCCCACGTGGTGGTGGTGCACCCGCCCTTCCGTTGGCAGGGGAAGTACTCCTCCGGTTTCGAGGACGGTGTTCGCCGCGCCAACGAGTACTACGGCGTCAAGATCGCCATCGAGAATATGTATCCGTGGCGGGCCAGAACCAAGGCGGCCCAGATGTACGTGCCGCACTGGGATCCGCAGCTGATGGATTATCGCTACGTCACGTGGGACTTCTCGCATGCCGCGATCGACCGGGTGGATTCCCTGGCCGCCGTCAGGGCGCTGGGGGATCGGCTCACCCACGTTCATCTCTGCGATGGTGATGACAACGGCACGGATCAGCATCTCCAGCCGGGGCACGGAACGCAACCGGTGGCGGAGAGCCTGCAGTATCTGGCCGGTTCCGGCTGGAATGGCTCCGTGACGGTGGAAGTGACCACGCGCAAATACCGCAAAACCCCTGGCGGGGTAGAACGCGTGCTGGGGGAGACGCTGGAATTCGCCCGTCGGCATCTGGCCCGCTGAGCGCCTCTGCACGCCTGGCGGGATGACCTGGCGGGATGACACGCAGGCAACCCGCGCTTGAAGTCCGCCGGTGCCTCGAGGTTGGATGGAGTGTATGACTGCCACCATTGCCTTCCTCGGTTCCGGCAACATGAACGGAGCCATCTTGCGCGGCCTGCTGGCCGCCGGACACCCGGCCGACGCCGTTCGAGCCACCACTAAGTCGGCGGCCAGCGCCGCCGCCCTGGCCACTGAGACCGGCGTGCCGGTCCGTAGCGCGGAGGAACACCCGGACGCGAACACGTGGGCGGCCTCGGAATCCGACGTCGTGCTGCTCGGTGTGAAGCCGTACGCCATTGCGGAGCTGGGCCAGGAGATCTCCTCGGCGCTGAGGCCAGGAACCGTGGTGGTCTCTGTGGCCGCTGCGATCACGCTGGCCACGTTGGAAGCGAGCCTGGGGGAGGGCCAGCCTGTGCTTCGCTCCATGCCCAACACACCGTTGCAGGTGGGCAAGGGCGTCGTGGCGCTGGCCCGCGGCACCCACGCCGACGACGCTGCGGTGGACGCGGCGCGCGCCGTGTTTGCCGGATCCGGCAAGGTGTATGAGGTTCAGGAGCACCAGATCGACGTGGTCTCCGCGGTGTCCGGCTCTGGCCCCGCCTACGCGTTCTACCTGGCAGAGGCCATGGCAGACGGCGGCGTGGCGCTCGGCCTGGACAAGGATCTGGCACGGCAGCTGGCGGCCGCCACGTTGGCCGGTGCTGGTCTGATGCTGGATACGCCGGACGCTGACCCGGCCGCGTTCCGCAAGGCGGTCACGAGCCCTAAGGGCACCACGGAGCAGGCCATCCTCACGTTCGATCAGCGTGGAGTCAGGGAAGCCATCGCCGAGGGCGAGAAGAACGCCGTGGAGCGCTCGCTGCAGATGGCGAAGGACTACTCCTGATCCGTCACTGGGTCTGATCTGTCAGTGGGCCCAGTCTTTCCCAGAGTCAGGGCCTAGCCGCGAAGCGTTCCAATAGCTCCACGTGGCCCGCGACGATCAGGACGTCACGCTGGGACACCACGGTGTCCGGCTGGGCGTAGGTGAAGTCCTCACCAGGTGACTTCACGCCCACCACGGTGACCCCGTACTTCTCCCTGACGCGGGACTCCGCGAGGCTGAAGCCTTGGGTTTCCTTGGGCGGGTACATCTTCACGATCGCGAAGCCGTCGTCGAACTCGATGAAATCCAGCATGCGTCCGCCCACCAGATGGGCGGTCCGCACGCCGGCGTCCGCCTCCGGGTAGATGACGTGGTTCGCGCCGATCCTGGAGAGGATCTTGCCGTGTGCGGGAGTGATCGCCTTGGCCCAGACGTGTTCGATGCCCAGATCCACCAGATTCACGGTGATCAGCACGGACGCCTCCACGGAGGTGCCCACCCCGACCACTGCTGAAGAGAATTCCTGGGCACCCAGCTGACGAAGGGCTTCCAAGTTGGTGGCGTCCGCCTCCACGACGTGGGTCAAGGAGTCGGCAAAGACCTGAACCAATTCCGGGTTGCGCTCGATCGCGAGCACTTCCCTGCCCTGCTGGACCAGCTGCTGGGCCACCGAAGAGCCAAAGCGTCCCAGCCCCACGATGAGGACGGGGGCGTTGTGGTCGCCATGTCGTTCAGCCAATGATGGGCCTCTCTTCCGGGTAGTGATAAAGCTGGCGGGTGTGCCGCAAGGACAGCGCCGTCGCGAAGGTGATCGTACCGATCCTGCCTAAGAACATCAGGGCTGCGAGGACGATCTTGCCAGCGTGGGGCAGGGTTTCCGTCAGGCCGGTGGACAGTCCAACGGTCGCGAACGCTGAGATGCACTCGAAGAGGGCGTGATCGAATCTGGCCGTTGGATCCACGACGAGCAGGGCGATGGTTCCCACCATCACCAGGGTGGCACCCAGCCCGGTCACGGCGATCGCGACCCTGAGCGTGGACTCGACGATCCGTCTTCCGTAGACCTGCACCTGAGTGGTTCCGCGGGCCTCTGCGAGGATCGCCACGATCAGCACGGCGAGGGTGGTGACCTTGATGCCTCCTGCCGTGGAGGCCGAGCCGCCTCCCACGAACATCAGCGCGTCCGTGATGACCAGGCTGGCCGGATGCATCTGGGATTGCTCCACCAGGTTGAATCCGCCGGAACGAGTCATGACGGAGGCAAAGAGGGTGTGGAGGATCTTGTCCCAGAAGCCCATCCGTCCGATGGTGTCGTCGTTGCCCCACTCGGAGGCCCCCCACGCGGCACTGCCGAGGAAGACCAGGGTAAGGGAGACGGTCAGGGTGAGCTTGGTGTGTAGATTCCATTTGCTGATCCGGTGCCGCTGGTGCAGCAACACCATCACCACGGGGAAGCCCATCGAACCCAGGAAGACACCGAGCATCAGAGGGGTTAGCAGCCAGGCGTCCGCCTCGTAGGGCACCAGCCCGTTGGAATGTGGGGTGAAACCGGCATTGTTGTAGGCGGACACGGCGTAGAAGACCCCGTGCCAGGCGCCCCTGCCCAGGCTCTCCCCGTAACTCCAGAATCGGGTGCTCAACCAGACGGTGAGCAGCAATTGGATGATGACCGAGGTCGTGATCACGATCCGCAGCAGCGAGCCGACCTCACCCAACCGACCGGAGGAGGACACGTTCAGGGATTGCTGGGCCAGGAGTTTTCCTCGGACCCCCAGTCGTTTGGACACAGCGAGGGAGAGGATCGAGGCCAGCGTGAGGATGCCGAGGCCACCCACAAAGATCGCCACCAGGATCACGATCTGGCCAAATAAGGTCCAGTGGGTCGCTGTGGACACCACGGTCAGGCCGGTCACACAGACGGCAGAGACCGCAGTGAAGAATGCGTCGACGAAGGGGGTCACCTCTCCGTTGGCCGAAGCCGCCGGGAGGCTCAACAGAATCGTCACCACGAGGATGAAGGCCATGAACACGCCGATGGCCAGCCTGGCGGGAGAACTGGCGGCCAACCGATCCACGAGGTCGCGAGCACCGTAGAAGAGGCGACGGGCCACGTTCTCGCGTGCGTCCCCGTCTGGGGTGGGGCCTGCGGCCATGCTGTTCAGGGTTCCTCGATCGTTTCGCTGTCACGGACAGCGCCCATTCAACCACTGCCTCAGGTGTGGGCTAGCCTGTTCTCGTGATCTCCAACACCTCATTCCCCGGTGTGGATCTGGTCTATGACGAGACCATGGCCGCATATCGCTTCGGTGAACGTCATCCGATGGACCCGGTCCGGCTGGCTCTGACCGCGCGTTTGCTGCGAGATCTGGACGTGCTCGGCGACGGTCGCGGCCGGGTGCTGCACCCCTATGTGGCCGATGATGACCAGCTGCGCACGGTTCATTCCGCGGCCTACGTTCAGGCCGTTCGTGACGCCTCTGGACCGGACGGGGAACCGGATGTTTCCTTTGGCCTGGGAACCGAGGACGACCCCATCTTCCCCGCCCTGCATGAATCCAGCGCGAGGCTGTTCGGGGGCTCCCTCGTCGCTGCGGAGTCCGTGTTAGAGGACAAGGGGCGTCCGGCCGTGAACTTCGGTGGCGGCATGCATCATGCTTCGCGGAACCGGGCCAGCGGCTTCTGTATTTACAACGACGCGGCTGGCGCCATCGCGCGGCTGCTGGACGAAGGCGTGGCCCGTGTCCTGTATCTGGATCTCGACGCCCACCACGGCGACGGGACCCAATCCATCTTCTGGGACGACCCCCGGGTCATGACCATCTCCCTGCATGAATCCGGGCGGACGTTGTTCCCCGGAACCGGCTTCGCCGCAGAGACCGGCGGAGAGGGCGCCCCGATGTCCGCCGTCAACGTGGCGCTGCCAGCCGGGTTGCAGGACGGCGGCTGGCTCAGGGCCTTCCATGCGGTGGTCCCGCAGATGGCTCGAGCCTTTGAACCCGAGGTGATCGTCTCCCAGCACGGGTCCGACGGCCACTCACGTGACGAGCAGACCAACCTCAGGCTCTCCGTGGACGGAATGCGGCAGTCGGCGCTCGCGGTCGCGGACCTGGCGCACGACCTGACCGAGGGCCGCTGGATCGCCACCGGCGGCGGCGGATACGACATCATTCACACGGTGCCGCGGGCCTGGTCTCACCTGGTGGCGATCGCCTCAGGCAAGCCACTGCAGCTCTCCACCCCCGTCCCGCCCCCGTTCCGGGAGTGGGTCAAGGAACGCTACGGCGTGGACGCCCCGGAGAAAATGGGCGACGACGTGGATCTCTGGTGGCGCTCGTGGGAGGTCGGCTACGACCCCGGCGATCCGGTGGATCGCGCCATCATGGCCACCCGCAAGGAGCTTTTCCCGGCCTTCGGCCTGGATCCCTGGTTCGACTGACGCTTGTTCTAACATCCCACGTCGAGACGGTGCGGCTCGCTACGATGTGCGAGTGGCCACCGATCTGTTTTCCGTCCTCTCCGACCCCACCCGTCGTGCTCTCCTGCTAAACCTCGTTGCTGAGGAACGTAGCGTGGGAGATCTCGTGGATGCCGTCGGGGTCAGCCAACCCACCGTGTCCAAACACCTCAAGGTGCTCAGGGATGCGGGGCTGGCACACACGCGCGTCCAGGGGCAACGGCGCATCTATGCGCTCAATCCTGAGCCGCTGCGCGAGGTCGAGGATTTCGTGGCGCAACTGTTGCCAGCCCAGGAAGGCGCCGCGGGCGCCGACGCGGTCGGCACCACGGATGGCGAGCCGACGACGGCGGTGGAACTGCACTCGTCGGACATAGAAACCGAGGACGCGCAGGGCAAACGCGCCCACAACACCGTGGGGCGGACGGTGGAACAAGGGCTGGAGCGAGCGCAAGAGTTCTTCGATCGCTTCGCCAAGCAGAACAAGCAGCGGCGGGGACGCCGAGGTAAGTAGCGCCCTGGGCCAATCAAACGAGCATGGTCCAGTAACACGCAACACACCGGCCGCATGACTACACTCCAGTCACAGGTTTCACGTAGACTCACCAGGACTGCCCAAGCCGCTTAACGACACGGAGGACCATCCGATGCCGGATCCCCGACACTTCGCGAACGCCCGTTTCATGACCGTTGCAGAGGTCGCAGACGTGATGCGCGTGTCCAAGATGACCGTGTACCGGTTGGTGCACTCCGGCGAACTCCCCGCAGTGCAGTTCGGCCGCTCCTACCGGGTCCCGGAAAACGCAGTGGAGGCCTACTTGGGTTCCGCGCAGATCGACCCGGCCCAGTTCCGCGGCACCGGCACCGACTGACTGGTACTTCAGGAAAACACCTGGAGCCAGGAGACCCACCTCACCCCGATGCGACAGCGCACCGGGCATGCAGGTAGGATGAAAACGATCTTCGCCCGCGCGCGCTCCGGTATCCGGGGTCCCTGGGTGTCACAAGACGACAAGTCCACGAGATAACAGCAGGAGGACCCATGGGTTCCGTCATCAAGAAGCGCCGCAAGCGTATGGCCAAGAAGAAGCACCGCAAGTTGCTGCGCAAGACGCGTCACCAGCGCCGCAACAAGAAGTGAGTGCTCACGAGGGGCCGGAATCGTCACAGATGATTCCGGCCCCTCGTTCTTTACCGCTTATAGAATGAGTCTGTGCCTCAGCCCGCTTCCAGCCCACGCGTCCAACTCATCACCAAGCCTGGATGCCATCTTTGCGACGACGCCCGCTCCGTGGTGGAAACCGTGACCGCCCAGTTGGGCCTCGCCTGGGAGGACGTGGACGCGGCGGGTGACCCGGACTTGCTGGAAACCTATGCGGTGGAGATTCCCGTGCTCATGGTGGACGGCGTGCAGCGGGACTTCTGGCGCATCGACCCCAAGCGCCTGACCAGACTGTTGAGTGCATGAACGGGCCCACCAAGGAGCAGATCCCCGATCCGGTGATGCGCAGGCTGTCCTACTACCTGCGCGCACTGACCTCCGGCAGCATGGCCGGACATGCCACGGTGTCGTCGCAGCGCTTGGCGCAATCGGCGGGGACCACACCCGCCACCCTCCGCAAGGATCTGAACCTGCTGCGGGTCACCGGGCGCGCGGGGATCGGGTATGCGGTGGGGGATCTGGTGCCGGCCCTGGAGTCGGCCCTCGGGTTGGATCAGCAGTGGCGCGTTGCCATCGTGGGAGCTGGCCACCTCGGAACGGCCTTGGCCGGGTACTCGGGCTTCCAGCGGCGCGGCTACCCTGTGGTGGCGATCTTCGACAAGTCGCTCAACGTGGTGGGCAGCGACGTCGCCGGCCTCACGGTGGAGGGAATGGGGTCCCTAGAACCGGTGATTCAGCGCCAGAAGGTCAACATGGCGGTCCTGACCGTTCCCGGTGCCGCCGCACAGGAGGTTCTCGACCGGCTGGTTGGAGCCAACGTGCGCAGCATCCTCTCGTTCTCGCCCGTGGCCTTGCGCGTGCCAGACGGGGTGTCGTTGCGGCGGGTGGATCTCGCCAGCGAACTCTCGCTCCTGGCGCACCGCTCCGGGCCGGTGCCGCACTAGAGGCAGTCATTAGGGGGACAGCCGCTAGGCCATGTCCGGCTATTGCACCTTCCTCACCAAGTCGCTGAGGCAGGCACCCAGTTGCGACACGCGTGCCGGGTCGATCACAGTTCGGGATTCGTCCATGTACTGATCGCGCCGAATTTCCAGCATCACAGACTGCACCCGTGGCTCAGCGAGGTATTACTTCAGCGGCACGTAGGCGCCGTGGAAGGTCTGATTGTCGCCCTGCCTGAACGCGGCGAAGGACCGCCCCACCAATTCACGCAGTTCGGGGGTGCAGTGGAAGGTCTCGAACCCGACGCACAAGGGTGGGGGGCGGTTCATCGGTGTGCAGCTCATGAAGTTGCGGCTGACTCGGATACGAATGCACATCAAGCACCACGGCACGTCCGTGCACCGCGAGCGCGCGTTCCACGAGGTGCGTGACGGCCTCCGAGTAGTCAACAAAGAACCGTTTCAGGTCAGAGACGTCCGCGGGAAGGTCGCGGAGGCGCTGCCTCCGGGACCCGTGCGTGTAGAGGACGCCCATCCCAACGGCATTCTTCTCCTCGCTGGGATCGTCGAATCGTTCGACGTCCACCACGAGCCGGGAAAGGCGATTGATGACCGCGGAGGCCTTTGCCTGGGACAGCGCCTGCCGTGCGATGGTATCGGTGGCGTGGTCCACGAGTTCGTGGTGTTCGGCCTCAAGTTCGTGCGATCCGATGGTGAACTGCTCGCGCACACCGGGCGGAAGCAGCGTGCCTCCATGTGGTGCGTGGATGATGACTGGGCTCTGGCTGGTGGCGTCGGTGATCTGGACGTAATCGTTGAGACGAAAAGGCACGGGGCTTCCTCAGGGCCGGCGTGCCGCCTGGGCCCTGAACCACGCAGTAGCGGGCTTCGAGAACCAGAGCACGATCACCACGATGCACACGGCGAGTCCGGGGAATCCGGCCGCAGGAGCCATCAGGATCGTGAACAGCTGGTAGGCCGCCATGGCACCGCCGCACACGGTTCCGGCGATCCTCCAGGCGTTGGAGCCCTTCCAGGTACGCCATGCGGCCACGGCGGCCAGAATGCCGACGGCCACAACCATAACGATCAGGAAGTAGACCGCAGAGGAGAGCATCGAGTTGTCGATGCTCTCGAACTGCTCGCGGTACAGGCTGGCCTGATCGGCTGGCAGCGTGTCCGTGTAGTCCAACAGCGTGGCCTTGATGTCGCTTCCGGCGAGCATGCCCATGCCAGAGACCATGAGCAGCGTGTAGAGGCCGGCGGCGATCCACAGGATGATCGACGCAGCGGTCACCTGCCCGGGCCGACGAGCTGGCACCTGCGGCGCGAACCCCGGCCCGAAGCCCTGACCGTAGTTGGGCCCGTAGCCGGGTTGGGTCCACCCTCCCGCTGCCGGAGGGTTGTCGGGGACATACGGGCCAAACGTTTCGTTCTGTCTGGGCGTGTCCCAACCTGCCTGCTGCGGCGAGGACGGGCCCGGGTTGTTCGGGCCCTGGTTGCTGGGACCCTGGGCGTTCGGACCCTGGGGATGGGGCGTGCCACCCGGGGTGCGGACACCGTAGCGCGGGGTCTCGTCGGGACCAGTTCCGTAACCATTGCCGTCAGACGTCATGGACCTAAGCCTATCGAGTCTCGCTGGGCGCAACGTCGACGGGTCGCGCGCCACATCGACCGGGCTGGGCACAACGACGAGGGGACCCGGCCGCTCGAACACGAGTGGCCGGGCCCCATCGGGACCTGCAACCGAGGTGGGTCGCAGTGGAAGGTTCTGAGATCAGGCCTTGACGAACTCGGCCTCGATGTTCAGCTTCACCTTGTCGCCCAGCATGAATCCGCCGGTCTCCAGGGCGGCGTTCCAGGTCAGGTCGTAGTCGGCGCGCTTGATGCTGCCTTCCAGGGAGAAGCCGGTGCGGTGGGCGCCGAAGGGATCGGTGGCGGTGCCGTTGAACTCACCCTTGAGCTCCACCGACTTGGTGATGCCCTTGATGGTGAGGTCGCCGGTGACGGTGGCGTCTTCGCCGTCGATCTCGACTGCGGTGGTCTTGAAGGTGATGGTGGGGAACTGCTCGGCGTCGAAGAAGTCGGCGGACTGCAGGTGCCCGTCGCGGCCCTCGTTGCGGGTGTTGATGGAGGCGGTCTTGATCTCGACCTCTGCGGAGACGGCGCCATCGGTGGAGGCGGCCTGGCCGGAGAAGTCGGTGAAGGTGCCGTGAACCTTGGACACGCCAGCGTGGCGGATCGTGAAGCCGATGTTTGCGTGGGCAGCGTCGAGGTTCCAGTTGCCGTTCAGTTCTGCGGGGGAGCTCATTCGAGTACGTCCTATCTCTTCGAGGTCGTCACGGTCGGTGCCGCGTTGGTTGATGCATCAACTATAAGCATGAACCTTCAAATATGTCTAGTGTCATGCCTCACTCAGTTTGGTAGCTGCGTAGCGGAGCCGAAAGGGGTGTGACCATCCAGGTCCACAATCACGGGTATCTCACAGCCCGAACATGGCTTCTGGTTTCTCGGAAGCACGCCCGCTTTGAGACAATGGGGTCCATGTCTGCCTCGATAGTGCACCTTGTGCGTCATGGGGAGGTTCACAACCCCAACGGCGTGCTCTACGGTCGCCTGCCCAATTTCGGTCTCTCCGAGCGCGGCCACGACATGGCCCGCATGACGGCCGATTGGTTTGCGCAGCGCCGGGCCGACGGCGCGGCCGTGGGCCGACTCGTGACCTCACCGCTACTGCGTGCCCGGCAGACCTCGGAACCCATCTCCGAGGATCTCGGCCTGGAACCCGTGGTGGAACCACGCGTCATCGAGGCCGCTTCAAAACTGCAGGGGCTCAACAAGGTCGCCAAGCGGCTTCGCGATCCGCGCCGCTGGCCGCTCCTGCGCAATCCCCTGCGCCCCAGTTGGGGTGAGCCCTACGCCGACCAGGTCCAGCGCATGGCTGGTGCCGTGGTGCACCACCGCGACGAGGTGCTGGCTCAGGGCGAGGCGGACGAGATCGTCATCGTGTCTCACCAACTGCCCATCTGGGTTACCCGCCTGGCCTCAGAAGGACGCTCGTTGGGCCTGAACGCGGGGCGTCGCGAATGCACGCTGGCTTCCGTGACCTCGCTGCACTTCGAGGACGGGGAGTTCGTGGGACTCGACTACACGGAACCGGCAGCGGAGCTGCTGGTCGGCACCATCAACATCCCGGGGGCCTGAGTCGTGAAGAAGCACGACGTCAGCCGTCGTCAATTGCTGGGAACCGCTGGCCTGGCCGGGCTCGCCCTGTCCTTGGCCGCGTGTTCCAGCAAAGAATCCGATCTTGCGCAGCAGGCACGCAAGGGAGACGGCAAGGGGTACATCGCCGGGGACGGCACCGTTCAGGAGTACACGGGTGACTCCCGGTCCAAACCCGTGGAATTCACCGCGGAAACCTTTGACGGCGAAACCGTGGACGCCTCGACGTGGACCGCCAAGGCCACCGTGCTGAACTTCTGGTACGCAGCGTGTGCACCGTGCCGCACCGAGGCCCCCACCCTGAAGAAACTGAGCGAGGAGTTCAGGGACCAGGACGTGCAGTTCATCGGCGTGAATGTGCGCGACGAGAAGGCCGCAGCCCAGGCGTTCGACCGGACCTTCGAACTGGAATACCCCTCCATCCGGGACGTGGACGGGGGAGTGCTGCTGGCCCTGACCAAGTACGTACCCCCGCAGGCGGTGCCCACCACGCTGGTGCTGGACCAGGATCGTCGGATCACGGCCCGCGTCCTGGGTGCCACGGAGGAATCCACGCTGCGCAGCCTCATTAAGTCGGCACTGCCCGGCGGATCAGACTCGAAGTGATCGCCGCCAATTTCGGTGCGGAGGCGGTGCTCTCCGGACCGCTGCTGCTGGCCATTCCCATCGCGGTCCTGGCTGGACTGCTCTCATTCCTCTCGCCCTGCGTGCTGCCCCTGGTGCCCGGATACCTGGGGTACGTGACCGGACTGGCCGGGGCGGACCTGGCCGAACGCAAGCGCGGACGCATGCTCGCCGGCGTCGGACTTTTCATCCTCGGTTTCTCCGCGGTCTTCGTGCTGGCCGGGGTGATCTTTGCGCAGATCGGTGCTTCGTTGCAGGCCGACCGCTACCCCTGGGTGCTGCAGATCCTCGGTGTGGTGATCATCGTCATGGGCGTGGTGTTCATGGGAGGCTTCCGCTTCCTGCAACGCGAGGCCCGCATCCACTCCAAACCTCCTGCTGGGATCTGGGCCGCCCCGGTCCTCGGGCTGACCTTCGGACTGGGCTGGGCTCCTTGCATGGGCCCCACACTTTCTGCCGTACTGGCGCTGGCCTGGGGTTCCGGCGCGGACGCGAGCCGCGGAGCGTTGCTCGCGCTGGTGTACTGCCTGGGACTGGGCATCCCCTTCCTACTCGTGGCGCTGGCCTTCGGTAAGGCCACCAAGGCGCTGGCCTTCTTCCGTCGGCACCAACTCGCCGTCATGCGGATCGGCGGTTCCGTGCTGATCCTCCTTGGCCTGCTCATGGCCACGGGGTTGTGGGGACGTTGGATGAACGCGCTGCAGGGCTGGTTCCAGAACTCGGTGGTGCTGCCACTGTGAGTGAGAAGAACGCAGCAGAAACACCGAAGAACCACGGGAAGGAGGAAGCAGTGAAGAGCAGCAAGAAGACCAGCAAGAACGCGGACGTCGCCGTCCCCGCGCTGGGGTTCTGGGGCATGCTGCGCTGGGCCTGGACGCAGTTGACCACCATGCGCACCGCACTCTTCCTGCTGTTGCTGGTTGCGGTGGCCGCCGTGCCGGGTTCCCTGTTCCCGCAGCGCGACCAGAGCCCTGAGCAGGTGGTCCGCTACATCAGCGACAACGCGTTCTGGGGACCGCTGCTGGACAAGCTGCAGTTCTTCGACGTGTTCACCTCGGTGTGGTTCTCCGCGATCTACATCCTGTTGTTCATCTCCCTCATCGGCTGCGTGCTGCCGCGCACCAAACAGCACATGTCCGCCTCCAGGCGGCCTCCGGCCCGGACGCCGGCGCGTTTCACGCGACTCCCGGAGTCGTCGCGCCTTGTGTTGCCAAACGATGCGGGGTCCGACGAGGACGTCCAGGCACGGATCGCTCGGATCCTGAAGAAGCGACGCTATCGCGTCCAGGTTCGCGAGCCCGAGGCCCGCGTGGGGGCCTCCGTCGCAGGCGAGCGTGGCTACGCACGCGAGTGGGGCAATCTCCTCTTCCATTACTCCCTAATCGGTGTGCTGGCCTCAGTGGCGCTGGGCGGCCTGTTCGGTTACTCCGGGCAGCGCGCGCTCGTAGAGGGGCAGGGCTTTACCAACACACTGATCGACTACGACCAGTTCTCGCCCGGGCACCGCACCGATGCCGAGTCGCTGACGCCGTTCTCCGTCAAACTGGAGAAGTTCCACGTGCAGTACAACCGCCAGGAACGAACGGACGGCAAGTACGGAACGCCCGTGGCCTTCAGCGCGGACGTACTGGTCAAGGACAAGCCCGGCGCTAAGTGGCGTAAGGCGACGATTCGTCCCAATCACCCGCTGCGCGTCAACGGCACCGACGTGTACCTGCTCGGCAACGGCTATGCGCCGCACGTGAAGATCACCGACGGTGAGGGCAATGTCGTCTTCGACGAGTCCGTGGTTTCCCAGTCGCAGGACTCCATGAACACGTCCTTGAGCGTCGTGAAGGTTCCGGACGCCAAGCCGGACCAGCTCGCCTTCCAGGGTTTCTTCTTGCCCACCACGGCGGTGAATGCGCAGGGGGTGGCCTACTCCGCTGACCCCGATGCGCTGCTGCCGACCTTGAACCTCAATTCCTACTATGGCGATCTGGGTCTGGATGATGGCAAACCGCAGAACGTCTACGTGCTGAACACCTCCAAGCTCAAGGAACTCAACAATCGCGAGCTTGAGGCCGGTGGGATCACGTTGGGTCGTGAGGGGGAGGCCAAGAAGTACGAACTTCCGGACGGGAAGGGCTCCATCGAATTCGTTGGCGTGGACCGGTTTATCGGTATCGAGGTCCGTCACGATCCGGCCAAGGGTTGGGTCGGGATCTTCGCGGGCCTGGCCGTCCTCGGCCTGGTCACCAGCCTGTTCGTCCCCAGGCGGCGGGTATGGGTCAAACTCACACCCGCCGCGGCAGAGTCCGGGCGTATCATCGAAGTCGGTCTGTTGGCCAGAGGTGAGGATCCCCGTCTGGCCGTTGAGGCCCAGGCTCTGCGGGACGCTTTGACCAAGGAATTCCCGGGTCTGACCGGGGTCGAGGTCGTCTCCACGGTCCACGGAGTGCAGCGCTCGCTGCGCGACTGAGAGGAAGCAACACCACCATGGGTATCGTCCTGGCCTACAAGGCCACCGAGATCAACCTGGAGCTGGGCCGCTGGTCCGAGCTGCTGATGTTGCTCGCCTGCATCGCCTACGCGGCGGCGTTCATCGCCTACACAGTGGACCTCATCCGTTCCTCCCGGACCGTGACCGAGCTCGAGGCGTCGCTGAAGGCCGAGGAGGCCAAGGAACTCGTCGGAGTCGGGCAGGCGACGCGCCCTGCCAAGGGCGCCGCGTCGCTAGGCATTAGCGAACGCACCACGCATCGCAACGCTTCGGTGGATGGCCAGCTCGTGGACGACGACATGAGCTACGACTCCCGGGCACCGCGCCGGAACACCGCACGGATCTCCATTGCGCTGTTCGTCCTCGCGGCTGCGGTGCACCTGGCCGCCGTCGTCACCCGGTCCATCTCGGCGGGTCGGGTGCCATGGGGCAATATGTACGAGTTCCTCACCACCGGTGCGCTCGTGGTCGCCGTGGTGTACCTGGTGTCCTTGATCTTCAAGGATTTCCGGTTCATGGGCATGTTCATCGCCGGGCTCGTGGTGATCATGATGTGCGCCGCGACCATGGGCTTCCCCACGCCCGTGCAGCCGCTCATCCCCGCGCTGCAGTCGCCGTGGTTGATCATTCACGTCTCCATCGCCGTGCTCGGTTCCGCGATGTTCGCGATCAGTTTCGCGCTCTCTGTGCTGCAACTGGTGCAGACCTACCGGCTGCGCGGCCTGGCCGCAGGCAAAAAGGACAAGCTGCCCTGGATGCGGATGGTGCCCTCCGCCGTGTCCCTGGAGAACATGTCCTACCGCGTCAACGCGATCGCGTTCGTGATGTGGACCGCCACCCTGATCCTCGGCGCCATCTGGGCCGAGGCCGCATGGGGCCGCTACTGGGGCTGGGATGTCAAGGAAGTCTGGACCTTCATCATCTGGGTGGTTTACGCCGGCTACCTCCACGCCCGAGCCACCCGCGGCTGGACCGGGGTGCCCTCGGCCTGGCTGAGCATCATCGGTTTTGGCTGCGTGGTCTTCAACTTCACGGCAGTGAACATCATCTTCCCGGGCTTCCACTCCTACGCCGGGGTGTAGGGCTACTGCCGCGGAATCTAGCGGAACGCAGGCGAGAAAATGCCCGTTTGGGCCTTCGCTTGACTGGAGCTCCATAGGGCGTGATTCTTGCTGCTTACATCTCGCGCCTCCAGCAGATGCAGGCTAGGGTAAGCGGTGTCCAGCAGTTGCAGTCCGTGGAAGGGGCGTGAACATGACGACGACAGCACAGGCACGCAGAGCTATCGCTGACCAGTCCACGGTCGTCTCTCGGTTGGACGACGATGGATATGGTTTCACCGAGGATGAGCACAAGGCCGCTCTCAGAAAGTTCGAGACCATCGACGCCACGATGACGAATGCTCAGGTCGTTCGGGCTACAGAGTATATTCGCGCACTGAGCCGTGCTCACTTGGCATGAACTGAGCAGGGAGCACATCCGCGATCTGGCTGGCTTCACTTGTGCAGATCCTCCGAAACCACCCGGGTATGAACTCGGACGTGGTCGACCGCCCCACAAGTACCCGCATGAGCTGTCCGTGCAGAACCACATCCGGGGTGTTACACCACGCGGTAACAACTATGACCGAACCATTCAGCTCGGGTACGAGGGCAGGGAGCTTGTTTCATACGTTGAGCTGGAGGTGCAGCGGGGCACGATTCCCGAGACAGGTGAAGTCGTCGGTCAGCTTCTCATTGTCTGTCTTGCTGTTTCCGTGGGCCACCGGGGTAAGGGGTGCGGAGACGCTGCCGTCATGCAGGGGTTGAGTATGGCCGCAGAGTTGGACTCTCGCTACAGCACCGGCATGCATGAGGGCGACTCACCGGTTCCCGTGTGGGCTCACATACGGAAGGCGAACACCCCGAGCCAAGGCCTTCTCGGTCGGCATGGTTTCGTCAGGCTCTGGGATCACGAGGATGACCCGGAGTGCGATGTGTGGGCCTATATTCCATAAATGTTGGGTTCTGCGTAATCCGGCTTCGAGCGCGACCAAGTGCGCCGTTTGAGAGAGAGTTGCATTGGTCGGCCGGCGCAGAGCACGACTAGTCTGTGAATGTGAGCACTCAGACCTTCGCCGAAGTTTTCGACCGTCTCTACTTCGATGAATCAAATCGAAGTGAACGGGACAAGGGGACCAAGTTCGAGCGGATGCTCAAGCGCTTCCTGCTCCTGGACCCGAAGTATGCTGAAGAGTTCTCCAACGTCTGGCTCTGGGATGAGTGGCCAGGCCGCTCGGGCAGAGACACGGGTGTTGACCTGGTGGCACAGGATCGGGTGACCGGTGAGCTCACGGCCATCCAGGCGAAGTTCTATGATCCGTCCCGCCCGCTGCAGAAGTCTGCCGTCGATTCGTTCTTCACCCAATTGGGTACCAAGGACTTCTCTCAGGGGCTGATTGTCCACACGGCAGGCGGCATCTCTCCGAATCTGAAGTCGTCACTCGAGGCCCAGTCCAAGCCGACCCAGCTCTTCGGCCTGGAAGGCTTCGAGAACTCATCCATCGACTGGTCCCTGTTCGACTTCGACAAGCCGGATGACCTGGCCAAGGCCCAGAACAAGCGCCCGCGCCCGTACCAACGTACAGCCATCGACGCTGTCAAAAAGGGGTTCAGCTTGCATGATCGGGGCAAGCTGATCATGGCCTGCGGCACGGGCAAGACCTTCACCTCGCTTCGCCTCGTGGAGGAGGAAGTCCGGGATGGCGGCACCGTCCTGTTCCTGGTCCCTTCCATCGCGCTGCTGCAGCAGACTCTGAACGAATGGACAGCACAGTCTGAGTCCCGGATCCGTGCCTTCGCGGTTTGTTCGGACACGTCAGTGGGACGACGGACCACAAACGAGGACATGCGAGCCCACGAACTCGGATTCCCAGCAACCACGGACGCAGAGAAACTAGCTCAGCGTTTCCGCCAGGCCAACGAGGGTCACGTTGCCCAACCAGGGGAGAAGAAGTCGCTGAACGTCGTCTTCTCGACGTATCAGTCGATCGAGGTGATCCACCAGGCTCAGCAGGATCCCACGCACCCGTTGCCGGCCTTCGATCTGGTCGTGTGCGATGAGGCCCATCGGACTACGGGGGCCAAGGTCCCTGGTACGGATGATTCGAACTTCGTACGCGTCCACGATGACACCTACTTGCGCGCGGCCAAGCGGCTCTACATGACCGCGACTCCGCGGATCTTCGGCGAGGATTCCAAAGCGAAGGCGGATCAGTCTGGCGTGGTCCTGGCCTCCATGGACAGCGAGGAGATCTACGGTCCCGAGTTCCATCACCTGGGCTTCGGCAAGGCGGTGGAGGAGGGCCACCTCGCCGATTACAAGGTGCTCATCCTCGCCGTGGACGAGGAATCCGTGGCCACCTCTTTCCAGGACCTGCTCAGCGAGGGCGGGGAGATGAACCTGGATGATGTCGCGCGGATCGTGGGGTGCTGGAACGGCCTTTCCAAGCGCGGCATGAATGGCCAGCGTCTCTCCGTCACTGACACGGCACCCATGCATCGTGCGGTTGCCTTTGCCCGCAACATCAAGGAGTCCAAGGCCCTTGCTCAGCAATTTGAGCGCGTTGGCCGCGAGCTGCTCGCCAATGCTGGTGAGCTCGGCCCGGTTGCCAAGGAAAACATGGTGCGCGACGACGCGGAGTCGGCTTCCGCCGAGACGTTGGCTGAGGAGCCTCCCGCGAGTGCGCTGAGGCTGGAGGCCGAGCATGTGGATGGCACGTTCTCGGTGGCTCAGCGCGGTAAGAAGCTGAGTTGGTTGCAGGAGCAGGCTGGTCAGAACACCTGCCGGATTCTGACCAACGCGAAGTGCCTCACCGAGGGTGTGGACGTTCCGAGCCTGGATGCCGTGCTGTTCCTGAATCCGCGGAACTCGCAGGTGGATGTGGTGCAGGCGGTGGGTCGGGTGATGCGGAAGTCGGCCACCACTAATAAGGAATACGGCTACATCATCCTGCCGATCGCGGTCCCTGCGTCCCAGGATCCGGAGACCGCGCTGAACGATAACAAGAAGTACAAGGTCGTCTGGGACGTGCTGCAGGCGCTTCGCGCGCACGACGACCGCTTCGAGGCGATGATCAACAAGATCGACGTTGACAGCCAAGCCAATACCCGCATCGACGTGATCGGGGTCGGCTCGGGCCAGGACCCCGACTCCGACCCGAACACCATGAACAACCAGCAGACCGAGGCATTGTTCAGCATGGCCAGGGCCAAGGACTGGGAGGACGCGATCTTCGCCCGGATGGTGAAGAAGGTGGGCGACCGCCGCTACTGGGAAGACTGGGCGTCCGACGTCAAGGACATCGCTGACCGCCAGGTCACCCGCATCAAGACCATTCTCACCGGCACCGACCCGCGCCCTGCCCAGGAGTTTGAGGGCTTCTTGGAGGGCCTGCGGGCCAACCTGAACGAGGGCATCTCAACAGCGGATGCCGTGGACATGCTGGTGCAGCACCTGATCACCAAGCCGGTGTTCGATGCCCTCTTTGAGGACTACCAGTTCTCCCAGCACAACCCGGTCTCCCAGGTCATGGACTCCATGCTCACGGTGCTGGATTCCTACAACCTGGATTCGGAGACGGCCTCGCTGGAGGAGTTCTACCGCTCCGTGCGGGTTCGGGCCGAGGGCATAGAGGATGCCGCCGGCAAGCAGAAGATCATCACGGAACTCTATGAGCGTTTCTTCAAGCTGGCCTTCCCCAAGACGGCGGAGTCGTTGGGCATTGTCTATACGCCGCTGCCGGTGGTGGATTTCATCCTCCGTGCGGTCGATGACGCTCTGAAGGAACACTTCAATGCGAGCATCTCCGATGAGGGTGTGCATGTGCTGGATCCTTTCACCGGGACCGGCACATTCATCACGCGCCTGCTGCAATCCGGCCTCATCAAACCCGATGACCTGGCCCGCAAGTACGCCTCGGAGCTGCACGCCAACGAGATCCTGCTCATGGCGTACTACATCGCCGCGATCAACATCGAGGCCACCTTCCACGGAATCCAGGTGAAGGCCGCAGGTGAAAGAGCCACGCCCGACAACGCGGGGCCAACCGAGGTGGGCTATGCCCCGTTCGAGGGCATCGTCCTCACCGACACCTTCCAGATGACCGAGGACGGGGACGTCCTGGACGAACGCGTCTTCACGAACAACAACGACCGCGTGGTGGAGCAGAACGCCCTCGACATCCGCGTGATCATCGGCAACCCGCCCTACTCCGTGGGGCAGACCTCGGGGAACGACAACAACGCGAACCTGAAGTACCCCACCCTGGACGAGTCCATCCGGTCCACCTATGCCGACCGGACCACGGCGACCAACAAGAACTCGCTCTACGACTCCTACATCCGTGCCATCCGCTGGGCGTCGAACCGCGTGCTCGGATCAGAGCATGGCGGCGTGGTCTGCTACGTCTCCAATGGCGGCTACATCGACGGCAACACGGCGGACGGGCTGCGCAAGACGCTGACCGACGAGTTCCACGAGATCTATGTCCACAACCTGCGGGGGAACACCCGAACGTCCGGCGTTCAAGCGCACATGGAAGGCGGACAGATCTTCGGCGCCGGTTCCCGAGCCACGGTGGCGATTCTGCTGCTGGTCAAGCGCCCCGGCAATGTCGAGCAGTCGGTGCTGCACTACAAGGACATCGGCGACTACCTGGACCGAGACACCAAGCTGGCACTGGTCGGCGACTCAACGCTGGACAATCTGGACTGGGAGACCATCACCCCAAACGAGGCCGGCGACTGGATCAACCAGCGAGACCCCAACTACGAGTCCTACCCACCCATCGCGGACAAGGACAAGAAGAACATGAAGACGATCTTCGAGATCCAGTCAGGCGGACTGAAGACTAACCGAGACGCCTGGGCCTACAACTCGTCTTCACCCGGCCTCCAAGACAATGTCCGGAGCATGGTCGAGTTCTACAACTCGGAGGTCGATCGCTTCGCTGCCACCGGGTCTACTGGCGATCCAAAGTCCTTCGTGAACTACGACGCCACCAAGATCAGCTGGAACCGGGACGACTTCAAACAAATTGCTCGTGGGACGAAGTACGCCATCGTGCCGTCAGGTTTCCGCGAATCGGTCTATCGTCCGTTCCAGAAGCAGCAGGTCTATTTTGATCGTCGGGCAAATGACATGGTGTACCGGCTGAACGAGTTGTTCCCAACAGCGGCGGCCGAGAACTTCGGGTTCTACAACGTCGGCTCTGGCTCAGCGGTTCCGTTCAGCGTCCTGATGACGAACGCGATCCCAGATTTGCACGTGACCGGAGCCGGTAGCGGTGGCCAGTTCTTCGCCCGCTACTCCTACACCGACGTCCCGGGAAGTCAGGACGACGGCGAGACGCTGTTCGCGGCGTCGGGCACTGAAGAAGGTGGTCCGCAGCGCGTCGACAACATCACCGACTGGGCGCAGGCCCAGTACCGCGCGAAATACGGTGAACAGGTGACCAAGGATGACGTGTTCTTCTACGTCTACGGTCTCTTGCACAGCCCGGAGTATCGGGAGCGGTATGCGTCGGATCTGAAGAAGCAGTTGCCGCGGATCCCGATGGTGGAGGGCCGCGACCGCTTTGAGGCGTTCGTGGCGGCGGGCCGGCGGCTGTCGGAGCTGCACATCGGCTACGAGTCCCTGGAACCGTACCCGCTGACCGAGGCCGTGTTGCCGGGGGCGCCGGAGGATGAGTTCGAGCGTTTCCGCGTGGAGAAGATGAAGTATGCGGGGAAGTCGGGCGCATGGGACAAGACCCAGCTCAAGTACAACCGCTGGGTGACCCTCTCCGGCATCCCGGAGTCGGCGCAGGAGTACATGCTGGGCTCGCGGTCTGCGCTGGACTGGATCGTAGAGCGGTACCGAGTGAAGACGGACAAGGCATCCGGCATCGTGAACGACCCGAACGATTGGTCTCGCGAGCACAATCAACCGCGCTACATCATCGACCTGATCGGCCGCGTGGTGGCCCTGTCCCTGGAAACGCAACAGATCGTGAACGAACTGCCGGAGCTGGTGTTGCTGGGAGCTAACGGATGAAAACAATTGGTCCCGGAGAATGGCAACTCGGAAGCCTGTATGACGACTCTAACGATATAATTTGCCGCGGAGTTGTTGTTGAAAATAATGGCACAGATATTCGGGTGCACGTTGAGTGGCAAAATGAAGAAGAGGCTCAAGCTCGTTGGTTTGGACATTGGAAGACACTAGACGAGGTAGACGATCCTCAGGGGCCTCCGGAAAGTATGGTTTTCCGAAATTCCCATCTGTCTCTGTCGCTTGGCGGCTGCCGGACTGCAAACTACCATCGAAATATTGGTGGACCAGGAAATGCCACTATCGTTGCAGATATGGCCATAGAAGGGTCTCAATATACTATTGAGGGGCAACTTATAAATGGTCTTGAAACTGAAATTTCCGGTTTAGCTGATTGGCTGGGGCGTCGTTCCTGGGAGAAAATAGATACTTTCGGAGGGGCGGGACGCGGAAGCAGTATTTCACTCGAAACACGCGACGTGCCGGAGGAGGTGCTATCGGTCGGCGATTTTTCTGTAAAACTGCTTACGACTTGTGAGAGTCCAGGAAATGGCCTTGAAATGAGCTTTAAGACCCGCGTCTTTGTTCGCACAGAGTGTGTAGAGCCAAAGCCCTTTGACGAGCATATGGTGGTCCATGATGCGCTTAGAAACCTTCTGATGCTCTCCCGGTGGGTTCCGGTAGAAACGAACGCAATCCGTGTTCAGCGAGAAAAAGAACCGATCCGTTCGGTAGGCGGGAAACCGTTGGCAAAAGCCTGGCTTTCCGTCCCGATCCAGGGTGATCCAATCGACGTTCCTAATGTTAATAAACACCCACACATCTATAGATTCGAAGACTTGGAAATGGCTGGCATCGAATCATGGTTGAAATTGCATAGTAAATACCAACGTACGATACGTCCTTTGGTAACTTCTAGATCTTTCAAACAGGTTACCCCTGAGGCGTTGATGCTTGAAGCCGGAATAGCTCTAGAGGCTCTTGGGCTCTCGCTGTTTATGGACGACGGATTAAGTAAATCTAAAGCAAATCTCAAGCCACTACCCTCAAGGGTCGAGAGGGTGTGGGCGGAAGTGTCCGATGTAATACCCGAGCGCTTGGTCGGGTGGCGTGAGCGTGTCGCACATATTTACAATAGCATAAAACATGCCAATAGAGAGTTGCCGCCTGAAGTGGATATTCTTAATTGTTGGAGTATGACTGTTCTAGTTATAAGAACTTGGTTTGGTCTAAAATTGGGCATTAGTGCTGAGGAGCTTCGCCAGCGTATAGATGGGGATCGGCAGAATCGCGATTGGGTATCAAAGTTGCACTAAGCGGTTGTGCAGGTTTGTATAGTTCCCTGTTACATGCATGTTTTCCGCCGAGAGATCGCGCTGGCCGTCTCGGCCAGCTACCTTCTGCAGGCGTGCTTGCCGGACTTGGGGCGTCTGGCCGGAGACTTATGAACTTTGAGTGTGCAGTGACGTGCCTTCGCTGGGCATTAGCAAGCCGGTGAACAGCCGGGCTACAGTCCTTGAAATTAGCGTTCCTGCCGACGTTGGGTAGCTGCGATGTCCGCGACTTCCTGGACGACGTACCAGGCACCGGGGGAGCATCGAAGACAGGCATGACCGCTCCAACAATGCTCGTGCCTCATCTGCTGAGGTATAGCCGACCAGGTTGAACAGCAACGCGGCATCTGCTTGATCTCTTTCGTCACGAGAGGCAAGCAGCTTCATGGCTAGGAGGTACTCCGGAGAGGGGACATCCACGACCGGGGATGGCGATTCGAAGACAACTCGAGATTCAGTATCGCGGCCGGGCTTGAACCCTTGGCCGTGTCGTTGATCCAGTCAGGTTCAAGACCGCGGGCAACAGCAACGTCTGTTGCTAGCCTGCGCATGACGTCCGTGGGGACGAAAATCGCGTCAATATCGCGGGTCGTGCGTTGCTGGTCGTACTCGAGGGCCATGGCGGCACCACCGACGATGAACAGGTGAGCGTTTTGGCCTTCGAACGCCAGCCGGTCTGACAAATCTTGAAACAAGGCCTGGAGTCGTGGTGCTGAGCGCCGCTTGCTAGATCCGTCGGTCACGCCCGGGCCAGGGATCTGTTGGTAATCCAGATCCCCCGACTGCGGAAAGCTTCAGGACTATCCCGGAGAGCCTCAGTTCGCCAAGACTCGGGTACACCGGGGAACCAGTCATGCGTGCGGCGAGTAGTTGTCATTGCCCAGCTCGGCGTACGCCAGCCGTCGCGGTGAGCGAGATAGTCGGCCAAAGCTGCAAACGCAGCATCAAGTTCGCCGGAGCCCGTCGGCTCTGGCTCGTCGCTAAAGACTCGTGCCCTAGGGCGACTCCGCCTCGTTTGACCGAGGAGGTGTAGTCGTCCACTGTCTGGAGAATGCCGAACCTCCAGCCCTCGTAGAGGCCGTCGCCCTGGGCCAGTAGGGCCCGGACGGTTGCTGCGTTGTCGGCGGCGCTGTGACGCAGGTCGGTCTGTGCCGGGTTCGAACTCTCCTGGCCACCATCGGTATGGGAGGCCTGCTCTAGAAGCTCCGCCAGGCTGAGTCTGCGCCCCTCGACGACGTGCTTTTCTCGACTATGAGTCGTCGACGTCGGCATGTCCTCTCACCGGCTTCCTCCGTTTGGTCCCATGGGAGCACTCATAGGCCTGTTGGGGGTAGTTGTCAGTGCCGCCGTTGCGACTGAGAAAACCGCGCCGCCGCTACGGGTGGCGATCGGAAAAGTCTGTGGGAGACTGTCGCCATGAATGCACGAGCAGGACAGCCGGCCACCGCAGCAGACCTCATCGATGTTGAAGCGTTGCTGCTTGCTTACACAGACGTGGTTCCTGATCCGGGCGATCCGGCGCAGAGCGTCGTCTTCGGAACGTCAGGGCACAGGGGGTCCTCGCTGAGCGGCTCCTTCAATGAGGCACATATCGTCGCCATCAGCGCGGCCATCGCCGAGTACCGCAAGGATCAGGGTATCCGGGGGCCGCTGTTCATCGGTTCCGACACCCACGCTCTCTCCGCCCCGGCCGAACGCACAGCGCGTGAGGTGCTCGCCGCCGCGGGCGTGAAGGTGCTCGTGAACTCGGGGGAGGGTGACGCCGCCTTCGTTCCCACGCCGGCCGTGAGCCACGCGATCCTCACGTACAACCGCGACCGTGCCCTGGATGATCCGGAGAGGGCAGACGGCATCGTCGTCACCCCCAGCCACAACCCGCCCCGCGACGGCGGCTTCAAGTACAACCCCCCGCACGGCGGGCCCGCCGGCTCCGATGCCACAGGCTGGATCGCGGACCGCGCCAACGAACTGCTGGCAGCCGGCGTGGATTCCATCCCTCGCGTGGACGCCGACGGGGTGGGTGGCGAGCCCGTGGGCAGCTACGACTACCTCGGTGAATACGTGGATACCCTGAGCGCGGTGATCGATCTCGACGCGATCCGCAAGGCAGGGGTACGCATCGGCGCCCATCCGCTCGGAGGCGCCTCGGTAGCCTATTGGGCAGCGATCCGCGATCGGTTCGAGCTGGACCTCACGGTCCTGGGCCCCGGCGTGGATCCCCAGTGGGCGTTCATGAACCTGGACTGGGACGGGAAGATCCGCATGGATCCCTCTTCCCCCAACGTCATGTCCACGGTGGCGCCGTACCAAGACCAGTTCGATCTGCTGGTGGGCAACGACGCAGACGCGGACCGGCACGGGATCGTGACGCGTGACGGGGGACGTCTCACCCCGAACGCCTACCTCGCAGTGGCGATCGACTACCTGCTGCAGCACCGCCCCGACTGGGACCCGCAGGCCGCCATCGGTAAGACCCTGGTCTCCTCCGCGCTCATCGACCGCGTGATCGCCTCGCACGGCCGCACCATGCTTGAGGTCCCGGTCGGTTTCAAGTGGTTTGTGCCGGGCCTGAGCTCCGGTGACATCGTTTTTGGGGGCGAGGAGAGCGCGGGCGCGTCATTCCAGCGCTTCGACGGGACCACGTGGTCCACCGACAAGGACGGCATTCTGCTGTGCCTGCTCGCCGCCGAAATTCAGGCGGTCACGGGACAGTCGCCGTCCCAGCGCTACGCAGCGCTGCTGGAGCGATTCGGGGAGCCCGCCTACGCCCGCGTGGACGCCCCGGCCACGCCGGAACAGAAGGCGAAGCTGTCCGCACTCGCCGCGTCAGACGTCTCCGCTACCGAGCTCGCCGGTGACCCCATCACTGCCATCCTCACCGAGGCCCCCGGCAATGGGGCCCCCATCGGTGGCCTCAAGGTCCAGACCGAGAACGCCTGGTTCGCCGCGCGCCCCTCCGGAACCGAGGATGTCATGAAGGTCTACGCCGAGTCCTTCCGTGGCCCGGAGCACCTGGAACAGGTGCAGAAGGAAGCTCAGGAGCTGGTCACCCGCGTCCTGGGGTGATCTCCTGCCCACATGAGGAGGGGAAGCGCCCATGACCCATAGCATCGAGAGTCCCGATGAGACCAGTGACCGGTCCACGTTCGAGCTGACCTCGTGGCAGCAAGTGTCGACGCGTTCGCTTCTCGCCACCGTGTCCCTGATCGTCCTGGCGCCGTTGCCGGCGCTGGCCATCTACGCGCTGTCCGGGAACGGCCCCGATGACGGTTTCGTGGCCTCCATATTCTGGGGCAACTGGGTCTGGTGGCTGCAGGTTACGGCGTTCCTCGTGGGCCTCATCGTGGTGGCGCGCGGGGCCAAAGACCCGCTCCTGCGGGCGTGGGGTGTGTTGTGGATCGTGGTGGGATATCTCGTAGCCGGGATCATCGGCTGGTCCGTGCAGATCGGAGGGTTCGACCTCGACCTGGTCGCGTTCCTGCTCTCCGCCCAGGTCTTCATCTCCTTCGACGGCCCCATAGCGGCGATCGTGGCCGCGCTCGCGCTGTTCTTGAAGCGACACAGCCGCTACGCCCGCTACCGCTGAAGGTAAGCAACTACCGCTGACGGCGCACCGCCGCCGTGGAAGCGGACTGTGGGAGAAAACCGTGGGAGCGCTCAGGCTCCCGACTCGTCCTTGCCGGATGCCGCGTCGTCGTCGGTTTTCTCGCCCGTGGCCTGATCGCCGCGTTTGAACTCCGACTCACGCCGCTTGAGTTCCGCCTCGCGGGCCGCGAGTTCCTCGGCACGCTTCTGCTGCTGACGGCGGATGTTGAGCTGACGCAGGAATTCTGCGTCGTCGTCGGGCCCCATACCCCTGCGCGGGGCTGCGGGCCCAGCCGTGGCCTTGGGCATTCCGAGCCAGTACCAAAGAGCGGCGCCGATCACCGGCAGCACGATGATGGCGAGGATCCACACACCCTTGGGCAGGGAGCGGACCTTGGCTGCAGGCGTCATGATGCAGTGGAACAACGTGTACACCACAAAGGCGAACGCAACTACGGCACCCATCAACAACCAACGCATGCGTCCAGTCTACGGGGATTCACCTGTGCACTTGGTGAGAGCCTAGATACGCTGCAGGCACGCGAGCGCCGAGTGGTCCGCGACGCAACGATTGCGAAACTAGACTGGGACGGTGAAGGTTTTTCTCTATACCCTGCTGCGTACCGTCATCTTCGTAGGCGTTGCCCTGGCCGTCTGGTTCATCTTCGGCTGGGACCGTTGGGGATGGCTGGGTGCCGCCCTCTCGATCGTGGTGGGCGCCGTGGTCGCCTTCGCCGTCGGTTACCTCTTCTTCGACAAGGTCAGGCGAGAGGCCGCGGAATCCGTCGAGGAACGGGTCGCCCGCAGGCGTGCGGACAAGCCCGTCAAGGCGACCCGAGCCGACGAGGAGGCCGCCATCGAGGACGCTGTTCAGGACCAGCAACGACGCGACGTCGGACTGGGCAATGACGACCGTCGTCCTACCCGAGACCAGAACCCGGCCGACGACGAGGCCTGAGCCTCCTCCTTGGGCAGATCAGCCCAGCGGGCCGAACAACCGTCCCAGGACACAGGCCGCAGCGAAGAGCACGGCGAACACCAGGGAGAGGATGCCGGTCTGTTTCAGGACCGGGATCAGTTCAGGCGAGGTCCGTGCGGTCATCACGGTGCGGATGGGACGGATGCCCACGGCCAGCGTGAGGAGGCTCAGCAGCAGCCAGTAGTTGGAGCCAACGGCGAAGATCGGCATGAGAGCGGCCACGATCACCATCAGCGCGTAGAAAGTCCGTGACAGGGACTCGCCGAGTCGCACGGCGAGGGTGTTCTTCCCGACCTCACGGTCGGTGGGGATGTCGCGGATGTTGTTGGCCATGAGCAGGGCTGTGGCGATCAGTCCCACGGCAATGGCCCCCGTCCACGCGGCAGAGTTCAGCGTCAGCACCTGCGTGTACGTGCTGCCGAGGGTGGCGACGAGCCCGAAGAACACGAACACGAAGACCTCGCCAAGGCCCATGTATCCGTAGGGGTGCTTTCCGCCGGTGTACCACCAGGCCGCGAGCACGCACACCACGCCAACGGCGATGAGCCACCAGGTCTCGGACGCCCAGACCAGGGCCAGCCCGAACAGTGCGGCGACGCCGAAACTCAGGAAGGCCGCGGCCTTCACGTGGCCCGCCTTGGCCGCTCCGGAACCGGTCAGGCGCAGCGGACCCACGCGGTCCTCGTCGGTGCCGCGGACGCCGTCCGAGTAGTCGTTGGCGTAGTTGACGCCCACCTGCAGGGCCAGGGACACCAGCAGCGCCAGGATGGCGCGGATCCAGTGGAAAGCTCCGGTTTCCGCAACAGCGGCCGCGGTGCCAACGATGACGGGCGCGATGGCCATGGGCAGCGTACGCAGGCGCGCTCCGGCGATCCATTGGGACGGGGTGGCCACTGGCCTCACTCCTTGAACTGGGAAGACAACCTCACCAGTATCCCACCGGTGGCCCCCGTCGCGGTCGCAGCGGTGGCGTGGATCTCAGCCAGCGAGGTCCTTGGCGATGGTGACGCGGTCCGGTTTGCCGTTCCCCAACCGGGGCAGCGACGCGTAGCGCCGCACCGTGCGCGGCGTGCCGGGACCGCCGTGGGCGGCCCTGGCCGCGGCCAATGCCGCCTGTTCCACGGCCTGGTATTCCTCATGCCCGACGCCTGGTGCCGGCTCCCAGCCCATCGCCACCTTCTGGCCCCAAACGGGGTCAGGAACGCCCACGATGAGCACCGCGCCGACGCCGTCCACGCATTCGACCACCTGCTGCACCGCTTGAGCGGAGACCTTCACCCCTCCGGTGTTGATGACGTCGTCGGTTCGTCCGGATACGGAGACCACACCGTCAACCACGGTGCCGAGGTCGTCGGTGATGTAGAAACGAGTTCCGTCCTGGTCTATAACGAAATGCTCGCGCGTGCGGTCGGGATCGCCGAGGTACCCGGAGGCCACCATGTCACCGCCCAGACGCAGGCGCCCGTCCACCGCGGTGACGGAGACGCCGGGCAGGGCGACCCCGTTGTAGACGCAGCCGCCGCAGGTCTCTGCAGAACCGTAGGTGTAAACCACCGGAAGCTGTGCTTGAGCCGCGGCCATGCGGGTCGGTTCTGGGGTGCGGCCCCCGCCCACCAAGATCGCCGAGTACTCCCTGAGCGCTTGTATGCCGTATTCGGAATCCAGCAAGCGCGTCAATTGCGTGGGGACCAACGAGGTGTACAACCGTTCTCCGGAACCCACCGCCGAGCGCAGGATGTCGGTGGCCCGCACGAACTGCTCCGGCGTGAAACTGCGGGTCAGGTCCAACGTCGCCAACCGAGCAGGGGCCCCGTTCACCGTCCCGAGCAGGGCTCGGGAGACCACGGCCAGACCTGCCACATAGTGCAGGGGCAAGGCCAGGAGCCAGTGGCCATCGCCGCCCAAGTGCTCACGGGTGGAGGCGGCGGAAGCGGCCAGCGCGGCGGCCGACAGTGCCGTGCGCTTGGGCATCCCGGTGGAGCCAGACGTGCGGATCACCGCCGCGGTTCCCGGGGGAGCGTCCGTGGGAGTCGTCAGCTCGAATGTGCCATGGGACGGGCCTTCCAACACCTCGACGGCCTGCGTGCCGCCCGTCGCTGTTCGGCCCTGGGTCGTACGCAACGACCGCGCCAGCGCGGTGACGCGGACGGCGAAGGCGCGGGAGGCGTCGTCGGGCAGGGAAAGGACGTCCGTTGAACTCACCACGTGACCTGCGGATCAGAAATAGTAGGGGTACGAGGACCAGTCGGGGTCGCGTTTCTGAAGGAAGGCATCGCGACCCTCCACCGCCTCGTCCGTCATGTACGCCAGGCGGGTGGCCTCACCCGCAAAGACCTGCTGGCCCATCATCCCGTCATCCACGGCGTTGAAAGCAAACTTGAGCATGCGGATGGCCTGAGGCGACTGCCGAGCGATGTCCGCCGCATACTCTAACGCCACCTCTTCCAAGCGCTCGTGGTCAACCGACTCGTTGACCGCGCCAGCCGCGACCATGTCGTCAGCGGAATACTCACGTGCCAGGAAGAAGATCTCGCGGGCCTTCTTCTGCCCCGTCTGCCGGGCCAGGTACGCCGAACCGTAACCGGCGTCGAAGGACCCCACCGTGGCATCGGTCTGCTTGAACTTTCCGTGCTGCTTGGAGGCGATGGTCAGGTCAGAGACAACATGCAGTGAGTGGCCGCCGCCGGCCGCCCAACCGTTGACCACGGCGATCACCACCTTCGGCATGGTCCTGATCAGGCGCTGCACCTCGAGGATGTGCAGACGCCCAGCCCGTGCGGGATCGATGCTCTCCGCAGTCTCACCGTCAGCGTAGTGATACCCGTCGCGGCCACGGATCCGTTGGTCGCCACCAGAGCAGAAGGCGTAGCCGCCGTCCTTGGGGGAGGGGCCGTTACCGGTGAGCAACACGGTAGCGACGTTGGAGGTCATCCGTGCGTGGTCCAGAGCGCGGTAGAGCTCGTCCACGGTGCCAGGCCGGAAGGCGTTACGCACCTCGGGGCGGTCGAACGCGATGCGCACCGTGGGAAGATCGCGGATCACGGCACCCGCCGCGTCGCGCTCCACCTGCCGGTGATAGGTGACGTCCTCGAAATCGAAACCCTCAACCACCCGCCAACGGGTGGGATCGAAGGTGTCTGAAACGGACTGGGGCAACTGATTCTGGGCGGTGCTCACGCGGCTCAGTCTAGTGGCGAAGCGTTGGCGTTGGGGTCTGCGTTAGACCAACAACGCCCACGTGCCGATGAATCCGAGCGCCAGGTGGTACGGGATCATCACGGCCAGGTCCCCATGCCCGGCCGGAGCGCCCTTCACGAAGAGCCGCCACCCCAACACGGCATCCGAGGCATAGAAGAGGAGAGCACCAATAAAGGCGAACCAACCGTAGGGAGCTGGAGTGTGCATCCCGGCAATGAAGGTCATGGCGGTGATCGCGACCATGTAGATGATCACCACGAACCCGTGCCCGCGCCGCACAGCCGCACTGAGGATTCTTCGTCCGGGCAGGGAAGCGGCCACGAGGATCACCACCACCGCAATAATGCGCCCGGAGAACAAGGTGCGGTCGTCCGCCCACGCGTCCCAATCCTGGTCAACGAAGAACGCCAGGATCAGCACCAGATGTGCAGTCCCGAAAGCGATCATGCCCGGGATGAAGCGTTTGGAATCCAGCAGCAGGTAATCGCCCAACAGGCACAGACACAGCGCGAACGTGGCGACCGTGACGGCCCACGATGGTTTGGGTCGCTCCACCACGTGAAGGGCCAACGCCAGGATCAACAGGGTTGGGGCCAGCCCCTTGGTCAGCCAGCGGACCTTGGCGCGGTTCTTGCCGTGCACGGCGACGACGACCCAGTCGGCCACCGCTCCACACACGGCCAAGGCCAGCAGGATCAGGGTCGCTGCAGAGAACGTGCCGATCATGCGGGCAACACGACCCAGGTGCTCCGCTGTGGTGCGTCCGCGATGATCCTGTGTGACATGGGCACCATCCTAGTTCGCTCCGACTCGTGGCCCCTCCCGACCGACCACCCGCCCGCACCCCCCGACGTCTCACCCCCGCACCCCCGCCCGCCCCTCCCTCTTAACGGCCGTTAGACATTCGAGCGGTCGTTTGGACACCCAAACGTCCAAACCCCGACGAAGGTAAGATCGGCACCATGCCCCTTCCCCTCACCTCCGACCCCATCACGCTGACTGGACGACTGGTCCGGCTGGAACCGCTCACCGCCGACCATCACAACGAACTCTGCGACGCCGTTCGCGATGGTGAACTGTGGAAGCTCTGGTACACCACCATCCCCACGCCTGAGGGCATGGCCGCCGAGATCGACCGGAGGCTCGCGCTGCAGGGTGCGGGCAGCATGATCCCGCTTGTCACCCGACGTCTGGCCGACGAGCGAGTCATCGGCATGACCTCGTACATGAACATCGTGGCTGACATCCCACGGGTGGAGATCGGTTCCACCTGGAATTCCGCCTCTGTCCACGGCACCGGCACCAACGCCGACTCCAAGCTGTTGCTGCTCACGCATGCCTTCGAGACCTTGGGCTGCGCCGCAGTGGAACTGCGTACGGCCTGGGTGAACGTGCAGTCGCGGCGTGCCATCGAGCGGCTGGGAGCCAAGCCGGACGGTGTGCTGCGCAAACATTCCTACACTCGGGACGGCTCCCTGCGGGATACCTGCGTCTATTCCATTACGGCCGACGAATGGCCGCAGGTGCGCTCCATGCTCCGCTTCCGCTTGGGGGACGACGTCGTGGTCCGGTGACCAGCGCCGCTGACGCGGCCCTGGTCCCCCGTGTAACTTAGTCCCCGTCCTGTTGTCTGCGGAGGGAACCCCAAGTGCGCACTGTCCTCGTGTGAATCACACCGAGGTGAGGCATGCCGCCCGCTCGGTGTCGAAAGACCTATACCGAGGAGTGCCCTCATGCCCAAGACAACAGCTGCGCCCACCGCGGTCATCGACCACCTGACGTTCTCCTTCGACGACGGAACCCCCGTCTTCGACGGCCTATCCCTGACCTTCCCCTCAGGATTTACCGTGTTAATGGGCCCCAACGGGCTCGGGAAATCCGTGCTCCTACGCTTGATCGCGGGGCAACTGACACCCACAACCGGCCATATCAGCGTTCCCTCGCCCCCGGCAGTTTTGCCGCAGGATCTCACCTTGCAGGCTGACACAACGGTGGCCGATCTGCTCGGGATCAGTCCCGTCCTGACCGCCATAGACGAACTGAGCGCTACCGACCCGGCACCGGAACCGGATCGCGTCACCGAACTCCTGGAGACCATCGGGGATCAATGGGATGTGGAGGATTCCGCCTGCGCGGACCTGGCCGCCCACGGACCGGTGTCCTTGCCGGCTGAGCCGGCCACGCTGCGTCGGGCAGTATCCAGCCTCTCCGGAGGCGAAGCCATGTTGGTGGCTCTGGTTGGCCTGCGCAGACGCAGTCCGGAACTGACGCTGCTGGACGAGCCGAGCAACAACCTGGATGCCGGAGCCCGCGCCAGGCTGGTGGAGTCGCTCACTGACTGGCCGGGGTCGGTCATCGTGGTCACTCACGACCGTGCCTTGCTCCGCGCGGCGGAGCACCTGGTGGAGCTGAAACCCGCCCGCGTCCGGCGCGGCAGACCGGAAGGGGTCGTCTCTGAAACCTTTGGGGGCTGGGAGGCTCGGGAACGCGTTCTGGCAGACCGGCAGGCCAACGCGCAGCGGCGACTGACCCGCGCCCAGTCAGACCTACGCCAGGAGAAACAGGCCCGCGAGGCCGAACAGGCCCGGGCGACACGGAGCGCTGCCCAAGGGAGGAAAGCAGCCGAGAACGCGCCCAAGATCTTGGCCAACACCCTCAAGAAAAAGGCCGCCGCGAACGTCGCCGACGCCAGGGCCACCCGCAACGCGCGGGTGGAGTCAGCCGCGTCTGAGGTGGAAGCCGCGCTGGACGCGCTCAAGGAACTCACCACCATCGACGTGGACCTCCCCGGCACCCGAGTCAGCGCAGCAACCGTGGTGCTGTCCACGGCGGTGCCGGAACTGATCACCGGCCGCCTCGTGGCCGACGACGGCGTTCCGCTCCCGATCGGCGCGCCCCTGACCGTGAGGGGACCCGAGCGCATTGCACTGCGCGGAAGCAACGGCGCAGGCAAATCCACGCTGCTGGACCTGATGCTCTGCGACGCCCGGGTGCCGCTCGGAGTCCTGTCGCAACGCACCGGATCCACCGCGGGGGAGGAACTAAACCCGGACCGCTCCGCGTTGGAGAATCTCCTGGCCCGCGTTCCCGATCTGACCGCGGGGCACGCACGTGAGGTGTTGGCCCGGCTCGCCTTGCGCGGAGAACGGGTCCATCAGTCCTACGGCTCGCTCTCCGGAGGGGAACGGTTCCGGGTCGACCTGGCCCGCGTGCTCGCAGCGACTCCTGCTCCACAGCTGCTGGTCTTGGATGAACCCACCAACGACCTGGACCTGGATTCGGTCCAGGCGCTGGCCTCCGCCCTGAAGGGTTTCGGCGGCGCCCTGATCCTGGTCAGCCACGACGCCGACTTCCTGACCGACGTCGGAGTCACCCGGACCTGGGAGCTGGTGGAACCTGACCCAGCTCCGGAAGCGGCAGCCGTCTAGCTCAGACAACACAAGGCCCGACGGCGGTGGGCACCACATGGTGCCCACCGCCGTCGGGCCTTGGAATCCTTCGGGGCAATGGCCCCGGCGGATCAGCTGATCACGTCAGGATCAGTCGGTCACTTCTTGGGCTCAAGGCCGTCCACGAAGTCCTTGTTGTCCTTGATCCAGTCCTCGACGCCCTTCTCATCGTCGGTGGCATTCATGTTGTCCAACATGCCGTTGATCTGGTCCTCGTCCAACTTGAAGTCCTTCAGCTGCGCGGACAGGGCCGGGAAGTCGTCCTCGAAGTCCTTGTGACCCAAGATCCGCATCTCCTCCGGATCACCCATGGCGCCCTTGGGATCCTCAAGGTCACGCAACTCGTACTTGGAGTACGCCCAGTGCGGGTGCCACAGGGTCACCGCAATGTTGTTCCCCTTCTTGATGGCACCGTCCAGCTCGGAGAGCATGGCCGGCGAGGACGAGGTCACGTAGTCCAGGTTGTCCAGACCGTATTCCTTGATGGCGCCCTCGGTGAGCTTGTTGAGGCCGGAACCGGCCTCGATGCCCACGAGCTTGTTGCCGTACTCCTTGCCCATGGTCTTCAGATCCTCGATGGACTGGGCGGGGGAATCGGCGTTCACCGTGAGGGCGTTGACACCTTCCTTGTACCAGGTGCCCAGCTCCACGTAGTTGTCCTGGTACTTGTCCACGTACTCCTTGTGGGTCACGGGGAGCCAAGCGTCCAGGTACACGTCGATATCGCCCTTGGACAGGCCGGTGTAGATCACGCCGACGTCTGCCTTCTGGACCTTCACGTCGTAGCCTGCGTCCTCGAGGACGGACGTCCAGAGGTTGGTGACGGCCACGCCTTCGGCCCAGCCGTCCACCAGGCCGATGGTGATCTTCTTCTTGTCACCGTTGTCGGCTTCGCCGCCGGAGGAACTACCGCCACAGGCGGTCAGGGCGAGGGCTGCGACCATCATGCCGCCGATGGCTGCGCGCTTCACGTTGCGAGTGGTGCTCATGTTGCTTCCTTCCATGTGGCCTCCCCGGTCTTTCGGGGAGACCGCCGATTAGCTTGGCAAGGGCTCAACGAGCCCGTGCCGGGTCTCAGGGGTTGGGATTGGGAGTTACTGACGCTTCTTGAGCTTCTGGCGCGAGCCGAAGCCACCGGTGATGCGGTCCAGGATGATGGCCAGGATGACCACGCAGAGGCCGGCCGAGACACCTTGGCCGATGCGCACGTTCTGCACTGCGCTGACCACGACCTGGCCCAGGCCCTCGCCGCCCACCATGCCGGCGATGACCACCATCGACAGGGCCAGCATGATGACCTGGTTGACGCCGGCCATGATGGTCGGCATGGCCAGGGGGAGCTGGATCTGGCGCAGGATGCGACCTGGGGAAGCACCGAAGGCCTGACCGGCCTCCACCACTTCGGAATCGACTTGGCGGATTCCGAGTTCGGTCATTCTCACGCCCGGAGCAAGCGAGAAGAAGATCGTCGCGACGATACCGGGGACCACACCCGTTGCCAGGAACATGACCATCGGGATCAGGTAAACGAAGGCCGGCATGGTCTGCAAGAAGTCGAGGATGGGCCGGACCACGGCAGAGACGCGGTTGGACTTCGCAGCCCAGATGCCGACGGGGATCGCGACCACCAACGCGATGATGGTGGCCACGAGGACCAACGCAAGCGTGTGCATGGCGTCTTCCCAATATCCCAGGAAGACGATGATCACTTGGCCGATCAACGTGCCGATCGCCAGGATCCACTTCTTGGCGAGCCAAGCAACGGCGGTGATGATCAGGACCATCACGAACCAGGGAATTGCAACGAAGGCGGCGTCAACGGTGTTGTAGGCGCCCTCCATGACCGTGTTGATGAAGTTGAAGAAGGGCTCCCAGGCGGACTGCACCCAGTCTGCGGCCTCATCAACCCACTCGGAGAGCGGAATCTGGGGGAGATTGCTGGGATCGTTCACTTCTGGTCCCCTTCCGTCTCGGTGGTAGCTGCTTCGGAGTCGAGACCCCCGTCAACCGGTGTGTCTGCGCGGTGTTGGGCTGACCCCTCGACCTTGGCATCGTCCTGTAGCTGCGGAACGATCGGGATGGCTCCGGTGGGCAGGTTGATGGGACCGGTCTTCGGGGCCTCGGCAGGAACCATGGCGGAAAGCAGCACGGCCCTGGGGATGACGCCCACGAGGTGACCCTTGGAGTCGACGACCGCCAGCGGCAGGCGAGATTCTGCGGCCGGAGCCAGGATGTCGGAGAGGATGGTGTCCTCGGTGACCACATAGGCTTCGGAGTGGATCAGGCCCTCCAACGAGGCTGCACCGCGGCGCTCCGCCTCGATGACCTCGTCATCCACCACGTAGCCCACCAGGCGACGGTCGCGGTCCAGGACGTAGGCGGCGGAGAGCTGGTTCTTGGCCATGGAGACCCGAGCCTGCTTGGGACCAGCGGTGGTTGGAATCTCACCGATCACCTGACTGGCCACGGCACCGGCCGTGATGACCTTGGCCTTGTCCACGTCAGCGATGAACTTGGTGACGTATTCGGTGGCCGGGTTGGAGAGGATCTCCTCGCCGGTCCCGATCTGCACCACTTCGCCGTTGCGCATGATGGCGATTCGGTCGCCCAAGCGCATGGCTTCATCCAGGTCGTGAGTAATGAAGACGATGGTCTTGCCGAGCTGACGCTGGAGCACCAGGAGCTGATCCTGCATCTCGCGGCGGATCAGAGGATCCAGTGCGGAGAAGGCCTCATCCATCAGCAGGATGTCGGTGTCTGCTGCGAGTGCACGGGCCAGGCCCACACGCTGCTGCATACCGCCGGAGAGCTCCGATGGGTAGTGGTTGATCCAGTCGCCCAAGCCCACCAGAGCGAGTGCCTCGCGGGCCTTCTTCTGGCGCTCTTCCTTGGGGACGCCCTGAATTTCCAGGGGGTACGCCGCGTTCTCGAGGTTGGTGCGGTGGGGGAGGAGTGCAAAGTGCTGGAAGACCATGGAGATCTTCGTGGCGCGCACGTCTCGCAGCTGGTGCTTGCTGGCCTTGGCCAGGTCAACGCCGCCGATCAGTACCGAACCGGCCGTCACGTCCCACAGGCCGTTGAGGGTACGGATCAGCGTGGACTTTCCGGAACCGGACAGCCCCATGACCACAAAGATTTCGCCACGAGCAACGTCGAAGCTGGCGTCGATGACGGCCGCCGTGCCGAGCTTTGCTACGTCCTCGCGGGTACGTCCCGCTCGGAGTTGTTTGAGGGCTTCCCCGGGTTTGGGGCCAAAGATCTTGTAGACGCCCTGAACGCTCAGGGCCGTGTCGTGTGTGCCTGACGCGGCTGGAGGAGCCGTCGTGGTGCTGGGTTGTGCCACGGTACGGTATCCGTCCTTTCGTTGATGATGTGTGGGTGTCTCCGGCTGTGTTGCCTGGTGCGCCTCACACCGTTTCGAGTTCGATTTTCGTGACCCGTTATGTGGTGGGTGTCCCTTTCACTGTTGTGTGGATCTCGGGTTCTGTCCACTTGAGGGACTCGGATCTGTTTGAACAACAACTGATATGTCAGCGGCGTGTCGCCTATTCTGCTGTAGATCTTGGGCCTTTGGAAGGCTGGTTTTAAACGTTATGTAATCGTCACAAGTTCGTGACAAATTGAGAGCTGCGTCACACCGCTTGGCGTGTGACTTACAGCATACCGGTGACACGCCAGAGCGATACCAAACCGCGGACGGCGCGCCGAACTTCGTGAGAGGCTGACTGGAACAAGGAGGTAGTACTGCGTGACACAGACCAACTGGGACCCGGCCTCGCAGATCGCATGGCTCTCCTCCGCCGATCTGTCCCCCTGGGTGGCCGACGCACTGGGGCAGCACGGCAGCTTTCCTGGGGTGCACGCCGTGACCGTGCAGCATCGTCCGGGCGCCGGAGTGTCCGCGCTGTTGCAGGTCTCTGCGCCGGACACCACCGAACCCATGATCATCGGGTTGACCACCGAAACCCTTGATCCAGCGACGCTGACCGCAGCGCCGGCCGGATGTGAGCCGCGCTTCGCCCAAGGCCCGGGCGGCACGGTGGCACTTTGGCCGCATCCTTACGACCCACGGCTGCCCGGACTGGCCGCAGCCGTGGATCCCCTGCAGGTGCAGGCACGCTGGGGGCACGGCCGCACCGTCGCGCAGGTACGGACGCGCGCCTACCGCCCGTTGCGGCGGGCAGTGCTGGTGGCCGACCTCGACCAGGCACAGCCGCGGGCCGCCTTCTTCCTCAAAGTGCTCCACTCTCGCGCGGAGGACCTGGCTCAGCGACATCTCATGCTCACGAACGCCGGGCTGCCGGTGCCGAGACTGAGATTGCCGAACGACGCCTCGGATCCCTCCGACGTGGTGCGAGAGGGGACTATCGCTCTCGACGTCGCGGAGGGGCATTCCCTCGCCTCCGCGCTGGCCGCGCAGGAGATGCATCCCGTGAGTACCGCGGATCTCATCTCCGTTCTTGACCGGCTGCCCGCGGAATGCCTGAACCTGGAGCGCAAGGATTCTTGGAGCGACCGGATCGAGGATCATGCGCTGGCGGCGCGATCGGCGTTCCCGGGTTTGGTCCCGGAGATCGACTTGCTGTTGCAGCGCATCCGTTGGGGTCTGGCGACCTTTCATCCGGGAGCGTTGGTCCCGACTCACGGAGACCTCTACGAAGCCAACATCTTTGTCCATGATTCCCACATCTCGGGACTCCTGGATCTGGACGGGGTGGGGCCGGGGTATCGGGTGGATGACCTGGCTTGCCTCGTGGCCCACCTGGCCGTCCTCCCGTCCCTGGATCACCGCTATCTCGATGTTCCCAAGCTGCTGCGCTGGATCACCCCCGCGCTGGTGGCCGACGTGGCTCGCCACGGTGGCGACCCGCGTGGCCTTTGGGTGCGTTCCGCCGCGGTGGTCCTCACCCTGATCGCAGGCATGCCCGGGGAAGGGCACGACGATCTGCTTCAGGCCGCGCGCGACAGGCTGGCCCTTGCGGGCCGCCTGATGGAACGCGCGGAGCGCCAAGGCTGATTTGCCGTGGGCGGCTGAGGACAACACGTGCTTGGACCTTTACTCGGAGGTGATGGGGTTCAGGCGTGGTTGTGTTGGATGTGTTTGGTGCGGGAGTAGTCCTGGAGGGCGTAGATGGAGAGGTCGCGGCCGTAGCCGGAGCCCTTGAATCCGCCCCAGGGGACTTCGTTGGCGAGGACGAGGTGGGTGTTGACCCACACGGTGCCGAAGTCCAGTTGCAGGGGCAGTTCCATGGCGGCTTTCGCGTTGGAGGTCCACACGGACGCGGCGAGGCCGTATTTCACGTCGTTGGCGCGCTGAATGGCTTCTTCGGTGGTGGTGAAGGTTTCGATGGTGACGACGGGACCGAAGATCTCCTCGTGCGCGGCTTCTGAGTCCGCGGCCACGTTGGTGAGGATGGTGGGTTCGTAGAAGAACCCGGCCCCGTCTGATGCTTGCCCACCGACCACGGGGGTGGCTCCGGCAGTGATGGCGCGCTCAACGAATTCGGTGACCCTTTGGTATTGGGCTTCGGTGATCAGCGGGCCTAGTTCCACGGATTCACCGGCGCGGTGGTCACCGAGCACGAACGTCTCCACCTGGGCCTTGAGCAGCTTGGTGAACTCGTCAGCCACGGACTCGTGGACCAGCACGCGGGTGCCTGCACCGCATTCCTGACCTGTGTTGTAGAACCCTGCGTTACGAATCAACTCGGCGGCCTCGGCGAGGTCGGCGTCGGGCAGGATCACCAGCGGGGCTTTACCGCCCAATTCCAGGTGGACTCGCTTCACCGTGGCGGAGGCGGAGGCGGCGACGGAGGACCCGGCCCGCACGGAACCGGTCAACGCGACCATGTCCACCTGCGGGTGGTTGGCGAGGCGTTCGCCGACCACGGGTCCCTCACCTAAGACCACGTTGAGCACACCGGCGGGTAGGACATCGGCCTCGTGGATCAGCTCCATCAGTTTCAACAGGGACAGTGGGGTTTGTTCGGAGGGCTTGATGACCAGGGTGTTGCCTGCGGCCAGGATCGGTGCGATCTTCCAGACGCCCATCAGGAGCGGGTAGTTCCAGGGGACCACGGCCCCGATCACGCCGATCGGCTCTCGTACTACGACGGAGGTGTGTCCGGGGTAGTACTCCCCGGACCCCAGCTCGGTGTAGGCGCGGGCGGCGCCGGCGGAGAATCGGAAGCAGTCAGCGGCGCCGACCACGTCATCATCTGAGGTCGCCAACGGTTTGCCGGTGTCCAGGGACTCCAAGGCTTTCAGCGTCTCGGCGTTGGTCTCGATCAGGTCAGCGATCTTCAGTAAGGCTGCTGAACGATCCCCCGGAGTGGTGCGTCCCCAGCCACGTCGGGCACTCACCGCGGCCGCGACAGCGGCATCCACGTCGGCAACGGACCCCTGCGGAACCTGGGCGAACTCCTCACCGGTCGACGGATCCACCAAACCCAACGTGGAGGCACCACTGGAGTCGACGAAAGCCCCACCAACGTAATGCCGCAGCGGAGGCAACTCAGGCAGCACCGATTCGGCGGCGTTGTCTGGGCGGAGCACGGTCACGGTCGGATTCTGGGCCATGGGGATGTTCCTTCGTGTCAGGGAGGGTGATCGGCTGTGCCGAGTGGGCCGCATCACTTTCTTTGGATGAGATCACATCTCACCATCGGAGTCCTATCCCTGTCCATACCCGGCAGGTAAAAACTGACCTGTGTCTAGGATGTTCACCATGGCGTTGACACCCTTGGAACCTGGACCATTGGCGGGCGAACGCGCCTTCGAAGCCTTACATCGGGCCGTCGTGACCGGAGAGTTTCCGGTGGGTTACCGCCTCAGGATCCGCGATTTGGCGGGGGAGTTGGGCATCTCCACCATGCCGGTGAGACAGGCCATCAGACGGTTGGAGGAACAGGGCCTCGCGACGTCTGAACCGTACCGGGGAGCTGTGGTCAAGGGGTTTAACGATCGCGAACTCCTAGATCTCTATGCTGTGCGCACCTTGTTGGAGACCGATGCAACTGTGATCGGGATAGCGTCCCTCACTGAGGCGGACCTGGATCGTTTGGATAGGGAGCTGGCGGCTATGTCCGCGGCCTTGGAGGCTTTCGATGCCGCCGCCTACGTACGTCATGACGAAGGCTTCCTCGAGACCGTCTATCAGGCCGCAGGCAACGAGGTGATGATGGAGATGATCCACACGCTGTGGCATCGGTGTAGGCCCTACAAACTCTTGGGTGTGGAGTATGAGCTCGAGGTGCAGGAGAGCCTCTCAGCCGTTGAAATCCCGGGGATTCCGGTGGGATATGTGCCGCTTTTGGACTACCAGAGGCAACTCCTGGATGCGGCACGACGGGGCGATGCCGCGGCCGCCAGGCAGGCCACCCAGGACTCGCTCGCGGCGGCGACCAGGCGGGTGCGTCTTGGACTTGTCTCTCCCCGTTCGGAGGCGGACATTCAGGGCCCTTCGGGAGGGCCGGATGTTTCGGGCGAGGGGCGCCGAGAATAAATTCCGATCCACCTCTTGTCGCATCTGTGATCACATTTTAGAGTCATCTCACCGAGTGTGATCACGGGCCCCGAACCGCCCTCTTCACACCGGTCAAACATCGACGTGACGTGAGGAGGAGATCATGCGCGACATGATCGTGGTGGGCGCCGGATTGGCGGGGCTCTCGGCCGGTTGGAGATTGCGACACTGGGACACCCTGGTGCTGGAGGCATCCACCAGGGTGGGCGGTCGGCTCTCGTCGGAACGCAGGGGCGACTACTGGCTCAACTGGGGCGGCCACGTCTTCTCCGGACCCGGTTCTGCCACCGACAAGCTGCTCGGCGAGATCGGCGTCGAGGCGGTCGACATCCCCGGCTCGCTGCAGGGTATGGCCATGAATGGGGCCTTCATCAAACAAGGTCACATCGCCACTTATCCTTTCCGCATCCCCATGTCGATGAAGGCCAAGACCGCCGCCGTGCGCACGGGCGCCAAGCTGTTGACGCAGGTGGCCCGGTACGTTGAGGTGGTTCGCGTGCGTCCGGGTGAATCCGGCGCCAAACGTCAGCAGCGCATCTACGACTTCGCCAATGACCGCACCTTCCAGGACTTCATCGGCGACCTGCCGGAGGACGCGGCCGCCCTGTTCCGGACCACAGTCACCCGGTCGGCAGGCAACATGGACCAGATCTCGGCAGGCGCCGGCATCGGGTACTTCTCACTGGTACTCGGCATGGGGCAAGGCCTCAACCGCGGTATCGTCGGCGGGCCGTCCACCCTCACGGAATCCCTTGCTGTCGCCTTGGGCGACAAGGTGAGATTGGGCGCGGTGGTGGGTGAGGTCGTCGAGCATAGTGATCACGTCACGGTCCGCTGGACGGAGTCAGGTGTGCAGCGCGAAGAAGACGCGCGCACCGTGGTGATGGCGACGACGGCAGACGTCACCCGGCGGGTGGGTGTGAACCTGCCCGACGATCTGCGGGAGGCGCTGGCGCAGGTGAAGTATGGCCCGCACGTCTCCACCGCATTCCTGACGAACGAGACCGGCCCCCGGCCGTGGGACGACCTCTACGCCATCGCCGCTCCTAAATCGTCGTTCGCGATCGCGCTGAATCAGGCCTCCATCATCCGCGGTGCGGAGACCACTCGGAAACCGGGCGGATCGATGATGACGTTCTCCCCAGCAGGGCTCGGGGCGGCGCTGCTGGACAAACATGACGACGAAGTGAAGGACATTCATCTCCGGGATCTCGATGCCATCCTGGGCCACGGTTTCGCGGATTCCGTGGTGGAGGCACACACCAAACGTTGGGCCGTCGCCTCGCCTTACTGCTTCCCTGGTCGGGCCAAGCTGCAGCCTACCCTGACTCGGGGTTCGGGAAGAGTCTTCCTGGCCGGCGATTTTCTCGGCACGCTCTACACGGAGTCAGCGGTCACGTCCGGCTTCGAGGCGGCCCAGCGCGTTGCCAGCATCGTGGCGACACATCGTCAACGCAGGCCGCTGGCTCCGCCCGTCGCTGACACCGCTCACCTGGCCGTGGTCGGCTGACCCCGCGTTCAGACTCCTTCATCTTCCACGTTTCTCGTTCCACTTCACAGACAGGATCATCCTTCGATGTCACAGCAGCTATCCGGTGTTCTCACCGCCCTGGTCACCCCGTTCTCCGCTGATGGGAGTGTGGACCATGAAACCTTGGCCGCGGTGGTGGAACGTTCCATCGCCGCCGGTGTGGACGGTGTGGTGGCCTGCGGCTCCACTGGCGAGGTCGGTGCTCTGACCTCCACGGAGCGTGAGGCCGTGGTCTCCACCGTTGTCGCTGCGGCGGCCGGTCGTGTCCCCGTGATCGCCCAGACCGGAGCGACCTCCACAGCGGAGGCCATTCGCCTGTCCAAAGCCGCAGAGGCCGCCGGAGCGGACGTGCTCATGCTCGTCACGCCGTACTACGAACCCATGACCTTGGACGAGACAGTGGCCTACCTCGACGCCGTGGCCAGCGCCGTGAGCGCGGATGTGATGCTGTACAACATCCCCGGAGCCACCGGCGTGAACCTTGATCCCGACACCGTCCGGGGACTGGCGGAGCGTCACGAGAACGTTCGCTACATCAAGGATTCTTCGGCCAACTGGGAACAGGCCCTGCAGCTGATCCACCACCACTCCGACGTGATCGGCACGTTCATCGGTTGGGATCCGTACCTCTACTCCGCCCTGGTGGAAGGTGCCGCAGGCGTCATGGCCGGTACCGGGAACGTGGTGCCCAATGAGATCGTGGACGTGGTTTCTCAGGTCAAGGCGGGGGACCTGGCCGGTGCCCGGCAGGCCTGGGACGCGTTGTACCCGGTGATCGACGCCTTGATCACGCTGCCGTTCATCCCCGCGGTCAAGGCTGGCCTGGGCTTGCAGGGGCTGGAGGTCGGTGTGCCGCGGGCGCCCATGGCCACTCTCACTGCAGATGAGCTGGATCGCCTCAAGTCGGTCCTCGCCGCCCTCTAACCCCGCCGCCCACCCTATTCCCCATCCCCCATTCCTCATCTCCCACACCCTTCACCCTTCCGCCCCTTCAACCTCCGTTAGACATTTGAGCGCTCGTTTGGACAGGTTTTCGTCCAACGGCCGTTGGACAAAAACCTGTCCGAAACACCGCTTGATTGTCTAACGGAGGGGAGGGGAATGCCCGACGGTCCGGGGCGGCTATCGCCGCCCGCGCTCCACCGAGACGATCCGGAGTACTGCGACACGTTCCAGGCCGGCACCGGTGGATACGGCGGTGAAGGACTACGAGGGGATTCCGAGTTCCGCGCGGATGGCGACCATGTCCCCCTGCACCGTTAGCGACCAGGACGGGCGACGGTGGGTTTCACGAGTGAGGCGGACCAAGCGCTCCACCTCGGGCCGGCCGTCGACGGTGACCCGGCGGGTGCCGTTGTCGATGTAGCCCACTGAACGGGAGGTTCCGAGCGACTTCGCGTTCCAGTCGTAGGCGCCGGAGGCGATCTCCGTTGCGCCGAGGTGGTCCAGGGCCCACAGCACCACGGCCTGGCGCATCTCCGCGCCCAGGCCTTGACCCTGCTGGGACATGGTGAGCCACGAGGCGGTGCCCGCGGAGCGCAGCAGCGGGAACTCATGCGTCAATAGGTCCTGTCGACCCACGACGGGGGCCTCCCACCACGCCTCCTCGGAGGCGTCGACGCGCCGCACGGCGAAGCTCACGCTCCAGCGATCGGCTCTCCTGGAGGCTCGCTCCGACCAGATGGGCGGGCGCGCATGGCCACTCTCACTGCTGACGAGCTGGACCGCCACAAGTCGGTCCTCGCCGCCCTCTGAGCCTGCCGATCCCCAACTCCCAACTCCCCTTCAACCTCCGTTAGACATTTGAGCGCTCGTTTGGACAGGTTTTCGTCCAACGGCCGTTGGACAGAAACCTGTCCAAAACACCGCTTGATTGTCTAACGGAGGGGGAAGGGAATGTTCGACGGTCCGGGGCGGCCCGATGGCTCGAAGCCCCGACGGCCCGCGGCAGGTCAGATTCGAGCGGATGGTGAGGGGTGCCGTCGGGCATAAGAAACCTCGGGATATGTCAGGAACGAGCGGTGAGGATCAGCGGACCGTCCTCGGTGATGGCCACCGTGTGTTCGGAATGGGCGGTGATCGAACCGTCGGCGGAGAGCAGCGTCCAGCCGTCCTCGCCGGTGCGCAGCTTGTCCGTGCCTGCCATGAACCAGGGCTCGATCGCGAAGACCATGCCCGGGACCAGCTTGTAGCCGCGGCGGGCCTTGCCGTCGTTGGCGATGTGCGGTTCCTCGTGCATGGTGTGGCCCACGCCGTGGCCGCCGAACTGAGTGTTGATCTTGAAACCGAGCGATCGGCCCACCTCACCGATGGCGTGGGAGATATCGCCGATCTTGTTCCCGACGCGGGCCTCGGAGATCCCGGCCTCCAACGCTTGCTCCGTGGCGTCGATGACCCGCTGGCCCTCCGGGTTCGCGGAGCCGTCGGGTGAGCCAACCACCACGGACAGCGCCGAATCCGCGACCCAACCGTGCAGGGAAGCGGCGAAGTCCACGCTGAGCACGTCGCCGGCCTTCAGCACGTAGGAGTGGGGCTTGCCGTGCAGCACGGCGTCATTCACGGAGGTGCACAGGGAGTACCCGAACGGCCCGGAACCGAAGGAAGGCGCGTAGTCCACGTAGCAGGACTGTGCGCCGGCCTCGCGAATCATGGTTGCGGCCAGCCGGTCGAGTTCCAGCAAGTTCACACCGACGTCGGCTTTAGCTTTCAGTGCCGTCAAGACGGACGCCACGAAAGCACCCGCGGGGCGCATGGCCTCGACCTCTGCTGCTGACTTCAACTCGATCACGGTGTGGTCTTCCTCCTGCTGGTGTGTTTGGGGCCCGATCTGATGAGCGGGCACCACGCCATTGTTTCACCTGCCACTTCCTCCCGCCGTGTTCGCGTGGCACTTTGAGGTGCCGCACAACTGGATCTGCCCCCGTTTTCGGATCTGCGGCGCCGAGGCGGCGATGCAAATCCGAAAACGAGGGCAGAAACGAGAACGGGGGAAAATCCGAGAACGGGGGCAGAAACGTGAACCGAAGAAGCTCAGTACGCCTTGGCGCGCTGCTGCACCACGAGGTGGATCAGCGCGAAGCGTCCCTCCTCACGGATGACCCGCAGCGATTCAGCCAAGGCGTCGGCGATCTGGTCATTCGTCTCGACGCGGACGCCGTAACCGCCAAAGGCCTGGGCCATGAGCGCGAAGTCGGGGTTCTTCAACTGCGTGCCTGAGATGCGGTCGGGGTAGGAGCGCTCTTGGTGGGTACGGATGGTGCCGTACTCCTGGTTGTCCATCACGATGACCAGGGGAGTGGCGCCGTACTGGGCCGCGGTGGCGAGCTCTTGGCCGTTCATGAGGAACTCGCCGTCGCCTGCCACCGTCACGACCAATCGCTCTGGGTGGTTCAGGGAGGCCGCGACGCCGGAGGGCACGGAGTACCCCATGGATCCGTTGCGGGTGGAGACCATGGATCCGTAGAACTCGGTGGGGAAGTAGCGGTGGGCCCAGTTGGTGTGCTCGCCGGCGCCGAAGGTGACCATCGAGTCGGCGGGCAAGGAGCCAACCAGGTGGGCCATCATGGCGTCCATGGTGGCCGGCCCGTTGTCCGTCCGGGCCTCCTGGGGCGCGGCGAAGGCCTCCTGCTCGGCCCGCATCCGTTCGGTGAACGCGGTCCATTCCGGCTTCACGGGAAGGTCCATCAGGATCAGGTCGCGGACGAAGGTGTCGGGCTTGGACACGATCTGGTGGGTTACGGGGCCGGAGCGTCCGCGCAGGGACGGGTCCATGGTGACGATGAAGTTCTTTTGGTCCCAGTTCTGGCGGATGTCGAAGCCGTTGGTGATGACGTCGCCGGGGACGGTGCCGACGAAGACCATGAGGTCGGTCTCCTCTAGCAGGTCGTATGTGGGCTTGGGGCGTCCGTAGCCGATGGGCCCAACGTAGGACGGTGAGGAGAACGGGACCAGGCCCTCGCAACGCCATTCGGCGGCGGCGGCGATGTGGTGTTCCTCGAGCCAGCGGGTGAAGGTTTCTGCGCCTTCGGTTGACCAGTCGTTGCCGCCAAAGACGAACAGCGGGCGCTCCGCTTCCTCCAGCGCGGCCTTCAGGGACTTCCAGTCGGTGACGGTCATGCCGCCGGTGGCCACGGGGATGACGGGGTGGATGGGCGCGTGGACCTGCTCGCGCAGCACATCTTCTGGCAGGCCGATGACCACGGGGCCGGGGCGGCCGGACATGGCGGCGAACATGGCCTCTGCGACGATCTCGGAGGCTCGTTCGGGGTGGTCCAGGACCATGACGCGCTTGGCGCCTGACTCGAACCAGGCCTTGGGTTCGAACTCCTGGAAGGCTTCGCGGTCGCGGTGTTCAAAGGGGATGAGGCCCACGAACAGGACCATGGGGGTGGAGTCCTGCCAGGCGGTGTGCAGGCCGACGTGGGCGTTCGCGGCGCCGGGACCGCGGGTGACCATGGCGATACCGGGGAGCTGGTTGAGCTTGCCTTCGGCCTCGGCCATGTAGGCGGCGCCGCCCTCGTGGCGGCAGACCACGGTCTCCACCGAGGAGTTGTGCAGGCCGTCGAGGACGTCCAGGTAGCTCTCGCCGGGGACCACGTAGGCGCGCTCGACGCCGTGGGCCACCAGGGAATCGACGATCAGGTGTCCGGCTGAGCGGGACTCGGCTGCCGACTTCTGCGGCGTGTTGGCGCTGTCAAGGGACGTCATTGTTCCTCCGAAGGAATGCGGTTCCAGTGGTGCCGTCCCGCGCGCCGGTCGTGCGGCTGCAGGCATGGGACGGTGTGCACCACGGTAACCGGTGGAGGTCCGCTGAACTCAGTTCGTTCCGTTGGATGGGGCTTCTGTGACGCCGGTGCCTGCGTCGTGTTCTATGCCCGACGGCGCGGCCTCCGCGCCACCATCACCCTCCTGGGGCGCGTCGAGGGCCGCGGCCGAGGCCGCGTCATCAGCGGGAATCGCGGACTCGTCGTCGTCGGACTCCGTGGTGGGAACGGACGCCGCGGCGGGAACTGGGGTACGCCAGGCAAAGAAGCCGTAGAGCGACGTGAGCAGCACCACGACGTAGGCGAAGAGGTAGACGAACAGTCCGACGTCCGGCCGTTCTGCCGGGTGCGTGGCCGTGTAGACGGCCAGCCCCGTGGCGCCGAGGGCGGGGAAGAACCAGGCCCAGCGCCCCCCGAAGCCGATCCCCACGAAGCCGGCGGCGATGAGAGCGGTGAAGGCGTTATTGAGCCACCACACGAGCATGTTCTCGGAGAAGAGGAGCTTGGGTGAGGTCAGCAGCTGACCGAATTGCAGCAGGGCCAGGACGAAAGCGAGGACCAGCAGCGCGATGACGGCGACCACGGAGAAGCGTTGATCCTGCACGCGCCTGGTGAAGCGCCCAGCCAACTCCGAACGACTGAAACCGAACATGCCCACGGCGGCACAGGCGAAGAGCGGGAACGCGCCGAGCAAGGTCCACAGGTCCGACTGCCCCGGATACAGGGACAGCGCGATGGGACCGGCGAAGTACCCGAGCATGACGACCCACCAGCCCAGGTCGTTGCGACGGGCCAGGAAGACGAGTCCCACACTGATGAGCAGGAACGAGGCCAAGGTCAGCAGCTGCGCTGTGGCGCGGAAGTCTCCGGCCGCGAACCCGGTGATGTTCTGGATCAGGTCGTTCAAGCTGGTGGTGCACCCTCTTCATCAGCAGCCCGTCAACGTGGGGACAGTGCGGGCGTGCTTGCGTGGCAGATCAAATGAAGCTCAGGAAGGTCCCGAACCAACAGACCAGTCTACCGGCGGTGGGGAACTCAGGCGGCACCGAGTGCCGAGAGCAACCAGGCGTAGTCCCAGGCCCGGTCCTTCCAGCCCTCGTAGCGGCCCGACGCTCCGCCGTGGCCGCCCTCCATCTCGATGGTCATCACCACCGGATTCGCGGACGTGGTCTGCTCACGCAGCGCCTGTACCCATTTGGCCGGTTCAACGTAGAGCACCCTGGTGTCGTTCAGGGAGGTCCGGGCGGCGATCAGCGGGTAGTTCCGAGCCGTGACGTTCTCATAGGGGGAGTAGGAGCGCATGTACTCGAACACCTCGGCGTCTTCGATGGGATTGCCCCACTCCTCCCATTCCAACGCGGACAGGGGAAGGTCCGGGTCCAGGATGGAGGTCAGGGCGTCCACGAACGGGACCTGCGCCAGGATCGCCTTGTAGAGTTCCGGCGCCAGATTGGCCACGGCACCCATCAGCAATCCGCCAGCGGAACCGCCCATGGCGGCCACGCGTGCGGGATCGCCCCAGCCGGCGTCGAGCAGCCAGCGAGTGGCATCCACGAAGTCGGTGAACGTGTTCTTCTTCTTCAGCTTCTTGCCGTCCAGGTACCAGTTCCGCCCGCGCTCACCGCCGCCCCTGATGTGGGCCACGGCGAAGACCACGCCACGATCCAACAGGGACAACCGGGGGACACCGAAGCCGGGATCCATGCTGGCCTCGTAGGAGCCGTACCCGTACACCACCAGCGGCGCGGTTCCGTTAGCCTCCACGTCCGCCCTGCGCATCACGGTCAGGGGGATCTGGGTCCCGTCCGTTGCTGTGGCCCATTCCCGCGTCACCCGGTAGCGGCTCAAGTCCACGTCACGCACGGGGGTCTGCTTCAGCAGCCGGTCTTCACCGGTGGCCAGCACCACCTCGTGGATCTCCGTGGGCAGCAGGTCCCCTGCCCGGGACAGCCGCACGTTCGGCGACTCGAAGGGCGCGGAGACCAGGCCCACGCTCAGCGGGACGGAACCGGCGGACGCTCCGGCGGCCCCGACGTCGGGCCTTGGATCCCCTGCCAAGGGCGCCGTTACCGGCGCCTGCGACGCGGTGCCCAACCCGGTCAAGGGCAGGGTCCATACGCGCGGCACGGTGTCCTCACGCACGGCGACGAAAGCGTGCGTCGCATTCGCCGTGATGCCGTCCAGCTTGGTCTCCTCCGACCGTCCGATCACGGAAACCCAACCCGTCGGATCGCCGCCGCCCGCAGCAGCCAGCGAAAGCCGACCGTTCGGTGCATCGAGATCGTGCAGCACCAGCAGTTTGCGCTCGCCGTCCACCTCCACGGACACCACCTGGTGCAGGGTCCGCAGCTCGCGGGAGACCACCTTCACCGGATCGGTTCCGGCCCGCATCCCCGGCCAAATCCAGGTCTCACCCCACTCGGCGTTGGACGCATTGATCATCAGGTCCTGGTCATCGGGGGACGTGCTCGCGCTCAGCCACAGGCCGGCGTCGGATTCGGTGAAGAGCACCTGGTCCTGCTCCACCGGCGTGCCAAGAGTGTGAACGTGCAGGCGATCCGGACGCCAGGTCTCGTCCACCGTCGTGTAGACCACGCGGGTGCCGTCCGGCGTGAAGACCGGGTCGTAGAAGGTCCCCTCGATCACGTCGTCCAAGTCCGCCCCGGACACCAGGTCGCGGATCCGCAGCGTGAAACGCTCGTCGCCGGCGTTGTCCACGGCGTAAGCCATGAGGCGTCCGTCGAGGGAGACGCTCAGTCCGCCCAGGGAGAAGAAGGGCTTGCCCTCGGCCTCATCGTTGCCATCCAGCAGGATCTGTTCGCCGGGGACAGGCTCGCCCGGCACCAGCGTGGGCGGTGTCCAGTCCGCTGACGCGTCCCCGGTGTCCTGGGCAGCCACGCGGGCATGGATGGGGTATTGCTTTCCCTGCTCGGTGCGCGCGTAGTACCACCAGCCGCGTTCCCGGGTGGGGACGGAGAGGTCGGTCTCCACGGTGCGGGACTTGATCTCGCCGAAGATCGCGTCCCGCAAGGGCTGCTGGTCTTCAGTGATCGCCGCGGCGTAGGCGTCCTCCGCACGAAGGTGCGCCAGAACCTCCTCGGAGTCCTTGTCCCTCAGCCATTCCCACGGGTCGGTGCGGGTCACCCCGTGGTGGGTGGTGGTGATGGGACGTTTGGGGGCAACCGGGGGAAGGGTCATAGTTCCCATTATGGCGCGGGCGTCCACGTGGTGACACCCAGATAGCCGCCGTCGATCAGGTCGAAGGGGTGGGTCCCGTCGCTGTTGTCGGTGGCCCTGAGTTCGACGTCGGCGGTGTCGCCATTCAGCTGGATGGTCAGGGATTGGTCTACGTCCGTGGCGTGGTGGTCGGTCCCAGCGTGGGAAGGACGGGAGTGTCCGACGGCGCGGGGTCGCCGTAGCCGCTCACGTTCCGCTGCGGGACAGGGGCTGCGAGCATGCCCCAGACGATCACGGCGACCAGCGGCAACACCAGCGAGCTCATCGCCAGTCCCCGCCGTCCCGCATGCGAAACGGCAGGACGGCGCTGAATCAGGGATCTGGCGCCAAACGCGACGGCGCCGAGCACCAGGAGTTCTACGACGAAAAAGACGGGGGAAAAGGTAAACAAGCGCAGGTATTCAACGCCCACTGCCAGGACGAATCCGAGACCGGACAGAATCAATAGCACGACTGCGTTCAGCAGCACGAGCACTGCGGCCCGGCCCCATGCCCCCGCACGACGCGGGGAACCCATCAGCAACACCAAAACGACGAGATGCATACAGGCACCGACCGCCACGAAGCCGAAGAAGAGCCACCCGAAATCAAACAACCAGCGCGCGGCCCCGGCAAGGTAGGGCAGCGCAGCCATGGAGATGAGGATGTGCCCGATCACGGGAACCCAAGGGAAAACGGTGGGTGCGTCCTTGTCATCGATGTCGCCGGGTCGGGCCAGCCGCGCCCGCCGTACCGGTGTCAGCCGCCGGGCCAGCAGCAGGGCAAGCACCGCGACTCCCACGCCGGCGGGGTAGAAGGCCATATCCCACCAGTCGAAACTTGTCCCAAGCGTGAGCCGGAAGCCGATCCAGGCCGAGGACGGCCTGGCCGGAACAGCGGTGAGCTGCCACAGCTCGACTCCCCAACACAGCGCCAGCCCCAGCGGCCAGGCGTGGACCGGGGCGACCCGCCGCCGCGTCAGCCACCACAGCAACATTCCAGCCACCACCGTGACGAGCGCGGCATAGGCAACAGTTCCCGCGGCGTTGAGCAAGGAATAGATCATGATGGGCAGTGTGTCAGGGAAGAAAGCTAAGGTGGTCCCATTCACGGCCCCACGTGACGCAGGACCCGGCGGCCGAGGCGCAACGCTGATGTTCCGTCCGGACCCGGGCCTACAGGCCACGGGGCTACGCACCCGATAAACGAGGAACGGGACAGATCAGTGAAACAACCACAACGCAGGCGGGGACTGCGGGCCTTGCTCGGCTCGGTCCTGGCGGTCTTCGTCGTAGGAGCCGTCGCGGTTCCGGCGACGGCCGCGACCGCGGCCCCGGCGTCGTCGAGCACCGTATCGGCAAGCACAGCGTCGGCCGCCACCAACAAGTCCACCTCCGTGCACGTCTCCAGCATCAAGGCGCAGCAGGCCAAGGAGGCGGTGAAAGGTAAGACCTTCACCATCGCCACGGACACCACGTTCGCGCCGTTCGAGTTCCGCGAGGGCGGCAACCTCGTGGGCATCGACATGGACATCATCAACGCGATCGCCAAGAAGCAGGGCTTCAAGGTGAACATCCAGTCGCTGGGCTTCCAGGCTGCGGTCTCCGCCGTAACCTCGGGCCAGGCTGATGGCGTGATTGCTGGCATGTCCATCACGGATGAGCGCAAGCAGACCTTCGACTTCTCCGAGCCCTACTTCGATTCCGGCGTGCAGATGGCGGTGGCCTCTGACAACAACGACATCAAGGGCTACGAAGACCTCAAGGGCAAGACCGTGGTGGCGAAGGCCGGCACGGAGGGCGAATCCGCGGCCAAGGAACTCGCCAAGGAATACGATTTCACGGTCAAGAACCTGGATCAGTCCACGAACCTCGTGGAATCCGTCAAGAACAAGTCGGCCGTGGCCGTCTTTGACGACTACCCGGTGCTGGCCTACGGCATCGAGCAGGGTTCCGGCCTGAAGGCCGTGACGGAGAAGATCGAGGGAGGTCAGTACGGCTTCGCCGTGAAGAAGGGCGACAACGCCGCGCTTCTGACCGCGTTCAACGACGGCCTGGCCGAGCTCAAGGAGACCGGCGAGTACGACGACATCCTCACCAAGTACCTGGGTGAAGACGCAGCATCGGACAACGCCCCGGTTGAGGAGGTGCCGATCCCGGAGGATGTGGCGGCAGCGGTCAAGGGTAAGACCTTCACCATCGCCACGGACACCACGTTCGCTCCGTTCGAGTTCCGCAAGGACGGTGACCTGGTCGGTATCGACATGGACCTGCTGAACGCGATCGCGGACAAGGTTGGGTTCAAGGTCAACATTCAGTCGCTGGGCTTCCAGGCCGCGGTGTCAGCCGTGACTTCGGGCCAGGCGGACGGCGTGATCGCCGGCATGTCCATCACGGATGAGCGCAAGCAGACCTTCGATTTCTCCGATCCGTACTTCGACTCCGGTGTCCAAATGGCTGTGCTGGAATCCAACAAGGACGTCAAGGGTTACGAGGACCTCAAGGGCGAGACCGTGGCCGTGAAGACGGGCACCGAGTCGGAGGCCGAGGCCAAGAAGCTCGCCAAGGAATACGACTTCAAGGTCAAGGGATTGGATCAATCCACCAACCTTGTTGAGTCCGTCAAGAACGGCACCGCCGTGGCGATCTTCGACGACTACCCGGTGCTGGCCTACGGCATCGAGCAGGGTTCCGGCCTGAAGGCCGTGACGGAGAAGATCGAGGGCGGCCAGTACGGCTTCGCCGTGAAGAAGGGCGACAACGCGGATCTGTTGGCCGCGTTCGACGCTGGCTTGGAGAACCTCAAGTCCACCGGTGAGTACGACAAGATCCTCGCCACCTACCTGGGCGACGACGACTCCGGCTCGGCCGGAAGCGGTGGCAGCAACGAGAAGTCCAACTTCTTCCAGCTCCTCGCGGATTCCTGGCCCACGTTGGCCAAGGGCCTTGGAAATACGGTCCTGATCACCCTGGTGGCCTTCGTGATCGCGTTGGCTCTCGGTCTGATCTTCGGCTTCATGAAGATCGCCCCGTCCATCTGGTTGCGCGGTATCGCCACGACGTACGTGTCGATCTTCCGTGGCACCCCGATCCTGGTGTGGGCGTTCCTGTTCTACTTCGGTCTTCCGCAGATCACGGGTGCATCGGGCAACATCTTCTGGGCCGGTGTCGCCACCCTGGCCCTGAACTCCGGCGCCTACCTCACGGAGATCATCCGTGGTGCACTGCAGTCGGTGGATCCCGGGCAGATGGAGGCATCCAGGTCCCTGGGTCTGGGCTGGGGCCGTTCCATGCAGCGCGTGGTGGTCCCGCAGGCCGTGAAGATCGCGACCCCGTCCATCATCAACCAGTTGGTCATCACGCTGAAGGACTCCTCCTTGTTGCTGACCATCGGCTTCGCTGAACTGCTGTACCAGGCACAGCAGATCTACGCGTCCAACTACCGCACCACTGAGATGCTGATCATCGTCGGCCTCATCTACTTCGTGGTGATCACCCTGCTGACCTGGCTGGCCAACTACGTGGACAAGAAGGTGAACAAGTGATGAGTGATGCGGTGATCGAGGTCAAGGACCTCACCAAGTCCTTCGGTGACAATCACGTGCTGAGGGGGATCGATCTCTCGGTCAGCGAGGGCGAGGTCATCTCGCTGATCGGTCCTTCCGGATCCGGTAAGTCCACCATCCTGCGCTGCCTGAATCGGTTGGAAGACCCGACGTCGGGTTCCGTGGTGGTGGACGGCTTCGACCTCATGGACCAGAAGGTCAACATCAATGAGGTCCGCCGCCATGTGGGCATGGTGTTCCAGCACTTCAATCTCTTCCCGAACATGTCGGTGATCGAGAATGTGATGCTGGCCCCTGTCGACACAGGCAAGAAGTCCAAGGCAGATGCTCGCAAGCAGGCGGAAGCGTTGTTGGAGCGCGTGGGGCTGGCCGAGAAGGCCAACGCCCGCCCGGCACAGCTCTCCGGCGGCCAGAAGCAGCGCGTCGCGATCGCCCGTGCGCTGGCGATGGAACCCAAGATCATGCTCTTCGACGAGGCGACCTCCGCCTTGGACCCCGAGATGGTCGGCGAAGTGCTGCAGGTGATCCGTGAGCTGGCGCAATCCGGCATGACCATGGTGCTGGTGACCCACGAGATGGGCTTCGCCCGCGAGGTCTGCAATCGCGTGGTCTTCCTGGCCGATGGCGTGGTCTGCGAGACCAACACGCCAGAGGAACTCTTCGGCAACCCGCAGAAGGAGCGCACACAGGACTTCCTGTCCAAGGTGCTCTGAGGTTCCCTTTCGGGGGTTTCTTCCCCAAGGTCCGACGGCGGTGCTCGCCTCGCGTGCGCGAGGCGAGCACCGCCGTCGCCCGTTGTGGGTGGCCTCGGAGGATGTGTGGGCGCAGCGGGAGTATAGGAGTGATGCAAATCACAGCGCAACGGGTTGGAAATTGTGACGCAGGAAACACCCCATGTTGCGACGTGAATCACGTTCGTAATCTGAAAGTGGCTCAATAGGGGGCATGTCGGATCTGTTCGAAAGCTATGGCGAAGTCCCAGCGCGGCGCTCGGTGGCGGGTGTTCCCGCCTGGGATGAGATGTTCTCGGATCCCGGGTCGAGTTCGCTCGCAAGACCGCCCTACCAGCAGGTCCACCGCGCGCTGAATGTCATCGACAACGGCGAACTGCGCAACCGGGCGGATGCGCTGGCCACCAACTACCTCTCCTCCGGAGTGACCTTCGACTTCGCAGGAGAGGAACGGGCCTTCCCGCTGGACCCGCTGCCACGCATCATTCACGCGGCGGAATGGGACCACATCGAATCCGGCGTGAAACAGCGGGTCAAGGCGCTCGAGGCCCTGCTGGAGGACGTCTACACGGAGGAACGCGCCATCAAGGATGGCGTCCTGCCCGCCACCGTGGTCGCCTCGTCCTCCGACTACTTCAGGCCGGCCCGCAGCGTGCACCCTGCCAACGGCGTGCGGATTCACGTGTCCGGGATCGACCTGATCCGGGACGAACACGGAACCATGCGGGTGCTGGAGGACAACGTCCGGATTCCTTCTGGCGTTTCCTACGTGATCTCCAACCGTGAGGCCATCGGGCAGACGCTGCCGGAGATGATGAGGTCCTCCCGCGTACGCCCCGTGGATCACTATCCCTCGATGCTGCTGCAGTCGCTGCGCAATAGCGCGCCGGAAGGCGTGGAGGACCCCACCGTGGTGGTCATGACGCCGGGCGTCTACAACTCGGCCTACTACGAACACACCCTGCTTGCACGACTCATGGGCGTGGAACTCGTGGAGGGCTCCGACCTGTACTGCCGCGACGGCCGCGTGTTCATGCGCACCACGCGGGGCGCGCAGCAGGTGGACGTCATTTACCGGCGAGTGGACGATGCGTTCCTGGACCCGGTCAGCTTCCGCCCCGACTCCGTGCTGGGAACTCCCGGCCTATTCGCTGCGGCCAGGGCCGGCAACGTGACACTGGCCAACGCCGTGGGTAATGGCATGGCGGATGACAAGCTCATGTACACCTACATCCCCGATCTGATCCGGTACTACCTCGGCGAGGAGCCCATCCTCGAGAATGTTCCGACGTGGCGGCTGGAGGAACCGGATTCGTTTGAGGAGGTCCTGGACCGGCTTGACGAACTCGTGGTGAAGCCCGTGGACGGTGCAGGCGGCAAGGGCATCCTCATCGGACCGGATTCCAGTTCTCGGGAACGTGAGCTCATGGCGAAGAAGCTGAGGTCCGACCCGCGCGGGTGGATCGCTCAGCCCATGGTGGTGCTGTCCACGTTGCCGACCCTGGTGGACGGCGGAATCAGGCCACGACACGCAGACCTGCGCCCCTTCGCCGTCAACGACTCCGGGAACATCCAGGTTCTGCCGGGCGGTCTCACGCGTGTGGCGTTGCCAGAGGGGCAACTCGTGGTGAACTCATCCCAAGGTGGCGGTTCCAAGGACACCTGGGTCATCGACGGAGTGCGATCCTCGAACGTCCTGGGGCTCGAGGCTCGCTCCGAGTCCGCCGAGCCGTCCGAGGTGGGGCTGGATACCGTGGCCCTGAACATCGTGGTGCAGGGCGGGGATCTCTGCATCGCGGAAGATAGCAAGCGTCCCAGCGAACCGGCGCCGGATACCGTCGAGGTTCCTGAGGTTCCTGAGGTGGTTGATGCGCCGGAAGTCCCGGACGTGCCGGATGCGCTGGAACTACCGGAGCGTTTCCCGGCTCCCGACGTGTCAGGTGCTGACGCGGGTGCCGCCGGTGAAGAGGTCAGGGGTCTGCAGCAACAGCAGGAGCAGCAACAGCAGGGAGGTGGCTCATGCTGAGTCGCATCGCAGAGAGCCTGTTCTGGATCGGGCGCTACGTGGAGCGTGCCGAAGGAACGGCGCGCATGCTTGACGTCAACATCTCCTCCCTGGTCACCGACCCGTGGGCGGACGAGGACCTGACCTGTCGCGGCCTGCTGGCCGTGTTGGGCTGCCCTGAGCCGACGGACGCCATCACGCGGGATGAATTGATCCAGCGGCTGCTGATCGAACGTAACGACCCCGCTTCGGTGGCCTTCTGCTTTGAGGCTGCACGTGAGAACGCCCGCAGGATTCGTGAGGTCATCTCCGCGGAGTTTTGGGAGGCGCTGAACACCAACCGAGCAAAACTGCCCAAGCAGGTGCGGCCGGGACGCGAGCACGGCGTGTTCGTCTTGGTGCGTCACCAATCCATGTTGGCGCTGTCGATTGCGGACGCCTCCATGATTCATGACGAGGGCTGGCAGTACATGACCTTGGGGCGTGCACTGGAACGTGCCGATATGACCAGCCGTCTGATCGCTTCCCGTGGCGTCCCTGCCAAGGATGCTCGCACGCCCAACTGGGTGGAGGTGCTGCGTGCCTGTGGTGGCTACGAGTCCTTCCTGAGGGCCCAACGCGGCGTCATCTCGGACCGCTCCGTCGCCGAGTTCTTGGTGCGAGGAAGGGTCTTCCCCCGCTCGGTGCTCGCCAGCCTGGACCAGGCCATGGAATCGCTCGTTGCTTTGGAACCCGATCGGTCGCGGACCTTGGTCCCCGGCGGAGCCATTGCGGTGCTTGGTCGGGCCAGGAGCGACCTCGCCTATGTTCCCGCGGTGGAGATCGCAGAGGACCTACAAGGGTGGATGCACAGGCTCCAGGATGCCGTGGTGGCCGCCACCGAGGCCGTTCGGCGCACGTACTTTCCCGATTACATCCAACCCGTCTGGAGTGGGAGCAGCACATGGCTCGATTGAGGATCACTCACACCATCGATTTCGACTACGAATCCCAGATCGCGGCGTCCTACAACGAGGTCCGGGTGTCGCCACACGCGTTCGGCGAGCAGATGCTGCTGCAGCATCGGGTCAGCGTGGACCCGGCGGTGCGCATGAGGGAGTCCGTGGATTGCTTCGGGACGCGTGTCCACGAGTTCGAGATCCAGCAACCACACGACGGTCTCTCGGTCCGGGCTGACTCCACGGTCGTGGTGACCCGTCCGGACCACCAGAACGCCGAGCGCATCTCCCTGAAGGAGGTGACTCGACGCAGCCGGTTGGATCTGATCCTGGCGGAATCGCTGATCTGCACCCCGTTGACGGCTGCCCCCGACGAGGTTGCGGAGCTGGCCTCTGGATTGTTGGACAGGCACGACGTAGGTTCCTCGGCCTTGGCGATCGCGAAGGAGGTGGCCTCCCGCATCGAGTACGTCCCGGGTGTCACCACTGTGCATTCCAAGGCGGAGGAGGTCTGGGATCAGGGTAAGGGCGTGTGCCAGGATATGGCCCACGTGGTGATTGGGGCCCTGAGGGCCGTCGGTATCCCGGCACGCTACGTCTCCGGCTATCTACACCCGTCCACGGCTCCGGAAGTCGGCGTGACCGTGAAGGGCGAAGCGCATGCCTGGATCGAGTACTACGCCGGAAGCTGGTTGGGCTTCGACCCGACCACCACGGCCATGATCGGCGAGAGGTACGTGATGGTGGGACACGGTCGCGACTATCGCGACGTCCCTCCCGTGCGAGGCGTCTACGACGGCGTCGGTGGGTCCAAGATGGACGCCACGGTGGAGATCACGCTCCTCTGAAATCCTAAGCTGGTTCTGTCATGAGTGCTTCCGTAATTGGCGCTGACGGAGTTCACTTTCGAACAATAGAAGTGCATTAGCGTGAACCGCGTTTAATGGTGTTCTTGCTTGACGAAAGGTGAATCGGGAACTTGCCTTTCCTGCAGCGTGGACGCTCTTGCTGCGGTTCGTTCCACCGGGGCAACCTGGCCTCCCCAATCAGCGGTGGGCATTGGGTGACCGGCGGAGAGCGGCTGGTCTTGTGCGACAGGTGGAATGATCGGTAGCTCGGTCAGATGGCGCGCCGTATGTTCCGCCGCACCTCCTGCCGAGCTGCGCTTGGCTAACCCCGAGCGGCAACCCGTTTCTGTTTGGCCTCGGGCGGTTGCCGCTCTTTGTTTGGCCCTGGGCGGTTGCCGCTGCGCCGCCGGCCGCCACCGGCTCGGATGCCCACCTGGCTCCATCCGGCGTACGCATCATCACCTCCCATCCTGCTGGCCGGGGACCCCGGAGCGCACCGCACGACCTCGCCCGAATCCGGTTACCGCACCGAGAAATGCCATTTCTCGTCCAGTGATTGTTATTGGGTGCATTTATCGGCGTGTCGTCCACAGTTTGCGGTTTAGCGGTCGGGTTGTCTGTGAATCCTCTGGAAGTTACGCGGATTGCTAGACATGATTGTTGTGTACTAGTAGAGTCAGTACATGGAAGCGAATCGGGGGATCCGCTCAGGGGGACACACCACCTCAGGGGACCAGAAGACCAACACAAGGCACCGCCAGGCCCAACAGCAGAGACGCCGCGCCCGCGGCGAATCACCTGCGAAGGGCTACACGCCCACATCAAAGGCAGTGCCTGCATCGAGGCCAGCGCCCTCCAAGCCGGCCGCACCGACCGCAGCCGCTGGGTCTGCCGCTGGCAAGGCGAGTCCGTCGCCGTCACCCACTCCTTCTGGCATTGGGGCCGCGCGTCCGCCAGCAGTGTTGGCGGAGTTGAAGGGCCATGTGGCGTTGTTGGATGCCGCGGTCTTCGCTGACTGGTCCCAGAGTGAGGCGTTGGCTGGGCTGGACGCGTTGGAGACAGTGAAGAGGATGCTGGAGGCCAGGCAGGCCCTGCTTACCGCCCACCTCGTTCAGGTCCGGTGCCAGGAGCATGAAGACGCGGATCGTTCGGTGCGGAACGTCCCGGCAGAGATCGGTAAAGACCTCGGGCTGGTGCGTAAACTCAACGGTTCTAAGGCGCGAGCGTTAGTGGACTTAGCCATTGAGTGCCCCGCCCAAGCCCCGCAGGCGTTCCGGTTGTGGGTGGACGGCAAAGTCAGCGAGGAACAAGCCCTCATCCTGTTCAAGCAAACCACCTTGTTGACTCCGGCAGGTCGGGCGGAGGCCGACGATGCCGTGGCCGAGGATCTGCCGGCTCTCGGACTGCGGGAACTGCGTAAACGTCTCGACAACGTGGTGGCTGAGCTGGAACCTGAGTTGGTGGCCGAACGCCGGCGTAAAGCCGCTAGCCAGCGGAGGGCGGGGTTCACGTACCGGCCTGACGGGATGATGAACCTCAACGCCCTCCTCCCCGGTGTCGCCGGGCAAGCCATGGACGCGATCCTGTCGGCCTATGCCCGCTCCAAGAGACACGGCAAACCAGCCGGAACTGTCGGTGGTGAGGGTGACGGAGTCGCTGGGGACGAACGCACCCAGGACCAACTGAAGGCAGATCTGCTCACGGCCCTGGTCATCGGCTGGGCACGCGCCACCAAAAGCGTCCCAGCCGAGTTCCTAAAGACCCATCACGTCGGTTGCGGCGGCGAACCCGGAAACCCCTGCACCCAAACCCACACCGACCACGACCACGAACAAACCCACGACCACGACTCCGGCCACGCTGAAGCGCAAAGTCCCGAACAGCGGGGCACCGGTGACGGCAGAACCGACCAGCACATCCCACCGACCGACGTCCCAGGAGAAGTCGATACTGCGGGGGAGCTTTGTGTCCCGACTGTGGGGTTCGCGGATGTGGAGGCGGTTGGGGACCTCTTCGAACACCTTCTCCCCGGTCAGGACGGAGTCGGTGGGGTGTGGGTGCCCGAGGGGATGGAATACGACCCCACTCTCGGCCTTCTGTTGCCTGCTGGTGTGGGGGTACACGTGAATCTGGTGATGACGGACCTGGCAACCTATATCGCTCTAGGGCGTATTTAGTTCACGTTCGCTGGGGTGCCTGTGCGGACAGGCTGAGGGGTGGCGAGAGTTGACAAGACCTGATAGGATCGCGTTAGTTCTTGTAGGTCGCGATCGTGAGGCTTGCAGGAAGGGATAACCCCGAGGGTGGATGCGAGCTACGATCTCGCACCACGGAGTAGCGCTCCGAACGGTCAGCGGCCGGTAGATCCTCCGACACGTAGAGAACGCGTAAGCCCTGGAGTGGCAGGCCAGGCGGCGATTAGAGGCTGGGTAGGGAGTCAGCGCTCCCGTAAAGCGATGGTGGCTCCGGCCGCCAGCGAGTAGAGCACGGCACACGCAGGCCGCCCAGACAGCAAGCCGGGAAAGCACCCCTCTCCGGACAGTTCAAGCTGTCTGGAGTTCCATCATGGCCGCACCGGCCCTCCTGTCTTTGAAGTCGCTATCCGAGCGCTTCGACACCCCTGTTTCTACCCTCCGCTACCACATCCGCACCGGGAAGCTCAGCGCCGTCAAGGTCGGCGGCCGGGTCATGATCCCCGAGGAGGAGGCCGTTGCCTTCCTCCGCCCGGTGAGTCCGTCCGGCAAGGTCGACGCCGCGGTCAAGGCGATCGTTGACGCCGCACCCAGACTGACCACCGAGCAGCGCGAGCAGCTCGCGGTCATCCTCGGGGGTGCCGCATGAGCGCCTCGACGACTGTTCTGGACCTTGGCGATAAGGCCAGCGCACTTGAGGATAAGAGCTTATCGTCAAGTGAAATCGCGCAAAACCCCAGGTCAGAAGTGCTGGCGGCAACGCCGTATGGGGAAAGCCCAGTTGCCGCCGCCGCCGCCAATGGGTGGCGCGCCACGGTCGTGGAGGACACCGCCACGTCCAAGAAGCACCCGGCGCGCTTCGCGGTGCTGACCCGGACCATCGACCGCGCCAGGCGGAGCGGCACCGGGGGCTTCGGCACCTACCAGTCTGTCGCTGCCATGGGCTCGGGCACCGAGTCCGTGGTGATCGGCTTCGACACCGAGTTCGTGGGAGTCGCCGAGACTGACCCCGAGCGCGCGTGGGTCGGTGAGAGCACCGACGTGGCGCGGCGCATAGTGCGGGCCACAGTTCCTCGCCTACCTCCTCGAAGACCTCGCCCCACTTCGCAGCCTCCAGGAGGTCCATCTCGCGGTCCACGGGGAGGTTCTCCACGTCGAGACACCAGATCTCTTCGCAGTAGGGGCTACGACGGCGCTGGCCACGGTGGACGGACTCGAGGTCAACGTCCCCCGCCTCGGTGCAGTCGAACCAGTCGCCGACCAGGTATCCGTTGTTGTAGCAGTTGAGGCAGCTTCCCCAGAATCGCGGGACGTAGCTCATGGTGATGGTCGTGGCGGTCATGATGGGTCTCCTTCGAGCGGCAGGCGGTAGAGGCTG
>JBQDZM010000002.1:0-156029 GCA_052108535.1 Galactobacter sp. | reverse complement strand
TACCGGGAAGGCCGAGCGGACCAGCGCCAGCAACAACACGAACGTGAGCGCGAACTTCAAACCCAAGAGAACGCCATCTACACCGCAGAAGACCGACTCCGCCAACTCGCCCCAAGACTCCTCGACAACGGCGCAGCCTAAATAGGCCGATGATCGCCACCCGATCATCGAAAGAAGTTATGAGGCGATCCTCCCAAAGGAGGATCGCCTCATGTTCTGGTCTACGGCTCGGCGCCGGCCCAGCGGTTGATCAGTCGTGGATACGTCCGGACGGACCTATTCAGCGGACCACACGTACTTGCCGCTTCTTGGCGTCAGCCTTGGCACGCTTGCGCAAGACCTTCTCATCCACGGGGGAATCTGGGTCGGCACGCAAGTGACGGAAATACTCCGCCGCCTCATCCTGGCGCTTCTGTTCCGCTCCGGAAGACAGGGGCGCACGCAGGTGCTCCTGCGTGTACCCGAACGCATCCACCAAATCCTGGGCGTGGGGACGCAAACGCAGGACGAGTCGCGACACATAATCCTTCAGTGCCCGTGCCCGCTGCGGGGAGAGGCGGCCATTCATCAGGTACCAGGCCAACTCCTCCTCGATGCTCGTCAGGGCGAAGAGATCCCGAACCCAGGTGAGCACCTGTGCGGTGTCAGCGTCCTCAACACCCTCAAGGGCACGGGTGAACGCTTCCCACTGCAGCAGGCGGGCGTGAACCTTGGCTGCCGCAATCAAATCGTTCTGGTGTTCATTGAACACTGCAGCCTTCTCGGCCGGGGACTTCTTGGATGCTCCCTGAATAGCCCGCCCAATCTCAGCCACGGCCACGTGAACGCGCTGCTCCAACAACTCGCGCTGGACCTCAGGATCCTTCAGTTCCGCCACGGAGCGACGAGTGGAGGCGGCATCGTGCGCCTCCTGGCCCAGCACGCGGACGCCGGTGCGAGAAGCCACGGCGTCGGCCCCGGTCTTCAGGACATACTTGGCCAGCCCCTTGGCATCCATCCCCTTGAACTCAGCGGCGAAGTCGGTGAGCAGACGCTTGCCGACCAGCTGCAGCAGGATGTTGTTGTCACCCTCGAAGGTTGCATAGATGTCCAGGTCTGCATGCAGTCCGGTGAAGCGGTTCTCGGCCATGAAGCCAGCGCCACCACAAGCCTCACGGCACTCCTGGATGGTGTCGAGTGCGTCCCAGGTGCTGGCTGGCTTGAGAGCAGCGGCCAACGTTTCCAAGGCCTCACGGTCGGCGTCGGTGTCGTGCTCTCCGGAGAAGACGCCGTCGAACGTGGCCAACAGTTCCTCATGCGCAAAGGATTCGGCGTACGTACGTGCGATCCTGGGGATCAGGCGCCGCTGGTGGCGGCCATAGTCCAGCAGCACCTCCTCGTGAATGTCGGAGGACGCGTTGAACTGACGACGCTGATTGGCGTACGTGGTTGCGATCTGCAGGGACAACTTCGAGGCTGCAACGGCGGCACCGTCCAAGGACACCCGCCCCTGGACCAAGGTGCCGATCATGGTGAAGAAGCGGCGGCCGGGGGAGTCGATGGAAGACGAATAGGTGCCATCGGCAGCGACATCACCGTAACGGTTGAGCAGGTTGGTGCGGGGGACGTGCACGTGGTCAAAGGCGAAGCGACCGTTATCGATGCCGTTGAGCCCACCCTTGACGCCATCGTCCTCACTAGAGACACCAGGGAGCAGGTTGAGGTTCTCGTCGCGAACCGGGACATAGAAGCAGTGCACGCCATGATTGACGCCGTTGGTGATCAGCTGAGCGAACACGGTTGCGGCCTTGGCGTGCAGGGCGGCATTGCCCAAGAATTCCTTCCACGCCGCACGGAAGGGCGTGTTGATGACGAACTCTTCCGTCTCAGGGTCGTACGTGGCGGTGGTGCCCAGCGACGCCACGTCGGATCCGTGTCCGATCTCGGTCATCGCGAAGGCGCCAGGGATGTCCAGGTTCATGATGCCGGGCAGCCACTTCTCGTGCTGCTCTGCATTGCCTAAGTGCAGTACGGCGGACCCGAAGAGTCCCCACTGCACGCCCGACTTGATCTGCAGCGAAGGGTCGGCCGTGACAAGTTCCTCGAAGGCCGCGATGTTGGCTCCGTGGTTGTCGTCACCGCCGAATTTCTTGGGGAAGGCGCGCTTGATGGCTCCCTCGTTAACCAGGGTGGAGAGGTTCTCCAGCGTCCGCTGCCGATGCTCGGGGACGGACTGCCCCTCGATCTTGTGCAGGGCAGGGCGCTTAGCCAGCTCACGGGACGTGGTGCGGGCCTCGGCCCAGCGACCCATCAACTGCTGGGAGAGGGCTTCGACGTTGATGCGGGGCTCGGTCATCATGCTTCCTTAGTTAACGATCCAACTTCAGTGAGGAACAACGAAAGGGGTGAAGATTCAATGGTTTGAGGTGGTAAGTCCTGCGAGCAGCCAGCCGGTGATGGTGGCGGCCAGGTCCTCGGGGGACTCGCGCGGGGGCTGTCCGGCCAGCCAGGACTCACCTGCGGAGCGGATGAGGCCGATCGCGGCATAGGAGCGGATGCTGGCCAGGGCGCCTGCGTCGCCGAGGGGCGCCAATTCGTCGAGCCGCTCTCCCATGAGCTGTGCAAGATCACGGGTGAAGGCCAGCACCGTGTCCGACGGGGCGTCCGCGGCCGGCGCGGGCTCGCCACCCAGGACGAAGGCGTAGGTGTTGGGGGAGGAGGCGGCCTGCTCCAAGTAGGTGCGCACCATCGCTCGCAGGGAGGCGGCAGGGTCCGACGTTGCCGCGGCGGCTGCGACCACCGCGTCGCGCAGGCCGTCCACCACGTCTGCGCCGATCGCGGAGCGGAGGCCATCCTTGCCGCCAAAGTAGCGGTAAACCACGGACTTGGAAGTACCGGCGTCCCCGGCGATGACGTCCATCGGCACGCCGGGGCCGTTGAGGTGGATGGATTTGCGTGCGGACCGGACCAAGTTTTGCCGTTTCCGACTACGATGATCCACCCAGCGCGTCTCCCTGCCATCCGGGTTGTCGACGCCATCAAGATCGGTGAGCTGCTTCACGATACCGAGCGTACCAGGTACTCTGGGTTTCGGATACATACTTTGGAGACCGCCCAAGGTCCTCCCGCCCCAATCACAGGAGCACACACCATGGCGACACCCGCCTACGTTCTCGCAGGAAACCGCATCCCCTTCGCCCGTGCCCACGGCGCCTACGTCGGAGCCTCCAATCAGGACATGCTTTCCGCCGCCCTCGACGGGCTCGTGGCCCGGACCGGCCTTCAGGGGCAGCGGGTGGGTGCAGTCGCAGCCGGCGCCGTACTGAAGCAGTCGCGTGACTTCAACCTGACTCGTGAAGTGGTCCTCGGGTCCACCCTGGATCCAGCCACCCCTGCCTACGACGTGCAGATGGCCTGCGCCACCGGCATGGAAGCCATCGGTTCCCTCGCGGACTCCATTCGGGCCGGACGTTTCACCTCAGCCATCGGCGGTGGCGTGGATTCCATCTCCGATGCCCCCATCGCCGTCTCCGACGGCGCCCGTGCTGCACTCCTGGAACTCTCCCGAGCGCGCACCACGAAGCAGAAGATTGCAGCGATCACCAAACTCCGTCCCCGCGACCTGGCGCCCTCGGCTCCCGGCACCGACGAACCGCGCACGGGCCTGTCGATGGGTGAGCACCAGGCCATCACCACCGCAAAGTGGGGCGTGACCCGTCAGGAACAGGACGAACTCGCCCTGGCCAGCCATCTGAACCTGGCGGCCGCCTACGACGAACACTTCTTCGATGACCTCATCACCGGGTTCCGTGGTCTCAGCCGCGACAACAACCTGCGCCCCGAATCCACCCTCGAGAAACTCGGCAAGCTCAAGCCCGCCTTTGGACGCAATCTGCCGGGCGAGGCCACCATGACGGCAGGCAACTCGACCCCGCTGACCGACGGCGCCTCCGTGGTCCTGCTCGGCACGGACGAGTTCGCCCAGCAGAATGGGCTCACACCCCAGGCCGAATTCGTGGACCACGAGCTGGCCGCCGTCGACTTCGTGTCCGGTGACGAGGGCCTGTTGATGGCACCGGCCTACGCCGTACCCCGCCTGCTGGCGCGCAACGGGCTGACGCTCGCGGACCTGGACTTCCTCGAGATCCACGAGGCCTTCGCCGGCACCGTGCTCTCCACCTTGAAGGCCTGGGAGGACCCCGACTTCTGCCGCGATCGCCTCGGCCTGGACGCACCGCTCGGCAGCGTGGATCGCGCCAAGCTCAATGTGGCCGGTTCTTCGCTGGCAGCAGGCCACCCGTTCGCGGCCACCGGCGGGCGCATCGTCGCCACGTTGGCGAAGATGTTGCACCAGCGCGGATCCGGCTATGGCCTGGTGTCCGTGTGCGCCGCTGGTGGACAGGGCGTCGTCGCCCTCCTCAAGGCCGCGTGAGGATACGAGAGAAGACCATGACTAACGGGTATCAAAAGTTCGTTTCCCGCGGCCTCGGTGCCGCTCTGGCCAAGCCGCTGGGCCTTCCGCGTCCGGCCAAGCTCCGGCGGTTCCGCGCAGGCGACCCACTGCTGCAGGGTCCGCTGCAACTGATCGGCGGCTCGGATGCTGCACATGAGCTCTCCGAGGAACTGCTCAGCTGGGATGTCGACGTCCGCTCCCACGACGCCGGTGACATTCGGTTGGGCGGCATCCTGGTCATGCTCGACGACGTGAGCTCGCCTTCCGATCTCTCCGCGCCAGCGCTGGAACTGGCCGACGCCGTGCGGCGGCTCGGCCCCGGCGCGCGGGTGGTGGTCGTGTCGCGGGAGGCGGACGCATCCGTCGGGCAGTCCACCCGCGCTGCGAGGCAGGCCGTGACCGGCCTGGTGCGCTCGCTGGCACATGAGATGCGTGGCGGCGCCACGGCCAACGGCATCGTGGTGGCCAAGGACGCGCCCGTCACCGCGCCGTCCGTGTTGGGTGCCTTGCGCTTCCTGCTCTCCGGGCGCAGCGCGTACGTGGACGGTCAGTTCCTCACGGTCAGCGGGTCTCGGGGAGAACTTCCCGCAGACTCCGAACGGCCACTGGCAGGGAAGGTGGCCGTGGTGACCGGGGCCGCCCGCGGTATCGGCGCCGAGATCGCCTCCGTGCTCTCCCGCGACGGCGCCACCGTGGTCTCGGTGGATGTACCGCAGGCGGGGGAGGCGCTGGCCGCCGTAACCAACCGGATCGGCGGCACCGCCCTGCAGCTTGACGTCACCCGACCCGAGGCTGGACAAGTCATCCTGGACCACGCCCGCTCCCGCCACGGGGGCCTGGACATCGTGGTGCACAACGCCGGCATCACCCGGGACAAATTGCTCGTCAACATGGGCAAGGCGCGCTGGGACTCGGTGATGGCCGTGAACCTGGAGTCGCAACTGGCCATGAACCGTACCTTCGAGGCCGCCGGCCTGACCGGACTGCGGATCGTCTCCCTGGCCTCCACCTCCGGTATCGCGGGCAACCGGGGCCAAACCAACTACGGCGCGTCCAAGGCGGGCGTCATCGGGCTAGTAGAAGCGGAAGCCGAGGTGTTCTCCGACCACTTCGGGGGCGTCAACGCCGTGGCCCCAGGCTTCATCGAGACCGACATGACGGCCAAGATGCCGTTTGGCCCCAAATGGGCCGGACGACTCGTCCTTCCCAGCCTGCAGCAGGGTGGCCTGCCCCGAGATGTGGCCGAGGGCGTGGCCTTCCTCGCCTCCGACGCGGCCGCCGGGATCAACGGCAGCGTGCTGCGCGTATGCGGCCAGAGCCTGATCGGAGCATGAGCATGAACGTCATCCGGTTGGAGACCTCGCCGTCGCTCCCGAAGCTCTACGCCAAGGCAGCGGGCGGCTCGCTCAAACCCGTGAAGTCCGTGGCACCAGACTCGTTGCCGGACCTCGACATCGTGCTCGAGGACGCTGCCGTCTCGACCGAGACGTTGACCGCCTACCACCGACTCGTCGGGGGAGCGACCACCGATCGCGTCGATTCGGTGGCCCTGCACGGGCTGGGATTCCCGGTCTCATTGGCGCTCATGTCCCGTCCCGAGTTCCCGTTGCCGCTGATGGGTGCCGTGCACCTGTCCAATCAGGCCACTCTGCTGCGCCCCGTTCTGGCCGGGGAACCCTTGACAGTCAAGGCCACCGCCCACGGCCTTGCAGCTCATCACGCCGGAACCACGGTCGCGATCGAAACTCGGCTCTTTTCCGGCGACGAGGAAGTTCACGTCTCTCGTAGCGTCTACCTGGCCAAGGGAGTCAAACTCCAGGGTTCCCAGGTCCCCGCGAAGCCGCAGCGAGACCCCTTTGAGCCCCCACTACCGACGGGTCGCTGGAAACTTCCGGCGTCCATCGGCCGCGCTTGGGCCGAAACCCTGGGGGACTGGAACCCGATCCACCTCGGCGCATTGCCAGCCAAGGCCCTAGGACGCAAACGGGCGATCGCCCACGGCACCTACTTGGCGGCTCGTGCCCTGCAGGGCGCGGCACGGGCAGACCAGCCGCACACGTGGGACATCACCTTCGGCGCCCCGGCGTCCGTCCCCGGCGCGGTGACCTTCGCCCGGGGACCTGAGGGAACCTTCGTGGGCTGGGATGCGGCTAAGGGCAGGGAGCACTTCAGCGGCTCCGTTCGTCCGCTCTGATGCGATGTCCAGTGCCCGACGGCGGGTGGCCACCCGCCGTCGGGCACCGGACATAACTTCGGTCCGACCGTAGCTCCGGCGGAAAACGACGAAGGGCTGGAACCACGTTTCCGTGATTCCAGCCCTTCGATTTGTGCGCGGAGGGGGACTTGAACCCCCACCCTCTAATATGAGGACTAGCACCTCAAGCTAGCGCGTCTACCTATTCCGCCACCCGCGCAGGTGGTGTTCGTCCGCTTCAAGAAGCGGCGAGGCAACGAATAAGACTCTAGCACGCACAATGAGGCTATTCCAAACCAGGGGAAACCCTCATCCAATGGCCAGACATCACGACCCGAGCGACGTCGCACTATGTTGCGCAACATGATGTCAACCGCGGAATTTCGCGGAAGTCGACGCCCGGAGAGGTAGCGTGGACGCAGCAACGATCCGCCGCCGCGACACCGAATCGGCAGCGCCATTGAAGGAGATGTGATGGACCCCACCTCAGAGCACGCCATGGACGATTCGATCAAGGACCTGACCGGCCTGGACGCAGAAGTGGTCTCCGTCTGTCGTGATCTGATCCGCTTTGACACCTCCAATTTCGGGGGGCGCCCGGACGCAGCCAACGAGCGCCCCGCAGCTGACTACGTCATGGCCTCCCTGCAGGAGGTCGGCTACTCACCGATGCTCTACGAATCGGCGCCGGGGCGGGCCAACGTGATCCTCCGGATCGAGGGACAGGACCGCGACCTACCGGCCCTGGTGATTCACGGTCATCTGGACGTGGTGCCAGCCGAGGCGGCCGACTGGAGCGTCGATCCGTTCGGCGCCGAGGTCCGCGACGGCATGATCTGGGGGCGCGGCGCCGTCGACATGAAGGACATGGACGCCATGATCCTGACCAATATCCGTGAACTGGCGCGCAGCGGGACCAAACCCCGACGCGACCTCATTGTCGCGTTCTTCGCAGACGAGGAGGCCGGCGGCACCTACGGCGCTCAATGGGTCGTGGAAAACCACCCCGAACTCTTCGAAGGCGCCGAGGAAGCCATCAGTGAGGTGGGCGGGTTTTCCACCGACATCGCCGGCACCCGAACCTATCTGATCCAAACGGCCGAGAAGGGCGTGGCCTGGACCAGGCTCACGGCTAAGGGAACGGCCGGCCATGGGTCAGCGATCAACCCGGACAACGCCGTCACCCACCTCGCCGCAGCCGTGACCCGCATTGGTGAACAGGAGTGGCCACGCAGCTACCGCGATTCCACCACCGCCCTATTCGAGGGCGTCGCCCGGATCTCCGGGACCACCTTCAACCCAGAGGACCCCGAACCGCAGCTGGAAGCCCTTGGTCATACCGCCAAATGGGTGCGCTCCTCCCTGTCCGGCTCGGTGAACCCCACCGTCCTCTCCGCCGGATACAAGGACAATGTCATCCCTTCAACGGCCGAGGCTCGTATGGACATCCGCACCCTGCCAGGCGTTCACGAGGAAACCCTGGACCTGATCAGGGAGCTGGCGGGCGACAAGATCGACGTGGATTATCACCACCAACTCATCAGCCTCGAGGCACCATCAGACACCCCCTTGGTCCACACCATGGGTGATCTGCTCTCCCAGGAGGATCCTGGCTGCGAAGTGCTGCCGTACATGCTCGCTGCAGGCACCGACAATAAGGCCATGCACGAACTCGGGATCCGCGGATACGGGTTCGTCCCCCTGCGCCTACCCGAGGACCTGGACTTCACCGGCCTGTTCCACGGCGTGGACGAGCGCGTACCGGTCGAGGCCCTACTCTTTGGGCGGCGTGTGCTGTACCGGCTGCTGACCGAGTACTGAGCCGCCCCGCCCTGACAAAGGACTACCGACAAGAAGAAACGGGAGCCAGCCCCACCATGCCCACTCACGCCAGCCTCGACGATCTCTTGCCTGCAGCACTCCTGGAGGCAATACGCGCCAGGGCAGCCGACCACGACGCGCAAAACTCGTTCGCTCACGACGATCTGGAGGACCTCGCGGCCACCGGCTACCTCAAGGCGATGCTGCCGCAGGAACTCGGCGGATCCGACTGGGGTTTTGCGCAGGCCATCGCCGGTCAACGGAGGCTGGCCGCACACGCGCCCGGGACTGCGTTGGCCGTGAACATGCATCTCGTCTGGACCGGCGTTGACCGGGTGCTCAAGGCCCTCGGTGATGACCGGCTGGCCGGCATGCGGCAGGCCGTGGCAGCCGGGGAACGCCTCGCCTTCGGCGTGTCGGAACCTGGCAACAAGGCGATGCTTTTCGATTCCTTCACCACCGCAGAAGAACTGGACAACGGTGATTTTGAGTTGACCGGGGTCAAGGTGTTCACCTCCATGGGCCCCGGCTGGACCCGCCTTGGGGTCTTCGGCAAAGCCGGGGAGGGCGCGGATGCCCGGTTGGTGCACGGCTTCGTTTCCCGCCAGCCGGGAGTGACCACGGGATCTGACTGGGACGCCTTGGGTATGCGGGCCTCGGGCTCGGCCAGCACGCGCCTGGAGAAGGCGCTCTTGAAGGCGAAGGACGTCCACACGTCCATGGCCGTAGGGGAGAAGGCTGACCCGTTGATCTTCGGGATCTTCGCCGCATTCCTCTCCCTGACCGGCGCCGTCTACGCCGGCGTCGCGGATCGCGCCATCGAGTTGGCCGCGCACAATCTGAGCGGGCGGACGGATCGCAGTACCGGCCTCGCCCTTGCCTCGGACGAGCTCCTCCGTTTCGGTGTGGCGGACACCGCCATAGACGTCCTCACGCTGCGCGAGGCCTCGGCCGCACTGGCGAGTGATCTGGACGGGCTGGGATCACGGACATCGCCCAAGGATCCCTCGTGGTTCCCCCGACTCGTGACCTTCCGGACCAAGGCCGGTGATGTTGCCCGGGAGGCCACCGCAACCGCCCTGCGGATCTCCGGCGGTTCCGCCTACACCCGCGGTTCGGAGGCCGAGCGGCTGTTCAGGGACGCCGCAGCGTCCTCGTTCCACCCGTCGGACGCCGAGGCTGCACACCGAACCGTGGCTGACTGGCTGTTGGGTCCCGTGGCCTGACCAGTCGCGCGGCCCGGCCCGACGTCTGCGGTTCTAGTTGCGGAGGGTGGAGGACACCTTGGTCACTCGCCGACGCATCCAGTGCCGCGACACGCCGCCTTGGTAGAGCACGGTCCGCATCAGTTCCCAACGACCTTGCTCACTACGCTCCACGAGCACCTCCTTGGCAGAGGCCGCGGCGCGGCCGCGCTGCGCCGCCGCGGAGGCGGAAGCGGAGCCGACCGTGACGACAAGGTATTCGAAACCGTCGTCGGCCAGGTGGATGCTGCTGCGGACCGTGGAAGGAGAACCGTGGGACTGGGTCATGGTGCTCACCATTGTGCCCCCGGCAGCCACCCCATTGACAAGCCGTGCAGTCACGAGGCGTACAGCACGGGATGCGGCTGGTCCTCCCTTTTCCCTCCGCGGACGGGTAGCGTCAGCACCATGAGCACGGATCCCTGGGCCGCACTGGAGCGCCTGACCACATCCCTAAACCGCCACCTCACCGCGGTGGAACAACGCCGAGGTGCGGAAGATCCGCAGGTTGGACAGACCTACGATCAGGTCGCAGACGCCTACCAGGCCTACGAAGACGCACTATGGGACGCCCATGGCGAGTCGCTACCCCTCGATCTCTATGATGACGACGAGGACGATGACGGCTCGGACGAGGGTGAAAACTGACCCATATCGCGACGGCTGTGACGCGCCCGACGTCGCAGCACACACCGATAGCCCCCTGATTCCAGTAGCCTTCACCAAGTGAACTGGTTGTATGCGGCCCTCCTTGGCCTAGTCCAGGGCCTGACGGAATTCCTCCCCATCTCCTCCTCTGCGCATGTGCGCATTGTCGGCGCCTTCCTGCCGGGAGGCGGAGATCCAGGTGCCGCGTTCACCGCCATCACCCAGCTCGGTACCGAGCTGGCGGTCCTCGTGTTCTTCTGGCGAGACATCGTCGGCATCATCAAGAATTGGTGTCTTGCCCTGGTCGGCAAGATTCCCCGCAACGACCCTCAGGCCAAACTGGGCTGGTGGATCATCTTGGGTTCCATTCCCATCGGCGTGCTCGGGCTGCTCTTTGAGGATCAGATCGACACCACCTTCCGTAGCCTCTGGATCGTCGCAACCATGCTGGTGGTCTTTGGCATCATCCTGGCGATCGCCGACTCCTACGGACGCCAGATCCGCGGGATGAAGGACATGAACTGGTGGCAGGGCCTGGTCTACGGGTTCTTCCAGGCGCTAGCACTGATCCCCGGGGTCTCACGCTCCGGCGGCACCCTGACCGGCGGCCTGCTGATGGGCTTCACCCGCCAGGCGGCCACCCGCTACGCCTTCCTGCTGGCCATCCCCGCCGTGATGATTTCCGGCGGTTACAAGCTGGCCAAGTCCGTTGACGAAGGCTTCAGCGGCCAGTACGGGGCCGGGGAGACCGCCGTCGCGACCGTGGTGGCGTTCGTGGTCGGCCTGGCCATCATCGGATGGCTGATGAAGTACATCTCCACCCACTCCTATCGCGCCTTCGTCTGGTACCGAATCGCGCTCGGATTCCTACTCTTCCTGCTGTTGGGCCTGGGACTGTTGGACACCAACGTCGGCGCCTGATCCCCACCCTTATCGCTTCTATCCCAGCATCCACGCCTTCTTAAGAAAGGTCACCAGAGACAAAGTGCGCACCTGGTCCACGACCCCCGTCCCCTCCCTGCCCGGGACCCCTTCGACGCCGCGGCTGTTCGACACGGCTGCTCAAGAGGTCGTGGACGTGGACCCGGGGGAGCGATCTTCCCTCTACGTTTGTGGGATCACGCCCTACGACGCCACGCACTTGGGTCACGCCAACACGTACGTCGCCTTCGATCTCATGCAGCGGCTCTGGCGGGACGCCGGATCCCAGGTCAATTACGTCCAGAACGTCACGGACGTCGATGACCCGCTGCTGGAACGTGCTGAGGCCACCGGCGTGGATTGGCGGGACCTGGCCAAGGAGCAGACCGAGCTCTTCTCGACTGACATGCAGGCTTTGCGGGTGCTCGCTCCCGAGCACTTCGTCGGTGCCACCGAGGCCATCGACTGGGTCGTCGAAGGCGTCGTGGACTTGCTGCACCGCGATCTGGCCTACAGGGTGCCCGGCAGCGATGGTGCGCCCGACGGCGACGTCTACTTCGACTCTCGGGCGGCAGCTGACGCCGTGTGGCAGCTGGGTTCGGAGTCGCACTACGACGAGTCCCTGATGCTGGCACTCTCCGCAGAACGCGGCGGCGACCCCGAGCGTCCGGGCAAACGTGACGCCCTTGATCCGCTGTTGTGGCGGGTTAAACGAGATGGCGAACCGTTCTGGGACGGCGCTGAACTCGGCGACGGCCGCCCCGGCTGGCACATCGAATGCGCCGTGATCGCGCTCAAGTGCGCGGGCGGAACGCTGACGGTGCAGGGTGGCGGTAGCGACCTGATCTTCCCTCACCACGAGTTCTCTGCCGGTCACGCCTCCGCGTTGACGGGTGCCCCGCTGGCCGAGCACTTTGTCCACACCGGAATGGTGGGGTTGGACGGCGAGAAGATGAGCAAGTCGCTGGGCAACTTGGTTCTGGTCTCCAAGCTGCGGGCCCAGGGTGTGGATCCGCGGGTGATCCGCCTGGTGCTGCTGGGCCAGCACTACCGCAGCGACTGGTTCTACGAGGATTCGCTGCTGGACCAGGCGGCCTCCAGGCTCTCCGCGTGGCAGTCGCGGCTGGCCACGACGGACACTGCACAGGCACAACAGGTCCTGGCCGACGTCCGGGCGGCGTTGTGTAACGACCTGGACGCGCCTACGGCGCTCTCTGTGCTCGACGCGTGGGCAGCGGCCCCCGCCGCCGCCGACGCCTCCGGTGCCGCGCTCCTGCGCGACACGGTCGACGCACTTTTGGGTGTGAACCTGGACTAGCGCTCCCCACCGCGGCGACGCAGATAACGCTCCAATTCAGCGGCGATCGCGTCGCCGCTGGTCTCTGGCAGGTCGTCGTTGTCCGCCTCCGCCTCCCACCTCGACACCAAGTGACCGATACGGGCGTCCTCCTTGGTCAGCCGGTTGGCACCGCGCAGCCAAGCCCGGGCGTCTTCTTCCGCCTGATCCAGGTCAAGACCCAACCCGCACAGGTGGTCAACGGTCTGCAGCAAGCGCAATTTGGCCACGGGCTGCGGCGGACCGCCCGCATACGAAGGCACTCCGGCCAGCAGATGCAGTGTCGGCCAACCAGCCGCATCCGCTGCGGAGAGCAAAACGTCCACGAAACCCAGCGGGCCGGAACAACTGGGAGGGTCCGCCTGGAACTGCTTACGCACGTCGGGATCGTCGCTGGTCGCGGTCAGTGGCCATGGCCTGGTGTGCGGCACGTCCTTGGCCACCGCGCCCAGCCCAATGGCACCCACCGCCCCCTGCTCCGCCGCCAGCGTCAGCAGGTGGCCGGAGACACGGTCCCAACCGATGTCCGGCTCCGGGCCGTGCGCCACCAGCAGATCCAGACCGCCCTGGCCCGGTATCCGGTCCACGCGCAACACCGGCCACTTCACGTGTCTGCGACCGTCAGGCCCCTTCACGGCCTGCGGGCGATGCATCCGCAGGTCGTGCCAGTCCTCACGCCCTTCCTCGGGGCACGCCGCGTCCGAGGCGCCGCGCCAGGCGGCCAAACCCCTTTTACCCTGGGCCTGGGCCAGCTGCGCGACGGCGCCGGATGCCGCGCCGCCGGCATCCTGCCAGCCGCCAAAGGCGGCAATCAGCAGCGAGGGCGTCGGGTCGTCGGGCACAACGCCCTCCTCGCCCGGGTACGGAACCTGCGTCGGGTGGAACCACTCCCGAACATCCGCGGTCGGGGGAGGCGACCAGCGCCGGAGACGACGCTGCCCATCAGAGGCACCCTGTGACGAATCTGACTGTTCCATAGCGCCACGGTAACGCCTCAGCGGCCCTGGCGGGACCAGCCAGCCTAGACTTGTCCCATGTCCGCCAAATCCTCAGCTCACCGGCCGTGGTACGACCGGCCGCTGAGACTGGGTGTCATGGCGGGAGTCCCCATCGCCGTGTCCACGTCCTGGTTCCTCATCACCGTGGTGATGGTGGCGCTCTTCGCACCACGAATCCACGGCTGGCTTCCGGAACTCAGCTTCGCCGGAGCCGTCTTAGTGGCCATCGGGTACACCCTGATCCTGGCCCTCTCGGTACTCGCCCACGAACTGGGGCATGCCTTCTCCGCCAAGGCCTACGGGTGGACAGAATCCACCATCGAGATCACGCTGTGGGGCGGTCACACCACGTTCAACGAGGTCAACTCGACCCCCTTACGTTCGCTCGTGGTGTCGGTGGCTGGCCCAGCGGTCAACCTGGTGTTGGGTGGGGCAGCCCTCGCCTGGCTCCAGCTGGGAGGGCCCGGCGGGGTGGCGGGTGCGCTGCTCGCCATGACCGCGTGGGGCAATCTGCTCCTCGGCGCGTTCAACCTGCTCCCCGGGCTACCCCTGGACGGTGGCCGCTTCGTGGAGTCCTTGAGCTGGAAGATCACCGGATCCCAGGCCTTGGGCATTATTGCCGCCGGCTGGGCCGGGCGCATCGTGACCGTGCTGGGCGCCTGCTGGCTGGTCGCCGACTTTTTCAGAGCACCAAGTGCCGTCCCGTACCTGCAGATCGTGATCGCGGTGGCGGTGCTGCTGCCCTTGTGGAGCGGTGCAGGTGCCTCCATCTCCTACGGGAAACTCCGGCGCCGCGTAGAGACTCTGGACCTCGAGACCGTCACGTCTCCGGTGACCGAGTTGAGATCCGATGCCAGCGTCGCCGACGCCGAGGCAGCCGGAGTTCTGGACGGTACCGTGGTCATGACCACGTTCGTGGATCCGGATGGTCTTCGGCACCGACTGCTGATCCTCCCGGAGGCGGTAGCAACCGTCCCCTCGGGAGATCGCAGGGGAACACCGGCCACCCGTGCAGGCGTCGTGGCGGACAGCACCGACCTTGTACCCGCGGGGGCCGCGGCCCCCGAGATCGTGGACACCGTGATCGCATCCGGTTCAGGCATGGCCCTGCTGACCTCCGCCGACGGGCGGACCGTCGGCGCGGTCCGCAGAGTGGAACTCATCGCCGCGCTGGAGCGCGACGAGGGCAAGAACGCCAGAAATCCGCACAAGTAAGTCATGAACCACCTATTCGTCAGCAACCAGGAAGAGAACCACTAATGCCGCAGACCCCCGCCCCCACGGGAGCAGACCACCGCCGAGGGCCCTTCCGTGTTGGTGATCGCGTTCAGATCACCGACGAAAAACGGCGGATCAACACCCTGACGCTGGCCTCCGGAGGACAGTTCCACTCACATGTGGGGGTCTTGGACCACGACGTGCTCATCGGTGCCGTTGAGGGCAGCGTGGTGGAGAACAACGAGGGCGTGCGCTACCAGGCACTGCGCCCGTTGCTGAAGGACTTTGTTCTCTCCATGCCGCGCGGCGCTGCGGTGGTCTACCCCAAGGACGCCGGTCAGATCGTCACCATGGGAGACATCTATCCAGGCGCCCGAGTGGTGGAGGCCGGAGTCGGCTCCGGCGCCTTGACCATCTCCCTGCTCCGCGCGGTGGGAGATGGCGGCAGCGTACACAGTTTCGAACGGCGGCAGGAATTCGCCGACGTCGCCTCTGGCAACGTCGCGACGATCTTCGGTGAGGTACCACCGGCCTGGAAGCTGTCCATCGGAGATTTCCAGGAGCAGGTGCTCAAGGAGAAGCAACCGGGCAGTGTGGACCGCGTGGTCCTGGACATGCTGGCCCCATGGGAGTGCCTCGACGCGGTGGCTACTGTGCTGGCCCCAGGTGGAGTGTGGGTCAACTACATCGCCACAGTCCCGCAGCTCTCCCGGGTCGTGGAGGCCATCCGCGCCGACGGTCGCTTCACGGAACCGGATTCCTTCGAATCCATGGTCCGTGGCTGGCATGTGGACGGGCTCGCCGTGCGTCCGGACCATCGGATGGTGGCGCACACCGGCTTCCTCATGACCACGCGCCGCCTGGCAGACGGTGCGGTGGGGATCCCCAAGGCCCGTCGAGTCAAGGAGACCGAGTTCGCGCCGGAGGACGTTTCGGCGTGGACCGCCGACCACGACGAGGCGGCCTGGCACCATGAGAACCTCGGCGAGCGCGGGCTGTCTCCCAAGAAGCTGCGCAAGGCTGGCCGGGAGGCGCTGCGGACGGCGCGGGCTGGCGGCGCAGACGTGGAGGCGCTGGTGGTTGAGGGTTCCGAGCAGGCGGCGGAGAAGAGTGGGGGGCAAGCGTGACCACCACCCCTACGGGAATGACTCCGGGTGAGCATGCGGCTCGGGAAGCGTTGACGGAGTCTCGTCGTCGCAACCAGCAGCTCTCCTCCAAGTTGGGGGAGTTGGAGTCGCAGAATGGGCGGCTCGTGGATGCTTTGCGCGGGGCGCGCGGGAAGCTCGATGAGCTGCGTGCCGCGTTGGAACATGATGGTGACCTGCCGTTTGGGCACGGTGTGGTGATTGCTGTGCATTCCGGGGGGACGGCGGTGCCGGGGTCGTCGATCTCCGCCGCGGATGTGGCCTCGGTGGATGTGGCTCATGGGGGTCGCAGAATCAGGACGTCGGTCTCGCCGTTGTTGGACCTCTCGCGGCTGCAGGCAGGCAGCGAGGTCCTGCTGAACGAGTCCCTGGTGGTCATCGCCGTGCTGCCCAGCCCCGGGACGGGGGAGTTGTTCACGGTGAAGGAGCCACTGGATTCCGAGCGCATCCTGGTGAGCGGTGCGGCGGATGACCAGCACGTGGTGCGGGTGGGCGGAGAGCTCGCCTCCATTGCGGAGGTGCGTCCTGGGGACCTGGTGTTGGTGGATGCTCGAGCGCAGGTGGCCACGAGTGTGGTCCGCCCGCAGGGGTACTCCGCGCTGGAGCTGGAACACGTCCCGGAGACGCACTACAGCGACATCGGTGGGCTGGGGTCGCAGATCGATGCGATCCGGGATGCGGTGGAGCTTCCATTCCTGCACCATGACCTGTTCGTTGAACATGGTTTGCGGGCGCCGCGAGGTGTGCTGCTCTACGGTCCCCCCGGGTGCGGTAAGACGCTGATTGCCCAGGCGGTGGCGCATTCTCTGGCGCAGGAGTCGGGGATGAGCGGATACTTCCTGAACATCAAGGGCCCTGAGTTGCTAGACAAGTACGTGGGTGAGACGGAGCGGCAGATCCGGCTGCTGTTCTCCCGGGCCAGGGAGAAGGCAACCAACGGGCATCCGGTCGTGGTGTTCTTCGACGAGATGGACGCCCTCTTCCGAACCCGTGGCACGGGCGTTTCCTCCGATGTGGAGACCACCATCGTTCCGCAGTTGCTGGCGGAGATCGACGGCGTGGAAACCATGGACAACGTGTTGGTGGTCGGTGCGACCAACCGTGAGGACATGCTGGATCCGGCTCTGCTGCGGGCGGGCCGTCTGGATGTGAAGATCCGCGTTCAACGTCCCGACCAGGCGGGCGCGCAGGAGATCCTGGGCCTCTATCTCACGAGTGCCGTCCCGCTGGCGGAAGCTGAGTCGCGGCGGTACGGGGGCGATCTGGAGCTCACGGCGTCCGGGCTGTGCGCTGCGGCCGCTGAGGAGATCTTCCGGATGGACGATTCCACGGCTTTGCTGGAACTCACCGATGAGGAGGATCACGTCACGGTGCTGCACCGTGGGGACCTGGTCTCCGGCGCGTCGCTGCGCAATATCGTGGACCGGGCCAAGCGTGCAGCGGTGAAGCGAGTCATCGCCGGCGGCGAACGCGGTATCGACAGCGCAGATCTGGTCGCGGCCGTGCGGACCGAGTTCGACGAAATGGGCCAGATGCCCGCAGGGTCCTCACCGGATGAGTGGGCCAAGATTTCCGGTCGACGCGGTGCGCGGCTGGTTAAGGTGCGTTCCTTGGTGGAGGGGTCATGAGTCAGGATCCGGTGGCGACGGAGTCGTCCGTAGCCGTGCAGTCATCTGCGGCAGTGCATGGCGGTCGGCGGATCATGGGCTTGGAGACTGAGTTCGGGGTCCTGGCTCCGGGGGCGCCGGATCTGACGCCGTCTCAGCTCTCGGCCGCGGTGACCACGGCCATGGTCGAGGTCGCAGAGGACTTGGGATCTCGCGGTGCCGGTGCCCCGTGGGATTACATCTCCGAGCGCCCGCTCGAGGACGCCCGTGGTTTCTCCCAGGACCGGGATGCCGCTGACCCCACCCAGCTCACTCATGAGGGGCTGGTGCTAGACGCCCGCCAGATCGCGTTGGAGGACGGTGACGCGTGGGCGGCGTTGAAGGCCGAACGCGACGTACTGATGAACCTGGTGTTGGGCAACGGTGCGCGCTTCTACGTGGACCATGCCCATCCCGAGTACTCGTCGCCCGAGACGAGTCATGCGTGGGACGCCACCACCTGGGATCTGGCTGGTGACCGGCTGGCCTCGAGCGCTGCAGACTTGGCGGGGGAGCGGCTCGGTACGCCCGTGCTGCTGCACAAGAACAACACGGACGGCAAGGGTGCCTCCTACGGCGCCCACGAGAACTATCTGGTTCCGCGTGAGTTGCCCTTCCAGCGTTTCGTGGACGGCCTGACGCCCTTCTTCGTGTCCCGGCAGGTCACCTGTGGTGCCGGCCGCGTGGGTCTGGGGCGCATGGGGGAGCGGCCCGGGTTCCAGCTGTCTCAGCGTGGTGACTTCTTTGAAAAGCGGGTGGGTTTGGAGACCACCATTCGGCGCCCCCTGATCAACACCCGTGACGAGCCGCATTCGGACGACACCCGTTTCCGCAGGCTGCACGTGATCATTGGGGACGCGAACCTGTTCCCGGTGTCCACCCTGGTGCGGACCGGGTCTACATCATTGGTGCTCCGGCTCATCGAGGATTCTCTGGTCCCGCCGATCACCCTGGCGGATCCGGTGGGGGACCTATCGAGGATCTCTCACGATCCCACGTGTCAGCAGACGGTCGTGGCCGACGGCGGGCGGCGGCTGACGGGGTTGGATCTGCAAGAGCTGTACCTGGAGGCCGCTGAACGCGCCTATGGCGCGGGCGGAACCCACGAGGTGCCAGACGACGCCGAGCGGGTCTCGCTGATCTGGTGGCGCCGCGTCGTGGACGGCCTGCGCTCCGGATCCCCGGAGGCGACCCGCTGGGTCGAATGGCGTGGACGGCTGGGACTGGTGCAGAGCTACGTTGACCGTGGGCTGAGCTGGGATGACCCGAAGCTGTCCCTGATCGACCTGCAATGGGCGGATTTGCGCCCGGGCAAGGGCCTGGCCAACGCGCTCCTGCAGCGCGACCGCGCTGAGGCTCTGATGGCTCCCGGCGCCGTGGACGCTGCCATGGTGACTCCTCCCCACGACACCAGGGCCTGGACCCGCGGCAAGACGGTGACGACGTTCCCAGACGCCGTGGTCTCCGCGAACTGGGACACGCTCGCGTTCACCTTGGATTGTCTGCCGCAGATGATCCGGGTGGGACTGCCCGATCCATGGAAGGGCGGGGAGGCCGCCACGGCCGGCTTGTTTGACCCTGCTCGACGGGTGCAAGAAGTCATAGGTCACTTGCGCAACCTCTAGAGGTGGCAAGATAAAGTCCATGGCACAGGATCAGACACAGGGAACCTCCCACGGAAACAGGCAGTCCGCCGCGTGGGAGCAGGCGCAGGTCAACGAGACCGAGGCCCTGGCCGGGGTAACCCACCAACGCGACGCTGGTGTGGACGATCTGCTCGATGAGATCGACGGCCTGCTGGAGACCAACGCGGAGGAATTCGTGAAGGGCTATGTCCAGAAGGGCGGCCAGTGAGACGACGCATCGTCGGCCTGGAGACCGAATACGGCCTCGTCTATGAACCGTTGGGATCACGGCCGCGCACCGTCGAGGAGGTGGCCCGCAGGCTGTTTGCCCCGGTCGTGGAGTGGGGTCGTTCCACCAACGTCTTCCTGCAGAACGGTTCCCGCCTTTACTTAGACGTCGGTTCCCACCCTGAAGTCGCCACGGCCGAGTGCGCTGACCCGATCGATCTGCTCAGCCACGACCGTGCAGGCGCGCTGATGCTGAGCAGGCTCATCACCCTCGCGGAAGACTCCTACGCTGCTGAGGGCGCGCCCGCACGCCTGCACCTGCTGCGCAACAATGTGGATTCCCAAGGCAACTCCTTCGGCTGCCACGAGAACTATCTGATCCCGCGGCGTTTGGAGTACAAACGCCTCACCGGGCAGTTGCTTCCCTTCCTGATCACCCGCCAGTTGTTGGCCGGTTCCGGTCACCTCGGCCGCGACCAGGACGGACGGCCCAAACTGGTGCTGTCCCAACGGGCGGAACACATGTGGGAGGGCGTTTCCTCGTCCTCCACGCGTTCACGTCCCATGATCAACACCCGGGACGAACCCCACGCAGACGCCGAGCGCTACCGCAGGCTGCACGTCATCGTGGGGGACACCAATGTGGCAGAAGGCTCCACCCTACTCAAGACCGTTTCCACGCATCTGGTGCTGTCTGCACTGGAGACCGCCGCCGTGATGGATTCCTGGGAGATCGCCAACCCGGTGCGTGCGCTGCGGGACATCTCCTACGAAGCCACCGGCCGCACCGTGGTCGAACTCGCGGACGGCCGCACCGTCACGGCGCTGCAGGTCCAGCGTCACTTCCTGGACCTCGCCACGGCGCATGCCCGGGCCGAGAGCATGATTACGCCGCTGGTGCAGGAGGTTCTCGATCTGTGGGAGACCACGCTCCAGGCGTGGGAGGCCGACGACCTCGAGCGGGTCGCAGACACCCTGGACTTCGCGGCCAAGGCCAAGCTGCTGACCCGTTACGCTCAGCGCCACGGGATCGGGTTGGATGACCCGCGCGTGGCCAGACTGGACCTGGCCTACCACGACATCGCGACCCATTCCGGCCTGGCCGCCGGCCTCGAATCACGAGGGCTGCTGCGGCGATGGACCACGGACGCCACGGTGCAGGCCGCGGTGACGGAGCCGCCCAGGGGAACCAGAGCGGTGCTGCGTTCCAAGTTCCTGAAGGCCGCCCGTGCGGCCGGGGTGGAGCATCAGGCCGATTGGTTGCACCTGAAGCTGACCTCGGAACCTCCCCAGACGCTGCTACTGCCCGACCCGCTCTCGGACCACGATGCCGACGCCGAGGCGCTGATCGCCGGGTTGGAAGCACTGGTCTGACCCACTCAGCGGTCGCACAGCCGTGCTCGCTAGCCTGATTCAGAATCCTTATCGTCGCTCTGGCGTCCCCGGACCGGAGCCCGTACCACCACGTAACGAAACCACTAAGGAACTCGCGTGCGAAAACTGCCCGCTCTGGCCCTGGCCGGCGCTCTGATGTTCACCCTCGCAGCCTGCGGCTCGGACGACACGGACTCCAAGCCGTCCTCGTCCCAGAGCAAGGAGGCCAGCGATGCTGCCTCTGACGCCCCTGCTGCCAACACCGCGAAGAAGATTTCCAAGGCCGACGCTGAGGCTGCCGCAGAGCCCAAGGTGACCTCCGGCGATCAGACCGCTCTGAAGGGCGTGGAGTTCTCCGCAGGGAAGGGAGACGACGCCACGCCTAAGACCGGGTTCGTCTTCCCCGCCTCAGACAAGGCCAAGACCGGCGCAGCGCTGGTGAACGAGGGCGACGGCGAGGCGTTGAAGGAGGAGAAGCTGCTCACGCTGCGGATCGCACCGTACGACGCCGAAACCGGCAAGGAACTCAACCCCGCCAACTGGAGCAGCACCCAGCAGGTGGCTCTCAACGAAGCCAACTTCGGCGCCATGGAGGACGTCTTCAAGGTGCTTAAAGAAGCCAAGGTCGGCTCCGATATCTCCTTCTACGTTCCGGCAGACACCGGACAGGGCACCGCGCAATTGTGGATCCTGCGTGCCGAGGCGCAGAAGGACGTCCCGAAGAAGGCCTCCGCCGCCGAGACCAAGAAGCTCAAGGATAGCGACGCCCTCCCCACCGTGAAGTTCGACGACGGCATGCCCACCATCACCATCCCCAAGGGCAAGGATGCCCCGGACAATCTGATCGTGGACGTCATCGAGGAGGGTGACGGCAAGAAGGCCACGGCCGAGTCCACCGTCGTCGCCAAGTACCAGGGTGTGCGTTGGGAAGACGGGAAGGTCTTCGACAGTTCCTACGAGAACGATCCTCAGACGGCCGAATTCCCGCTCAGCGGAGTGATCGCAGGGTGGACCCAGGGCCTCACCGGGCTCAAGGAGGGCAGCACCGTGGTGCTGAGCATCCCCACGGACCTCGCCTACGGTGAGAACGCAGAGGCGCAAGGTTCACCCGCCGGTCCGTTGGTCTTTGTCGTGGAACTCGACAAGGTCAAGTAAGTCCTTTTCATCCCATCGAACTCCACCCACTGAACACAAGGAGCATCTCATGTCCTTTGGACAACGCAACTACGACCTGGGCCGCAGCAAGCCCGAGATTGATTTCCCGGGCGTCGACGCCCCGACCGAGCTGCGGATCATCGACGAGATCGAGGGCACCGGTTCCGAGGTCAAGCCCGGCAATACCGTTTCGGCTCACTACGTCGGTGTGGCTTGGTCCACCGGCGAGGAGTTCGACGCGTCGTGGAACCGTGGCCAACCGCTGGACTTCACGGCCGGTATCGGTCAGGTCATCCAGGGCTGGGACCAGGGCATCCTCGGCATGAAGGTGGGCGGCCGCCGCCGCCTCGAGATCCCCTCCGAGCTGGCCTACGGCCACCGTGGCGCCCCCGGTGCCATCGGCCCCGACGAGGCTCTGATCTTCGTGGTGGACCTGGTCGGCCTGCGCTGACCCGGATCCACTAGACCTGCGGCCCCGCCTCATCCCACCGGCGAGGGTGGGATGAGGCGGGGCCGCGTCGTTACCGGACACCGTGGCCGGGATCCGGTTACGCTGGAAACGTGGCCGCTACCGATCGTTCCGAACTGCTGATCAGCATTGCCTACACCCTGATGTCCTCCGAATTGGGGCGTACAAGGGAGGAATTGCACCGGTTGGTTCCCCAGTACCGGGACGAACCGAACCAAAAGAACTTTGAACGCAGTTTTGAGCGAGACAAGGCCGCACTGCGCAACCTCGGATTCAACCTGAACGAATCCCGGCGTGTGCAGGCCGACGGCCCGGCCGTGATCCGCTACCGAATTGACCCGGACGGGTATGCCCTGCCGTCCCTGCGTTTCTCCACCACGGAGACGGCCCTTTTGGGTTTGGCCGCGCAAGTGCTCGACGGCGGTGAGCTGGCCAGGCAGGCCAGCCGCGCCACCGCGCGGCTCGGCTCGGCCGCCTTCGGCGCCGCCGCACCGACCGCGGAGCCGGTGGGTTTCACGCCGCTGGTGGACTCCGCAGCACCCCACCTGGCCGATCTGGTGCGCTATTGCCTCTCCAGTACCCCCATCGCGTTCACGTACCGCACCGGCGACGGGCGTACTGCCAAACGCGAGGTGGTGCCTTGGGGGCTGGGGAACCGGGACGGTCACTGGTATTTGGCGGCGGGGGACACGAAACGTGACGCGGTACGGATGTTCCGGCTGGACCGTTTCCTGACCGAGCCGTCGCAATTGCAGTCCGCCCCGGATGACTATGTTCGCGAGGCCTACGGGCGCACCGATCGTTTCGACATGGCATCACTGCTCTCCGAGATCGGCACGGAGGCGCCTGGGCGGATGGCCACGCTAGTGGCGGCCGGAGTCAGCGGTGGGTCCATCTCCGCCCGGGCCACGGTCAGGCGCACGGTGGGTGCGACGGTGGAACTGGACGTGGAGTTCACCGACGTGGACTCCTTCGCCGCTGAGGTGGCGGGGGAGGGGCTCACCGTGCGCGAACCAGAAGAGCTGGCCTCCGCCGTGGTCCGCGTGCTGGAGACCGCGATCGCGGCTCAATCCGCCCCCGCACCGGACTATTCGGTGCGTCGGCACGGCGGCGGCAGGCTGCCCACCGAGGTCAAGGTGGGGCGCGCTCTGGACCTCGTGGCCTACGTGAGTGCCAAGCAGGACGAGTCCGGCGGACGGGTGGCCTTGGACGAGCTGTGTCGGGAGTTCGACCTGACCCAATCTCACCTCGTCGAGCTGCTGAACCAGCTGGCGGTCTGCGGCATCCCAGGCGGTATGCACCACGAGTTGCTAGACGTCATCATCGACAAGGACGGAGTGCGCATCGAGAATGCGGAGGCCTTCGCCGCACCCATGAACCTGTCCGTCTCCGAGGTCTCCGCGGTGTTGATCGGCCTCGAGGCGCTGGCCGCCGCTCCGGCAGGCACACTTCGTCCCGAGCCTGGCACCACGGTCGCCGCATTGATCGCCCGGCTCAAGGCTCTGCGGCCTGGCGAGTTCGACGATTTCGAGCGGATGGTCGCCGTGACGCTGGCCTCTTCGGATTCCGACCCGCGGGCAGCTGCCATCGGTGAAGCCATCGCGACACAGCGACCCCTGGAGATCGTGTACGCGGGCCCGCGCGGCCTGACCACGCGCCACGTGGAACCCGTGCAACTGGTGGACCAGGACAACCACGTCTACCTGCGCGCCTGGTGCAGGCTGCGTGACGACGCCCGCGTGTTCCGGCTGGACCGAATCGTCTCCGCCACCCTGGTGCCTGAATCCGACCCGCACGGCACGCCACCTGAGCATGTGGCGGCGGCACTGGCACTCCCTGTTGTACCGGAGACCGCCGAGCACGAGGTCGATCTACTCTTCACGGGCTCATGGGCTGAGCGGGCGGAGGACTACCGCCCCCTGCGTCTTGGCGCCCCCAAGGGCCCGCTTAGCACCGTGGACGGGATCAAATCCGTGGTCGCGCGATGCGCCGTCGCTCAGGTGTCCCACCTGGTCTCGGTCGTGGCCGGCTCCGCCGGACAGGTGACCGTGTTGAGGCCGGATTCTGTGCGCGACGCCGTGCTGGCGGCGCTGAAGTCGCGGCGCGAGGCCCTACGGCCGTAAGGTTGGCTGTGACGGCCGGCCACAGACGTGGTGGCCACGTAACGAACATGAGGAGTGGTGCCGAGGTGCCGTGGTGGTCATGGGTCCTAATCTGGACGCTCCTGGTCCTCATCCTGCTGGCCGTCTTGGTGCTGGGTGGCGTCCACTTGTGGCGCAAACTGAAGGCCCTCATGGACAACGTCGCGCAGGCCGAGGCCGCGCTGACCCCGGCCATGTCCTCCGGGGCACCGCGTCGAGCCGAACGCACCTCCGAGTTGCCCGTGGGCTGGGACGCCCTCTCCGCGGAACCGATCGTGGTGAGGGCTGGCCTGCGCGAGGAGAAGGACGCTCGCAAGGACGCACGCCGCACCCGACGCATCGAGAACCTCTACGCAACCGGCCGTCCACGCCGCTACACGGACCTGGACCACGAGGTAGGACACGACCAACCGCGCTGAGCCGGTTCCCAGCTCCGTGGCCTAAACTTGAGGCCGAGATCGTCGTCCGCCGGGTCAGCCTGGAGAACGTACCTGTAAATCCAAGGAGTACCCAGTCATGCACATGCCATCGCCCATAGCGTGGATCATCATCATCGTCCTGGTGCTGCTCTTGTTTGCCGCCCCCAAGCTGCCCAAGTTGGCCCGCAGCCTGGGTGAATCAATGCGCATCTTCAAGTCGGAGATGAAGCAGATGGGGGACGACGACAAGAAGTCCGAACCTACGAATTCCGCCACCGATGAGCCCATCGAGGGCAAGGTCGTGGACCCCAAGCGCGGAAACTCCGCCCAGGACTGAGTCCTACAACCGGTGGCACTGCGTAAAAAAAGCCGCTCCAATCCCGAGGGGCGCATGCCCCTGAAGGCACACCTCAAAGAGGCCAGGAATCGTCTCTTCGTGTGCTTGGGCGTTGTCCTGGTCACGACCATCGCGGCCGCGTTCTTCTACAAGCGGGTCCTTAGCGCCATCATTTCCCTGGTGGAGGGTGCCGGGGGCGAGATCAACTATCAGACCGCGATGTCTCCCTTGGACATCGCCATCAAGGTCTCGCTGTGGCTGGGCGTCATTGCCGCGTCTCCGGTGCTGCTGTACCAGATCTGGGCTTTCGTGGTCCCCGGATTGCAGAAGCGCGAACGCCGCATTTCACTGGCCTTCATCGGCGCGAGCGTCCCGCTGTTCCTGGGCGGTGTTGCCCTAGGCATCCTCGTAATTCCGCACGCCCTCCGGTTCTTCTTTGGACTCACTCCGGATGGCGGCCTCAACATCGTCTCCATCACCGACTTCCTGCCCTTCGTCACGAGGCTGACCTTGGCCTTCGGCGTGGCCATGGTGATCCCGGTGATGATGGTGGGGCTCAACACCATCGGCATCCTTCCGGCCAAATCGATCCTCAAACACTGGCGAATCATCGTCTTCATCATTGCGCTTTTCTCCGCCGTCGCCGCTCCAGGCGGCGACGCCATGTCGATGCTCGTGATGGCAGTCCCCATGCTGCTCCTCTTCGGCGCGGCCACCGTGCTGTGCTGGATCTTCGATCGACGCAAGGCCAAACGCGCCGCGAAGACCGACCCTAGCCACGCCACAGAGATCGATTCCTCCCGCCCCCTTGAGGAGCTCTAATCCATGCCAGCCCGTAAGCGCCGACGGACGCCTGCCCAGGAGCCCGCATCGGCCAGCGCGCAGGCCCAGACCGCCGACCAGGAACTTTCACCGTCGCAGCGTTACGCGGCCGCCAAAGCCCGGACGGCACTGGCCGCCACCGAGGTGGCACGTTTCGCCGGCACCCTCGACTTTCCCCTGGACCCCTTCCAATCCCAGGCGTGTGAGTGCCTCGAGGCCGATCGCAGCGTGCTGGTGGCCGCTCCAACCGGCGCGGGCAAAACCGTGGTGGGCGAGTTCGCCGTCCACCTGGCGCTCACACATGGGACCAAGGCGTTCTACACCACCCCCATCAAGGCACTCTCCAACCAGAAGTACGCCGAGTTCGCGGCCAAGCACGGTCATGACCGCGTGGGGTTGCTGACCGGAGACACCTCCATCAACTCCGAGGCCGAAGTGGTCGTCATGACCACCGAGGTGCTGCGCAACATGCTCTACGCCGAATCCTCCACCCTGACGGGGCTGGAGTACGTGGTCATGGACGAGGTGCACTATTTAGCGGACAAGGACCGTGGCGCCGTGTGGGAGGAGGTCATCCTGCAACTGCCGGAGACCACCAGACTGGTTTCGCTCTCCGCGACCGTGTCCAACGCTGAAGAGTTTGGTGGCTGGTTGGACACCGTGCGTGGGGCAACCGACGTCATCGTCTCCGAGCATCGTCCCGTGCCGCTGTGGCAGCACGTTTTGGTGGGTGAGCAGCTGGTGGATCTCTTCGCCGAGGACGTCTCCTTCGACGCCGCGGCGGATCAGAGCGCCACCGTGAATCCGGAGCTCTCCCGACTGGCCAGGAGGAATCAGGATTCCCGGCCGCGCTCGCATCGCGAGCAGCGCGCGCGGGGCCGCGGCGGACGCAACCGATCTGGACGCGGTGGCCCGGACGGGCGCCGTCGGGCCTTACCGGAGTCTTCAAGCAGCGTGGCTGCAGCGCCACGCGCGGCATCCCGTCCACGCACCGTCGAGGCCCTCGACGACGCCGGGCTACTACCCGCCATCGTCTTCGTGTTCTCGCGTAAGGGCTGCGAGGCCGCAGTGGCCCAGTGCGTGCGCTACGGACTGCGGCTGACCAACGCCGCCGAGGAAGCCCAGATCGAAGACGTGCTCGCCGCCTCAGCAGCGCGATTGCCTGCAGAGGACCTCGAGGTCGTGGGCTACTGGCCATGGCGGGAAGGGCTACTGCGCGGCATCGCCTCCCACCATGCCGGCCTGCTACCGGTGTTCAAGGAGGCTGTGGAACAGCTCTTTGCCCGCGGGCTCGTGAAGGTGGTCTACGCAACTGAGACCCTGGCGCTCGGGGTGAACATGCCCGCCCGCTCCGTGGTCCTGGAAAAGTTGGACAAATTCAACGGTTCAGAGCATGCACCGATCACCCCGGGGGAGTACACCCAGCTCACCGGCCGCGCCGGACGCCGCGGGATCGACGTCGAAGGTCACGCCGTGGTCGCCTGGCACGCCGGACTCGATCCTGCCTCGGTCGCGGGGCTGGCCTCTCGTCGTACCTACCCGCTGAACTCCAGTTTCCGGCCCACCTACAACATGAGCATGAACCTGCTCACCCGGCTCGGCGCAGGCCGCGCCCGGGACGTCCTGGAGCAGTCCTTTGCCCAGTACCAGGCCGACGCCTCCGTCGTGGGGCTGGCGCGCGAGCTCCAGCAAAAGCAGGAATCCTTGTCCGGCTACCAAGAAGCCATGCACTGCCACCTCGGGGACTTCAGCGACTACGACGCGTTACGGCAGGAACTCGCCAGCGCGCAGAAGACGGCCTCCCGCAACCGGGCCAGGGCGCGTCGGTCTTCGGCCGAGATGGCCTTGGAGTCCTTACAGCGCGGCGACGTGATCGAAGTGCACGCGGGGCAGCGCGGTGCGGGGCCAGCCGTGGTGGTGGAGTCGCCACGGTCGCTGCGCCAACCGCAGGCCACAGTGGTGACCGCGGAAGGACGACAGCGTCGCATCGGCGTCCAGGACCTCGATGGACCGGTCCAGGTGCTGGCGCAGGTACGCATCGCCAAACACGTCACCGGCCGCACCCCTGAGCAGCGGCGCGATCTCGCGGCCTCCCTGCGCAATGCTCTGCGCGATCGACCGGTGGGACAGTCCGCCCGCACCACCGCCGGTTTCCGCCACGAGGGCAGCGCCGAGGCAGAGGCCCGGGCCGAGGAGTTAGAGCGAAAGCTGCGCAGGCACCCGTGTCATGGCTGCCCGGACAGGGAGCAGCACGCCCGCTGGGCGGCGCGGAATCGCACCCTGAGCAAGGATGTGGAACGCCTACGCTCCCGCATCACGGGGCGTACGCACTCCATCGCCCGCACCTTTGACCGCGTGTTGGCCGTGCTGGAAGCCGTGGGCTACGTCAACGGGCGGGGCCAGCAGCGGCGCGTCACCGACGCTGGCACCTCGATGCTTCGCCTCTATGGTGAACGCGATCTACTCTCAGCGCTGGTCCTGGGCCACGGCGGCCTGGACGGCCTCTCGCCCGCGGCCTTGGCGGCAGCGGCGACGCTTTTCGTCTACCAGCCCAAACGCGACACCGAAGGGTTGCCCAGGCACTGGCCGCAGGGCGTGAAACGCACCTGGGACAGCGCGGTGACGTGGTGGAGCCGGCTGGAGGACCTGGAACGTGAACACCGGGTGGAACCCACTCCGGCGCCGGACGCCACGCTCGTGACCCCCATGCACCGGTGGGCATGCGGTGAGGACCTCACCGCGGCCTTAGAAGAGGTGGATGTCGCGGCAGGGGACTTTGTCCGCTGGGCCAAACAAACCATCGACTTCTTGGGACAGCTGGCCCAGAACCCGGCCGTGGAGCCCTACCTGGCGCAGACCGCAGCGGCCGCAGCGGAACTCATCCGCCGTGGCGTGGTGGCGGCCTCCGCCGTCGTCACCACCGAAGCAGTGACCTCAGCATCAGTCACCCCCGAATCATTTACCACCCCAGAGGAGAGCTTGTGAGCACGCCCGTCATGTATCGGGGAGCCAGCATCTATGCGGCTGAGGACCCCTTCGCCACCGCCATGTTGGTGGACGATGGGCAGATCGCGTGGATGGGCACCGAAACCGCGGCCGCCACCCTGCTCTCCTCAAACATGCGCAGCGTGGACCTGGACGGTGCCCTCATCACGCCGGCGTTCGTTGACTCACACGTTCATCTGACCCAACTGGGTGAATTCCTGACCGGGCTGGATCTGAGCACCTCTTCCAGCGCTACCGATGTGCTTGACGCCGTGGCCGCGCAGGCCGCCGCCGCGCCGGGGCTGCCCGTCCTTGGCCACGGCTGGGACGAGACCACCTGGGGGGACCAAACGCTTCCCACCCCGGATCAGTTGCAGCGGGCCGCGGGCGACCAGAACGTCTATCTGTCACGTATCGACGTGCATACCGGGCTGGTCTCCGCGTCCCTCGCCGCTCGGTCGGGTTTGACGGTGGACGGCTCCGTCCCCTGGCTACCTGATGAGACCGAACACCCGTTGGTACGTTCGCTGGTGATGGACCGCAGTGCCGAGTCCTGCTCACGGATGCAGGCTCATGCCCTGGATCATCTGGCCAAGCACGGCCATGCCGCTGCGGTGGAGATGGCAGCCCCCTACATCGGGGGAGGGGAGGACCTCGCGACGCTCCTGTCTGTCGCAGACGAGGTCGCCGCCACCACCCCGGCCGTGTATGCCTACTGGGGCCAGCTGGTCCAGACGGCAGCCGAGGCCACGGCAGCCCTGGATTCCTTCCGCGGCAGCCGCGACCGCCGGGTGGTGGGACTGGGAGGTGACCTCTGCGCTGACGGTTCCCTCGGGTCCCATTCCGCAGCACTGCGTGAGCCGTACGTGGATGCGCCCGGTACCGGTCAACTGCTGCTGGATTCTGAGGCTGTTCGCGCCCACGTCGAGGCCTGCACCGTCGCCGGAGTCCAGGCCGCGTTCCACGCCATCGGTGACGCCGGAGTGGACACGGTACTGGCTGGGACCGCCAAGGCAGCCCAGTCTTTGGGTGAACGCCAGGTCCACCGCATGCGCCACCGCATTGAACACGCGGAAGGTCTGGACTCCGCAGGCATCCAGGAGATGCTGCGGCTGGGAATGACGGCCTCGGTACAGCCCCAGTTCGATGCTTTGTGGGGCGGCACCGAGCAGCTCTATGCGCACCGACTCGGTGCGGAACGGGCGCTGGCCCTGAATCCCTTCGGTTCCCTCTCCGCAGCCGGCGTACCCCTGGCCCTCGGCTCCGACGCCCCAGTGACGAGTCCGGATGCCTGGGCCGCCATTGCCGCCTGCTTGAATCACCACACCGAATCCGAGCGGATTCCCGCCCGGGCCGCCTTCCTGGCGCATACCCGTGCCGGCTATCGAGCCGTACGTGAACCCGATCCGTTGGCAGGCACGCTGCGGTGGGGCGCCCCGGCCACCTTCGCCGTCTGGGAGCCATCCGAGCTCGAGGTGGCCGCACCGGATACCGATTCTGCCTCCTTCAGCATGGACGCCCGCGCCCGCACGCCCATGCTACCGACCCTGGACGGTCCCGCTCCACGGTGCCTCGCCACGGTCCGCAACGGTGTCGCACTGCATGAGGAGCCGGGCCTGTGACCATGTCACCCGTCGCCTCGGCGGAGCGCGCGCTCGTGGTGGTTCCCACCTATAACGAACTCGAATCCCTGCCCGGTACCGTTGAGCGCCTCCGCATCGCCTGCCCCGAGGTGGACGTCCTCATCGCCGATGACAACTCACCGGATGGCACCGGCCGCTTGGCCGACGAGCTGGCGGCGGCTGACCCCCGTATCAACGTGCTGCACAGGGCCGGCAAGGAAGGACTCGGCGCCGCCTACAGGGCGGGTTTCGTCTGGGGTCTGGAACGCGATTACGACCTGTTCGTGGAGATGGACGCGGACGGGTCCCACCGTCCCGAACAACTCCCTGCCTTATTGAAGGCCTCACGGGAGGCCGACCTGGTCATCGGTTCACGCTGGGTTCCCGGCGGGGAAGTGGTGAACTGGCCCCTGAGCAGGCGGCTCATCTCCCGTGGTGGTTCCGCGTTCTCCAGGACCGTGTTGGGGCTGCCCGTGCGTGACATCACGGCGGGTTTCCGGGTGTACCGGGCCGGCGTCCTGAAGACCTTGGACCTGAATCGAGTGGACTCCGTCGGGTACGGCTTCCAGGTGGATATGACCTTCCGTACCGCCAGAGCAGGTTTCCGGATCGCCGAGGTCCCCATCAGTTTCGTTGAACGCGAGCTCGGTGTGTCGAAGATGAACGGTGGCATCGTTCAGGAGGCGGCCGTGAGCGTACTCAAGTGGGGTCTCACCGCCCGCTGGCAGACCCTGCGCAGCAAGCTGGACCGCTGAGCCGCCCACAACGCGGAAGGGGCCAGCAATCCATCAGGATTGCTGGCCCCTTCCGCGTCGGCTTCAGCCGGGGGTCAGGCGTCGACCTTCTCGCCACGCGCCTCGCGCAGGAACTTCAGACGGTCGGCCAGGATGACCTCCAGTTCCTCGGAGCTACGGCGTTCCAGGAGCATGTCCCAGTGCGTACGCACCGGCTTCTCCTTCGAGGGCTCTTCCTCCGCACCGTCGGAACGATGAGCCTTCTTGCCGTTCTTGGTGTACCAGACGGCAGGAACGTCTGCCTCCATGGCGAAGACCACTTCCACACGTTCGCCATCGTCGCAGATGTAGGTCACCGTCTGGCGGGCTGCGGGCTCGACACCGGCTTCCGACTCCATCGACTGCGAGCCGAGGCGCATGCCGCGCAAGCTGCGATCACTCATCTTGATCTCCTTAACGAGGGTTGTACGTCGTCCATGCGTCCAACGCTGCTGGCAGCGGAATCATTCCTGCTTCTGCAGCAGCCTGGGCACTGGACTCCCTATTCTAGGCCAGTTGGCTACCGGATCGGTTCAGGACCCCGGAGTCCAAGGACCCGCCGGAGCGGGAGGCGTGGGCGGCTGCTCATCCGAGGCCGGAGCGGACGGCGCAGGGGTTTCCGGCGAAGCCGGCTTGCTGGCCTGAGGCTCGCTGCCGGGGACCACGACGTCGCCACCGACCTCCTTCGACGCAGCAGCGGCAGCTGCTGCGGCCTCCTTGGCCGCCTCCGACTCGCTCCCCAACGCGGCCGACTCGTCCAGGACGGAGCGGCGCCGCGCCCGCGGCGGGCGGGGCTCGGAAGGTGCCTGCGGGACGTGGGGCATGGTCGGTGCGATCGGGGAACCGTCGCCGAACGCGCCACCCAGGCCCTTCAGGGCGTCGGTGATGTTGGTGGGGATCAGCCAGAGCTTGTTGGAGGCACCCTCTGCGATCTTGGGCAGCTGCTGCAGGTACTGGTAGGCCAGCAGCTTCGGATCCGCATCCGCGGTGTGCACGGCGTCGAACACGGTCTCGATGGCTTCCGCCTCACCGCGTGCCTTCAGCACCGCGGCCTTGGCCTCACCCTCTGCGGAGAGAATGGCGGCCTGCCGCTCGCCTTCCGCGGTGAGGATCTGGGACTGCTTGGTTCCCTCTGCCGTGAGGATCGCCGCACGACGATCTCGCTCGGCACGCATCTGCTTCTCCATGGAGTCCTGGATCGAGATGGGCGGCTCGATGGCCTTCAGCTCCACACGGGAAACGCGGATGCCCCACTTGCCGGTGGCCTCATCGAGCACGCCGCGCAGCTGGCCGTTGATCCGGTCACGGCTGGTGAGCGCCTCCTCGAGGTTCAGGCCACCGACCACGTTACGCAGCGTGGTGGTGGTCAGCTGCTCCACCGCACGGATGTAATCCTCGATCTCGTAGGTGGCGGCGCGGGGGTCGTTGACCTGGTAGTAGACCACGGTGTCGATGTTCACCACGAGGTTGTCCTCGGTGATCACCGGCTGCGGGGGGAAGGGCTGCACCTGCTCGCGCAGGTCGATGACCGGCCCCATGCGATCGATGAAGGGAATCACCATGGTCAGGCCCGCCCCGGCGGTCCGCCGGTAGCGACCCAACCGCTCGATGATGCGGGCCCTGGCCTGCGGGATGATGTGGATCGACTTCACCACGATGATGATCACGATGATCACCACCACGATGGACACGATCAGAGCTGGGGACAGCGGCGACATCATGAGTGCTCCTTATAGAGGGGTACGCGTTGCACTGGGGGTGGGCTGAACTGAGGAGAGCCGAAGACGTGACTCAGGCAGCCGGGATGGGAGAGGGGGAAAGGATGGCGGTGGCCCCGCTGATTCCGGTCACCCACGCGTGGGAGCCGGACGGGATCGTGATCCCCTCCGGGGTCCGTGCCGTCCAGATCTCCCCGCCGATCTTGGCGGTGCCGGACTGAGCGGTGACGGTCTCCACCACGGTCGCCTGCACTCCCATGAGAGCGTCCACGTTGGTGCGGGTGGCGGAGGGTTTGTGTAAGTGTTTTAGGGCGATGGGCCGCAGGAAGATCATCAGGATCAACGTGAGCACGCCGAACACCAACAATTGCAACCAGAAGTCCCCGCCGACCAGGGCGGTCACCACGCCACCTGCCGCGCCGAGGCCCAGCGTGGCGAACCAGAGGTCCAGGCTCAGCATCTCGATGCCGATGAAAACCAACAGGACGATGAGCCAGAAGGCCCACGAGTTCTCGACGATCCATTCGACCATGACGTCCTCCTCGTGTTCTTCGCATCACCCCGGACGGGGATCTGCTTCACACTCTATCGAGAAAAGGGTGATCAGAGCGCATTCTCATGCTGTTATCCCGGCGCGTTGCCGTACCCTCAGCGACGCCGGTAGGCATGCACACGGACGGCGAGGTCCACGCTCGGCACGGGCTCGCGGAGCAGGCCGGCGTGGATCGCTTCCCACGTTTGATGGTGCCCCGCCGGCCCCATGTGGATGAGGTCGGCGGCTGATGACGCGCTGAGTTCGATGCTGGATTCCACGTCGTCGGTGCCGATCTCGTCGAAGTCGGCGGCGAAGGCCGAGGCGAGCCGTTCCTCCTTGTGCTCGTCGATGCCCAGTAGCCCCGACGTTCGCAGTTGCTGCAGGTGCTGCGGCCTAGGAACCACCACCACCGCCAGGCCGCCGGGGCGAAGGACGCGGGCGAACTCGGCCAGATTGCGCGGCGCGAACACGTCCAGCAGCACGTCCGCGCTGGAGGCGGCGAGCGGCCAGTCCTTCCAGGTGTCCCAGACGAGGGAAAGCACCCGGGGATCCCGTGCAGCACGTTGCGCACCGGCCTTGGACAGGTCCAGGTCCACGGCCGTACCGCGCACGTTCACATCCGGCCCGCTCAAGTAATCCAGCAGCTGCTGCGTGTAGTAGCCGGTGCCCGCACCGGTATCCACGATCTGGAGTTCCCCCATGGCCGACGGCGCTGGCCGGCCGTGGCGCGCCACGGTGCGTCCCAGTGCGTCGGCTATGGGGGAGTAGTGCCCGGCCTCCAGCCAGCGGGTCCGTGAGGCGACCATGTCCTTGGTGTCCTCGACGTGTTTGCTGCCGCGGCCGGTGAGCAGGTTGAGATGCCCTTGCCTGGCTGCTTCGTACCGGTGCCCGTCCTCACAGGTGAGCGCGGCCGGTCTTCCGTCCTCTCGGCGGAGCAGAGTGAGGACACCCGCGCAGACGGGGCAGATCAGTTCTGGGAAGTCCATGATTTAGAAGCCCAATCCAGCTCGTGCGGCGTCGGCTGTGGGGTCTGCCCAGAAGCGCGCATAATTCTCGGGTGTGGAGAGGGAACGTGGGATGGCCTTGTCGATGTACAGGGTCCCGTCCAGGTGATCCGTCTCGTGTTGGAAGATACGCGCCTGCCAGCCGTGCAGTTCGGTCTCCACGTGGTCACCGTCAAGGGTGGTGTAGCGGGCCACGATGTCTGCGGGGCGCTCCACGACCGCGGTGTAACCGTTCATGGACAGGCAGCCCTCGTAGTGGGCGGCGGTGCGTGAACCGATGGGCTCGTAGCTGGGGTCCAGAGCCACGATCAGGTCCAGGGGTTCCCGCTCGCGAGCCACGGCGACCTCCTCACCGACCGGCCAGCGGTCCTCGAGGACGGCGAGCCTGAGGGGGACGCCCACCTGCGGGGCCGCGACGCCCACGCCGGGCGCCGTGTGCATGGTGTCCACCATCAGTTCCACGAGTTCACGCAGTTCGCTGGGCGAAGGGGAGAGGCCATCCCACCGCTGCGCGGGTTGCCTCAGGACGGGGTCTCCGAGCTGGACGATGGGCAGGGACGGGATCAGGCCGAGAGGATGGGACATACTCCAAGCCTACGGCCGCAGCGCCTGGCCCATGCGCTGGATCATTTGCCGCAGAATCGGTTTCGGAGTGCCCCAGACCATCCGCGCCCAGTTCTCGAAGCCGTGCCCCGAGGTCGCGCCGTCGGTCAGCACCACACCTGATCGTCTCCTCAGGTCCTCGGCGGGAGGGCCGGCCAGTCCGGCGCCACTCAAATCAAGGAAGGAGATGTAGGTGCCATCAGGGCGGGGGAGGACGACGCCTGGAAGTTCCTGCGCGATCAGCCCCATCATCTCGTCGCGTTCCTGCGTCAGGTAGGCGAGCAACGCGTCCAGCCAGGTATCGGCTTCGGTGTACGCGGCAACAGCGGCATAGATTCCGGGGGTCGAGGCCAGCCGCAGCGGTCGATCACCTAGGCGTTCCCACGCTTCGTGATCGTCAGGGTTGGTCAGGATCGCGAAAGCCGCCCTCAGCCCCGGCACACCGAAGCATTTGGACGGGCTGGTCGCCGTGATGGTGCGGCGTGCGGCCCCGGGTGAGTGCGCGGCATAGGGCCGATGCGTGGCACCGTCTAGGGTGATGGGCGCATGAATCTCGTCGCTGAAAACCCTCACGTGCGGGTGCCGGGCCAGGACCTTGTCCAGGTCAACATGTTCCTGCCTGCTCATCACGTGACCGGTGGGATTGTGCGGGTTACACAGCACCAGCAGACCGATGTCTCCACTCGCCAGCGCCCGATCAAGGGATTCCAGATCGAGGCGGGGATCTGTGGCCACGTCCAGCATCGGAAGTTGCACCACCTCCCGGCCCTGCTGCACCGGCACCTTCAAGAACGGCGCGTAGGCGGGGGTAGGCACCAGCACTTTTGATCCCGGAGTCGTGAACTGGCCGATGGTCCACTCCAACACGGCCATGACGTCGGGGACCACCCTGACGTCGGCAGGGGAGACCTGCCAGCCGAAGCGGCGGGCGGCGAAGCCGGCCACGGCCTGGCACACGTCGGGCACCATGGACAGCGGCAGGTACCCGTAGGCACCGCGCCGCACCACGTCCCGCATGGCTTCATCGACACACGGCGGGGCCCCGAAGTCCTCTTCCGCCACGAAGGCGCCGAGTTCGCAGGGTTCCAAGTTGGCCCATTTGCTGATCCCGCGAGCCCGAAGTTGCTCCGGCGCGATCCCGTCCCAAGCGCGCGCAAGGGAGGCTGAGGTGGTGTCGATACCCATACCCCAACCCTAAGACTTGATTGGATGAGGGGACCTGGTTGGATTGGGGTTATGACCACGAGTGCCAACGCCGACCGCCACAACACCATCGGTGTCCAAGGAGCCCGCGAGAACAATCTCCGCAACGTGACCCTGGACCTACCCAAACGGCGACTGACCGTCTTCACGGGAGTTTCCGGATCCGGTAAGTCCTCCCTTGTCTTCGACACCATCGCTGCGGAGTCCAGGCGGCTCATCGACGAGACGTATCCCGCCTTTCTGCAGGGTTTCATGGCCTCCATCCCGCGCCCCGAGGTGGACAGCCTCTCCGGGCTCACCACCGCCATCGTGGTGGACCAGGAGCGGCTTGGCGCCAATCCACGCTCCACCGTCGGGACCGTCACCGACGCCCACGCCATGCTGCGCTCGCTCTTTAGCCGCTTCGGCGATCCGTACCTGGGTGGGCCTACGGCCTTCTCGTTCAACATTCCCACGCAGAAGGCCTCCGGCATCATGACCTCGACCAAGGGGGAGAAGCACGTGGTGCGCAACGAGACCTACCTCGGGGGCATGTGCCCCACGTGTGAGGGACGTGGTCAGGTTTCGGATGTCAACCTGGCCGCCGTGGTGGATCAGAGCCTGTCACTCAACCAAGGCGCCATCCTGGTTCCCGGCTACAAGGCGGACGGTTGGATGGTCAAGGGCTTCGCGGAGTCCGGGCTGCTGGACCCGGACAAACCCGTCCGTGATTACACCGACACCGAGGTCCACGATTTCCTCTACAAGGAATCGACCAAGGTCCAGGTGGCCGGGATCAATATGACCTATGAAGGCCTGATCCCCAAGCTCACCAAATCCATGCTGTCCAAGGATCTGGACTCCCTGCAGCCTCATGTGCGGCGCTTCGTCGAGGCCGCCGCCACGTTCAAAAACTGCCCGGACTGCGACGGGACCAGGCTCACGGAGGGGGCTCGTGGGGTCAAGGTCGGTGGGATCTCCATCGCCGAGGCCGCGAGGATGCAGGTCAGCGACCTGGCTGCATGGGTGCATTCGCTAAACCTGAGCGGAGCCGGTCCGCTGGTGGACGCACTCGGCTCGCTGCTGGATTCCTTCGCCGAACTGGGCCTGGGGTACCTGAGCCTTGAGCGGCCGTCGGGGTCGTTGAGCGGCGGAGAGGCGCAACGCATCAAACTGCTCAAGCACCTGGGCTCCGCCCTGACGGACGTCACCTATATCTTCGACGAGCCGACCATCGGCCTGCACCCGCACGACATCGAACGGATGAACCGGCTCCTGCTGCAATTGCGGGACAAGGGCAACACCGTCCTGGTGGTGGAACACAAACCCGAGACCATCCTGATGGCAGACCACGTGGTGGACCTTGGACCAGGGGCAGGGCAGCACGGGGGAGAGGTGATCTTCGAAGGCTCTCCGGCCCAGCTGCGGGAGGCGGACACACCCACCGGCCGGCATCTTGGGGATCGGACGGGGTTGAAGCCAAAGGTGCGCTCCTGGACCGAGGCCATCGAGGTCAGAGATGCGTGTGAGAACAATCTTGATCACGTGAGCGTGGACGTGCCACTCGGCGTGTTGACGGTGCTCACTGGGGTGGCCGGTTCCGGCAAGAGTTCCTTGGTGGCGTCGTCGCTGTCGCCGAGACCGGGTGTGGTCACCGTGGATCAGAGCCCCATCCGAGGGTCGCGGCGCAGTAATCCGGCCACCTACACCGGCATGCTGGAACCCATTCGGAAGGCGTTCGCCAAGGCCAACGGCGTTAAGCCGGCCCTATTCAGCGCCAACTCGGAGGGCGCGTGCCCCACCTGCAAGGGAGCCGGGGTGATCGTCACCGAACTCGGGTTCATGGAGACCGTGGAGACGCCGTGCGAGGACTGCGAAGGCAAACGTTTCCAGGCCAGCGTCCTGGAGTACCGCTTGGGTGGCCTGGACATCACTGACGTGTTGGACCTGCCCATGGCGCAGGCCCTGGAGTTCTTCTCCACCGGTGAGTCCAAAATTGCCGCCGTGGCGAAGATTCTCGGCCAACTCAATGACGTGGGCTTGGGTTATGTCAAGCTGGGGCAGCCTCTGTCCACGCTGTCAGGGGGAGAACGGCAACGGCTCAAACTCGCCATTCACATGGGCGAGGAGGCCGAGGTTTACCTCCTGGACGAGCCCACCACCGGTCTACATCTGCAGGACGTGGAACATCTGCTTGGCATGCTCGACAGCCTCGTGGAGTCCGGCAAGTCCGTCATCGTCGTTGAGCACCACCAAGCCGTGATGGCTCACGCGGACTGGATCATCGATCTGGGTCCAGGGGCCGGTCACGACGGCGGACAGGTGGTCTTCGAGGGAACGCCCGCTGAGCTCGTTGCGGCTCGCTCCACGCTGACCGGAGAGCACCTGGCTGCTTACGTGGGTTCATAGTGTTTGGCCCCCACTCGCCAGGCCATCTAAAGCGCCGATAATCTACATTATGTAAACTAGCGTTGATTCAGCTCCGCGCCAGGGCCTCCTCCGCGCTGTCCTTGCCTGCTTCGGCTTCCGCGTCCACGTCCGCGTCAGAGGATCGCTCGGCGTCCAGGAACGGCGTGATGAACGAGTAGCCGGTGACCTGATCCTTGGTGACCGAGAGGCTCAGGTCCATATGCGGCTCCAACGCGGTCACCTTGTCCAAGGGTGCCCCGACGATGAGCTGGAACCCGAGCCCGCGCCACGCCGCCATGGCGCGGCCGGCGAACTGCGCATCCGACTTCACAAATCCCTCATCGAGGAACACCGGGGCGAAACGCGGCCGTGTCCTCGTGTCGTCGCCGAGCTGATAGCGCAAGGCGGAGCCGACGATGAAGGCCACCAGTTCCTGCGATTCGCCGCCGGATTTGCCTCCGAGCGACGAGTACACGGCCAGTTCCCGGCCGTCTCGATCCACGCGGGCTGCGGTGATCTCCAGATGCCGACGGACGTCCAGCATCTCGTCGCGACGCGCTCGCGCCTCGCCATCCGTGGCGGAAAGTAGCGCCATGAACTGCCTAAGCCTCCGGAAGAGTTCCTCCGCCTCCTCCCCCGCCTCGGGGATTTCACCCGTGGCCAGCTCTTTCAGTTCGGCCCGGAACGCCACCAACGATTGCGGGTGCAGCCTGCGCACCACAATCCGCAGCCGATCCGCCTGCGGCCCAAACGGGAGTCCGGAGAGGATTTCGTTGACCGGTTCCAGCCGCTCCTCGATATCCGCCAGGGATGCATCGAAGGCGTCCGCGAGCAATTTCAGGTCGTTACCGGACCAGCTCTGGAACTGTTGCCTGAACTCTTCCCGCCTGCGATGCAGACCATTGGCCTCGATGGCATCGAGCAAGGCTCGATACTCGGGGTAGGACGCGACCGTGGTCCCCCGGTCGGAATCCGGCCAGCGCTCGTCGAAACCGGAGAACACGGCTTCCAAGGCACCTGCCGCCTGAGCCGCCGCTCGCCGCTCGCGGTCGGAGTCCTCGACCAACCGGGAACGCAGCGTCCGCAGGGTGCGCTGCCACCGCGCCAATTCGGGTTCGCCGACTTCCGAGGCAAGCATGGCGTCAAGATAGGCGGCATCCTCCTCATCCAGCATGGCGCCATCCTGGGGTTCGAGCTCGGCAAGCCGGTCGGAGACGGTGTCCTGACGCTCCACCAGTTCAGCCCATTGCGTCTCGATCTTCTCCTGCTCCACATGCGCGGCGGCGCGTACCCGCAGGGCAGCATCCAGATCCGCCGCGACACTTTCCTGGCGCGCCACCAAGGCGGCGACGACGTCCGACTCCGCCGCGGCAGCGTCCGCCGCTGCGCGCGCGGACATCTCGTGGGCCACTGCGGAATCCACATCCACGGCATCCCACGAACTGGCCAGGAGCATCGCATACGCGTCGGCCTTGGCCCGCAGCTTGGCCAGATCCTGATCCACGGCGGCCCGGGCGTCGTCGTGCTCAACGAGGGTCTCCGTGATGGAACGAACCTCGTCCTCGATGGTGGCCTGACGCGTGGTGTTGGAGAATCCCAGCACGTCCCCGGCACCGGCGGAACGACCGTGCGCTCCCCTGCGTCCGCTGGAGGTTTGCCCGGCCGCGGTAACCTTGGGCTGATCGCCGCCGAGTTCCTCGGCCGAGTCAACACAGAGGTGATCGGTGCCAGGGCGCTGAACCCTGCGGCGTACCCATCCGGAGAACGGGGAGTCCTTGAAGACCAGACGCCCCGAGATCATCGAGGAATCCAACGGCTCCGCATCCGTGACGGCGCCGAGGTCCACGCCCTCGAACTGGATGCGGGTGGGCAGGGAGAATTCGTCAAGCACCACGCGCAATTGGGCCTGCCTACGGGAATCCATGAGCATCGTCAGCCCGACCCCGCGCAGGGTGACCTCCGCCGCCGGACGCCACGAAGAGTATTCCGGGGCCACGTCCATCAACTCGGCGGCAAACGGCAATTCGTGTGGATCCAGCCCCGCGGCCTGCGCGATCATCCGGCGCGCGGCATCCTGAACCATGGGCACCGAACCCTCGCGTCGGCGCAGCGAGTCGTGCTCCCGCATGAGCTCGGCACGGCGTTGTTTCAGCCCCGGGGCTGCAGCGACATGATCATCGCGTTCCGCGCGCAGCCGCGCCTCCGCGAGGTCGCGCTGGTCCAAGAAATCACGTGCCCGGGCCACCACGGCCGCATGGTCCTTGGCGCTGGAACAGTCCTCCCCCGCCGCCTGCAGCTGAAGATCGAAGTCGGCTCTGGCGGAACGAACTCGTTCCAGGCGAAGGCCGGCCTGCTTGGCCCGCGAGGCCAGGACCTCACCCTCTCCCCCATCCTCGTCTCGACGACGACGGGCCAGTTCCGAGCTCTCACCCTGCAGCCGCGCAACATCCTCCTCGGCCTGAAGCACCCGGTGCCTGATCTGTTCGGCCGCCCCACGGTTCTCCTGCTCAGACTGAGCAAGCAACTCGGACTCCACCCGAGTTCCCCACAGGTCAAACCCGGTGGCCCCGTCCTTACGTCCCAGCCCGAATCGGTCCAGCCGTTCCGCCCGTTCCTGGGAGGAACGGAAGTGCCCGTGCAATTCCTCCATGCGGGCCAGGGCATGCGCCTTGGCTGCGTCCTCCTCCAACTGCGTGTAAGCGGTGTCAAGCGAAGCGAACTGCTCCACAGCCGCCCCAGCCACCCGGAACGTGGAGGGCTCCTCCAAGACCATCTGCTTGTAGAGGCTATCCACCGTACGCACCTGTTGCCCGGCCTGGATCCTGGCCAGCAACCGCAGCGCCTTCTCTCCCCCGTCTCCGGCACCAATCCCCAACCGAGTGGTGACGGCGTCCAGGAAACGGGAGGCAGTGTCATAGGTCGCCATACCGTCGAACGCGGCACGCAGGGAACGCGGGTCGAAACGCTTGTCAGCGAAGGCCTCGAGCGAGCGAAGGTCCAGTGCCGCTGGCACCGTGAACATGCGCATCAACACCTCCGTGCTGCGTCGTGCGCTCGCCGGAGCCAAGTACACCCTCGCGACCGTCAGAACCCGGTGCATCTCATCGGTGAAGGTGACCGCAATGGCCCCCCACGTGGGCGCATCCGCGCCACGCATCACCTGCTCAGTGAGCTTCTCACCATCGTGCGCGGTATCCCGCAACCCACGCAGGTAACTGAGCACGTTACGTTGGTCCGCACCACGGGCACGGCCCTGGGTCGCGTCGTTGGACGCGCCGTTGAAGGGGACGGTGGGTGGCATCATGAGCGCCAGGTAGGCGTCCAACAACGTGGATTTGCCGGTGCCGGAGGCCCCCGAGATGAGGGTGGAGCCTGCGGCCAGGTCGAAACCGTGATGGCCGTGGAAGCCGCCCCAGTTCACGAGCTGCATGCGCTGCGCCCGCCACTGCGACGTGGTCTCACTGAAACCAGGGAAGAGCGGTACCTCGGTCATAGCTGGTCCTCTTCGTCGTTCGATTCCGTCATCTCTTGCTCAGCCATGTCATCAACGCCGTCGTCGACCACGTAGTCAGCGAGGGCCGCGGCCGCCCCGGGCCGGTTCAGGTGGCTCAGCGTCGCTGCCAGTTCCTGGAGCCGGGCCAAGGTCAGCACCACCTCGATCACCGCGGTGATTTCAAGTCGCTGCTCATCCTCGGTTCCGGCCAGGATGCCTGCGGCCCGCATCCCTGCAACCGCCTTCCTGGCGCGTTGCTGTTCACCCACTACGTCGGTACTGCCCTGGGCGCGGTAGCTCTCCACCGCCTCGAGGCACTCGTCCACGTCCACGAAAACGCGGTCGCTGCCGGAGGAGCGTTCGCTCAGGCGCCTAGCCCGGAGGAAGACCAACAGGATGGTCTCTTCCTTGCTGTACTGCGTGTCCCGCAACAGCACGGGTGTGTCACCGGAGGCTTCTGCGTGCACCTGTGTCTTATAGGCCACTCCCCTGTCCCGGTCGATGACCAGATCCAGGAAAAGATCGTGCAGCCGCGACGTGATGACGGCCTCGTTGGCCATCAACACGTCCCAGTCCCGGGGCTGCCGCTCGCGCGTGAGGACCTGCCGCCTCAGCAAGGCCACGAGCGTGCGTCGCACCGGAAAATCCAAGGTTCCGGCGTCGCCGTCAAACAAGGCAAGGCTGTCCGGGTCACCCGGTCCGTTCCAGGCCGGCCCCATCGAGGCTGCCGTCGTCGTCGCGTCCACCGCGTCCACCATCTCTTCTCTCACTTGCCGGTTTCCTGGTCTTGCTGCACCGAAGCCGCGGGGTGCTCCGCCGCTGAATCCTCGTCCTCGTGGCTCAGATCTGCCGAACCGATCCGCAGGTTCGGGATGTTCAGGGTTCTCCTGCTGCCGTCCGGTCGCACGGTCACCACGGAGTCGAAGGTGGGTAACGTCGCGTCGTCGTCGAGGAGCCCCTTGTCCGTGGCCAGCTGCATCAGGCCGAAGAGCTCTACCGGCCTGCGCAATTCTTCCGGGAGTTCGTTGAACGCCACCGGTAGCGGCAGCACCCGTTCCCCGACCACACCGGCCAGAGCATCGCTGACCTGCCTCACCAAGGGGCCGCCCGTGCGCATCACGGCCTCGAGGTCGGGAGCTACAGGAGCGGACCCGGTGACGTCCTGGAGCGGGGCGGCTCCTGGCCCGGGTGAGAGCGAATCCGTCCTGGAACGAAGGTGAGAGATCTCGGCCCGGGACGGCACGCCCGCGAGGGGAACGCGGTCCTGATTCTTGGCCGCTTGACTCCACACCGAGAGTTCGGATTGCACACGATGCAGTGCCGTGGTCAGCTCACGTTCCCGATCCGCTTCGGCGTGGGTCAGATATTCGGCCAGGGAGCGCGATGCCTGGTGCTGCCGGGCCTGCACGTCGTAGAGGCCTCGCCGCAGGACGGCGGCCACATCGAGGAAGTCCCGCCGCGAGCGGGCGTCCAGATCGGCAGCGAACGGGTGGTCCATGATGGCGCGCAGATCCTCACGGAAGGCCACGAGCCGCTCCTCATCACCGAGGATCGAGAGCGCCCCCTGGAAGGCCCGGCCAGCAGCCGTGGCCGTCATGAGCTCTCGTGCCGCCTTGAGGTAGGAGCCCAAGACCTCACCCTGTGGGCGCTCCTCGGTCCGGAAATCGTGGATCATGCGGCGGTGGATGGCATCAAGGGACTCCTCCACACGCCGGAAGTCACCCGGGATCTGCGCCAGCAGGTCCACGACGTCGGTGTAGCCGTGGCGCATACGCTCGTCATCGGCGCGGGGCAGGTCCCCGCCCGCGGCCAGGCGGGCGCGTTCCTCCTGCAGTTGGGCGATCTGTCCGTCGAGTTCCTCGATACGATCTGCGACGTCCGGTTGGGCTTCGCCGGCCCACCGGTGAACCGTGTCAACGATGGTGCGCAGTCTGGACTCGTTCAGGAGGCTGCGATCCCGCCCCAACGTGGAGACCACTCGTTCCGCGGTCAGTGCCTGCGAGGTGCGTTCGTAGACCTCTCCCCCGTCCTCACCGGGAAGCCGGGACAACCAGGACTCCCGGACCCAGTGAAGGCACAGGGTGCGGCCGTCGGACTGAGGTGGCGTTTCCAGCCCGGCTTCACGCAATTGGCTGAGGTAGGCGTCCACTTGGGCGTGAAGTCGCGGTGCAGGCACTGCGGCTCCGGAGGAACCGAAACTGAGCCGAAGGCTACCGAGGACAAGGGCGGACCATTTGTGGTCCACCAGTCTCAGGGCGGGTCCCCGCGAGGCCTCGATACGGCCCACCTCGTCCACGATGCTGCTCACTGCGGCCCGCTTCCTCCTCATGTCCGTCGCCTGGTCAGGTGCTGGTGGTGTGCGGGATCAGCCCACAACCAAGGCACCAGCCCACGAGCATAGCCGTCCGCCGAAGGCCCTCGCCACGACGGAAGCGACAACCATCACGAATTGATATCCACAACCGTGCCTCCGGTCACGGCGTTGTTATGTTACCGTTATCTGGTTTCATGGGCGGTCCATGAACACCTCGGAATTTCCTCTCCCCACGTAAAGGACAGTGAAAGCATGGCCGGACGGCACGCTGCTGCGGAGCAGAAGACCAAGCTCGCAGTCCTGGAGCAGATCGCCGCACATCGTCCGGCCCGTTTTTCAGCCATCGCTGTCACCGCCACCGCTGTGGCCGTGGTTCCGCTGGGTATTAGTACCGGTGGCGGCCACGCCCAGGCCAAGAGTGACGTCAAGAGCTCCACGCAGCTGAAGGCCGAACGCGCCTCCATGCAGGTCATCACCGCCTCCCCCGCCGAGGAAGCCGCCCCACAAGCATCGCTCGTGAAGGTGCTGGCGAAACCGGCCCACCCCGAACTCAAGGCCATGAGCGGTGACAAGGACGAGTCCGTCACCTTGCAGCCCAAGCTGACCGGAGATGCCGACGCCCCACGCTCGGGCGCACACGCCTCCACCACAGTGGCCGCCCAGGATCTCCCCATCACCGACTCCAAATGGGTCCGCCCGGTCACCGGCGCACCCTTTACCTCCGAATACGGGCACCGCGCGAGCCTGGCCGCAGCAGGCGGGACCGCCACGTTCCACAACGGCGTCGACTTCGGCGCACCCCTGGGCACTCCGATCCATGCAGTGAACGACGGCGTGGTGATGCACGTGGGTGCGAACGATTTCGACACCCACACCGGCGGCATCATCGTGGTGCTGCACCGCACCTCTGCCGGAGACTTCCTGACCTCCTACAACCACATGCGCACCGAGGACCTGCTGGTGGATGAGGGCGACACGGTCAAGGCCGGCCAGGTCATCGCCAAGGTCGGCGCGGAGGGCAAGGCCACTGGACCTCACCTGCATTTCTCCACGCGCGTGGTCAACGACATCACTGATCCGCTGAACGCCTGGACCATCGTGGAGCCTCGGCAGTTCATGAGCCGCATGGGCTTCTAAGCCCCCGGTAGGCTAGCCATTGTGACCAGCCCCGAGGCCAACGCCTTCCCCCTGTTGGATGCAGCCGTACTCCTGCGTCCCGCCCGCTCCCCAAACGCCTTCGAGGACACCGTCCAAAGACTGCTGCAGAGCGTTCGCTTGGGCCTCATCCCACCTGGGGCGCGGCTCCCCTCGGAACGCGACCTCGCGGCGATGCTCAAGGTCAGTCGAGACACCCTCAGGGAAGCCCTCGCAGCGTTGTCCGAGGCCGGTTACCTGCAATCCAGGCGCGGTCGCTACGGCGGCACCTTCATCTCAACATCGCTGCCAGCCCCGACGCCCGTCGTCGACGGAGACGGCGAACTCACTCCTCGTGTGAACATTCCCACAGCGGAGATCGAGGACACCCTGACCCTACGCAGGGTCATTGAGGTCGGCTCCGCCCGCGAGGTCGCTGCCCGCGGGCTGACCTCCGGCGAGCACACGCGGCTGCGACGAGCCAAGGAAGCCTGCAACACGAATCCCGACGACGTCCGACGGCTCGACGCCCGCTTCCATCTCTTGATCGTGGAACTGGTGGGCGCCCCCAGCCTGCTTCCCCTCATGGCCGACGTACGCATGCGCATCAACGAGCTCCTCGATCGCATCCCGCTCACCCAGGAGACGCGCGCACGGTCGGACCACCAGCACGGTGAGATCCTCCAAGCCATCGCCAAGGGTGAGCCGGACCTGGCCGAGAACCTGATGCGCAATCACCTTGCCGAGACCGAGGAACTACTGCGCGGCAACCTGAGCGCCTGAGTCCCACCGGTAATATGGGCTTCATGCGTCGACTCTCCTGGATCCCCTGGTTCCTCATCGATGCGGTCCTCGTGGTGGTCTTCGCCGCCTCCGGCCGCTCCAGCCATCAGGAGGAGGTCACCTTCCTCGGAACCCTCCACGTCGCCTGGCCTTTCCTCGCAGCACTCGTGGTCGCCTTCATCCTGACCAAGGGCCCCAGCACCCTGCAGGACATCTGGCCTTGGGGCCTGCTCTACTGGGTGATCACCGTGGTGCTCGGCATGCTGCTCCGCGTCGTCACCGGCGGCGGCTTCGCATGGAGTTTCCTCGGCGTCACCTTTGGAGTGCTCGGCCTCTTCCTGCTTGGCCGTAGGGCCGTGGCACACCTGATCATCCGCAACCGCGTCAAACTTCGCGGCTGAACACCGTCCGCCCAAGCAATCCTTATCTGAGCACCCAAGGAGTTTCCATGATCACCGCGTTCGTCATGATTAACGTCGATGCAGCATCCATTCCGGAGGCCGCTCAAGAGATCTCGGAACTCGACGGCGTGTCAGAGGTCTACTCGATCGCTGGCGCCGACTGGGATCTGATCGCCGTGGTCAGGGTGCGTCAGTACGAGGAGCTTGCCGAGGTCATCCCCCATCGCATCTCGAAGGGGGTGGGCGTGAAGCGCACCATCACCCACCCCGCCTTCCGTTCCTTCTCGCGCCACGATCTGGACGCGGCCTTCAGCCTCGGCTTGGAGTGAGCCTCCCGGCCCTAAAAGGGCCGGGCCACTATGCACGACGGGTGCGTCGCGAGTCTTTCTCGCGACGCACCCGTCGTGCATAGTGTGGGACGTGTTCCGGCCGACGGCCGGAACGCGTCAGTGACCTGTGAGCGCCACCCAACGCTGAAGGACGTCAGCGGCGGCGCCGGAGTCAATCGAGGCCTCCGCACGCGTCAACGCGGCGGCAAGGCGTTCCTCGAGAGGACCGGTCGCCGCCTCGTCGTAGGCCACCAGCGCGCCGGCTGCATTGAACACCACGGCGTCGCGAACGGCAGAACGCTCGCCGGCCAGGACGTCACGCACCACCTGGGCGTTGTGCTCGGCGTCCCCGCCACGCAGGTCGTCGAGGCTCGCCCGAGCGATGCCCAGATCGGCGGCGTCCAGGCGCTGGCGGGTGACCTTGCCGTCGCGGACCTCCCACACCTGGTTGGCTGCGGTGGTGGTGAGCTCGTCGAGGCCATCATCACCACGGAAGACGAGCGCGGACTTGCCACGCGAGGCCAGGACCCCGGCCATGATCGGGGCCATGCGCTCATCCGCGCAGCCGATGGCGGAGGCCGCCGGGTCCGCCGGGTTGGTGAGCGGGCCCATGAAGTTAAATGCCGTGGCGATGCGCAGCTGGGAACGAACCGGCGCAGCGAAGCGCATGGACGGATGGAAGACGTTGGCGAAGCAGAACGTCAGGCCCACCTGCTCCAGCACAGCGGGGAGCACGTCCGGCTCCAGGTCCAGCCGCACGCCGAGTGCGCCAATGACGTCAGCGGAGCCGGAGGACGACGACGCGGCACGGTTGCCGTGCTTGACGACCCTGGCTCCCGCACCCGCTGCCACGAGCGCGGCCATCGTGGAGATGTTCACAGTGTTCTGACGGTCGCCACCAGTACCGACGATGTCGAGGGTGCGGCCCTCCACGGCCAGTGGACGCGCCGCTGCCACCATGGCCTGCACCAGACCCGTGAATTCCTCCACCGTCTCCCCCTTGGCGCGCAGGGCCACGAGGAAACCGGCCACCTGGGCGTCTTGGGCGTTGCCTGCCATGATCTCCGCCATGGCCCAGTTCGTTGCGGCGACGGACTGATCCTCTCCGTTAATCAGGGAGGTCAGCAGAGCCGGCCAGGTGAAGTGCTGCGATGCGTTGTCGATAGAGCTCACGAGACCAAGCTTAGTCGGCCGCTCCCCACGACGAGCGGAACGTGACGACGCACCCGATACGCACCCGACACGCGACCGTCTACTACCGAACGTAGAAATTTCTGAGTCCGGAAACCGCGTGATTCCGCGCCATGTGGCGCACGCGACGAACTTCAGTGGCACCTCGGGCGCGTCTGCGTTGGGAGAAACGGGCGGAAATGAGGATAATGAACGGGTGACCACTGCGACTTCATCACTCAACCCAGCGGGGCAGGCCTCTCTCAGGCGCCCCAACATGGTCGCCGTCGGAACGATCGTCTGGCTCGCATCAGAGCTGATGTTCTTCGCGGCACTCTTCGCCATGTACTTCTCCATCCGTGCCGCTGTCCCCGAAGTTTGGGCCCACGACACCGCGATCCTCAGCATGCCCCTGGCACTGGTGAACTCCATCATCCTGGTGGCGTCCTCCTTCACCTGCCAGATCGGTGTGGCCAAGGTCGAGGCCCACGGTAAGCCCGCTCAGCCGCGCCGCACCGGCTCGATCTTCGACGTGAAGAACTGGGGCATGGCCGAATGGTTCATCCTCAGCTTCCTCATGGGCGCCATCTTCATCGCCGTTCAGGCCTTCGAGTACACCGAACTGGTCCACGAGGGCATCACGCTCTCCTCGACCGCCTTCGGTTCGGTGTTCTTCCTGACCACCGGCTTCCACGGCCTTCACGTCACCGGCGGCCTCGTGGCCTTCCTGCTGGTGATCGCCCGCGCCTACATGGCGCGCAACTACGGTGCGCATGAGGCAACCAGCGCCGTCGTCGTGTCCTACTACTGGCACTTCGTCGACGTCGTCTGGGTAGCCCTCTTCGTCATCATCTACATCATCAAATAGGCCCGGCCCGCTACCGGACCCCCACACCACGCACCCAAAGGACTAGATCACGTGAAGGCTCTTTCCCAACGTCGGCGATCACCGCTGGCGGTCTTCGCCATCCTGCTGATCGGCTTGCTCGTCACCGGCGGTCTCTACGCCGTGGCTGCTGGCACGGTCAGCAAGGCCGACGCAGCCGAGAGCAACCAATCCGTCACCGGCAACGCCGAGTCCGGAGAGAAGCTCTTCGCCGCCAACTGCGCCACCTGCCACGGCATGTCCGCAGAGGGCTCTGACGCCGGACCGTCCCTCGTGGGCGTCGGTGCCGCAGCCGTGGACTTCCAGGTGGGAACCGGCCGTATGCCGATGCAGATGCAGGGCCCGCAGGCGCAGGTCAAGCCCACGCAGTTCGACGATCAGCAGACCGCCGACCTGGCCTCCTACGTGGCTTCCCTGGCCCCCGGCCCGGGAATCCCCTCCGATGAGGCCGTTTCCGCAGAGGGCCTCACCGATGAGGAACTGGCTGAGGGTGGAACGATCTTCCGCGTGAACTGCGCCATGTGCCACAACGCCGCCGCTGCCGGTGGCGCACTGACCCGCGGTAAGTACGCGCCGACGCTTCAGGGAGTGAGCGAGAAGCACATCTACGAGGCCATGGTCACCGGCCCGCAGAACATGCCCGTCTTCAACGACTCCAACGTCACCCCGGAGCAGAAGAAGCAGGTCATCGCTTACCTGAAGCACATCGAGTCCCAGGGCAGCCCCGGCGGCCAGGCACTCGGACAGCTTGGCCCCGTGGCTGAAGGCCTGTTCATCTGGACGGCAGGCCTCGGCCTGATCATCGCCTTCACTATCTGGATCACCACCCGCCACTCGTGATCCCACCACTCGTCGAGGGGTTCACCACTCGGAACCCCTCGATGAGTCACACACACTTCACACGCACATCTGAGAGAAGGTAGAGAGACACTATGGGCGACGAACGTCACGGTGACCCGTTGCACCCGGGTGCCGTCGATCAGGTTCGCCAGGGGGACGTGGACACGTTCCAAGACCCCGGCATGCCACCCCATCCGCCACGCACCACCGACCTTGATCCCAAGGCCGACAAGCGTGGGGAACGCCAGGTTGTAGTCCTGTTCATCATCTCGGTGATCGGCACCATCCTGTTCTTCTTCGCCTACTTCGGCGTGGGACACACCGGTATCGAGATCGGCACCAAGCTCCGCCTGCAGAACGCCCTCCTGGGCCTCGCCACCGGACTGGCCATGCTCGGCATCGGCCTGGGCATCATCCACTGGGCCAAGGCCCTGATGCCCGACCACGAGTCCGAAGAGGCTCGCCATGATCTGGCCGACGAAGGCCACCGCGCCGAGGCGCAGGAGATCATCGAGACCATCGTCGACGAGTCAGGCCTGAAGCGCCGCAAGCTGCTGCGCAACACGCTGATCGGCGCGATCGCCGTCGCTCCGCTGCCTGCCATCTTCATGTTCCGCGATCTTGACCGCTCCAAGATGGGCGCCCGCGCCATGGTGGATCAGCTCCGCCACACCATGTGGGCCAAGGGCGTTCGCCTGGTACGCGACCCCTCCGGTCTTCCCATCAAGGCTGCTGACGTCCAGCTCGGTTCCGCATTCCACGTGATCCCCGAGGGACTCAACGAGCTCCACGAAGGCAAGCTCAACGAGAAGTCCAAGGCCGTGGTGCTCTTGATGCGCCTGCCCAAGGACAAGCTGACCGTCTCCCCCGGCCGTGAGACCTGGAACGTGGACGGCATCGTCGCCTACTCCAAGATCTGCACGCACGTCGGTTGCCCCGTGGCACTGTACGAGCAGCACACCCACCACTTGCTCTGCCCCTGCCACCAGTCGACCTTCGACCTCACGCAGGAGTGCAAGGTCATTTTCGGCCCCGCCGGACACGCCTTGCCGCAGCTGCCCATCGAGGTTGATTCGGACGGATACCTCGTGGCTCAGAGCGACTTCCAGGAACCCGTCGGACCTAGCTATTGGGAGCGTGGCTGATCATGACGCAGACGACTGAATACCAGCCGAGCACCCGCACGGGTCGCGTGGCGAACTTCGTGAACACCCGTACCGGCATGTCGGCCGTGGTGCGTGAGTTCGGCCGTAAGATCTTCCCGGACCACTGGTCCTTCATGTTTGGTGAGGTCGCGCTCTACTCCTTCATCATTCTGTTGATGACGGGTACGTTCCTCACCTTCTTCTTCGATCCGTCCATGGCGGAAACCCACTACGAAGGTTCCTATATCCCGCTGCGCGGCGTCGAAATGTCCATGGCTTACCAGAGCTCGCTGGACATCTCCTTCGATGTCCGCGGTGGCCTGTTCATGCGTCAGGTGCACCACTGGGCCGCCCTGCTGTTCATGGCCGCCATGGCTGTGCACATGTGCCGTATCTTCTTCACCGGTGCCTTCCGTCGCCCGCGTGAGCTGAACTGGGTGGTCGGCTGCCTGCTGATCTTTATCGGCATCTTCGCTGGCTTCACCGGCTACTCCCTCCCCGATGATCTGCTCTCCGGTAACGGTCTGCGCATCATCGACGGCGTGATCAAGTCGATCCCGGTGATCGGTACCTACGTCTCGCTGTTCCTCTTCGGCGGCGAGTTCCCCGGCACCGCGATCATTCCGCGTCTGTACATGCTGCACATCCTGTTGATCCCCGCGATCATCCTGTTGCTGATCGCGATCCACCTGGTCATGGTTGTGGTGCACAAGCACACGCAGTACCCCGGCCCCGGCCGCCGCGAGAACAACGTGGTCGGCTTCCCCGTCGGCCCGGTCTACGCCTTCAAGGCAGGCGGCTTCTTCTTCGTGGTCTTCGGTGCCCTGGCACTGATCGCAGGCTTCTTCCAGATCAACCCGATCTGGAACTACGGTCCTTACGACCCGTCGCCTGTGTCCGCAGGTACGCAGCCCGACTGGTACGTCGGCTGGGTGGACGGCATTCTCCGCTTGATGCCTGGCGTGCTCGGCGACTTCTCCTTCGAGTGGATCCTGCCGTTCCCCTGGGGCGACAACAACCTGATTCTCAACGTGATCGGGCCTGTGGCCACCATCGTGCTGGCCCTGGTCATCATCATGGTCTGCTGGCCCTGGATCGAGCGTTGGTTCACCAAGGACAACCGCGAGCACCACATCCTGGACCGCCCGCGCAACGCACCCTTCCGTACGGCCACCGGCATCGCAGCCTGTGTCCTCTACGGAACCATGTGGGCTGCGGCTTCCTCCGACCTCATCGCCACGCACTTCAAGGTCTCCTTGAATGACGTGACCTACTGGTTGCGGGCGTTGCTGATCCTTGGCCCGTTCATCGCGTTCTGGATCACCCGCCGCGTTTGCCTGTCGCTGCAGCGTAAGGATCGCGAGACCGTGCTTCACGGCCGCGAGACCGGCCAGGTCATCATGTCCCCCGAGGGCGGATACTCCGAGAAGCACCAGCAGCTCGACGAGTACAAGCGCTGGCGCCTCGTGTCCTTCGACACCCCGAAGTACATCCCGGCCCAGCCGGACGAGGACGGCAACATTTCCCGTAAGGAACGCCGCCGCGCATGGTGGGCCAAGTTCTTCCTGGAGGACCGCGTCGCACCGGTCACCCCGGCTGAGCTTGAGGCCGCGCACCACGACCACCACGAGGTAGAGGGCGACGACAAGAAGGAGCTGGGTCACTGACCCACTCCCCCGCATCACTGAAGGGGCCCTCCCCGTCCGCAAGGACGGGGAGGGCCCCTTCAGTTTTCTCACGACGCGACGGTGGCAACCGCCGGCGCCGTTCGCAGAGCCGGGGACTCACCGTGGGGCTGGGCAAGGCACGGCTCTGTGGTGAGAACCCGGCTCTGCGGTTCATCGGCTTCCGAGGAGCGTGCTTGATAGCGTTATGGCATGCACGCTCGTGGCCCAGCTCATCTCTTCATCGCGTGGGTTGTCCACGACGTCGAGGAGGCTGTGGCTTTTCCCGCCACCTGCGGCGCACTGGCCGATCGCTCTGGCCTTGACGCACTGCGCATGAACCAACGCCAGTCATGGCTGGCCGTCGGACTGATGGGAGTTGTTGTCGCTCTCGGCTGTCACCGCGGCACGATGTCAAACGGTTGCTCTCGCTTCTACCGAGCGATAGTCGCGGGACTCCGCGCACACGTGGGTACGCACGTGCTGGCTTCGCTGTTGCAACGTCGGTACACGGCCGGCGTCATCACCGCGCTGCCGGTCATGCTGCCCGGGGCCGAGTCCGCTCGTCGGGAACTTCGAGACCTCGGCGACCCACTTCGTGCGAAAGACTATGCCGCCGGGGCGCTGCTCCTCATCCCCGCTGCGCTGGCGTGCCAAGTCCTCTCGCGCGTCTTGATTCGTCGACGATAGGGGCAGCACGCCTAGGGCCTAACTGCGCTCAGCCCCGGTGGGATCGGCTCAGTGGGACATTGAGCCTGTACCGGTCGGCCCGATAGAAGACGGCCGAGTAGTTAATCAGGTCCTCCCCCGCGTAGGCGTAGCGGACCACCTGCAAGAGCGGGTCGCCTGCGCCGATGTTGAGCAGACGGGCCTGCACCGGCGAGGCCGCGATGGCCTCGACCTGATCCTCCCCGTACTCCGGCACAATCCCGTAATTGGTCTTCAGCAGGTCATACAGCGAACTGGGGGCACGAAGCGCTGCCAGTCCGGGTAACCGTGCGGACGGCAAGTAGTTCTCGTCCACCGCAATCGGCTGGCCATCCGCCAGCAACAGCCGCTGCAAGTAGACCAGAGGTGCTCCCGTCTCCAGCTGCATCTCCCGTGCCAGCCAGCCGGTGGCCGCTGCGGACTCAAAGCGCAGCACTCTCGTCGAGGGGACCATCCCGCGCAGCCGCATATCCTCCGAAAACGACGTCAGGCCAACACGGGGCGCCCGCGGGCGTCGGGGAACGAAGGTCCCCGAGCCAGGGATCCGCTCCAAGGCGCCCTCCGTGACCAGGCTGTCTAGGGCCGAACGCAAGGTGGTCCTGGAGACGCCGAGCCGCTCAGCACTGACCCGCTCCCCGGGGAAGGTGTCCCCTGGCCTGGCCTGGCTGCTGAGCACCTCCGCGATCGTGGAGCTGAGAACCTGCCAACGGGCCTCTCCGGCCCTAGAACGCTCCCCACGGCTCGCTGGCCGCTGACCCATCGGTTGGGCCTTCCAGGCAACTTCCATAGCGTCGAGGAGTTCCTCAGCTTGGGTCGCGTGGATGCGTGCGGGCACGTTCATGGTTTCCATCATTCCATCCGGACTGTGCAGGGAAGCAAAAGACGCCTGGGGCGCCTGATCCGTAGAGAGGATCAGGCGCCCCAGGCGTCGTGCTGGCAGTTGGTCTCAGTGAGCCCAGTCGCCGCGGGAGTGTTCGAAAACCCATCCCAGGACTGCAACGACTGCGAAACCTGCGCCGATGAAGACAACCCACCAGCCAATGGCCATACCGGCGAAGCAGGTGGCTGCGCCGAGGCCGAGGGCGAGGGGCCACCATGACCACGGAGCGAAGGTACCCATGGGGCCCGACTTCTCTGCGATCTCGCCGTCCTCGCGGTCCTCGGGGCGTTCCCCGATGACCTGGGAGTGCTTGTAGAGGTACACGCCGATGAACATCGTCATGATGCCGACGAGCGGAATCGCAAGGAATCCGACCCATTCGGTCCACTCGACCATGAACCCGTACACAATGCCCAACGGGATGAAAACAACCCCGCTGAGGAAGATCATTGCTTCTTTACGCATTGAGGATCACCTGTCGCTCTGGTCTGCGGGACCGAACACTCGACCGACCAACCCGCTGGGGGTGGTGCGTGCCGAGGACAGCTCCGGGTGGTGGAGGTCCAGTGCCGGGCGCTCCGAGCGGATACGCGGCAGTGAGTGGAAGTTGTGGCGCGGCAGCGGGCACGGGGTGGCCCACTCGAGCGAGGCACCGAAGCCCCATGGGTCGTCGACCTGCACCTTGCGGCCGTTGCGGGCCGTGATGAAGAGGTTCAGGAAGAACGGAATCATGGAGATGCCAAGCAGCATGGAACCGATGGTGGACACCTGGTTCATGAACTCGAAGCCATCCGAGGGCAGGTAGTCGGCGTAACGGCGCGGCATACCCATGACGCCCAGCCAGTGCTGCACCAAGAAGGTCATGTGGAAGCCGATGAACAGCAGCCAGAACTGGATCTTGCCCAGGCGCTCGTTGAGCATCTTGCCCGTCCACTTGGGCCACCAGAAGAAGAAGCCGGCGAACATCGCGAACACGACGGTTCCGAAGATCACGTAGTGGAAGTGCGCCACGACGAAGTAGGTATCGGTAACGTGGAAGTCCAGCGGAGCGGAGGAGAGCGTAATACCGGTCAGACCACCGAAGAGGAAGGTCGTCAGGAAGCCCAAGGACCACAGCATGGGTGTCTCGAAGGTGATGGACCCTCGCCACAGTGTTCCGATCCAGTTGAAGAACTTCACACCGGTGGGGACTGCGATCAGCATGGTCATGAAGCCGAAGAACGGCAGCATGACGGAGCCGGTCACGTACATGTGGTGCGCCCACACGGACACGGAGAGAGCCGCGATCGCAATGGTCGCGTAGACCAGACCCTTGTAACCGAAGATCGGTTTTCGGCTGAAGACCGGGAAGATCTCTGACACCACACCGAAGAACGGCAACGCGATGATGTAGACCTCTGGGTGGCCAAAGAACCAGAAGAGGTGCTGCCAGAGGATCGGTCCGCCGTTCTCGGCGTCGAAGACGTTGGCCCCGAACCTTCTGTCCGCGCCCAAGGCGAAGAGTGCTGCCGCCAGCGGCGGGAAGGCCATCAGGATCAGGATCGACGTGATCAGGGTGTTCCAGGTGAAGATCGACATGCGCCACATCGTCAGACCCGGTGCGCGCAGGCACAGGACCGTGGTGATGAAGTTGACGGCGCCGAAGATGGTTCCGAAACCGGACAGTGCCAGGCCGAACACCCAGAGATCGCCACCGATACCGGGGCTGAACGTCGTGGAGGACAGCGGCGCGTAGGCGAACCAACCGAAGGAGGCTGCACCCTGCGGGGTGATGTAGCCGGACATCGCGATGATGGAACCGAAGAGGAAGAACCAAAAGGCCAATGCATTCAGTCGCGGGAAGGCGACGTCAGGGGCACCGATCTGCACGGGCATCAAAACGTTCGCGAAGCCCGAGAACAGGGGCGTAGCGAACATCAGCAACATGATGGTGCCGTGCATGGTGAACAGCTGGTTGTACTGCTCCTTGGTCTGCAGGATCTGCATACCGGGCTCCCACAGCTCGGTGCGGATGATCAAGGCCATCACACCGGCGATGCAGAAGAAGATGAAGGAGGTGATCAGGTACATGTACCCGATCTTCTTGTGGTCGGTGGTGGTCAGCCAGTCGACAACAATCTTGCCCTTGGAACGAGGGACCACTACGGGTGCCGCGCTGCGCGCCTCGTTGCTTGCGTACTCATAGGTGCTCATGGCGAATCACTCTCCTTCCTTGGCGGGGGCGGGCTTGTGCGTGACATCCTCGGTGGGTTCGACACCCAGGCGGTTTGCCTCGGCTCCGACCTCGCCCTCGGGGAGCTTGGCCATTTCGGCCTTGAACTCTTCGACGGAGACGACCTCGACGTTGAACAACATCTCGGAGTGGTACTCGCCGCAAAGCTCAGCACACTTGCCGTGGTAGGACCCCTCGCGCTGAGGCGTGAGGTAGATGTGGTTGGTCCTACCCGGGATCATGTCCAGCTTCTGCAGGAACTCGGGGATCCAGAAGGAGTGGTTGACGTCGCGGGAGTTCAGATCGAACTGCACAGAGGTGTTGACCGGCAGGTACAGCGTCGGGATCTTGGATTCGTCGACGACCTTGCCGGGCTCGTGCACCTGCACGCCCTGCATGTAGTTCTGCTGACCCTCGAAGTCGTAGTTGAAGTCCCACGACCACTGCTTGCCATAGACGTTGACGACCAGGTCGGAGTCGACCGGCTTATCAATCGCCTGCTGGGTGCGGTTGGTGAACGTGAAGAACGTGATGATGAGGACCAGCGGAACGGCCGTGTAGAAGATCTCCAACGGCATCGAGTAGCTCAGCTGGCGCGGGTAACCCGTATCGCCCTTGCGACGGCGATAGGCCACGATGCACCACAGCGTCAGGCCCCAGGTGATCAGGCCGATCACTAGGGACGCGATCCAGGAGTGGTTCCACAACTCCATGATCGAACGCGTGTGGTTGGTCGTGTCCGGGTCTTCGATGGGCAGCCAGCCCCTCTTGGCCTCCGGGGTACACCCGGCAAGGACTAGTGCCCCCACCGCGGCGACGCCGGCGAACCGAAGCGCCTTGGCGCGACCGCTGGTTCGGTCCTGCGAACTCACAGACGGCCCTTCCTCTTGATTGATGCGAATGATGTGGTCAAGACACCCCGTGCCCGTGCCTGGGTAGATACGGGCATGGTGACGAGGAACCTCTACCTTCTGTAGAGGATACCCCGGCCAGGGTGACAACCCGTCACCGGCTCGCCGCCGGTGACGGGCATGAAGAAATCAGTGGAACGAGTCGCCGCAGGCGCACGAGCCTCCGGCATTGGGGTTGTCGATGGTGAAACCGACCTTTTCGATGGAGTCCTCGAAGTCGATGCTCGCGCCGTTAAGGTACGGGGCGGACATGCGATCCACGATGACCTCGACCCCGTCGTAGTCGCGGACGGCGTCGCCGTCCAGGACCCGCTCGTCGAAGTAGAGCTGATAAATCAGACCGGAGCAGCCTCCGGGCTGAACGGCGACCCGCAGTCGAAGGTCCTCGCGGCCCTCCTGCTGAAGCAGCGCGGCAATCTTGTGCGCCGCACCCTCGGTCAGGTTGACCTCGTGGGTGGGCAGTTCGGTGGTCTCACCGACGGTGGTGCTCGTCATGAAAGTGCTCCTTGGTGCTCTTGTCATGGGTGTTCTTACGTACAGCTGGCCGCGCACGGCTCGCGGGACGCTGTCTTCAGTCTACGTCCAGGAACGACGCTCGCCGACGATTTTTCGTGCGCCGTCGCTCAACGCTAACTCCAGGCGTCCTAGTTCTGCGCCGCGATCCCGGTCAGCAGCAGCGCCTCTGCGAGAACTGCCTTGTCGAAGTCGCCCAAGTGCAGGGACTCGTTGGCGCTGTGCGCCCTGGTATCGGGGTCTTCCACACCGGTGATCAGGATCTGGGCCTGCGGAAAGTGTGCCGTGAGATCCGCCACGAAGGGTATGGAGCCGCCCGTTCCCATGTAGACAGCGGGAGTCCCCCACGCCTCACCGAGGGCCCACATCTCGGTCTGCGCGGCACTGCCGTTCAGGTCCGCGCTGAACGCGGGACCAGTTTCGGTGGTCCGGTAGCTGATCTTGGCTCCCAGAATGTCCTGGGCTGCGAAATGCTCCTCCATCGCGCGCGCCGCATCGGCCGGATCCTGCCCTGGTGCCACGCGGACGGAGACCTTACCCCTGCAGACAGGGGCGATGGTGTTGGAGGAGAGGGCCACGGAGGTCACGTCCAGGCCGATCACCGAAATGGCCGGCCCGTGCCACAGGCGGTCGGCGATGCTGCCTTCGCCGGCCAGACGCACGCCATCCAGCACACCGGCATCCACCCGGAAGTCCGCTTCCGGATAGTCCACCTCTGCCCGGTGGTTGGCTTCCAGTCCCTTCACCGCGACGCGTCCTTGGTCGTCATGCAAGGTGGAGATGAGGCGGGCGGCGATGGTGGGCGCATCGAGGATCGGGCCCCCGTACATGCCGGAGTGCACCGCGTGGTCCAGGACGGAGACCTCGAACTCTCCTGCGGTCATACCGCGCAGTGAGGAGGTCAGCGCGGGCTCCCCGACTTTCCAGTTGCCGGAGTCCGCCACGACGATGACGTCTGCGGCTAACAAATCCTTGTACTCGTCAAGGAAGGCGGCGAAGGACGGGGACCCCGCCTCCTCCTCCCCCTCAATGAAGTAGGTCAGGCCAAGGCCTTCCGCGGCGGCGACCTCAGTGATGGCCCTTAGCGCGCCGATGTGGATCATGATCCCCGCCTTGTCGTCCGCGACACCGCGACCGTAGAGTCGGCCGTTACGCTCGGTCGTGACGAACGGAGGCGTGTCCCACAGGGACTCGTCCCCCACCGGCTGGACATCATGGTGGGCATACATCAAGACCGTGGGCTTGCCGGGGGCGGCGGGCCGACGGGCCACGACCGCCGTTCGTCCCTGGACGCCGTCCTCGGACACGGCGGAGAGTTTCCGAACGTCCGCGATTCCGGCCTCACTGAACAATTCGGCGACCTTGTCCGCGCTGGCCTCGACATGGGCGGGATCCAGGCCGTCCCAGGCGATCGAGGGGATCGCGACGAGTTCGGCCAGATCCTGCAGGCGGCGTTGACGCCCCTGGTCGGCTGCCGAGCGAAGTGCTGCGATGGTTTCTGCTGGTACGTCTGGTTGCGCGGACTGGGTTGAAGTCATGGTGATAAGCCTAGTTCCTTGACCACCGTCGGCGATGCCCAGGACCCGCGCCACGTGGAGGTACATTTCGCCGGTAGGATGGAAGGCGTGTTCGGATCCAAGAAGAAGCAGAGTGAGGCCCCCGCGGCCGAGGTGACCCCGCCGGAGGATTTCTCCAACCGGAATCCCGACGGCTCCAAGAAGGGGCCAACGCCCAAGCGGAAGCAGCAGGAGGCCGCGCGGCAGCGTCCCCTGGTCTCTTCGAATCGCACCGAGGCTAAGGCGCGCGATAAGCAGCGTCGTATCGAGGAGCAGGCCAAGATCCGTCGTGGCATGCAGACCGGCGAGGAGCAGTACTTGCCCGCCAGGGATCGCGGCCCGCAGAAGCGTTTTGCGCGCAACTTCTCGGACGCCCGCACCTGCCTGGCCGAGTTCTTCTTCCCCGTCATCCTGATCTATTTCATCGTGGCCATCGGCTTCTCCTCCATCCTTTCCCAGTCGGGCCAGGTGACCACCACCCTGATGATGTACGTGGTCATCCTCATCCTGATCCTGGATATGTTCGTGACCTGGCGGGCGCTGAAGAAGGCCGTCATCGCCAAGTTCGGCGAGGTGGAGCGCGGCGTCCTCTGGTACGGCACCTTCCGGACCATCCAGATGCGTTTCATGCGCCAGCCCAAGGCGCAGGTCAAGCGCGGCGCCAAGCTGGACTGAGCCGCCAAGCCAGATTCATCCGCCGCCGCCAAGGCGGCGTGAGAACAAAAGGGAATGCCCGACGCGTCGGGCATTCCCTTTTGTTCGTACGGCACCTTTTCGGCGCCGCGGCTCAGCCGCGCAGCGCGGCGTTGATCCGCTTGATCCAGAACGGGCCCTCATAGAGGAAGGCCGTGTAGCCCTGGACCAGGTCCGCACCCGCGTCGAGTCTCTCCACGACGTCAGCGGGGGTGCTGACGCCGCCGACACCAATCAACGCGATATCAGCTGGGAGTTTCGCCCGAAGCCGACGCAGCACCTCGAGCGAGCGTTCCTTCAGTGGCGCTCCGGAGAGTCCACCGGCCCCTGCTGCCGCCACGACGTCCGGGTCGGTGACCAGGCCATCACGGGCGATGGTGGTGTTGGTCGCGACCACGCCATCCAGCCCGAGGTCGACGGCCAGTTCCGCGACGGCGTCGACGTCCTCGTCGGCCAGGTCGGGGGCGATCTTCACCGCGAGCGGTACGTGACGGTCGCACGCCCGGTCCGCTTCCTCCCTGACCGCGCTCAACAGGGGACGCAGACTCGCGACATCCTGCAGCAGGCGCAGTCCCGGAGTGTTGGGGGAAGAAACGTTGACGACCAAATAGTCGGCATGAGGGGCAAGGGTCCTGGCGGAGAGCCGGTAGTCCTCCACGGCGTCCTCGAGCGCGACCGCCTTGGTCTTGCCGATATTGATGCCAATCACCGGACGGATCTTCCCGCGGTAGCGCTTCTCCAAACGGGCGCGCGTCGCGGCGATGCGGGGCGCCACGGCCTCCGCACCCTCGTTGTTGAACCCCATCCGGTTGACCAGCGCCTTGTCTGCCTTCAACCGGAAGAGTCGCGGCGCCGGGTTGCCCGGCTGCGCGCGGCCGGTGACCGTACCGACCTCGATGTGGCCAAAGCCCAGCTCGGTCAGGGCGGAGGTCCCGTGGCCGTGCTTGTCAAAGCCTGCGGCCAACCCGAAGGCGGACGGGAACTGGAGACCCATCACGGTCACCGGGGTGGTCGCAGCGGTATTCCTGCGCAGCAGGGCACCCAAGCCCACGCGTTCTGCGGTGCGCAGCGCGGAGAAGGCCAGGGCGTGGGCCCGTTCCGGGTCGAGTTTGCTCAGGAAGGTCTCGAAGAGCAGGGGGTAGAGGCGCATGAGGGCGGCGAGTCCGTTCAGGAGTGTGGTGGTGTGGGTTGGTCGACGGCGCCGCCGTAGCGGCGGTCTCGGCGGGCGTACGTGTCGATGGCGCGCCAGAGCGTGGTTCTGTCCACGTCCGGCCAGAGTTCATCGAGGAACACGAACTCGGCGTAGGCCGACTGCCAGAGCATGAAGTTGGAGAGGCGTTGTTCACCGGAGGTGCGCACGAAAAGGTCCACGTCCGGAACATCGGGCTCGTCGAGTCGCGCGGCGATGCTGCGTTCGCTAATGCCCTTGGGATTGAGCCGGCCGCTGGCGACCTCGCGCGCGATCTCCGTCACCGCGTCCACGATCTCGGCGCGACCCCCGTAGTTGACGCACATGACCAGGTCGAGGACCTGATTGTGTTTGGTGCGAACTTCTGCGATCTCGAGTTCGTCGACAACGGAACGCCACAGCCGCGGGCGGCGGCCTGCCCAACGCACCCGAACACCCCACGCGTCGAGCTGGTCGCGCTGTCGACGGAGCACGTCACGGGAGAAGCCCATGAGGAAACGCACCTCGTCCGGTGATCGTTTCCAGTTCTCTGTGGAGAAGGCGTACACGGAAAGGTAGCGCACTCCAGCCTGGATGGCGCCGGCCACGACGTCCAGTAGGGCGGCCTCCCCCGCCCTGTGCCCTTCGGTGCGCGGCAGCCCACGCTGGTTGGCCCAACGCCCGTTGCCGTCCATGACCACGGCCACGTGCCGTGGCACGAGCCCGGCCGGTAAGGACGGGGGCCTGATGCCCGACGGGTGGGGGCCCGGCTCATCGACGACACGCGGCGCGTCGCTCGGGGATGAGCTTGGCTTCTTCCGGCTCACTCTCGGGGATTCCTCTCGACCAGGGGCAGGGAACGCAAGGCACGTTCCAGGTGCCACTGCGCATATTCTCCCACTATCGATTCCGCTTCGCGGATCTCTCGGTCCCCCGCCGCCGCCACAACCGGCCAGTCACCGGTCTGCAGCGCCGCCAGCAGGATGATGGTGCCCGGCGCTGGGGCACGGGAACCGGCCGGACGACAATTGCTGCACACCACTCCGCCCAGGGGGATGTTCACGGAGCGGTGGGGACCTGCCGCCCCGCACCTGGCGCAGTCCGTGAAACTCGCCGCCCACCCGGCCGTGGCCAAGGCACGCAGCAGGTAGGAGTCCATCAACAGCGACGGGACGCCGACTCCCTTGGATAGTGAGGCCAGGACGCCGTGCAGTAGCCGGAAGTGCGCAACCGTGGTGTCCACATCGGCACGGGTGAGACGTTCTGCCGTCTCCACCACCACCGCGGCCGCCGTGTAGCGCTCGTAGTCCGCACTGATCGCCGCACCGTACCCATGCAGGATCTGCGCTTGGGTGATGGTGTGCAGATTACGGCCCTCCAGCCACTGCAGATCCACGTGCATGAAGGGTTCCACGGCTGAACCTAGTTTGGAGGTAGTCCGCCGCACGCCCCGGGCCACCGCCCTGATCTGCCCCCGATCGGGGGTCAGCAGGACGGCGATCCGGTCGGCCTCTGCCAACTTATGGGTGCGCAGAACGATGGCCTCGCCGCGATGGCTGCGCTTGGAATAACCGCTTCTGGCCGTGACGGACTCACCTACCCCGGGACGTGCGCGAGGACGGGATCAGGCCGTCTGGTCGCGGATGGCTCGGTTGACCGCGGAGACCACGGCGTCGAGGCTCGCGATGGTGGTGTTGGTGTGAATACCAGCACCCCACAGCACCCGCTCCCCCACGGCGCACTCCACATAGGCGGCCGCGCGGGCCTCCCCACCCTCGCCGATGGCATGTTCGGTGTAGTCGAGCACCCTCACATCCACACCCTCATGGGAGAGCAGGTTCAGGAAGGCAGCGATGGGACCGTTGCCCCGACCCTTCCGAGTGTGTTCCGCACCGCCGATGAACAGCTGAGCGGTCAGCTCCACCTGACCCGACTCATCGGTGTCAGACGTGACGCGGCCGAGTCGGTAATGTCCCCACCGGTTCCCGGTGGCCTCGACGGGCAGGTACTCGTCCTGGAAGATCTGCCACAGCTGGTCCGAAGAGACTTCGCCACCCGCTGTGTCCGTGTAGCGCTGGACCACGGCAGAGAATTCGATCTGCGCACGGCGCGGCAGATCCAGGCCGCGGTCATGCCGCAGCAGGTAAGCCACTCCACCCTTGCCGGACTGCGAGTTCACCCGGATCACGGCCTCGTAACTGCGGCCGATGTCCTGCGGGTCAATGGGCAGGTACGGGACCTCCCACACTAGTTCGTCCACGGAGCGCCCCTCGGAAGCAGCCTGCGCCTCCATGGCGTCCAGCCCCTTCTTGATGGCGTCCTGGTGGGAGCCGGAGAAGGCGGTGAAGACGAGGTCCCCACCCCACGGCACCCGCTCTGGCACCCGCATCTGGTTGCAGTACTCCACCGTGCGGCGGATCCGCTCCATGTCAGAGAAATCGATCTGCGGGTCCACACCCTGGCTGAAGAGATTCATGCCGAGCGCCACCAGGTCCACGTTGCCGGTCCGCTCGCCGTTGCCGAAGAGGCAGCCCTCGATGCGGTCCGCTCCGGCCAGGTAGCCGAGTTCTGCCGCGGCCACGCCGGTGCCGCGGTCATTGTGCGGGTGCAGGGAGAGCACCATGGAGTCACGATGGCGCAGGTTTCGGTGCATCCACTCGATGGAGTCTGCGTAGACGTTGGGCGTGGCCATTTCCACCGTGGCGGGAAGATTGACGATCATCTTCTTCTCCGGCGTGGCGCCGAGCACCTCGGCGACCTCGTCGCAGATCCGACGGGCGAACTCGAGTTCGGTTCCGGTGTAGGACTCCGGGGAGTACTCGTAGATGATCTCGGTGCCGGTGAGCTGCTCCTCGTACTTCTTACACAGCATGGCCCCGTGGGTGGCGATGTCCACGATCCCGTCCTCGTCCTGCCTGAACACCACGCGGCGCTGCAGCACCGAGGTGGAGTTGTAGAGGTGGACGATGGCGCGGTGCACACCTTCCAGCGCCTCGTAGGTGCGCTCGATCAGGTGTTCACGCGACTGGGTCAGCACCTGGATGGTGACGTCCTCAGGGATGAGGTTGCCCTCCACCAGACGGCGAACAAAGTCGAAATCGGTCTGGGACGCGGACGGGAAACCAACCTCGATTTCCTTGTAGCCCATATCCACCAGCAGCTGGAACATCTTTAGCTTGCGATCGGTGTCCATGGGGTCCACGAGCGCCTGGTTGCCGTCTCGCAGATCCACCGCACACCACTGCGGCGCCTTCGTGATGACCTTGTCGGGCCAGGTGCGATCCGGCAGCTGGACCGTGATCTGGTCCTGGAAGGGGACGTACTTGTGAATGGGCATCCCTGAGGGACGCTGACGATTCTGCATGGTTCAAGTCCTTAACGACTGGAAAGGGAAGTGCTTATCTGCGCCGGCACTTAAAAAAAGAACTCCGCGGTGAGGGGTCGGCCGGAGATCCTGGGTCAGGATCGTCCTTGCGCCTCGCCGCGGCGGCTAAGGAGAAGCAACACCTGCGTCGTCATGTTCGTCACGCTACCACCGGCCGGCGAACATCGTTAAAAACAGGTACTTCGTTAAAAACCGAGCCGTCCCAATTGTTTGGGGTCGCGCTGCCATTCCTTGGCGATCTTCACGTGGAGGTCCAGGAAGACCTTGGTGCCGAGCAGCTTCTCGATGCTCCCCCGCGCCCGCGAACCGACGTCGCGTAAGTGACGACCGCCCTTACCAATGATGATGGCCTTCTGGCTGGAACGCTCCACATAGAGGGTCGCGTGGATGTCGGTCAGCGGGTTGTCCTCCGGCCGGTCCTCACGGGCCTCCATCTCCTCCACGACGACCGCCAGTGAGTGCGGCAGCTCGTCCCTGACACCCTCCAGTGCTGCCTCGCGGATGAGCTCAGCGACCAACACGGCCTCGGGCTCATCCGTCAGGTCTCCGTCAGGGTAGAGCGGGGGCAAGAGCGGCAGGCGCTGCGCGATGACCTGATCCACGGTCTGGACCTGGTCCCCACTCATGGCGGACACGGGCACCAGCTGCGCAAAGCCGTCACCTCCCAGCAATTCACGCCCCAATTCCTCGACCGCCAGCAGGTGCTCCCCGACCCGCTGTTTGGAGACCTTGTCCGTCTTGGTGATCAGCGCGATGATCGGGGTGCGCCGCAGGCGAGCCAGGCGTTCCACGATGAAGCGGTCCCCGGGGCCCACGGGCTCATCTGCAGGGGTGCAGAAACACACCACGTCCACCTCGGAGAGGGTCTGCTCCACCAGGTCGTTCAGCCGGGTTCCCAACAGCGTCCTGGGCCGGTGCAGCCCGGGGGTGTCCACCAGGATGAGCTGGTGGTCCGGCCGGTGCACAATGCCACGGATGGTGTGGCGGGTGGTCTGCGGTTTGGACGACGTGATGGCGACCTTGGTACCGACCAACGCGTTGGTGAGCGTGGACTTACCTGCGTTGGGGCGGCCCACGAAGGAGGCGAAGCCGGCTCGGAAGTCCGACCCGGGCTCGCCCGAGCGGCCTTGGTCCTGTTGTTGCGCTCCCATGTCAGTTCTCCTCGTGTCTGCGGTTGGTTTCCGGTGCCGTTGCGGTGATCTCTGCCGGTGTGGCCCTGCGGACTCGCACCTTACCGATGCGGTTGCGGCGCCCCGAGCGCGTCAGCGCGGTCAGGTGCAGCGGTGGGAGGACGGCGGAAGCACCCACGATGGGCACCCGACCAAGGGCCTTGGCGAGTAGCCCGGCCACGGTGTCGACGTCCTCGTCGTCCAGTTCCAGATCGAAGAGGTCACCCATGTCGTCGATGTCCATGTCGGCCGGGACCACATAGGCCCCGTCGCCGTCCGGTACCACTTCATCGCGGTCCGGATCGTATTCGTCGTCGATCTCTCCGACGATCTCCTCCAGGAGATCCTCCAAGGTTACGAGGCCGGCCGTTCCGCCGTACTCGTCGATCACGACGGCGACATGTACTGATTCACGTTGCAGCTCCTGCAACAGATCGCTCGCGGACTTCGTTTCGGGGACAAAGCGCGCACGCCTGGCCACCGAGGAGCAGGCCAGGTCCGGGCGGCCTTCTACGACCACGCAACGAACCAGATCCTTCAGGTACACCACGCCCCTGACGTCGTCCGCGTCCTCGCCAATCACGGGGATCCGCGAGAATCCCGAGCGGAGGGACAGGTTCAGGGCCTTCGCGGCGCTCAAGTCCTTATCGGCCGCGATCATGTCGGTCCGCGGCACCATGACGGCGCGGACCCGGGTATCCCCGAGTTCCACGACGGAGTGGATCAGGTCGGCTTCTGCGTCCTCGATCGCATTCGCTGCCGACGCCCGGTCCACCAGATCCTTGAACTGGTCCGCAGTGAAGAAGGTTGCGTCCCCGGTGCTGGACCGTGGGGCGACGACACCTTCCAGCCAGGCGGGCACCGGTCCCAGGATCACGGTGAGGAAACGCACCAGCGGCGCGGTCCCGGCCACGACACCAGCAGCATTGGATCGTCCCAGGCGCCGCGGGGAGACCCCGACTACGGCGAAACCGACCAAGGTAATCGTGATGGTGGCCAGCAGGCCGGCCAACCAGATCGAATGCACCCAGGACGTCCAGGCGAGGGCAAACGCCGCACCACCTGCGGACTGGAAGAAGATCCGCCAGAATCGAACCGCCCTAGTGTGCCGTTCCGGAGCCTTCAGGATCGCGACGAGCCTGCGCCGCTTCCCGTCCTCGATGAGTTCCTCGGCCTGGGAGCGCGGCAACGCGAGATACGCGGACTCAGCAGCGGTCAACAGACCGGCCGCTGCCGAGAGCACAAGCGCGATGACCACCAGCCAGATGGCAATCACTCCCCCATCGTCTCCTTCGGTGCGGGACGCCCAAGGAAGTCGGAGAGCAGTTTCCGCTGCAGAGCGAACATCTCGTCTCGCTCAGCCGGTTCGGCATGGTCGTAGCCCAGGAGATGCAGCATCCCGTGGGTGGTGAGCAGATCCAGTTCGTCCTGGGTGCTGTGCCCACCCGCCTCCGCTTGGGCTGCCGCCACGGTGGGGCAGAGCACGATGTCGCCGAGCATGCCTGGACCGGAAAGGATCCCGGGCTTCCCCGGGCGCAGCTCATCCAGGGGGAAGGACATCACGTCAGTGGGACCGGGAAGATCCATCCACTGCAGGTGCAGGCCCTCCATGGCGTCCTCGTCGACCAGCATCACGGAGACCTCTGCGTCCGGATGGACGTAGAGCGAATCCATAACGTTGACCACCAGCGCGGTCAGCTCCTCGAGATCCGCCTTCTGGTCCGTCTCGTTGATGACATCGACGCTCATGCGCCCTCCTTGTGGTTCTGGGTTCGGTGGTTGCGGCGGCGGCCGGTCGCGGCCCGGGACCGTGATTCGTCCCAGCGCCCGTAAGCGTCCACGATCTCCCCGACCAGGCGGTGCCGCACCACGTCAGAGGCGTCAAGCTGGCAGACCGCGATGTCCTCGATACCTGAGAGGATCTCGGTGACGACCCGAAGACCGGAGGGTTTCCCTCCGGGCAGGTCCACCTGGGTGACGTCACCGGTCACGACCATCCTGGAACCGAAGCCCAAGCGGGTCAGAAACATCTTCATCTGTTCAGGAGTGGTGTTTTGGGCCTCGTCGAGGATCACGAAGGCCTCGTTGAGGGTCCGGCCGCGCATGTAGGCCAGCGGTGCCACCTCGATAGTCCCGGAGGCGATCAGCCTGGGGATGGTCTCCGGTTCCATCATGTCGTGCAGGGCATCGTAGAGCGGCCGCAGATAGGGATCGATCTTGTCCGAGAGCGTTCCAGGAAGATATCCAAGGTTCTCTCCGGCCTCCACGGCGGGCCGGGTCAGGATGATCCGAGAGACCTCCTTGGCTTGGAGCGCATTGACCGCCTTGGCCATGGCCAGGTACGTCTTGCCGGTACCGGCGGGCCCGATCCCGAAGACCACGGTATCGGTGTCCATCGCCTCGACGTACGCGGCCTGATTCAGGGTCTTGGGGCGGATCTGGCGGCCGCGATGGCGCAGAATCTCTGAGGCGAGGGCCGGGTCAGGTACCGGAGCGGAGAGCTGCCGTTCCGCCCGGATGATGCGTTCCACGACTTGGGAGGTGACGGCAGAACCACCGGCTGCTGCGTGCCTGGCCTGGTTGACGACACGCACCACGGAGTCCACCTCGGCGCCGGTTCCGCTGATTACGAGCCGGTCGCCTAGCGGCCGCAAGCCCACGTCGCGCCACACGCCAGCCATGATCCTGATCAAGGCGTCATGAGGACCCAGCGTGGCTACCATCTCCGAGGCGTCCCGGAAGACCACGGTCCGCTCAGCGACGTCACCATCTGCTGGTGTTGGCTGCGGCTGGTCCTGACTGGATGACATCGGAGTGGCTGCCATGGGGTGAATCGGCGTCCTTACGTTGAGAGCTGAGGATCCTTGGAGTCCAAGTTTAGTCGTAGTCACCGAGCAGCGAGCGGATGAGGACCAGCCCAACGGCACCAGCCGTGGAGGCCCGGAGCACGTGATGGCCCACGAGCACCGGGACGGCGCCGGCCGCCTGGAGCGCGGACACCTCAGAGGCGGCGATCCCACCCTCAGGACCCACGATCAGCAGCACCTCCGGAGGCACGTGACCGGAGTCCGCTGCCTGGCCCACGGTGGCACGAGGGTCCAGGTCGCCGAGCCACTGCCCCACGGCAGTCGAGATCGACGTCGTCGCGTCCTCGTGCAGGACGAGCACCAGCCCACCGGCCTTGGTCACATTGCCGGTCTGAACGGTGAGCTGCTTCGTGGTGACAAGGCCGTCCACCTGCGGGCTGAAGGCACGCCTGGATTGTTTGACGGCCGCGACCACCTGCGAACACCATTTGGCGTGCGCCTTGGCCGCACGGTCCGCCTTCCACCGGACGATGGACCGGTCGGCCTGCCACGGGGTGATGGCATGGACGCCGATCTCGACGCAGGTCTCTACCGCCTGCAGATCACGATCACCCTTCGCCAGCGCCTGAACCAGCCTGGTGCGCACGCTCGGCAGATCCTCGTGAGCCACCGCGTCGACGCGCAGGTCCAGGGGCGCCCCGGAGGAAACCACCGTGCACGTGTAGCGGGTACCCGCACCGTCCACCACGTCGATCTCCTCGCCGGACTCCAGCCGCTTCACCGCAGCGTGGCGGGCCTCTGCCTCGTTGAGCAGCAGAGTGTCGCCGACCTCGTGTGAGGTCAGTGATGGATCCAGGAAGCACTGCCGGGACATGTCAGCCGCGCAACCTGTCCTTCAGGCGGGAGAAGAGCCCGCGGGACTCCAGTTTGCCCTCGGTGAAGGTCTCGTCCCGAGCCTCGGCGAGATCCCGCAACAGCTGCTGCTGGGCCTCATCCAAGCCGCGGGGAGTTTCCACGTTGATGGTGACCTTGAGGTCGCCTCGGCCGCCACCGCGCAGATGCGGCACGCCGAGGTCGTTCATGCGGACCTCGTCACCGGACTGGGTGCCGGGATCGATGGAGACCTCGTGATCGCCGTCGAAGGTTTCCAAGGTCACGTCGGTGCCGAGTGCCGCAGCAGTCATGGGAACGCTCAACACGGCCCGAAGGTCGTCGCCATCGCGTTCGAAGACGGGGTGGCGGTCCACCTCGATCTCAACGTAAAGATCCCCGGCGGGGCCTCCGCCGGTGCCGACCTCACCCTGCCCCGACAGGTGGACGCGGGTGCCGGAATCCACACCGGCAGGCAGCTTGACGTTTTTGGTCACGGTCTCCGCGACCCGGCCGCTTCCCTGGCACTCGGGGCAGGGCTTGGGCAGGGTGGTTCCATAGCCGGAGCACGCAGGGCACTCTGCGACCGTCATCATCTGACCGAGCAGGGAGCGCACCGGACGTTGGATATGCCCGGCGCCGTGGCAGGTTTCGCAGGTGACCGGGTGGCTACCCGGTTCCACGCACTCGCCTCGACAGACGGTGCACAGCACCGCGGTGCGCAGTTGCAGCTTGTGGTTGGTGCCCTTGACCGCGTCCTCAAGGCTGATGCGGATGCGGATGAGGGCATCACGACCGGGAGCGGTCCTGGACTTGGGGCCCTGGCCGCCGTCTCCGCCACCGAAGAATTGCTCGAAGATATCCCCGAAGCCGCCGAATCCACCGAAGCCGCCCTGGGCCCCGGTGCCGTTCTCATTGCCGGTGGCGTCGTAATTGCGACGCTTCTCCGGGTCGGAGAGCACCTCGTAGGCGTGGGAGACGGCCTTGTACTCCTCCTCCGTGTCGCCGCCCGGGTTCAGGTCGGGGTGCAGTTTCCTGGAGAGTTTGCGGTGGGCCTTCTTGATCTCCTCCTGGCTTGCATCAGGTGAGAGGCCGAGAGTTTCGTAATGGGATGCCATGGGAGCGGCTTCCGTTCCTTTCGAAAGGGGGTTAGTGACGGTGAAGGAGCTGCGCCCGGCCGTCAGGCCGAGAGGATCCTACTTAAATATCTGGCGATGGCGCGGACCGCGCCGATGGAGCCTGGGTAATCCATCCTGGTGGGCCCGAGCACTCCGATCATGGAGGCGTTCCCCGGACCGTAACCCGAGGCCACGACACTGGCGCCACTCAGGCCCGTCCCGGCATTCTCGCTGCCGATGCGGACGGCGACACCCGAGGAGTCCTGTTCCATTTCGGCCAGCAGCTTCAGCAGCAGCACCTGCTCCTCAAGGGCTTCAAGCAGCGGGGTGATGTTGCCCTCGAAGTCCTGCTGACTCCTGGCGAGGTTGGCCGCACCAGCCATGACCATGCGGTCCCGGACACCCCCGGACGCCAGTTCGGAGACCGCGCTGGCGATCTCGTGGGCGGCGGGCCGCAGCGTCGCGGGAAGCAGCGCCTCCGCAGTGACCGCGAGAGCGGCCGCCTCACGGAGCTCAAGACCGGACAGTAGCGAGAGCAGCGAACGCCTAATCAGGGAGATCTCGTCCTCACCGACCGCCTCTGGCACATTGACCACACGCTGCTGCACCACGCCCGTGGTGGTGATGACGATGACCAACACCTGTCCAGGGCCCAGATCCACGATCTCGATGTGACGCACCCTGGCCCCGTCTGGACGTGGCACCTGGATCACCGCAACCTGCCTGGTGACCTGAGCCAAGGCCCGCACGGTCTTAGCTAGGACGTCTTCGAAGCTGTCTGCGCCGTCGAGAAGAGTGTGGATGGCTCGACGTTCCGCGGCGGAGAGCGGTTTGACTTCCTGGATCCGATCCACGAAGTAGCGGTAGCCCTTCTCGGTGGGCACACGGCCGGCGGAGGTGTGAGGAGCGACGATGAGGCCGGCCTCTTCCAGGGCGGCCATGTCGTTGCGCACCGTGGCGGCGGAGACACCGAGTCCGTGGCGTTCCACCAGGGCCTTGGATCCCACCGGCTCGCGGGAGTGGACGTAGTCCTCGACGACGGCACGCAGCACCTGGAGTCGCCTGGCGTTGGAACGATGCTGTTCGCTCATGCTTCCTCCTTGTCGGTGCTGTCGAGGCCAGTGTTGTCGAGAGATACGGGCGGGTTAGGGTTCGGTCCCGACCGAGGTCCCGCGATTGGCACTCCGGGCAACAGACTGCCAACGTTTCTCCAGTCTAGGCGTCGTAAGCGAGCATTACCCACCTCAGGCGCTCCCCCAGCAGCGAACGTGATGGAGCACGCTCACACCGGACCCAGCCCAGGCCACGAACCGACGGCTAGGATCGTGGGCATGTACTCCGACTGGGGACCCCGTGACCTGACGCCCACCAAACGGAAACCACCCCGGAAGGTGGCCGCAGCTCTCGGACTGCTGCTGGAGGACATGGAATCCGGTTTCGTGGGCGAACTCGTCGAGACCGAACGCGCGGGCGGCCTGCGCGTCCTAGTCCTGGAGGACCGGCATGGGCGCCGACGCTCCTTCCGTTCCGGGTTCGGATTCCTCCTGGAGGGCGAGCCCGTCGAGATCGTGGAACCGGCCCAGGCACCCACGGCCCGCACGGCAGCGCCGCGACGTTCCGCGTCCGGTTCCGTCCATGTTGACCGCGCCCCCGCACGGACGGCCAGGGCCGCCCGTATTTGGGTCGAGGGTGTTCACGACGCGGAGCTGGTTGAGCAGATCTGGGGCCATGACCTCCGCCTCGAGGGTGTGGTCGTGGAACCGCTGCACGGTGTGGACGACCTCACCGCCGCGGTGGCAGAGTTCGCCCCGACTCCCACGCGGCGGCTCGGCGTGTTGGTGGACCACCTGGTGGCCGGTTCCAAGGAGGACCGGATCGCCCGTTCGGCCATGAGCGTCAAGGGCGCAGGCGGCAACGTGTTGGTCCTGGGCCATCCCTTCATCGACATCTGGCAGGCGGTTCGTCCGCAGCGCGTGGGACTTGAGCAGTGGCCTGACGTTCCTCGCGGTGAGGATTTCAAGGAAGGCACCCTGAGGCGGCTTGGGTGGCCGCACAGCACCAAGGAGGATGTGGGCTTGGGTTGGAAACGAATCCTGTCCACGGTGCGGGGTTACGGCGACCTGGAGCCCGCCTTGCTCGGCAGGATCGAGGAGCTCATCGATTTCGTCACTGCGTAAGTGGCGAACACCCGCCGGCTCACGGTTGCTGCACAGTCAGATTCAGTAGACTAAAGCAGCAACAGCAGGTTCCTGCTCGGACACATCCGTGACGTTCTTCGAAGGAGGCACACAGCTGGTGACCTCACAACCCGATCCCCAGGCTCAGGGTCGCGACAATTTGCCCAGAGAGTCGGTCAGGGCACTTCCGTTGACCCCAGCGGAGGACCGCCGGTGGGCGTACGTGGCCCACAGTTTTTCCATCGCAGGGTTCCTGCCCAGTCTTTGCGTCTACCTGGCCTTCCGTGACCGGGGACCGTTCACGCGTCAGGAATCACGTGAGGCGTTCAATTTCACGCTTCCCCTGACCGTCCTCGTGGTGATTTTCCTCGGTCTGGGTTTCCTCCCCGGGATCGGCTTGATCTTCTCACTCGTGGCCGTGCTGATCTGGCTGTTCATGACCATCTCCGGAGTTCTGGGCGGCGTCCAGGTCAACAAGGGCAGGCCCTACCTCTACAAGCTCAACCTGCGGATGTTCCTCTACGAGTGAGGCCGCCGCGCACACAAGGCCCGGTGCCGACGAAGAAAAACCTCGTCGCCACCGGGCCTTTGAGTGTCCACGACCGCTCAGCCGCGCATCGTCGCCTCGTCGTCGAGCCAGTTGGGGCTCTTATTCTTTAGCGCAAAGATGTAGACCAGCAGCGAGATCGCGATGATGCCCGTGGCGACGGCGATGAACAACGGCATCCTGCCCGACGTCGAGGCCGCCTCGTACATCAACGGCGCCGTACCGCCGAAGGCGGAGTTCGCCAGCGCGTAACCGAATCCGACGCCGAGTGCCCGGATGTGGGTCGGGAAGAGTTCCGCCTTCACCACCGCGTTGATGGAGGTGTAACCCGTGAGGATCACGAAGCCCACGGCCAGAATCAGGAAGGCGGCCACCGGGCTGGACTGCTTGGGCAGGTAGATGAGCAGGAACCAGGTGTAGGCCACGCCACCCACACCGAAGAAGACCAACAGTGCCTTGCGGCCCACCTTGTCCGAGATGTACCCGCCCAGAGGCTGCAACAGCATGAGGAACGTCAACGCCAGGAAGTTGATCAGCGTACTGGCCACGACATCCCCGTCGGCGAAGAGCGACTTGACGATATTGGGGCCGGTGACGGAGTAGACGTAGAACGCCAGGGTGCCACCTGCGGTGACCAGGAAGCACAACAGCAGCGGACGCCACTGGTTGACCAACAGCTCTCGCATGGAGCCCGACTGCTTGGACTCGCCCTGCTTCACCGCATCCAGGGTGGTGGTCTGCAGGGACTCGTCCATGGTGCGACGGATCCACAGCACCACCAGAGCGCCGACGGCGCCGATACCGAAGGCCACCCGCCAGCCCCATTCCGAGATCTGGTCGTGGCTCATGGTCAGCACCATGATCATCAGGGTCAGCTGGGCCAGGACGTGGCCGCCCACCAGAGTCACGTAGTTGAAGGAGGACAGGAAGCCTCGGCGGCCGGGAAGCGCCGTCTCCGACATGTACGTGGCACTGGTTCCGTACTCGCCACCGGTGGCGAAACCCTGCACCAGGCGGGCGAAGACCAACAGAACCACGGCACCCGCCCCGATGGTATTCGCCGTGGGTGAGACGGCCACCAACAGCGAACATGCGGCCATCACGGAGACCGAGACGCTCAAGGACAGGCGGCGACCGTGACGGTCGGCGAAGCGGCCAAAGAACCACGACCCGATGGGTCGCATGATGAACGTGACCGCGAAGATCGCCCAGACGTAGAGAGTCGAGTTCGCGTCATCCTTTGAGAAGAACTGGGATTCGAAATAGCTGGCGAAGACGGAGTAGACGTAGACGTCGTACCACTCGACAAGGTTGCCTGCGGATCCCTTGAGGGTGTTGGACACTGCTCTGCGCATCGTCGTCGAGGAACGCGTGGACGCGCCCCCGGGTCCCGGCGGCCGTTGAGTCATCGTTGACATCTTTGAGTCCTTTTCATCGAATGGTGCGAGTCGTGCTTCGGGGCCACCTGGCGGCGCCACCAGCCCATTCTGTGAAAGGTGAGCCACGTCACCGTCGTTTTCTTAACACTGTCTTTACCTACGGCTCGGCACCTTGTGCGCGGCCCATGCCCGGCTTTGGGCATACTTGAACCCATGCGTGTGCTCATTGCGGAGGACGATCCCTCGGTCTCAGGTGCCCTCGCAACGGCTCTCGGCAAGGCCGGTCACCTCTGCACCCGGGTCACCCGAGGCGCCGACGTCCTGGCTCAACACACGGAGACCGACGTCCTGATGTTGGATCTGGGACTCGAGGACATGGACGGACTGGACGTTCTCGCGAGGCTGCGGGACGTCGCCGAGACCCCCGTCATCGTGGTGACCGCACGCGACGACGAGCGTTCCACCGTGCGGGCCCTACGTTCCGGGGCCGACGACTACCTGGTGAAACCGGTCCGCCTGCATGAGTTGCTGGCCCGGCTCACCGCCGTCACCCGACGCTATGCCACCGCAGACGTCATCCACGTCGGTCAGTTGCGCATCGACCAGGCGGCACACACGGTCACTCATGAGGGCACCCGCATCAACCTGACCCCCACGGAGTTCTCACTCCTGGTGGCCCTGGCCCGCAGCGCAGGCACCGCGGTGGAACGCCAAACCGTGCTGGAACGCATCTGGGGACCTGGCTACGCCGCCACGTCCCGCTCCTTCGACGTTCACCTGGCCCAGCTGCGTCAGAAGTTGCCGATGCTCACCATCACCACCATCCGAGGCTTCGGGTTCCGGCTCGAGCAGCCGGCATGAGGCGTCGCGTCCTCTGGCCCCTGGCCCTTCTTGGCCTCCTGACCGTGGTGGCCATCCTGCTGCCCGTATCCCAGGCGATCTCCCACGAACGCACGGATCAACTCCGGATCCAACGCACGGCGACCATCGACCGGATTCTGCAGCGTGCCGCTGGTCCCGTGGCAGGCGGGGACCCGACGAAGCTGCAGAACTATCTCGATCGGCTCGAGCGCGTCTACGGGGAACGGGCCGTGGTCGTGGACGACGCCGACCAGGTGGTCGCCGCGAGCGGTGGACTGCACGTGGGCGGCCAGGTGAAACCTGCGTTGGACGCGGCCCTGCGCGGCGTGGAGCACGCCGACACCACCCCGATCCTTCCCTGGAGCTCCGACACGACCGTGTTCGCCTCCCCCGTCCTCTCCCAAGGCACCTCCCCCATCGGCGCCGTGGCGCTGGAAGCCAACCTCAGCCACGCCAAACACGAGGTGACCCGGGGGCTGCTCCTGGCCGGTGCGGCAGGACTCGGCGTCCTCGCGGCCGTCCTCCTCGCCTCCATCTGGTGGACCCATTGGGTGCTGCGCCCTGTCCGGGCGCTGGACTTCGCGGCCAACACCCTCGCTGAACAGCTGGATTACCGGCCGGCCGCCGTCACCGGCCCACCCGAGCTGCGCAGGCTCTCCCGGTCCTTCCAGCGCATGGCACAGCACGTCGAGACCACCCTGGAACAACAGCGTGACCTGGTCGCTGCGACCTCCCACCAATTGCGCAACCCCTTGGCCGCCGTCCGGATGCGGCTCGACTCTCTGGCGCTGGTGGACGCCGACCAGGCTGAGGGCAGCATCGATCCCGACGAAATCGCCGCCATCGACCGGGACCTCGATCGACTTGAACTCACCATTGACCGACTGCTGGAACTGGCCAGAGCGGAACACCGAGCCAACAGCGCCACCGCCCCGAACACCGCAAGCGAACCCGTCCCGAACTATCCCATCGTTTCTGCCCAGGAGCTGGCAGCCCCACACCGCGCGGCCGCGCTCCGGTCCGGGCTACGCCTCCACGCGATCCCGTCCGAGGCCCGTCCCCGCTTCGCCCGCCACGACCTCGACGAGATCCTCGCCATCCTCGTGGACAACGCAGGCAAGTACGCCGGAAACGCAGCCACCCTGACGCTCGGATGGGAGCACGAGGCCCACGCTGTGGTCCTGACGGTGTCCGACGACGGCCCGGGCCTGAGTCCGGAAGAGATCGCCCAGGTGGGAACCCGGTTCTGGCGGGCACGGCACCACGCCGGATTACCCGGCTCGGGACTGGGGCACGCGATCATCCTGGCGCTTGCCCGCGCCAACAGCGCCACGGTGACGGTGGAGAGTGGGGACCGCGGTGGGTTCCGGACCCGGATCAGGATGGAACCGGCATGAGCATCTCACGGCGCCACCTCCTCCGGTCTGCCCTGGCCGGCTCCGCCGTGGCCATGACCCTGGGTTTGAGCGCATGCGACACCAGCGACCGATCCGCCAGATTGCGTTTGGCCTCCGGTGAGCGCGGCGGCAACTACCACCGATTTGCCCAATTGCTGCGCGATGCTGCCGCACGGACCACGTCACTGACCGTGGCCCCCGTGGCGACCAACGGCAGCGCGGAGAACCTCGCCCTGCTGCGCACGGGCAAGGCCCAACTCGCCCTGTGCCTCGCCGACACCGCCGCGGTCAAGGCCGATGGCGCCGTGGCCATCGGGCGCGTGTACCAGAACTATCTCCAAGGCATCGTGCGCACCCAGGGCAACATCAGCTCGATCGAGGACCTGCGCGACCGCCCGATCTCCATCGGAGCCCCCGGCTCAGGCGCCTCATTCACCGTCAGACGCCTCCTTGCCGCCGCCCGAATCCCAACAGACCACGTCGAAGAGCATCCACTCGCCGAAGCTCTGGACCGGCTGGACGCCGGCGAGCTCGACGCCTGCTTCTGGTCAGGCGGACTGCCGACACCCCTCATCGATCGCGGAGCGCACACAGCGGGCAGACGACTGCTCGACCTCTCCACCGCCCTCGACGCCCTGCAACAGCACTACCCCGACGTCTACCTCCAGGCACGCGTCCCCACCGGCGTCTACGGATCCAACACCCCACTGGTCACCGTCGGCGTGCCCAGCCTGCTCCTCACCTCAAGAGACCTACCCAACGCCATCGTCAGGGCACTCGTGGACGTCCTCATCGAGGAAGCCCACGCCCTGGTCCCACAAGAGTCCATCGGCGTCCAATTCCTCACACCCTCCGACCTCATCGACACCGGCTCCCTGGCCCTGCATCCGGCCGCCCGGGCCCGCTACCAAGAACGCTACGGCTGAGGAGTTCAGAAGCCCAACAAGGTCCGCACCACACCGTCGGCCAACAACCGACCACGCAGGGTGAGGACCAAGCGGCGCTCGCCGTCCGCATCGGCCCGAAGGGCCGGAGCCGGCTCCACCAGACCATCTGCCACGAGCCCCGCAACGCGGGAGCGCTCGTCGTCTGACAGGAGGGACAGCGGCAGCCCGTCACGGAGCCGTACCCGCAACATGACCTGCTCAAGGTGGCTCGCGTCGGCGTCTGGCATCTCCCGTGCCTGCACCGGCGAGAGCCCGGAGTCCAACCGCTGCTGGTAGGCGGCCGGGTGCTTCACGTTCCACCAGCGCACTCCACCCACGTGGGAATGTGCGCCTGGGCCAATACCCCACCAGTCCTGGTCCATCCAATAGGCCACATTGTGGTGGGCTCGGCGCTCGCGACCGCGGGAGAAATTGGAGACCTCGTACCAGTCGTAACCGGCCTCAGCCAGGATCTGGTCTGCCACGACATACTTGTCGGCGTGGTCGTCATCGTCCACATTCGGAACCTCACCCCGCCTGATCTGCGCGGCGAGCTTGGTTCCGTTCTCGATGATCAGCGCGTACGCGGAGACGTGGTCCGGCTCCATAGCCAGGACCGCTTCAAGCGAGGCACGCCAATCGTCAAGGGACTCCCCGGGGGTGCCGTAGATCAGGTCAAGACTCACGTCCAGGCCTGCCTCGCGGGCCCAGGCAACGGCCTGGGGAACCCGCTCGGGTGTGTGGGTGCGGTCCAGGACTTTCAACACATGCGGTTTGACGGACTGCATGCCGAAGGACACGCGGGTGAACCCAGCCGCCGCGAGGGTGCGCAGCGACTCCGGCGTCACCGAGTCAGGATTCGCCTCGGTGGTCACCTCGGCGCCGGGGAGAAGTCCATAGAGGTCCACGGCGCGACGCAGGGTGTCCCCCAACGCCTGAGCGGGCAGCAACGTCGGCGTGCCGCCGCCGAAAAACACCGTGGACAGTTCTCGCTCCCCTGCACCGACGTCGTCAAGCACACGTTTAGACAGGGCCAGCTCTGCGGCCATCGCATCCGGGTAGCTCTCACGGGAGGCCCCATTCCCCAGCTCGGAGGCAGTGTACGTATTGAAATCGCAGTAGCCGCACCGAACCCGGCAGAACGGAATATGCAGGTACAGGCTGAGGGTGCGCTCTGCCGCGCTGCTCCCGGCCGAAGGAGGCAGCGACCCGTCCACCGGGGCCGGGTCGCCGTCAGGGAGAGTGGAGGGCACTACTTCTTCTTCTTGTCTTGGCCGTCGGAGTCGGAGGAGAGCGCGGTGATGAAGGCCTCCTGCGGAACCTCCACGCGGCCCACCATCTTCATCCGCTTCTTGCCTTCCTTCTGCTTCTCCAGCAATTTGCGCTTACGGCTGATGTCGCCGCCGTAGCACTTGGCCAGCACATCCTTACGGATGGCGCGGATGTTCTCACGGGCAATGATGCGGGAGCCGATGGCGGCCTGGATGGGCACCTCGAACTGCTGACGGGGAATGAGCTCACGCAGCTTGGTGGCCATCATGGTCCCGTAGGCGTAGGCCTTATCCCGGTGCGTGATCGCGCTGAACGCATCCACCTGATCACCCTGCAGCAGGATGTCCACCTTCACCAGATCGGCCACCTGCTCGCCATCCGACTTCCAATCCAGCGAGGCGTAGCCGCGGGTCTTGGACTTCAGGTGATCGAAGAAGTCGAAGACAATCTCGGCCAGCGGCAGCCGGTAGCGCATCTCCACCCGCTCCTCGGAGATGTAGTCCATGCCGCCCATGATTCCGCGGCGGGACTGGCACAGTTCCATGATGGCGCCGATGAACTCACTCGGCGCGATGATGGTCGCGGCCACCATGGGTTCATGGACCTCCAGCACCTTGCCGCTGGGGAACTCTGAGGGGTTCTTCACGTGCAGGTGGGATTTGTCCTCGGTGATCACGTCGTATTCGACCGCAGGTGCGGTGGAGATCAGGTCGAGGCCGAACTCGCGTTCCAGGCGCTCGCGAACAATCTCCAGGTGCAGCAATCCGAGGAAGCCCACACGGAAACCGAAACCAAGGGCAGCGGACGTCTCGGGTTCGTAGGTCAGCGCAGCGTCGTTGAGCTTGAGTTTGTCCAACGCATCACGCAGGGCCGGATAGTCGGACCCGTCGATGGGGTACAAACCGGCGAACACCATGGGCTTGGGGTCCTCGTAGCCGCCCAGCGACTCCTGCGCAGGCTTGGCGTGGGCCGTCACCGTGTCGCCGACGCGGGACTGGCGCACATCCTTCACACCGGTGATCAGGTAACCGACCTCACCGACGGACAGCCCCTTGGTGGGAACCGGCTCCGGCGAGGACACGCCAATCTCCAGCAGGTCGTGAGTGGCACCCGTGGACATCATCTCGATGCGTTCGCGCGGGACGAGCTTGCCATCCACCACGCGCACATAGGTCACCACGCCGCGGTAGGAGTCGTAGACGGAGTCGAAGATCATGGCGCGGGCCGGGGCGTCTGCCTTGCCGACCGGAGCGGGCAGCTGCGCCACGATCTGGTCCAGGAGCTCCTCGACGCCCTGCCCCGTCTTACCGGACACCTTCAAGACGTCCTCAGGTTCCACACCGATCAGGTTGGCCAGCTCCGCGGCGTACTTCTCCGGTTCGGCGCTGGGGAGGTCAATCTTGTTCAATACCGGGATGATGGTGAGGTCGTTCTCCATGGCCAGGTAGAGGTTGGCCAGGGTCTGCGCCTCGATCCCCTGAGCGGCGTCCACGAGCAGGATGGCACCTTCGCAGGCGGCCAAGGAACGAGAGACCTCGTAGGTGAAGTCCACGTGCCCCGGCGTGTCGATCATGTTCAACGCATACGCGGTACCGTCCACCTCCCACGGCATCCGCACGGCCTGAGACTTGATGGTGATGCCACGCTCGCGCTCGATGTCCATCCGGTCCAGGTATTGCGCCTTCATGTCGCGCGCCTGCACCACACCGGTGGCCTGCAACATGCGGTCGGCCAACGTGGACTTGCCGTGGTCGATATGGGCGATGATGCAGAAATTGCGGATGACCGCGGGATCGGTGGCGGCGGGCGCCGGCATCTCACGGGCCTGGGGGGACAAGAGCGTCAGCCTCGCTTCACTTCGTCGGAGACGCACAGCGATGCGTTCCGTACCTAAATTTGGTGGCTACCCGCACGAACGGGCACCGAGTCTCCCCCGATTCTCTCATGTGACCTGCTGGCTTCACACCAGCCGCCGGGTCCGTGCCGGTATCGTCACGGTCCATGGCACCGAATGGTTGGGGCCGCTTGGCCCGCACAATCCTCAAACCGCTGCTGCGCGAGGCCAAACGCAGTATCGGCGAGCAAATCGGCACGGAACAGCGCACGTCCACGAAGCGGGTGCCCCACGGCACCACGGCGCGCACGCCGCGCGACGCGGCCTCGCCCGCGTCGTCGGGCACAGGGTCGTCGGGCAGTGCGTCGCAGGGCACCCGCGGCGCCTACGCCGGCGACTTCACCGGCCGGGTCAAACCCCACTACGCGCCCCGGCTGGACGGGGATGCCGACCCGGGCGAGATCGTCTGGGCGTGGGTCCCCTACGAGGAGGACCACACCCAAGGCAAGGACCGGCCCACCCTGATCGTCGGCCGCGACGGGAAGTACCTGCTCGGGCTGATGCTCACCTCGAAGGAACACACCAACGACGGGAACCCGAACTACCTGGATCTCGGCACGGGCGATTGGGACAAACAGGGTCGAGAATCCGAGGTCAAGCTGGATCGCGTGCTGCGACTGGACGAGTCCTCCGTGCGGCGCGAGGGTGCTGTGTTGGATCGCACACGCTTTGACCAAGTTGCGGCGGCCCTGTCCGCCAGACGCTGAGTGATTCCTGGTATAGTTCAACGGAGTGTGTCCGCGCTGGTCGACGGGCACTCGTCCATGAACACAACCTGGTATCCCCACGCCATCTCAGTCGTGTTCGAGGACGTAAACCCTCAGACCATCCATCCATTCGTCAAGAAGGACAACCGTGGCGAACATTAAGTCCCAGAAGAAGCGCATTCTCACCAACGAGAAGGCGCGTCAGCGTAACGCCTCCGTGAAGTCGGAGCTGAAGACCGCTGTCAACAAGGTCAACGCGGCTGTTGCCGCCGGTGACAAGGAAGCCGCTCAGCCGGCCCTCCAGGCTGCATCCCGCAAGCTGGACAAGGCTGTCTCCAAGGGCGTCATCCACAAGAACCAGGCCGCCAACCGCAAGTCGGCGATCTCCAAGAAGGTCAACGCCCTCTGAGGTTTAACGCTTTGAGGCCCCGTCACCGGATTCCGGTGGCGGGGCCTTCTTGGTTTCCGGTGCGACGTCCTGCGGTGTGCTGACACGTCCGTCGGTACAGATCAGTGGATTCGCACCGACGGATGTGCCGAAGCACCGACGGGTGTCGGGGCCTTCTTGGTTTCAGCGGCGGCCTGCCAAACGGGACACGGCGACGACGGCCCGCTCGATCGCGTAGTGAGGGTCTCGCCCTTCGCCCTTCACCAGGGCGTCGGTCTGCGCCACGAGGAGCACGCACCGCGCCAAGGACTCCTGCCCAAGGCGTCTGGCCACCTCCTGCGCCTGCTGCACCTGCCACGGCGCCATCTTCCAGGTGGAGGCCGCCTCTGCGGTGGGCATCCCGGCGACCCGTGCGGCCGAACGGATCTTCAACCCGAGCGCCGAGACCAACGGGACCGGGTCGATCCCCGTCGCCAGGGCATGACGCAGCAAGGAGACCGCCTGTGCCCCCCGCCCTGCCAACGCGGCGTCCGCCACAGCGAAGCCGGTGGTCTCCACCCGCCCACCGAAGTACGCCGCGACCTGGTCGGCACTGACGTCGCCCTCCGCGTCCCCCATGAGCTGCTTGCAGGCTGAACCGAGTTCCGCCAGATCCGAGCCCACCGCGGTGACCAGCGCGGACACAGCCTCCGGGGCGATCTTCCGACGCGCCTGCTTGAACTCTGCCTGCACAAACTCGACCTTCTCGGCATCCTTCTTGTACGGGGTGCAGTCAATCACCGCCGCGCTCTTCTTCAGCGCATCCAGCAGTCCCTTGCCCCGGTTGCCACCAGAGTGCTGCAGCACCACGCAGACATCGGGATCGGGTGAGGTCACGTAGCCGGTGAGGTCCTTCTGTGCCGCCTCATTCATCTGGGCAAGGCCGTGGAATTCCACTAGGTTCCGGCCGCCGAACAGGGAGGGGCTGGCAGCTAACAGCAGTTCACCGGGCTGGTACGAGGCAGCCTCGAAGCGGGTCACGGTGAGTTCCGGTTCCTGGGCCTTGGCTAGCTCCCGGATCCGTTCGAAGGCGCGGGCCGCCTGGTAGTCGTCGGCCCCGGTGAGCAGCACAAGCGGACGTGGTTCTGCCTGCCGAAAACCGATGCCGCGCGCCGCCTTGGTGGTGCGCGCACGAGATCCGCGTGCAGCTGCAGCCATGTTCACCACGTCCTTGTTCGTCTGCTTCTCGTCTGATTGGCCCCGATGATCGAGTCTAGTCGGCTCACTCATGCCGCACGACGCGCAGCCCCTGCTCCGTGGAACGGATCAACACCGTTCCGTCCTGGTCCGTGCGCAGCACCGGGACGGAGTCCCGAATCAACGCGTCCAGGATTCTGGCCGACGGGTGGCCGTAAGTATTGTGGGCCCCAACGCCGATGAGCGCCGCATGAGGCCTGAAGGCCCGCTCCAGGTCCGTCCCGCCATTGGCGGATCCGTGGTGAGAGATCTTCAGCAGCCGACGCCGTTGGCCGCTGGGTTCCGCGGCTCCGAGCCCGACGGCCGCCTTCCCCGCCGCTTCCTCGGCGTCGCCGGCCGTGAGCACGTCCAGTCCCGCGCCGACGTCGCTGACGGCGCGGACCACGAGCGAGGCGTCGTTCTCTTCTGCCGCGGTAGGGGCGCTCAGGACGCTTACCGTCCACGGCGCACACTTGACCTGGTCACCTTCCCTACCGCGGACCGCCGCAGCGGTCGGTGCTGCACGCCCGGCCGTCCCGTAGAGCACCGCGTCGGCAGGAACCCGCTTCAACGCCGCGGCCAGACCGCCAACGTGATCCTCGTCCAAATGCGAAATCAGCGCCGCACAGAGCTGCCCGACGTCCGCCGCGGCCAGGCACGCGCTCACGTCGCCATCCTCCGGGCCGGCGTCCAGCAGCACTCCCCTACCGCCGTCTGCTACCAACACCATGGCGTCCCCCTGACCCACATCGCACAACAGCACATCCCCCGGTCGCGCCTTGGAGCCAACCACGTCGATCCCCATCAGCGTGCGTGTCTCCGGTATGGTCCCCACGATCCCGCCCAGGGCGGCCGAAGTGGCGATCGCGACGGACAGGACAGTGATCCGCCGTCGCAGAGCACGTCTTCTCCCGCGCTGGGTGCGCCCCCTCGGCTTTCCGTCACGCCCGTGTGCGGAACCTACGTTGCGGTGACGGATTGTCTGGGGTAGCCCCTTCCTCGCAACGAGAATGAGCCCTGCCGGTAGTACCCAGCACAGCAGCACACCCAAGAACACGCCCCAGGGAGCGTCTGGCCAGTGCAGCCTGGGACCACGTTCCGCAGAGACCAACCCCAGCCACGCCACCACCTGGGCTGCCCAGCCACAGACCTCCACCAGCGGCAGACACAGCCAGGGCCCAAGCGGAGCCAGCAACAACAGCGCCGGCCCCAAGGTCCCCACCACCACCACGAACGGTGCGGCCAGGACATTGACCGGCACCATCAAGGGCGATTGAACCGATGACAGCCCAATCAGCTCCGGCGTGCACGCCAACGTCGCCGCCACCGAGACGGACACCGACTCCGCCAGCATCCGAGGCACGTGGACCGCCTGTAACCCCTTCGCCAGGGGCGAACCGATCAGGGTGATCCCCAAACAGGCCGCCACCGAGAGCCGAAACCCCACCCGGGTCAGTTGCCACGGATCGGCGCAGACCAGCAGTGCCGCGGCCGCAGCCACCAGCAGGATCCCGACTCGGGGGCGGCCCGCCACCACCGCAACGGCTGCCATACCTCCCATGACGGCAGCTCTGAGCACCGGTGGGTCCGGTCCCACCAATAGCACGAAGGCTCCCACAGCCGTGACGGAGAGCAGACCGCCCGCCCACCGTGGCAGCCGCAGTAACCTCCCGGTAGCTGCCACGGCCGAGATCAGCACGGAGATATTGGACCCGGAGACGGCCGTGACGTGACTGAGCCCCGCCTGGGTCATCGCATCGGTCAGGCGGGCGGATTGCAGGGACCTGTCCCCGGCCACCATGCCGGGGACCAGCGCGGATCCTCCGTCCGGATCGCCGCCCCGGTACAACCGAGTCAGTGCCCGGCGTTGAGCGGAGAGGACGTCATCGGCAACGTCCGGGCCGGACAGCGGTGCTGAGACCAAACGGACGCGAGCCGACTCCGGTGATCGGCCGTCCAGCCCGGACGGGGCGAACCACCCGCTGAGTTCCGTCCCACGATCCCAAGCTGCACGGTCGGAAACCAGCGCGACCGGCACCACGAGGAGCACGTTGGCGCCGGCACCGGATCCGGCCGTGATGGTGGAGGAAGCGAGCAAGACCTCACCGGCCTCGGAGACGGAGGCCTCCAGTCGCAGGGACAGCCGCACTCGGTCCTCGGCGAGAAGGTGCGCGCTCGCTGAGCGGCTTCTGGCATCCGCCGCGCTCCCAGCGCCGAGCACCGCCAAGCCGGCGCAGGCCACCGCGGCCAAGGGACACCAGCGCGCAGCACCGCCCCGTTCCCTGCTCCCCGCCCACCACAGACCAAACGCGGTCAGCGAGGCGGCGCCGGTGAGCACCAACGCAGCGACCGGTCCCCACCCATGAAACGTGTAAACCACTCCCCCGAGCAACACGACCCCAGCTGGAACCAGCACGGACGTTGAGCCGCCCCAGCCCGGAGCCGTGCCCTGACGCTCACCCATAGCCGACCTTGCCCTCCAGCTTGGCCAGCATGGCCGGGCCGATCCCCGGGACGGCGTCGAGATCCGCGGCAGAGGTGAAGGGCCCATGACGTTCACGCCACTCGATGAGCCGTTGTGACAAGGCCGGCCCGATACCCGGCAAGGTTTGCAAGGCGGACTCGTCCGCGGTGTTGAGATTGACCACCGCCTCGGCGTCCGGCGTGAGCGCAGCGGCGGTTGTCCCGGGGGCTGCGGGTGACTGTGCGCCACCACCGGTGTTCGGGACCTGGGCCTCCCCCACGGCAGGCACCCGCACCTGGATGCCATCACTGACCGGCTGGGCCAGGTTCAGCCCTGACAGGTCGGCCTTCGACGTCGTTCCGCCTGCGGCCTTCACCGCATCATCCACCCTGGCACCGGCGTTCAACCCGTACAGTCCTGGCATCTTGACCGCGCCGATCACGTGGACCTGCAGCGCTGCGGAGGAGGCTGACGGGGGCGTCTCACCGGAGGGCGCGGAGGACAGTGGCGTAGTCCCCTCCGGCGTGCTCTTCCCAGGACTCGCCGCCGGGCCAGAGCCCTCAGCCGGCACAGATCTCTCCGCCGGAACCAGGATTTCACCGTCGTCTCGTTGCTGGAGGGCATCTGCCACCCTGAACCCGATGACGCCGGCCGCCGCGATCAGGACCACCACCAATGCGCGGTGGCCCCACCCGCCAAAACGCCGACGCGGTGGAACGAACGCAGAGCTGTCGCGCTCCCGATCCTGGTACCCAGTTCCGTCCAGGTCGCCGGCCCCGTCCCGAAGCTCCCCGTCTCCGGAATCCGGTTCACGGAAGACATCGCCGAGTCCGGCCGGTGCGGTGATCTCCCAGCCGTCGTCTCGCCCTCCCCCGTGCTTGCCCATGCGGATCAGGCTAGGACGCCGTCATACCCGGTCGCACCACCAGCCCCCTGAACTGTGGACAGCGGGCCAAGGACACGCCGACGGCGCTGTGAAGTGGTGCCTCAGTGAGCGGGTTCGTTGCGCACCACGAGCGCGGTGAGTCCTGCTCCCGTGTGCGCTGCCAGGACCGGAGGCGCCACCGTCACCACCGGATCCTCACTACTCCACCCTCGGACCTTCTCGGCCAGATTCGCCGCCAGCTCCGGCGCACCGAAGTGATGCACCCCGACGCGCACGCGGTCGGGATCGGGGCCCACCACGGCCTGCGCCAATTCGATCATCCGATCCACGGCGCGCGGAAGTGACCTGACTCGTTCCAAGGGAACCACCCGCCCGTCGGGCGTGAGGCCAAGCAGCGGCTTCACGTTGAGCAGGGTCCCCACCAGGGAGGCGGTGCCGCTGATGCGCCCGCCCTTGCGCAGCCGATCCAGCGACGGGACGCACAGCCAGATCCGAGACCTGTCCCCCGTGCGGGCCGCCGCGAGGATGTCCTCCAGCGGTGCGCGTCTCTGCGCCAGTTCGGCCGCCGCCATCACGGCGAAACCCTGACCAAGACCTGCCGAGCGGGAATCCACCACATGAGTGGGTAGGACCGCTCTGTCAGCGGCCCACCGCGCGGAATCGAGCGTCCCCGACAGGGCGGAGGACAAGGTGATCACCACGACCTCGTCGAAACCGGCCTGCCCCGCGGCATCGAGCACCTTCAGCATCTGGCCCGGCGGGACGCGCGACGTGGACACCGGCGACCCCATGGCGAGTCCTAGCGAGAGCTGCTCTCCGACGTCGTCGAACTCCTCGACATAGGTGCGTTCCCCGATGGTCACAGGCATGCCGACCACGTGCAGATGCTCTGCGTAGGCGTCGACGAAATCGGCGGGAAGCGCGGACGCGGCGTCCGTGACCACGAGCACCTTGGGACCCCGCGGGCCGCGCCTCCCCAGACGTTGGAGGAGCCCGGTCCGCGGGGAACTCGCCTGAGGCTCAGTCATGTCTGCCTGATTTCTCAGTTCTGAACTACCTGGCTACTTGATGACGATCGAGACCAGCTTGGGTGCACGCACGATCACCTTGATGATCTCCGCATCCCCGATATGGTGCAAGACCTGCTCGTTACCGAGGGCCTCCTGACGCAGATTCTCCTCCGAGATGTCGACGGGAACGGTCAACTTGGCGCGAACCTTCCCCTTGATCTGCACCACCGCGGTGGTGGACTCGTCCACCAGCAGGGACTGATCCACGGTGGGCCAGACGACGTTGGCGACGGAGGGTTCATGCCCCAGACGCGCCCACATGTCCTCTGCGGTGTAGGGCGCGTAGAGGCTCAGCAGCAGCGCGACGGCCTCTGCCGCCTCGCGTGCCGCGGGATCCGCGCTGCCTGCGCCGGAATCGATGGCCTTGCGCGTGGCGTTGACCAGCTCCATGGTGCGAGCGATGACCACGTTGAACTTGCCGGCATCCAGCAGTTCGTAGGCCTCGTTCAGCGTCTTGTGGGTCACGGAACGCAGGCCACGGTCACCCGTCGCGACGTCGGCGTCGACGGGAGCCGTCACATCGCCAGCCAGGCGCCAGGCGCGGGCCAGGAATTTGGCTGATCCCTCGGGAGAGACCAACGCCCAGTCCACATCGTCGGCAGGCGGTGAGGCGAAGACCATGGTGGTGCGGATGGCGTCCACGCCGTGCAGATCCAGCTGCTCGCCCAGGTTCACACCATTGCCCAGCGATTTGGACATGGCCTTGCCGCCGTTGAGCACCTGACCCTGGTTCAGCAGCGCCTTGAAGGGCTCGTTGAAATCCACGTGGCCCAGGGACTGCAGCACCTTGGTGATGAAGCGTGAATACAGCAGGTGCAGGATCGCGTGCTCCACGCCGCCGACATACTGATCCACGGGCAACCAGCGCTTGGTTGCCTCGGGTTCAAAGGCGTGCTCTGCATCCTGCGGGGAGGCGAAGCGGATGTAGTACCAGGACGAGTCCACGAACGTATCCATGGTGTCGGTGTCCCGCTGCGCGGGGCCGCCACAGGAGGGGCATGCCACGTGCAGCCACTCGGAGGCAGCCGCTAGCGGCGACTGGCCCTTGGGTGCCAGTTCCTCGCCCTTCAGGTTATCCGGCAAGCGAACGGGCAACTGCTCGTCCGGCACGGGCACCTCACCGCAGGAGGGGCAGTGGATGATCGGGATCGGGGCGCCCCAGAAACGCTGGCGGGACACCAGCCAGTCACGCAGGCGGTAGGTGGTGGTCGCTTCGCCTCGGCCGGCCGTTTCCACGACCTTGATCGCCTCGGGAATGGCCTCGGCCTTGTTCAGGCCGGTGAGCGGGCCGGAGTTAATCAGCGTGCCCTCCCCCACCGTGGCCACACCGGACACGGCGGGGTCCTCCTCGCCAGTGTCCAGAACGGCGCGGACGGGCAGGTCGAAGGCCCGGGCGAAGTCGAGGTCACGCTGATCGTGCGCAGGCACGGCCATGATGGCGCCGGTGCCGTAGTCGGCCAGGACGTAGTCGGAGGCCCACACCGGGATCAGCTCGCCGGTCAGGGGGTTGGTGGCCGTGCGCCCTAGGAAGACGCCGGTCTTCTCGCGTTCGGTGGACTGGCGTTCGATGTCGGAGAGCGCCTTCACGGACTCCCGGTACTCCTCGAAGACCGCGCGCTGCTCATCGGTGACCAGGCGATCCGCCAGGGCAGCGTCCACGGCCACGACCATGAACGTGGCCCCGTACAGCGTGTCTGGACGGGTGGTGAAGACACGCACATCCTCGGCCGGCTCGCCAGCATCCTCACCGATGGTGAAATCGACATGCGCGCCGTGGCTGCGACCGATCCAGTTGCGCTGCATGGCCAGCACCCGGTCGGGCCAGTGGCCCTCGAGCGAGTCCATCTCGTCCAGCAGCCGGTCGGCGAAGTCGGTGATCTTGAAGTACCACTGGTTCAGGTTCTTCTTGGTGACCACGGTTCCGCAGCGCTCGCAGGCGCCGTTGACGACCTGCTCGTTAGCCAGCACCGTCTGATCTTTGGGGCACCAGTTCACCGGGGAGTTCTTGCGGTAGGCCAACCCGTTCTTGAACAGCTCCAAGAACAGCCACTGCGTCCAGCGGTAGTACTCGGGGTCGGAGGTGTGCAGGCGCCGATTCCAGTCAGCGCTGATGCCGTAGCGCTTGAACGACGCAGCCTGCGTGTCGATGTTCTTGTACGTCCACTCGGCAGGGTGCTGGTCGTTCTTGATCGCAGCGTTCTCTGCGGGCAGGCCAAAGGAGTCCCAGCCGATGGGGTGCAGCACGTCGTAGCCGCTGTGCCGCCAGTGCCGCGAGACCATGTCACCCATGGCGAAGGCCTCCGCGTGACCCATGTGGAGGTCACCCGACGGGTAGGGGAACATGTCCAGCACGTAGCGACGCTCCTTGGAGCCGTCGTCGGCCGGCACGAAGGTGCCGTGTTCCTCCCAGTACCCACCCCAGCGGGACTCGATGGCCTTGACGTCGTAGACGTCCTCGGCCTGCTCGGGTGAATGCTCGCGCGCTTGCGCCACCGTGAAACCTCACTTGACTAGAACCTCGGGTGAGACGCGGGTCCCCCTTCGAGGCCCTCGCGAAGAGTGCCGATGGGGCGCGTGGGCGCGGCCATTGGCACCAGATCATTCTACCGCCACATCGCCAGGAACTCTGGTCGGTACCACCGAAAAGCCCGGCCCCGCGGATGCGGAGCCGGGCTTTTCGGTGGTGACACTGCGCACATCACCATGCCCGACGGGCGGGCACGGTCACGCGCGAAAGTGTCAGTTGACGTCGTCGTCCACCCAGTCGAAGGACTTGGTGACGGCCTTGTGCCACAGGCGCAGCAGACGCTCGCGCTCCGCCTCGTCCATGTTGGGGGTCCAGCGCTTGCCCTCGGCCCAGTTGGCCTTGAGCTCGCCCAGGTCCGACCAGTAGCCCACGGCCAGGCCGGCCGCGTACGCGGCACCGAGCGCGGTGGTCTCGGTGACGGCCGGGCGAACCACGTCCACGCCGAGAATATCGGCCTGGAACTGCATGAGGTCCTCGTTGGCAGTCATGCCACCGTCCACGCGGAGCTCGGTCAGCGGCACGCCGGAGTCCTTGTTCACGGCGTCCATGACGTCAGCGGTCTGGTAAGCCGTGGACTCCTGGACGGCGCGGGCGATGTGGCCGCGGTTGACGTAGCGGGTCAGACCCACGATGGCGCCACGGGCGTCGGGACGCCAGTACGGGGCGTAGAGGCCGGAGAACGCCGGGACCACGTAGGCCCCACCGTTGTCCTCCACCGTCTTGGCGAGCTTCTCGATCTCCGGAGCGGAGTCGATCATGCGCAGGTTGTCGCGCAGCCACTGCACCAAAGAGCCTGCCACTGCGATGGAACCCTCCAACGCGTAGTGGGTGGGCTCGTCGCCGAGCTTGTAACCCACGGTGGTCAGCAGGCCGTTCTGGGACTCGACGACCTCCTCGCCCGTGTTGAAAATGAGGAAGCAGCCGGTGCCGTAGGTGTTCTTGGACTCGCCTGCGTCGAACGCGGCCTGGCCAAAGGTCGCGGACTGCTGGTCACCCAGCACACCCGTGATCGGGACCTCGCGCAGCAACTGGGAGTCATGCACCACGCCGAACTCGCCGGAGGAGGGCTTGATCTCGGGCAGCATCGACATCGGGATGCCGAACACGCCTGCGATGTCTTCGCGCCACTCCAGGGTGCGGATATCCATCAGCAGCGTGCGGGAGGCGTTGGTGACGTCCGTGGTGTGGACGCCGCCGTCCACGCCGCCGGTCAGGTTCCAGATCACCCAGGAGTCGGTGGTGCCGAAGAGCAGGTCTCCGGCCTCGGCGCGCTCGCGTGCGCCCTCCACGTTGTCCAGGATCCACTTCACCTTGGTGCCGGAGAAGTAGGTGTCCAGGGGCAGACCGACGATCGACTTGAAACGCTCCTTGCCGCCATCGGCGGAGAGCTCCTCGACGATCTTCTGGGTGCGGGTGTCCTGCCAGACAATGGCGTTGTACACCGGCTCACCGGTGTTCTTGTCCCACACCACTGCGGTTTCACGCTGGTTGGTGATACCCACGGAGGCGATGTCGTGACGCGTGATGGACGCCTTGGCCAGGGCCTGGCCGATGGCCTCACGCGTGTTGTTCCAGATCTCCTTGGGGTCGTGCTCGACCCACCCGGCGTGCGGGAAAATCTGCTCGTGCTCCAGCTGACCCACGGAGACGATCTGACCGTCGTGATCGAAGACGATCGCACGGGAGGACGTGGTCCCCTGGTCGATCGCGATGACGTACTTCTGATTCGCCATTGTCAAGCTCCTTTGATTGTCTTTGCGACGTTGGACGTGAGTATTACTTGGCGCCGGCGATCTGCTCGAGCAGACCCAGACCGGGATCGCCGAAGACCTGCCCGTAGAGCAGGTAGACGAGGGCGCCGAGCACACCACCGATCATGGGGCCGACCACCGGGACCCAGGCGTAGGCCCAGTCGGAGGAACCCTTGCCCTTGATGGGCAGGATGGCGTGAGCGATACGGGGGCCGAGGTCACGGGCCGGGTTGATGGCGTACCCGGTGGGGCCGCCGAGGGAGGCACCGATGCCCACGACCACCAGGGCGATGAACAGCGGACCGACGTAGATATTGGTGGTGTAGCCGGAGGTCAGGGCAGCGACCACGAGCACGAAGGTGGCCAGGATCTCGGTCACGAGGTTCCAGCCGTAGCTGCGGATGGCCGGGCCGGTGGAGAACACGCCGAGCTTGTCAGCGGCGACGTCGTGCTCGTCGAAGTGCTGCTTGTAGGCCAGCCAGCACAGGATGGCGCCCACGATGCCGCCGACGAGTTCGGCCAGCATGATCACGATGGTGTTGACGAAATTGGCGTCCAGGCCCGGGGCCAGGTCCTGACCCGCCACCACCTTGGCGATGGTCACGGCGGGGTTGAGCTGGCCGCCGGTGGCGAAGGCCGCGTAGACGCCGACGAAGACGCCGATGCCCCAGCCCCAGTTGACCATGAGGGTGCCGCCACCCTCGCCCTTGGACTTCTTCAAGGAAACGTTGGCAACCACGCCACAGCCCATGAGAATGAGCAGCGCGGTGCCAATGAACTCGGACAGGAAGGCCTGTCCCAGAGTGATGTCAGTCATCATTGACTCCATTGTTCTTGGTTGGCGGTGATGAAACCGTCTCGTGAGGACGTGGTAGCCGGAAGCGGCCGTTCCGTCCCGGATCCGGTCAGAGGGTGGCCCCGAGCGAGGCCATCCGGTGACGCTCGACCAGGATGGCACGAGCGAAATCGTTTTCCTCGGCGACGCGCTTGGCGTCCCAGCCGAGAACCTGCGCCAGCCCGTCGGAGACCTCGGCGATGAGGTCGTCGGTGACGAGGCCGCGGAAGGCAAGATTGGTGCGACGCACGAACACGTCGATGGTGTGAGCTGCCTGTTCATGCTCCACGAACCAGGCCAGCTCGCGATCGCTGAGCTCATCGGATGCGGAGAGCACCCGGTCCTCTCCGGCAGCGAGGTACTCTGCGACGTCGGTGGCGCGGGTTCCGTAGCGTTCGAGCAGCACGGTGGCGCGCCCCAGGTCCAGGCCGGTATCGGTCAGCGTCTCCAGGTAACGTGCCCGGGCGGAATCACCCTCGGGGTAGTCCTTGCCTCCGCCGATGGCGCGCTCCTCGGTGGAGACCCGGCGGGAGGCGCCGAGGACCTTGAGAGTGTCATTGGTCAGGGTCTCCGAGAGGGCGCGGAACGTGGTCCACTTGCCGCCGATCAGGGAGAAGAAGGTGCGGCCGTGTTCCTGACGCTCCTCCACCCGGTAGTCGCGGGAGACCGCTCCTGGGGTCTCGGCGTCATGCCGGGGAAGCGGACGAACGCCGCAGAAGGTGTAGACGATCTCGTCCGTGGACACCTTGATCTTCGGGAAGACGTGCTGGATGAGATCGAAGAAGTACTGGATCTCGTCATCCGTGGCGACTGGTTCGTCGCCCGGGCCGGCGTCGAGGTCGGTGGTGCCGACCAGGACACGTCCGAGCATGGGGTAGATCAGGACAATGCGGCCGTCCTCATGCTCAAAGAAGATCTCACGACCGCGGGTGGCCGCCAGCAGCTCCGGGTTGTCCAGCACGATGTGGCTGCCCTTGGTGCCGCCCATGAAGCGGGTTTCCGCACCGAGGGCCTTGTTGGTGGGGTCCACCCAGTTGCCGGTGGCGTTGATGACGACCTCGGCGGAGAAGCTGAACTCGTTGCCGGTGATGGTGTCACGCAGCACGACCCCGTCCTTGTCATGTCCGACCGCCATCACGTAGTTGGCGCTGCGGCCATTGCCGGACTGGTCGCCCTCGGTGACCAGGTCCATGATCAGGCGCTCGGGGTTGTGCACGCTGGCGTCGTAGTACGTGCCGAGGTACTTGGTGTCCTCGCGGAACTCCGGGAACTCCTCCGCAACCTTCTTGCGGCCCCAGGTGAAGGAGTGCCTGGGAGCCTCACGTCCGGCCTTGGAGAAGATGTCATACATGGTCAGACCGGCCTGGATGACCGCTGCACCGCGCTCGGAAGGTTTCCCGTCCTTGTGGAAGAGGAACTTCATGGGCGCATTGAACAGGCCGGAGAAAATCTTGCGCATGGGGATGGTGGTCTGCAGCGGCTCCACGTAGTGCGGTGCCAGGCGGATGAGGCGGTTACGTTCCTGGACGGATTCGTGGACCAGGCGGAACTCGCCGTTCTCCAGGTAGCGGATGCCGCCGTGGATCATGTGGGAGGAGGCGCCGGAGGCACCGTTGGCGTAGTCGGCTGCTTCGACGATGGCCACGTCGATTCCCTGGAGGGCCAAGTCACGGTAGGTGGCTACACCGTTGACACCGCCTCCGATGATGAGCACCTGGGCCTTCGGACGAGTCGTGAGCGACTCGACTTCGGCACGAACTGCGTTTCCCTTAGGTGCCGGTCCCGCCAGTGATCCTGCGGGTGTCGACGACGTGGCTGCCATGGTGATCCTCCCTGATCCACTAATGTGCGGCGAATCACACCATTTGTGATGGTGAGGTGTGCCGCACTTCATTCTTATGGAATCCTGGATGCAACCGATCAGATGAGCAAGTATCTTGCACATTCGTGCAAAGGAGACCCATGACGAGCCAAGCCGAGGGCACGAATCCTCAGTCCACCAGGGTGCAGATGTTACTGGCAGTGGCCCGTGGGTACTACGAGGAACAGCGCACCATGGACGCCCTGGCCAAGGACTGGAACGTCTCGCGTTCCACGGTGTCGCGCGCCCTCGCCGAGGCCCGCGAGCGCGGGATCGTGGAGATCCGGCTCCACGACCCCACCCATGGTGTGCGCGACCTGGGCAGGGCGTTGTCGAAGTACTTCAACGTGCGCTTCACCGTGGTCCCCACCATCGTTGGGGACTCAGCGGAACAGGAACTGGACCGCGTGGCCGGCGTGGCGGCCCAGTCCATCAGTTCCATGTTCACCTCCGGCCAGGTCCTCGGTGTGGCCTGGGGTACCACCGTCCGAGCGGTCTCTCACCGGCTCACGCGGCAACCGCTGACCGGTTCCACGGTGGTCCAGCTCAACGGCGCGGGCTCCCCCACCTCCACCGGCCAGGACTATGCCGCCAACATTCTGCAGCGTTTTGCGCGCGCCTTCGACGCCGATGTGCAGTCCTTCCCAGTTCCAGCCTTCTTTGACGATCCGGTGACCCGAGAGCACCTGTGGAAGGAACGATCCATCAGCCGGATCCTTGATCTGCAGTCACGGATGAACATGTTGGTGGCCGGAATCGGTTCCATGACGGCGTCGGTGACCAGTCATCTCTACGACGGCGACTTCCTGGACAAGGAGGACTACGCCCTCATCGAGCGGGAGGCCGTGGTGGGGGATCTCGCCACGCGGTTCTTCCGCGCGGACGGGACCCACGATTCCATCCCGCTCAACGCCCGTTCCACGGGGCCAACCTTCGAGACGATCCAGGGCGTTCCGATCAGATTGGGGGTGGCGCACGGCCGCGGCAAGGTGGCCGGGTTGCACGGCGCCCTGAACGCGGGCCTGTTCACCCACATCATCGTGGACGAGTCCGCGGCGCGTGCTCTGGCCGATGCGGCTCACTTACCCAGACCGCGCGCCGCCGTACGGCCGCGTCAGGGACCCCACCACGGCTGATCCAGCAACGGGGATGCACCCTCGGTAGAGTTGGCCGGGTGCTGACCTCCTCCGCTTCCACCCTCGACCCGCCACTGGCCGACGACCGCGAGGCACTGGCCTTCCATGTGGAGATCGGTGGGGCCCGGGTCCGCACCTGGCTGTATCCGTCCCGAGGGGTGCAGCGCGGGATCGTCCTGGCCGTCCACGGCTTCCGCGGGGATCACCATGGGCTGCGGCGTCTCGTCAACGCGTTGCCCGACTACACCGTGGTGGCACCCGATCTTCCCGGTTTTGGTGCGTCCGACCCATTCAGCGATGGCGCGTACACGCATTCGGCCCCCGGCTACGTGCCCGTGGTGGTCGGCCTGGCCCGAGCATTGGACCTCCCGCCGTCCACCGTCCTGTTGGGCCATTCGTTCGGTTCCGTCGTTGCCGCCTACACGGTGGCGGAGCATCCCGGCCTGTTTGGGCAGTTGGTGCTGGTGAACCCGATCTGCCGTCCGGCCCTCCAGACCTCAGCGTCACAGGCCGTGTCCACGGCTGTGGTGGCTGGCTACTACGAGCTCAGCGCCCTGCTTCCCCGTCGGGTGGGAGAGTCGGTGCTCCGAGCCAGGCTGGTCGTGGACGTCACCACCGCCGCGATGCTCACCAGCAAGGCCCCCTTGGTGAAGGACTACGTCCGCGATCAGCACCGTACGTACTTTGCGGCGTTCTCCGACCCGGAGACCTTGCTCAGCGCCTACCGTTCCTCGATCACGCACAGCGTGCGCGACGTCGCCTCCCGGATCACCACGCCCACGCTGTTGGTGGCCGGTGAGAAGGACCCCCTGGGATCGGTGCGGGGGCAGCAACGGCTGGCTGACACGATCGGGAACGCCCAGCTGGACGTGATCCCGGGCGTGGGCCATCTGATCCACTACGAGACGCCGGCGGCCGCTGCCGCGTTCATCGAAGACTTCCTGTCCCAGCGCTGACCCGGCCTCGGGGCACAGGCTCAACCCTGCATCACCCAACCCCGGCCAGCTCGAACCGTGAAGCGAACCATCTGCCCCACGGCACGAGGCACCTCTGCGTCCCATTCGTGCACCACGAGCGTGCCTAAGTCGGTTTCCACCTCCGTCTGGCTGCGATGGCCCAGGAACGCTGACGTGATCACCTGCCCCACGTCACCCACCACCTCCGCAGCAGGGTCCACGCCCGTCAGCTCGACGGATTCCGGGGGTAACACCACGGTGGCCGGGCCCAGCCGCGGCTCGTCCCCGCACGGGATCCGATACTCCTGGTTCCCGATCCTGACCCTGGCCAGATGCTGCCCCGCACTGCCGAGCACCATGCCGGAGAGGACGTTCTCCTGCCCCATCAGGTCCGCAACGAATCGGGATGCCGGACGACGGTAGACCCGCATGGGCCAATCCACTTGAACGATCTTGCCCTGGCGCATCACGGCCACCCGATCCGCAACCAGAAACGCATCCTCCTGATCGTGCGTGACGTAGACGGCCGCCACCTGATCACGTGAGACCTGACGCCTGATGTCCCTGCGGATATCACGGCGCAAGGAAGCCTCCACATGCGAGAGCGGCTCATCCAGCAGCAGCACCCGAGGTTTGCGAACCAGGGTCTGGGCCAGCGCCACACGTTGGGACTGGCCGCCCGAGAGCGTCCCCGGTTCCGCGTCAGCCAAGGAGCCGATCCTCAGATTGGCCATCGCAATGTCGATCAGATCGGACCGTTTGCCCTCAAGCATCCTCGTGTCGTCGAGACCGTATCCGATGTTCTCCCGCACCGTCATCCCGTGGAATAGCACCGGGTGCTGGAACACCAGTCCCACAGGTCGCCGTTCCGGCGGCAGCGTGGAGATGTCGGAGGCTCCGACCCCGACGTGCCCCCGCCCCTGGACGAAACCCGCCAAGGCGTTGAGCAGCGTTGATTTGCCGCAGCCCGAGGGTCCCACCACCGCCAGGATCTCTCCGGCAGCCACATCCAGGTCCAGCGGTCCCAGGCCGAACCCACCCACGTCTGTGGCGAGTCCTCGGACGTGCAATCCGGTCGGCACGTGGTTCATATTTTGTTCCTCGCTCTAAAGTCCGTGTCGATGCTCATCCGCAGCAGCAGGAGGATCCCGCTCAGGGCGATGCAGGTCACCACGCCGGTCACCGCCGCCAGACCGAAGGCCTCATCCGTACGCCCGCCGGCGATCAGACCGAATAGATAGGGTGTGGCGAGCGAGGTGCCGCCCGGCTGCACCAGGACCTGCGGGGAGAGACTGGTCAACGAAGCGCTCATCTGCACGCACACCGACGCCACGACCAACGGCTTCAGGTACATGGGCCCGGTGGTGAACAGCGTCCGCAGTGGGCCGGCGCCCAGGCTCCTGGCCGAGCGGATCGCGGTCGAGGGGCGGGTGGACAGCAGCGCCAGCATCACGAGTGAGGACGCTGGAACACACACTGCCAGAGTCGCGATCAACAATCCGAACCAACCATTCGCCACGGAACCACCGCCCACGAGCGCCGGGAGCAGCACGAATCCTTCCACGCTCACGGGCCGCCTCAATACCGTCCCGAGCACCGCTCCGATCGCCGTCGGGGAACTGAAGATCATCAACAGGAGCAGGAAGATGCCGCAGCGGCGCCAGAATCGACTTGCCCTGCGCAACGACAGGGAGAAGACGAAGGCGATGACGACGCCTGCCGGGACCGCGACGAGCACCAGCAGGACCGTTGCGAGGATCGGGGCCAGCTGAATCGGTTCACTCGTTGTGGAGCGGATGGCCCCAGCCGCGATCACACCGATCAAGCCGAGGACCGCCACGACCACGACGCCGGAAACGACGCCTGCGCTGACCTTCACCCACCCCGGTACCGGCGCCGAGCGCAACAGATCGGAGACGGGGAACCGTGCGTTTCTTGGGCCGGAACCGACGATGCGCCAGAACCGCGGCCTGGTGAGAATCACGCAGATGATGACGGCCAGCACCATCGTGAAGAGCACGGCCCGCATCACGGGTGCTCCGGTCTGCCCGGAGGAGACGGCGCGGAAGCTGTGGGAGGCCAGATACGCCCGGTTGCCTCCGTACACATCAGGGACGCCGGGGTCAGAGAACAGTTGCAGCACCGACCAGGCCCAGGCAAGGAAGGCCCCTCTGGACCACAGCGGGATCACGGCTTTCCGCCACGCGGCAAAGACCGGAAGCCCCAGTGAACGCGTCAGCATCAACGTCTCGGAGTCCACAAACCTCAAACCGAGCACCTGCCCTGCCACGGCCATCGGGAGCGCAACCAACGTGGAGGAGAGCAGCAGAATCGCCTGCCCCAGGCCCTCATGGACGGCTGCCGCGATGACCACAGGCGGAAAGACGAAGGGAAGGGCGAGAAGGCCCAAGAGGATCCTGCGCCCCGTGCGAGACAGCGTCGTGTAGGCCAGCGTGACGACGGCGGCGGCCAGCACCAAGGCCAGCGTGCTCGCCGCCACGGGCAGCACCAGCGACCGGGCCGTGACCTCTAGTAGCCGGCCCCAGGCCGGGGCAGGCAGGCCGTCGGGGTCGTTCCCCCTCCAGGCCAAGGCGGTCGGCAGCACGAATCCTGCGGCGACGGTGAGCACCACGGCGGCGGGCAGGAGGCGATCAATACGTGCCACGACGCACCTCCACCGACCATTCCCGGATGAGTTCCTCACGGACCCGGGCCGCGTCCAAGGAGTCCCCGCCGTAGACCTCGACGTCCAGGGCCTCAAGCTCGTCAGTCAGGTTGGGATGCTGATACTTGGTGGTGCGAGACTGCTCCACCGTTGAGCCGGAGGCCGCCTGCCCTGCCTCGGACACCGCGAAGTCGATGAACTCACGCGATTGCGGTTTCCGCTCCGATCCGGACAACAGTCCGATGGCCCCGATCTCGTAACCGGTCCCTTCCTCCGGATGGACCACCTTCACCGGCGCTCCCTGCCGCTGCTCCGTGCGGCAATAGGGGGCAAACGAGATGCCGATACCGGCATTCCCGCGAGCGACGTTGCGGGCCACGGCCGTGCCCGAGTCGAGATAGCCACGCAGCCGAGAGTCCAATGCGGCCATGTACTCGGTGGCGAAGTCGATGGACCCGCCTCTGGAGTACTGGACCCAGAGCATCGTGGCGGCGGTCCCTGAGAGCAGCGGAGAGGACATGATGATCTGGTCGTCGTACTCGTCCTGGAGCAATTGATCCCATGAGACCGGTGCGTCCGGGACGAGTTCGGTGTTGACGCACAGAGCCAGCACTCCCCCGTACACGCCGGCCCAGTACCCGTGCTCGTCCTTCATATCGTGGGGGAGATCCCGTACGGAAGGCAGATCTCCGATGGGGTCAAGCAGTCCACGATCCGCCGCGTCCGAATACGACTCCGCCGGGCCGCCCAACCAGACGTCGAACTCCGGCCGATCGTTGGGGACTTTGATGCGCCCCAGCGCCTCCGAGGTCGGCAGTCGCACCACGGAGACCCTCACACCGGTGCGATCCTCGTAGGCCTGGGCCACGGCGCGACACGATTCCACGTTGTTGGAACACACCACAGAAAGGTCGGCCCGCTGTGGCTGCAGCCACAGCGCCGCCGTGATCAACAGCGCTGCCCCCGCGACCACGATAGCGACACGCGTGAACCACGCACGCAACCACCGCGAATGTAACCAGGACACGAGCTTCAGCCTACTTGGGACGCGACGCCCACCAACGACCGGTGCCCCGGCGACACTGGGTCACCGGGGCACCGGCTTGTCGGGAGCACCGAACGATCTTCAGGAGGAGCCGTCACTCACCCTGGGCGGTGGCCTGCTGCTCGCGACGCTGCATCAGTCGACGCTCGTCGCGGCCCAGGATCACCATGAAGACCACGGCGATGGCGCAGACGATAATCATCGCGATCCAGGTGACGTCCCAGCCGAAGCTATGGATGAGGTAGCCAACACCGGTGGAGGCCAGCGTGGCGCCCAGGATGTAGCCGAACAGCCCAGTGAATCCTGCCGCGGTACCGGCCACGTGCTTCGGGGAGAGGTCGATGGCCTGGAGCCCGATCAGCATGACGGGACCGTAGATCAGCCCGCCGATCACGGCGATCAGGACGTAGAAAAGCCAGAGCGGGGCGGAGGCGGGCAGCAGCCAGTACCCCAGGATCGCGACGCCGGTACCGGCCAGGAAGAGGATCCCGGCCCCGGAGCGCCAGCCCTTGAACACCTTGTCGGAGACCCAACCGCACAGCAGGGTGCCGATGATGCCAGCCAATTCGAACACCGCAAATCCGAGGATGCCGTCGGAGACCTTGGCCCCCTTGTGGTCGCCCAGGTACACGGGAATCCAGTTCAGCACGCCGTAGCGCAGGGTGTAGACGAAGACGTTGGTGAGGGCCAGGAACCACACCACACGGTTGGTGAGGACGTGCTTGACCAGCGTGGCCCACCACGTTGAGCCTTCCTTCTCTTCCGCTGCGACCTCCACCTTGGCCGGATCGTTACGGTGTTCCTCGATGGGAGGCAGGCCCACGGCCTCGGGCCGGTCGCGGATCATGAAGAAGGCGACGACGGCCACCACCAGCGCGATGATGGCGGGGAACCAGAAGGCCGGGCGCCAGTCGTCGGGCGACGCGGCCCAGGTGTGCAGGGCGTAGGCGGCGGCCACACCGACGCCGGCACCGCCGACGTTGTGGGCACAGTTCCAGATGGACGTCTTCCAGCCGCGTTCCTTGGTGGAGAACCAGTGCACCAGCACGCGGCCGGAGGGCGGCCATCCCATACCCTGCACCCAACCGTTGATGAACATGACGGTCGCGAAGACGCCCACGGATGCGGTCACCCAGGGGACAAAGGCCACGAACAGGTTCACGACGGCGGAGAGCGCGAGACCCAGCGGCAGGAAGTAGCGCGCGTTGGAACGGTCGGAGAGCATCGCCATGAAGAACTTGGAGAGCCCGTAGGCGATCAGCACGGAGTTGGCGACGATGCCGATCTGCACGGTGTTCATGATGTCGTGATCCTTGAAGATCTGCGACACGATGGACACGTTGTTCCGGATGAGATAGAAACCTGCGTAACCCAGGAAGATCCCCAGGAAAACCTGTGCGCGCAGTCGCGGATACTTCTTCGCTACTTCCGCTGCACCGAGCCTGGGCGCGTCGGCCGGTGCGGAGAGGAACCCCAGCCCGCCTTTGGACTTATGAGCCATGTTGGTCTTTTCCTTATGCCCTTGATGGAGTGAGTACTTACCACGATCCATCCTGGGGCAGCGTCGATCACCAGGAGGGCGTTCCTGGTCACCGATGGTGACAACCGTGTTACCTAAGCGACCACCAGTCGGTAGCCCTGCCCCCGCACGGAGGTGACCAGGCTTGGGTCCACGCCGGCCTGCCGGAGGTGGCGTCGCAGCCGGTAGACGGCCGTCTTGATCATCTCCCGCCCTCCCACGGTCGCTGTAGTGGCCCAGGCCTCGTTGAGCAGTTGGTGAGGGCCCACGGGGTGCGGGGAATGCTCAGCCAAGGTCGCGAGCACCCGGAACTCCGTGGAACCGACGTCGATTCGGCGGCCCTCCCACCACGCTCGTTCGCTGCGCAGGTCCAGCCGTAGCGCCCCAAGCTCCAGTGCGTCCTCGTGGCTCTCCCCCGTGCGCTGGGTCCGGCGCAGCACCGCTTGGGCGCGCAACGTCAATTCGCGTGGGCTGAAGGGTTTCCCGACGTAGTCGTCCGCTCCGGCCTCGAGTCCCCGAATCCGGTCGCGTTCGTTGACCAGGGCCGTCAGCAGGATCACCGGGACGTCATGGCCTTGGGCCCTGATGCGCTCGGTCAGCCGAAATCCGGATTGGTCGGGAAGCATGACGTCCAGGACCACCAGGTCGATCTCGTTGCGTTCCAGGATCTCCCAGGCCTCGCGCGCCGTCCCGGCACAGATGGCTTCGAACCCGTGCGTCTCGAACGCGAAGGAGAGGATGGCGGTCATCTGAGGTTCGTCATCGACCACCAGCACCGTGGATTTCATCGGATCGTTGCCCCTTCCCTGATCGGTATGACCACCACAATGGAGGTTCCTGCGCCCTGTTCCGTATCCACCAAGACTGTGCCACCCAGCACCTCGGTGATGCGTTTGACCACCATCATGCCCAGCCCGCTTCCGGGACGTTGTCCGTGGCCCGTGGAGAACGGGACAAAGAGACGTCCTCGTTCTTCCTCACTCATCCCCTGCCCGTTGTCGCTCACCGCCAACATGCACATGCCGCCGGGGTCCTCCCGCACCGAGATGGTGATCGAGGCGGAGTCCCCTGCATGCCTTGCGGCGTTGTTCACGAGATTCCAGACGAGCTGACGGACCAGATTCTCGTCCGTGACGGCAGGCAGCATGCCCCCTGCCGCCTCGACCCGGATCTTGGTCCGCAAGACGCGTCTGACCTCTCGAGCGCAGCGAGACACCACCTCGCTGATGTCCACTAGATCCATGGCGGGACGGAACGTTCCCGCTTCCAGTTTGGCCGTGGTGAGCATGTTCTCGGCCATGTCGATCACCACCTGGGTGTTCTCCGAGATGGTGTTCACGAACTTGGATTGGATCGGGGTGAGCGGCCCTGGGGTGCCCTCCGCCAGCAGTTCCGCCGCGCCCCTCACCAACGCCAGCGGCGTCCTGATTTCGTGCGAGATCACGGCCGGTTGCCGACTCAATTCCGCCAGTCCGTCCTCGACGGTCCGCAGCCGGGAACGGGCGCGGCGCAACAGGATCCCCAATGTCACCAGGCCCCCCAGCAACGCGGCTACGAGCGCCCAGGGGACCCAGTCCATGTGGAATCATCGCTTTCTCTCGCAAAAACTCGTCGAAGGTGTGCGCCGCTGAGTCTAGCGCGGCGCCCGCCCCGGCCAGTCCCGCCCAGACCAAACCCGGCCCGCGGCGTGCTCAGAGCTCCGCCGAGTCGTCCACCTTGAGCTTCAGGACGGGGTCGCGGCGCACCGCACCGAGGATGCGACGGTGCCGCAGCACCTTCGTGACGCGGTCACCGTCCACGTGCTGGAAGAAGAGGATCCACCGGGATTCGCCCTCGTCGTCGGTGGGTGTGGGGCCCACCGACCGGATCGGAGCGCCGCTGGCCACGTCGCGGACAAAGGCCTCTGCCACCCGGCTGGGCCCCGACACGGTAGCGCAGCGCACCGCGGGCGGCAGCCCGGCCTGTCCACGTTCCGCAAGCTCACGCTGAGCCTGCCCCGCCGGATCCCACCGCACCAAGGCCTGGGCCTGCGTGGAGCCGTGACCGGTCAGGACCACCACCCCACCGTCGTCACGTGATCTGGCCAGACGGGCCGCGGCGAACCATCGGTGCAGCGTGTCTTCCCCCGTCCGTAGCCCTTCCGCAGAGACCTGTAGGTCTGCGTCCAGCAACACCACGGCGTGGTAACCGCCGCGGGCCACGGGTTCCACACCTGGGGTGGACACGACGATGGCGGGGTCCTCCCCCACGTCCGTGACCGCGTCTGCCCCCGTGGAGCGCAGCACCGGCACTCCGGGGAAGGATCGTCCCAGCTCCTCCAGCGTGCGATCTGCACCGACGGTCCCGGCGCGTAGCCGAGGGCTGCCACAGTTCTGACAGCGGTGGCCGCGGTCGAACCGACCGCACCAGCGGCACACGGGTTCGGTGCTGCGCCCGTGCAACGCCAAGGGACCAGAGCATTCCGGGCAGCGGGCCGGCGTGCGGCACTGTCCGCAGGCGAGGCTCGGCACGAATCCTGTGCGGGCGACCTGCACCAGCACCGGACCATACTCCAGGGCCTTCTTCATGACCTGCCAGGCCAGGTGCGGGATCCTGGCTGTGTGGTTGGGATCGTGGACGGAGGTGGGATCGTCAGCTACCGCCCGGACCCAGGGAGCTCGGTGGCGCAAGAGGGACCGATCCGCGCCAATATCCCTGGCCCAGCCGGTCAGCACCAACCGTTCCGCCTCCGCGGAGCGCGCAGGAGAGGCAAACAGGGCGGCGCAGCCGGACTCCGCGGCCCGCAGCAGCAGGACCTCGCGGGCATGATGATAGGGGGCCCTCGGCTCCTGGTGCGCCGTGTCGTGATCGTCCCACATGGCCACCAGCCCCAACCGCGAGACCGGTGCGAACGCGGCATTGCGAGTGCCCACCACGATCGAGACCTCGTCACGGACCACCCGGAGGAAGGAACGGTAGCGGGGTGTGGGGCCGTCGTCGGCGCTGAGCCGTGCGTAGCCGCGGGAACCCACCGTCTCGTCGAGCGCGGCACAGAGCCGGTCGAGGTCGCGCGCGTCCGGGACCACCAGGACGCTACCGCGGCCGGACTCCGCGGTGGCCGCGGCGGCCGCGGCGAGGCGCTGTGCCCACCCCGTTCCAGCGTCGGGGAGGAAGGAGGCCACGACCCGGTCGTTACCTCCTTCGGCGAGGGAGGAGAGGAATTCGACACCGCCGTCGTCGTCCACCCAGCCGGCGGGATCCACGGGTCCAGGTCGGCGCGGGACCGGAACGCCGCGGCCTTCCTTCTCCACCTTGGCCACGCGGGCGGGGACGGCCTGCCTGACCACATCAGCGACGTTGCCCGCATAACGTTCCGCGACGTCGTGACACAGTTGCAGGACGTCAGCGCTGAGCACCGGCTCGGGCGAGACCACGGCCTCCAATGGCAGCGGATGGACCCCCGGTTCCGGCTCGGCGACGCGATCCACCAGCCAGCCGTTGAGACGTCGGCCCCCGAAACGCACCCGGACCCGGACTCCTGGCAGGGCCGTGGCGTCCAACGCCTCGGTCACCAGGTAGTCGAAGGTCCGGTCCAGTTGCGGCAGCGGCGATTCGAGCGCGACCTTGGCCACCGGCAACTCGGCGGCAGGCACAGGCGCACCCAGCCGCTGGGCCCGTTTCCCTGTGGCGGGTTCCTCCGGCAGTTCGAAGAGACCCTCGGCTCCCCCGGTCATCCGCGGACGAGACTCATGGATCCGCGCGCCCTCAGGCGTTGAACCACGAACGCAGGGCGTCCGCGCGATCCACGTTCTCCCAGGTGAAGTCCGCATCGCTACGACCAAAGTGCCCGTGCGCGGCCGTCTTACGGTAGATGGGACGCTTCAAGTTGAGGTCCTCGATGATGCCGAGTGGGCGCAGGTCGAAGATCTCCTGGATGGCGGCGGGAATCCGGGCCGGGTCCACGGTCTCGGTGCCGAAGGTCTCGACGTAGAGTCCCACCGGGTTCGCCTTGCCGATGGCGTAGGCCACCTGGACCTCGGCGCGGCGGGCCAGACCTGCTGCCACCACGTTCTTGGCGATCCAGCGCATGGCGTAGGCGGCGGAGCGGTCCACCTTGGACGGATCCTTACCGGAGAAGGCGCCGCCGCCGTGCCGGGCGAATCCGCCGTAGGTGTCCACAATGATCTTGCGACCGGTCAGCCCGGCGTCTCCCACGGGGCCGCCGATAATGAACGGGCCGGACGGGTTCAGGATGATCTCGGTGTTGGAGGTGTCCAGTTCCAGGGTGGGGAGCAGCGGCCGCACCACGGCCTCCATCAGGTCGTCACGCACCGCGGCAATGTCGTAGTCAGCCGCGTGCTGGCTGGAGACCACCACGGTCTCCAGGGAGACCGGCTTGTCCCCGTCGTAGCCGATGGTGACCTGGGTCTTCCCGTCCGGGCGCAGGCCGGTGAGGATGCCGTCGCGACGGACGCGGGTCAGCCGCTCAGACAGCTGGTGAGCCAGGTGGATGGGGGTGGGCATGTAGGCGCTGTTCTCGTCTGAGGCGTAGCCAAACATGATGCCCTGGTCGCCTGCACCCTGCATGTCGCGGGCGTCCACGGCGGTGCCTTCACGGGCCTCCAAGGAGGTGAAGACGCCGTCGGAGATCTCCGCCGACTGCTGACCGATGGAGATGTTCACCCCGCAGCGGGCCCCGTCGAATCCGTTCGCGGAGGAGTCGTAGCCCAGGTCAAGGATGGTGTTGCGCACCAGCTGTGGGATCTCCACGTAACCGTTGGTGGTGACCTCTCCTGCCACCTGCACCAAGCCGGTGGTCGTGAGGGTCTCCACGGCCACCCGGGACTCCGGGTCCTGAGTCAACAGGGCGTCGAGAATGGCGTCGGAGATCTGGTCGCAGATCTTGTCTGGGTGTCCCTCTGTCACTGATTCCGAGGAGAAGAGGCGCAGGTCGTTACTGGTCACCCGCCCCACTTTACCGCCGAGGGCGGTGACGGCGACGTCAGGCCAGCAACCCGGCCATGATCTTGGCCACCCCTCGGGCCACCTCGAGCTTGTTTCCCTCCAGGTGAACGGGCGGATCCCCGGCGGCTGAGAGGACGTCCACGATGTTCTCGTCACGCCCAAAGCCCCGGGTCAGTCCAACCTCATTCACGACCAGCAATTCGCAGCCCTTCTTGGCTAGCTTGGCCGCCGCGTGCTCGGCGACGGTGTGCTCGGCGTCGCCGGTCTCCGCCGCGAATCCCACGATGAGTCCCGGCCACTGCGGCCCCTCACCCTGGTGCGTGGAGCGTGAACGTACGGCGCCGGCCAGGATGTCCGGGTTCCGCACCAACGTGATCACCGGGTCCTCACCGTCGTCACGTTTCTTGATCTTGGTGTCCTGGACGTCCGCCGGGCGGAAGTCCGCCACGGCGGCGGCCATCACGAGCGCATCCGCGCCCGGAGCCACCTGCCCGACGGCTCGCTCCAGGTCCCGGGCGCTGGTCACCTGCGTGACACGCACCCCCGCGGGGGCTGCGACCTCCAGATTGGCCGCGAGTAGATCGACGTCCGCTCCGAGGTCGCGCAGGGCGACGGCCAGCGCCACCCCCTGTTTGCCGGAGGAGCGGTTGCCGAGGAAGCGCACGGGGTCCAGCGCCTCACGCGTCCCCCCTGCACTGACCACCACGCGGCGACCGGCCAAAGGGCGCTCGGGATCAGCGAGCAGCTGCCCCACTGCGGCCAGAATCTCCGAGGGTTCCGGCAGGCGCCCGGGCCCTGAATCGGCCCCCGTGAGCCGACCGACGGCGGGGTCCAACACCGTGACGCCGCGCGCACGGAGCGTGGCCACATTCGCCACGGTCGCGGGGTGCTGCCACATCTCGGTGTGCATGGCAGGGGCCATCACGACCTGGGCCTTGGTGGCCAACAAGGTGGCCGTGAGCAGATCGTCCGCCCGCCCGGACGCTGCACGCGCCAGCAGGTCGGCGGTCGCTGGCGCCACCAGCACCAGATCCGCGCGCCGACCAAGCGCCACATGGTTGACGCGGTCAACGGCCTCGAACACGGAGGTGTGGACGGGCTGCCCGGACAGGGCCTCCCACGTGGGCGCGCCAACAAACCGCAACGCAGAATCGGTGGGGACCACATCCACGTGGTGTCCGGCCTCGCGCAGCCCACGCACCAAGGCGGTAGCCTTGTATGCGGCAATGCCCCCGGCCACACCGAGCACCACACGGCGCACGGTCGACTCGGGGGCGATCGCCACTGGATCCACGGGGTTCACATCGATGCTGCCAGAGCCCGCGGACGTCACTCTGCCGGAAGCTCCGCTGCGGCGTCTGCTGCAGCGGCGGCCTCTGCCGCACGCTTCTCCGCCAGCGGCACGACCGCCAGCAGACCCTCATCAAATTCGCGCAGGGCGATGGAGAGCGGCTTCTCGTTCATGTGGGTGTCCACCAGGGGGCCCACGTGCTCAAACAGGCCGTCATGCAGCTGGGAGTAGTAAGCATTGATCTGACGAGCGCGCTGGGCGGCGTCAATCACCAGGGCGTACTTGGAACCGGCCCGCTTCAGCAGGTCGTCGATCGGCGGGTTGATGATGCCTTCGAGGTTCTGAGCCACAGGGTTCCTTCACAATTCATGTCTAGTAGTGGTTACCGACACCAGGGTGCGGTGTCGGCTCTTACGAGTCAGGCGTCCTGGACGCCCATCACCCGAACCAGCTCCCGAGCGGCTCGTTCCACATCGTCATTGACGATCGTGACATCGAACTCCGGCTCGGCAGCAAGTTCCAGTTTAGCGGTTTCCAGCCGACGCTGTTGCTCTTCGGGTGACTCGGTCCCGCGACCAACGAGTCGGTTCACGAGTTCGTCCCAGCTAGGCGGGGCCAAGAACACGAAGCGGGCGTCAGGCATAGTCTGCTTGATCTGGCGTGCTCCCTGCAGATCGATCTCCAGCAGCACGTGCTTCCCGTCCGCAGCAGCGGCCTCCACCGTGGAGCGCGGGGTGCCATAGCTGTTGAGGCCGTGCACCACGGCCCACTCCAGCAGCTCCCCTTGCGCCTTCATCTCTTCGAATCGCTCCGGACCCACGAAGTGGTAGTGCACTCCGTCGCTCTCCCCCGGGCGGGGAGACCTCGTGGTGGCGGAGACGGACAACCACACCTGCGGGTAGTGCTCACGCACATAGGCCGAAACGGTGCCCTTTCCCACTGCGGTGGGTCCGGCCAAGACGGTGACGCGGGTGGGCTGCGCCTCTGATTCAAGCATGGCCACCAGCCTACCGGTTCGCCTCAGCCCAAGTCCTCGGCTGCGGCCGTGACCGCCGCCACCACCCCATCCGGGCCGTTGGCCGCCAACGAGCGGGAGGCGGGCACCAAGACCTGGTCCCAGACGTGACCGAGATCTCGGCGCAGGTCCTGCCCCGTGGCGCCCTGGGCGCCGTAACCGGGGGTCAGCAGCGGCGGAGCGCCCTGAGCCAGGTCGATCCCGAGCCGCTGCGCGTCACCACCGACGGTGGCACCGACCACCAGGCCCGCATAACCCAACCCGGTCTCGTCAGCTGCGAGGTTCTGCGCGGCCACATCCTCCACGATCCGCTTAGCCGCCGAATCCGACCCTCCGGCGTGCTGGACCCGTGCCCCATCGGGGTTGGAGGTCAGCGCCAGGACGAACAGGCCGCGGCCGGTCTCGCGAGCCACGTCGAACGCTGGCGCCAACGCGCCGACCCCGAGGTACGGGGACACGGTGACCGAATCCGCCCGCAGTGGTGAATCATCCGACAACCAGGCGGCGCCGTAGCCCGCCATGGTGGAGCCGATGTCCCCCCGCTTGGCGTCAGCAACACTGAGCACACCGAGTTCCCTGGCCTGTGCCAACAACTCCTCGAGTGCCGCGAAACCCGCGGAACCGTGGCGCTCGTAGAGCGCCACCTGCGGCTTGATCGCCGCCGCGCGGCCCACGGCTGCCTGGAGCAGAACGGAACCGAACCGCCGCAGCCCCTCCGCGTCGTCGGGCAACCCCCACCCCGCCAGCAAGGCGGGGTGGGGATCAATTCCCACACACAAGTGGGAGCGCTCCGCGATGGCCCGGCCGAGCCGGGAGCCGAAGGACTCAGGCACGAGCGGACTCCGCCTCGCGGGCCGCCGCCAGCGTCACAGCATGTTCCTGCAGGCTGGCCACAGACCACGGATACGTGCGCTGCGCCTCGATGGCCTGCACCGCGGCGGTCAACTCAGCGACCGTGGTGATCACGGGGACGCCAACGCTCGTGGCGGAGGCCCGCAACTCGTAACCATCGGAGCGGGCGTCGCCGCCGGAGGGCGTGTTCACGATCATCGCGATCTCACCAGCCTCGACCATCCGGATGATCTCGGGCGCCTCGCCCTGCTCCTCGTGCACCTTCGCCACGACGGTGGCCTCAATATCGTTGCGCGAGAGCACCTGGGCGGTGCCACCGGTGGAGACGATCTCGAAGCCCAAGTCGCCCAAGCGTTTCACGGCCAGCACCATGGAACGCTTGTCCTTGTTGGCCACCGACACGAAGATCTTTCCCTGGGTCGGCAGCGGGTTATTCGCGGCCGCCTGCGACTTCGCGAAGGCCGTATCGAAGTGGTGATCGATACCCATGACCTCGCCGGTAGAACGCATCTCGGGGCCAAGCAGGGAATCCACCACGTGGCCCTCGGGGGTGCGGAAACGGGCGAACGGCATGACGGCCTCCTTCACCGCAACCGGCGCACCGGTCGGCAGCTTGCCACCGTCTCCCTCCGCGGGCAGGACGTCGCCTCGCAAGGAAGCGATGGTGGATCCCACGCCGATCAGGGCTGCTGCCTTGGCCAACTGCACGCCGGTGGCCTTAGAAACGAAGGGCACCGTGCGGGAAGCACGCGGATTAGCCTCGATCACATAGAGAACATCCGAGGCCAGCGCGAACTGGATGTTGATCAGGCCGCGCACACCGACGCCTTCAGCGATGACGCGGGTGGCCTCAGCCACCCGGTCCACGGCGTCGGGCCCCAGCGTGATGGGAGGCAGGGTGCAGGCGGAGTCACCGGAGTGGATACCCGCCTCCTCGATGTGCTCCATGATGCCGCCAACATAGAGGTCGGTTCCGTCGTAGAGGGCATCGACGTCGATCTCGATGGCGTCCTCGAGGAAGCGGTCAACCAGCATGGGGTGTTCCGCGGTGATCTCGGTGGCCTCACGGACATAGCGCGAGAGGTTGGCCTCGTCGTAGACGATCTCCATGCCGCGGCCGCCCAGCACGTAGGAGGGACGCACCAGCACCGGGTACCCGATCTCGTCCGCGATGGCCTTGGCCTCGTCGAAGGAGACCGCTGTGCCGTTCTTGGGGCTGACCAGTCCCCCGCGATCAAGCACGCGGGAGAATTCGCCGCGGTCCTCGGCCAGGTCGATGGCCTTGGGAGAGGTACCGAGGATCGGAACGCCCGCGTCCTGCAGCTGCTGAGCGAGCTTCAGCGGGGTCTGGCCGCCCAGCTGTACGTACACGCCGAGCACGCCACCAGAGGCCTCCTCCGCGTGGATGACCTCGAGGACGTCCTCCAGGGTCAGCGGTTCGAAGTACAGGCGGGTGGAGACGTCGTAATCCGTTGAGACGGTCTCGGGGTTGCAGTTGACCATGACGGTGTCGTAGCCGGCATCCCGCAGAGCCATGGTCGCGTGCACGCAGGAGTAATCGAACTCGATACCCTGACCGATCCGGTTGGGCCCGGAGCCCAGGATGATGATGGACGGCGTATCGTGCCGGCCGATCTCCGTCTCCTCGTCGTAGGAGGAGTAGTGGTACGGCGTGAAGGCCTCGAACTCGGCCGCACACGTGTCCACCGTCTTGTACACGGGACGGATGCCGAGAGCATGACGAATACCGCGCACCACATCCTCACGCTGATGCGCCAGCTGGGCGATCTGCGCGTCGGAGAAACCGTGGCGCTTGGCCAGGCGGAGCGTGGATTCGCTGAGATCCGGATCGGCTGCGATCTCGGCGGCGATCTCGTTGATCAGCTGCAGTTGGTCCAGGTACCAGGGATCGATGCCAGAGACCTCGTAGAGCCGCTCGATGCTCGCACCGCCCAGCAGGGCACGCTGAGTGTTACGCAGGCGATCCACGCTGCCCAAGCGGGTCGATTCCACAAGGGCATCCAGTTCCGCTTCGTCAGCGGGAGCTTGGAAGGAGAGCTCCGAGCCCTTCTGCTCCAGAGAGCGCATGGCCTTCTGCAATGCCTCGGTGAAGTTGCGGCCAATGGCCATCGCTTCACCCACGGACTTCATGGTGGTGGTCAGCGTGGCGTCCGCTGCCGGGAACTTCTCGAACGCGAAGCGGGGAACCTTCACGACCACGTAGTCCAACGTGGGTTCGAAGGAGGCGGGCGTCTTCAGCGTGATGTCGTTCGGGATCTCGTCCAGCGTGTAGCCCAGGGAGAGCTTGGTGGCGATCTTCGCGATCGGGAAGCCGGTGGCCTTGGACGCCAAAGCGGAGGATCGCGACACGCGGGGGTTCATCTCGATGACCACCACGCGGCCCGTGTCGGGTTCCACGGCGAACTGGATGTTGCAGCCACCGGTGTCCACGCCCACGTTGCGGATCACCGCGATGGAGATGTCGCGCAGCTTCTGGTACTCGCGGTCGGTCAGGGTCAGGGCCGGTGCCACGGTGACGGAGTCGCCAGTGTGCACGCCAACGGGGTCGAAGTTCTCGATGGAGCAGATCACCACGACGTTGTCGTTGCGGTCGCGCATCATCTCGAGTTCGTACTCCTTCCACCCGAGGATGGACTCCTCCAGGAGCACCTCGGTGGTGGGTGAGTACTGCAGGCCGGCACCCGCGATGCGGTGCAGGTCCTCCTCGTTGTAGGCCATGCCGGAGCCCAGCCCGCCCATGGTGAACGACGGGCGCACCACCAGCGGGTAGCCCAGCTCGCCAGCCGCTGCGACGGCCTCGGTCATGGTGTGAACGATGATGGATTTGGCCGACTCGGCGCCGGAGCGTTCTACGACGCCCTTGAATTTCTCGCGGTCCTCACCGAGTTCGATGGCCTCGATGTTGGCGCCGATCAATTCCACGCCGTAACGCTCCAAGGCACCGGACTTGTCCAGGGCGATGGCCGTATTCAGCGCGGTCTGGCCGCCCAGGGTCGGCAGGATCGCATCGGGGCGTTCCTTGGCGATGATCTTCTCGACCACCTCGGCCGTAATGGGCTCCACATAGGTGGCGTCTGCCAGCTCCGGGTCGGTCATGATGGTGGCCGGGTTCGAGTTGACGAGGATGACCCGCAGGCCCTCCTCCTTCAGCACACGCAGGGCCTGGGTTCCGGAGTAGTCAAACTCCGCTGCCTGCCCGATGACGATGGGGCCGGACCCGATGACGAGAACGGACTTCAGGTCTGTACGTTTGGGCACTTGGGTCAGCCTTCCTTGGTGGCGTCTGCCTGGCCGCTGTGGGCTGCCATGGCATCGGCGAAACGATCGAAGAGGTAGGCGGCGTCGTGCGGGCCGGCCGCGGCCTCGGGGTGGTACTGCACGGAGAATGCGGGGAGGTCGAGGCAGCGCAGGCCCTCCACGACGTTGTCGTTGAGGCACACGTGGGAAACCTCCACCTGACCAAAGCGCTCCTGCGGCGCGGTGACCGGCCCATCCAGCGGGGCGTCGACGGCGAAGCCGTGGTTCTGCGCGGTGATCTCCACCTTGCCGGTGGTGCGGTCCAGGACGGGCTGGTTGATTCCGCGGTGGCCAAAGGGCAGCTTGTAGGTGCCGAAGCCCAGGGCGCGGCCCAGGATCTGGTTGCCGAAGCAGATGCCGAAGAACGGCAGCCCGCGGTCCAGCACCTCTCGGGTGAGTTCAACCTGCGCGTCGGCGGTGGCGGGGTCGCCGGGGCCGTTGGACAGGAACACGCCGTCCGGCTCCACGGCCAGGACGTCTACCAGGGTGGAATCGGCAGGCATCACGGCCACACGGATCCCGCGCTCGGCGAAGCGAACCGGGGTCATCCCCTTGATGCCGAGGTCCAAGGCGGCCACGGTGAAGCGGGGTGCGCCGCTCCAGCCGTGGTCCTTGGGCTCGATCCAGTAGGTCTCCTCTGCACTGACCTCTTCAGCCAGCCGGGCGCCGGCCATGGCTTCCTGGCCCGCGACCTTGGCGACGAGGTCCGCGATGGGCGCCTTGGCGTCGTCACCGGAGAAGATGCCTGCCTTCAGCGCGCCCTTGTCCCGAACGTGGCGGGTGATGGCCCTGGTGTCCACGTCCTTGATGCCGACGATGCCGTCGGCGACCAGGTCGTCGTCCAGGCTTCGCTGAGAGCGCCAGTTGGAGGGCCGGCGTGCCGCATCGCGGACCACATAGCCGGCCACCCAGATCTTGCGCGATTCGTCGTCCTCATCGTTGACGCCGGTGTTGCCGATGTGCGGTGCCGTCTGCACCACGATCTGGCGGGCGAAGGAAGGATCGGTCAGCGTTTCCTGGTATCCGGTCATGCCGGTGGTGAAGACGAGCTCACCGAGCGTGGTGCCGGAGGCTCCATAGGGTCGCCCGGTAAAGACCAAGCCGTCCTCAAGGACAAGCAGCGCCGCCGCAGAATCGGTGCGTGAGGGAGTGGGACTCACAGGTTTTCCTTCCCAGTGGAGTTCTTGGTCGTGTCGTCGCCGGGTGAACCCGGGAGCAATGAGTTGAGTTGAGTGAGCAGGTCGATCTGCTGGGTGTGGTGGCGGACCCGGAAGCCCGTGTCATAGCTGGTCTCCCCCACCGAGTGGCGGATCACCACGATGCCGTCCTTCTCCACGGCCTTGCCGACCATATTGGAGGTGGTCCCGATGAGTTCCAGGCGCTGTGCCGGGATGAAGAACGAGGGGCTTCCCTGCCGCAGCACCGCCACACCGTCCGCCCCGATGGACAGCAGCGCGTTGCCTCGGACGCCGAGTCCGTGTGCGGCGATCCGGTCCAGACGGTCACCCGCCGTGGTGGTAACGACGTAGGTACCCTCGATATCGGTGCGTGGTTCTCCCAGCCGTTCGGGGACGTCCGCAGGCCGCGGCAGGTCCGCCTGCCGCCTGCCGCGCCGGAACCATCCGAGCAGCATCAGGGCGCACAGCAGCACTCCGGCGAGAACCGTCCAGAGGACGGCCCATCCGTATCCGCTCATGCAGTCACCAGTTCCCCGTCCGCCACGGTCCGACGGCCGCGGAAGAAAACGTGTTGCACGCGTCCGGGGAGTTCCAGGCCCCGGAACGGGGAGTTCCTGCCCTTGGTGGCGTGGGTGCTCGGGTCCACGACCGTTTGCGCGGCCGGATCCACCAGCGTCACGTTGGCGGGTTCGCCGACGGCAAGCGGACGCCCCTGGTCGGCGACGCGTCCGATCGTGGCCGGGGTGGATGACATGATGCGGGCCACGTCGGCCCAGCCGATCAGGCCGGTGTCCACCAGAGTCTGCTGGACCACCGAGAGCGCGGTCTCGAGTCCGGTCATCCCCATCGCGGCCGCAGCCCACTCGCATTCCTTCGATTCCGACGGATGCGGGGCGTGGTCCGTTCCGACGCAATCGATGACGCCGTCCGCAACGGCCTGGCGCAGCGCCAGCACGTCCGACTCCGTCCGCAAAGGCGGGTTGACCTTGTAGACCGGGTCGTAGCCACGCACGAGTTCCTCGGTCAGCAGCAGGTGATGCGGGGTCACCTCTGCCGTGACAGCGACGCCGTCCTCCTTGGCCCGACGAATCAGGTCGACGGATCCTGCGGTGGAGACGTGGCAAACGTGCAGACGAGAACCGACGTGCTTGGTCAGCAGCACATCGCGGGCGATGATGGCTTCCTCGGCCACGGAGGGCCACCCCGGCAGTCCCAGTTCCGCCGAGACGGTGCCCTCGTTCATCTGGGCACCCTCGGTGAGCCGGGGTTCCTGGGCGTGTTGGGCGATGACACCGTCGAAGGCCTTCACGTACTCCAAGGCGCGCCGCATCAGGGCCGGATCAGACACACAGATACCGTCATCGGAGAACATCCGCACCGCTGCCCGCGAGTCCGCCATGGCGCCGAGCTCGGCCAGCTGCTTGCCTTCCAGGCCCACGGTGACCGCGCCGACCGGCCGTACCTCGACCCAGCCGGACTCCTGTCCCAGGCGGAAGACCTGCTCAACCACGCCGGCCGTGTCCGCCACGGGCAGGGAGTTGGCCATGGCGTGTACCGCCGTGTAGCCGCCACGGGCCGCAGCGCGGGTACCAGTCTCCACGGTCTCCGCATCCTCACGGCCGGGCTCGCGAAGATGGGTGTGGCTGTCTACCAAGCCTGGCAGGGCGATGAGCCCTTCGGCGTGGACCACCTCGGCGTCACCTGCGGCGAGGGACCCGGGTGTCCCGATCTCGGCGATCACCCCGTCCGCCAATCGCAGGTCTACCGGGTCGTTGCCCAGGGGGCGTACGCCCTTCAATAGGAACTCAGACAAGGCCGTCTCCTTCGTGGGTGGGTGCGGCAAGAACCAGGTAGAGCACGGCCATGCGGACGGCCACACCGTTGGAGACCTGGTTCAGCACCCTGGACCGGGCCGAATCCGCGGCCTCGGAGGAGATCTCCAGACCGCGATTCATGGGTCCGGGATGCATGATGGTGGTCTGGGGAGGCAGCGCCGCGAGGCGCTGCGCCGAGAGCCCCCAGCGGCGGGAGTACTCCGCCACCGAGGGGAAGAACGAACCGTGCATACGCTCGGCCTGGACGCGCAGCATCATGACAGAGTCGGGCGCCTGCGCCAGAGCCCTGTCCAGGTCCGTCTCCACGTTGCAGGGCCAGGACTCGACGCCCACCGGAATCAGGGTGGGAGGGGAGACCAAGGTGACGGTGGCACCGAGGTGATGCAGCAGCCATACGTCTGAGCGTGCCACCCGGGAATGCAGGACGTCGCCCACGATGACCACATGCGCTCCGTCCAGGCCGCGGCCGGTCGGGGACACGCCGTCGCGCACCGCCAGATCCCGGCGCAGGGTGAGTGCGTCAAGCAGTGCTTGGGTCGGATGTGCGTGCGTGCCGTCGCCCGCATTGACCACGGCGGCGTCGATCCAGTCCGTGGACGCGAGCCGATGCGGGGCACCGGAGGCCGGGTGCCGGATCACCACGGCGTCCGCCCCGATGGCCTCGAGGGTCTGGGCGGTGTCCTTGAGCGATTCGCCCTTGGACACCGACGATCCCTTGGCAGAGAAGTTGATGACGTCGGCCGAGAGTCGCTTGGCGGCCGCTTCGAAGGACGTCCGGGTGCGGGTCGAGTCCTCGAAAAAGAGGTTGACCACGGTCCTCCCGCGCAGTGCGGGAAGTTTCTTGACCTCGCGGGAGGCCACATCTGCCATGGTGTCTGCCACGTCGAGGATGCGGATGGCGTCCTCGCGGCTCAGATGGACGGTGTCAAGCAGGTGCCTCATGCGTTGTCCCCCTCGTGGCCGGCGGAAATCAGGACGCGGTCGCGGCCCTCGGTCTCCTCCAGCTCCACCAGCACGGATTCGGCCGCTGAGGTGGGCAAGTTCTTTCCCACGAAATCGGCGCGGATCGGCAGCTGTCGATGACCGCGGTCCACGAGCACGGCAAGACTCACCACGGCGGGCCTGCCCAGATCGTTGATGGCATCGAGAGCGGCGCGGATGGTGCGTCCGGAGTACAGGACATCATCGACGAGCACCACGTGGGCGCCGTCGATCCCGCGCTCGGGAATGCGGGTGGGAACCGGCGTCCGGGCCACGGAGTGGCGCAGGTCGTCGCGGTACATGGTCACATCGAGCGCGCCGACGATGCTGGCTGCAGGCTGCGAGGTGATGGCTTCGAGGCGTTCACCCAACCGTGAGGCCAGGTGCACTCCCCTGGTAGGGATGCCGAGCAAAACGACGTTGTCCGCCCCCTTGGTCCGCTCCACGATCTCGTGTGCGATCCGGGTCAACGCCCTGGTGATCTCGGCTGCCGTCAAGACCTCGCGTGCCTGCGCGTCACCGCGCGCACCTCGAGTGATGTCCTGGCTCATGCACCGACCTCCTTCCCCGCCTCTCCGGACGGAATTTAAAGGTTGTCCTCATGCTGACCCGCTGGCAACCCCTCCCTCAAGAGGAGAGCTGCGCGCGGATCCGCCGCATAAAACCTACCACGCAGCCCCCTGCTTACCCCGCTCGATGACGCCCGAGCCAGACGTGATCTGCGCCAACAAAGACCGGCCAGCTACCCCGTACGATCAGGCGCCCCGTACGCAAGATGCCCGACGATCGGTGGGAACCACCGATCGTCGGGCACCATAGCTGCCTCAGCTGTGCTGGAGGCTCAGAGCAGCGGCTGCCCCGCGAAGGGGTCAACGGCCACGGCCAAGAACAGGAAGGTCAAGTAGATATTGGCCAGGTGGAAGACCCGCATCGCCTTGCGATTGATGGAGCGGGGGTTCGGGTCGGTGCGCGCCTCCCCGTGGAGGCGGTGGCACTCGATGACGAACCAACCGCCGGCGAGCAGCGCCACGGCGGTGTAGACAATGCCGGCACTGCCCATGGGGATCAGCAACAGGGAGCATCCCACCGTGGCCCACGCGTAAAGGACCACCTGAGCGGACACGGTGCGGCCTGCGGCCACCGCCCCCAACATGGGAAGGGACGCCGCGGAATAGTCTTCCGAGTACTTCATGGACAGCGGCCAGTAGTGCGGCGGCGTCCACAGGAAGATGACCATGAACAGGACCACGGCCGGCCACTCGATGGTTTCGGTGACGGCAGCCCAGGCGATGAACACCGGCATGCAGCCGGCCACGCCGCCCCACACAATGTTCTGCGTCGTGTGACGCTTCAGGATCAGCGTGTAGAGCACCACGTACAGCAGGATGGCCGCGACACCCAGCACGGCGGCCAGCCAGTTGGCGCCAAGCCAGAGGATCACCGTGGACACGATGCCAGTGATGAAGGAGAACGCCAGGGCCTTCCCCGGGGTGATCTCACCGGTGACGAGCGGACGGTCCTTGGTCCGCTTCATGAGCCGGTCGACGTCGCGGTCGAAGTAACAGTTGAAGGCGCCGGCGCTGCCTGCCGCCAGCGCTCCCCCGACCATGGTGGCGACCATGGTGAGCACGTCCGGCCAGCCACGCTGCGCAAAGATCATGGTGGGCAGCGTGGTCACCAGGAGGAGTTCGACGACCCGCGGCTTGGTGAGGGCCAGGTATGCGCGCGCTTTACGGGAGACGAATTCACCCATGCGCTCGCCAGGGGCGCGAACGGACAGGTCCGTTTCCGACCCGGGCGCGATGGTGGTGGTCATGAAGATACTTCTTCCTTCGTTCCTCGACAGGGCACAGTGACGATGCCTTAGCGGCAAGTCTACCGCCTGTAGAAGTGCGAAATAGTGACGAAACACGGGTGATACTGAGCACCGACGGCTAGGCTTGATCCCGACGTGCCACGACGAAGTGGAGTACGCCGGGATCCCGGCCCACTTCCATGGGCTTTTCGGTTCAAGATCCCGGTCACGAATGTGAACCCATCTCTTCAGCCCCAAGGAGCTTGACGGTGACTCAGCCCAAGCAGGAATTTGTCTGGACGGACCAGGACGCACGAGCCGTAGACACGGCCCGCGTCCTCGCCGCCGATGCAGTGGAGAAGGTCGGTAACGGCCACCCCGGTACGGCCATGTCCTTGGCCCCTGCCGCTTACCTCCTGTACCAGCGTCACCTGCGCCACGACCCCACCGATCCCGACTGGGCCGGGCGCGACCGCTTCATCCTCTCCGCGGGTCACAGCTCCCTCACCCTGTACCTGCAGCTCTTCCTCTCCGGCTACGGCCTCGAGATGAATGACCTGGAGTCGCTGCGAACCTGGGGCGCACTCACCCCCGGACACCCCGAGTACGGCCACACTCCCGGCGTCGAGATGACCACCGGACCGCTGGGCCAGGGTCTGGCGACCTCCGTGGGCTTCGCCTATGCCCAGCGCCGCCTGCGCGGACTCTTCGACGCGGACGCAGAACAGGGCACCAGCCCGTTTGACCACCGCGTCTACGTCATCGCCTCCGACGGCGACCTGGAGGAGGGCGTGACCTCCGAAGCGTCCTCGCTCGCCGGACACCAACAACTGGGCAACCTCGTGGTGATCTGGGACGACAACCGGATCTCCATCGAGGATGACACCGCTGTGGCGTTCTCCGAGGACGTCCTGGCCCGCTACGAGTCCTACGGCTGGCACACCCAGCGCGTCGACTGGACCGAGACCGGCGAATACGTCGAGGACATGTCCGCCCTGGACGCGGCCCTGACCGCGGCAGAATCGGAAACGGGTCGCCCGTCGATCATCGCGCTGCGCACCATCATCGGCTGGCCCTCCCCCTCGAAGCAGAACACGGGCGGCATCCACGGTTCCAAGTTGGGTGGTGAGGAACTGGCCGGCCTGAAGCAGGCCCTGGGCTTCGATCCCGACCAGAACTTCGTGATCGACCCCGCCGTACTGGAGCACGCACGCGAGGTCAGCACCCGCGGCCAGTCCGCTCATGAGGCGTGGAACGCCGACTTCGAGGCCTGGCGTGCCCGCACGGATCCCGCGACGGTCGCCGAGTACGACCGCATCACCCGCGCCGAGCTGCCCGACGGCTGGCTGGACACGCTGCCGGTGTTCGAGTCCGGTAGGGACGTCTCCACCCGTGCCGCTTCCGGCAAGGTGATCAACGCCGTGGCAGACGTCCTGCCGGAGCTCTGGGGCGGCTCTGCCGACCTGGCCGGCTCCAACAACACCACCATCGAATCCGCGAAGAGCTTCAACCCGGCCTCCGCCACCACGAACGCCTACACCGCTGATCCCTCCGGCCGGGTCCTGCACTTCGGCATCCGCGAGCACGCCGCCGCCGCCATCGTGAACGGCATCGTCACCACCTCCACCACGCGAGCCTTCTCCGGTACCTTCCTGATCTTCTCCGATTACCAGCGCCCGGCCATCCGGCTCTCCGCGCTGATGGGCATCCCCTCCATCTACGTCTGGACCCACGACTCCATTGGCTTGGGCGAGGACGGCCCCACCCACCAGCCCATCGAACAGCTGGCCTCGCTGCGCGCCATCCCCGGCCTGGATGTTATCCGCCCGGCGGACGCCAACGAGGTGGCTCAGGCATGGCGCCGCATGTTGGAGATCCAGGATCACCCCACCGGCATCGTGCTCTCCCGTCAGAACCTGCCGGTCTACCCGCGGGGCACCGACGGGTTCGCGGAGGCCGAGCTCACCGCGCGCGGCGGCTACATCCTGAAGGACGCTTCCAACGGCGCTCCTCAGGTGATCCTGATCGGTACGGGTTCAGAGGTCGCCATCGCCGTCGAGGCGCAGGAGGCACTTGAGGCCGCAGGAACTCCCACCCGAGTGGTCTCCATGCCGAGCATCGAGTGGTTCCGCGCCCAGGACGCTGAGTACCGCGAACTGGTACTGCCCAAGGCAGTGCGCGCACGCGTCGCTGTCGAGGCCGCCTCACCGCAGAGCTGGTTCGAGTGGGTCGGCGATGCCGGCCGCCTCGTCACCCTTGACCACTACGGCGCCTCCGCCGACCAGGCCACGCTCTACCGCGAGTTCGGCATCACTTCGGACGCCGTTCAGGCCGCCGCACGCGATTCCATCGCAGCCGCCGGCGCCTGATCCCCTTTCACCTTCTTCACGACCAGAAAGGCTGCACCAGATCATGAGTGCACACACTTCAGCCCTCGCCGCCGCCGGCGTCTCCCTGTGGCTCGACGACCTCTCCCGCGAACGCCTGAACTCCGGCTCACTCGCGGCACTGGTGGCGTCCTCCGACGTCTCCGGCGTGACCACCAATCCCTCCATCTTCGCCGCAGCGCTGAAGGACGGCGCCTCCTACGCTGAGCAGGTTTCCGCGTTGGCAGCAGCCGGCGCTGACGTCGACTCCGCGGTCTTCGAAATCACCACCGACGACGTCGCCGCCGCCTGTGACGTGATGGCCCCGGTCGCCGCCGCCACCGACGGTGTGGACGGTCGCGTGTCCATCGAGGTGGACCCGCGTTTTGCCCACGACACGGCGGCCACCGTGGCCCAGGCGAAGGAACTCGCCGCCAAGGTGGACCGTTCCAACGTCCTGATCAAGATCCCCGCCACTGTGGAGGGCCTGCCGGCCATCACCGAAGTGCTCGCAGCCGGGATTAGCGTCAACGTGACCCTGATCTTCGACCTGGAGCGCTACCGCGGCGTCCTCAACGCCTACCAGTTGGGTCTGGAGCGCGCCCGCGAGGCCGGACACGACCTCAGCAGCATCCACTCCGTGGCGTCCTTCTTCGTGTCCCGTGTCGACGCCGAGATCGATGCCCGGCTGGATGCCATCGGGACCGAGGCAGCACTGGCGCTGCGCGGCAAGGCCGCCCTCGCCAATGCCCGCCTGGCCTACCAGGTCTACGAGGAGGCTCACGCGTCCGAACGTTGGGCCACGCTGGCCTCTGCAGGAGCGCGGCCGCAGCGTGCCCTGTGGGCCTCCACCGGCGTCAAGAACCCCGCCTACCCCGACACGCTCTACGTGGACGGATTGGTGGCACCCGACACCGTCAACACCATGCCTCAGGCCACCCTCGACGCCGTGGCAGATCACGGCGGCGACGGATCGGAGACGGTGCGTGGCACCTACGAGGAGTCCAACGCTGTCCTGGACGCCCTGTCCGGACTCGGGATCGACTACGACGAGGTCGTGTCCAAGTTGGAGACCGAGGGCGTCGAGAAGTTCATCGTCTCCTGGAACGAACTGCTGGAGAGCCTCTCCGCCTCCTTGCAGGAGGCCAAGAACGCCTGATGGCCGGTTTCACCAACCCATTACGGGATCGCCACGACCGGCGGCTGGCTCGTATCGCTGGCCCGTCCACGCTGATCTTCTTCGGCGTGACGGGCGACCTGGCGCGTAAGAAGCTGCTGCCCGCTGTGTACGACCTGGCTCATCGTGGCCTACTGCCCGCCAGCTTCGGCGTGATCGGCTTCGGCCGCCGCGACTGGAGCCACGAACAGTTCGTGGAGCAGGCGCGCGGCTGGGTGAAGGACCGTTCCAGGACCGAGTTCGACGAGGACGTGTGGGCACAGCTGGCGGGCGGCTTCCGTTTCGTCACCGGCGGTTTCGAGGACGACGATGCGTTCGAGACACTCGGCCAGGTGTTGGCCGACCTCGACCGTGAACGTGGCACCCGCGGCAACCGCGCGTTCTACCTCTCCATCCCTCCCAAGGCGTTCGAGGCCGTGTGCGGGAAGCTGAACGACCACGGTTTGGCGGCCGACGGCGAGGTGGACCCCACCACGGGAATGCCTCCGTGGCGGCGTGTCGTCATCGAGAAACCCTTCGGTCACGACCTCGCCTCCGCCCGGGAACTGAATTCCGTCGTTGAGTCGGTCTTCGCGCCGGACGACGTGTTCCGCATCGACCACTATCTCGGCAAGGAGACGGTCCAGAACCTCCTTGCCCTGCGTTTTGCCAACCGGCTCTTTGAGCCGCTGTGGAACGCCGAGCACGTGGACCATGTGCAGATCACCATGGCCGAGGACATCGGGATCGGGGGCAGAGCCGGCTACTACGACGGTGTCGGTGCTGCCCGTGACGTGATCCAGAACCATCTGCTGCAGTTGTTGGCGCTGACGGCCATGGAAGAGCCCATTGCCTTCGATGCCGGGGCGCTTCGCGCGGAGAAGGAGAAGGTGCTCTCCGCCGTTCGGGTCCCGGATCATCTGCCCTCCGCCTGCGCTCGTGGGCAGTACGCGGGCGGTTGGCAGGGCGGCGAGAAGGTCAAGGGCTACCTCGAGGAGGAAGGCTTCGACCCCACCTCGAAGACCGAAACCTTCGCCGCGGTCCGCCTGGAGATCGGAACCCGACGTTGGGACGGTGTCCCGTTCTACCTGCGCGCGGGTAAACGTCTGGGTCGTCGGGTCACGGAGATTGCCGTGGTCTTCAAGAAGGCCCCCAATCTGCTCTTCCATGACAACACCGGCATGGAGTTCGGTCAGAACGCGGTGGTGATTCGCGTTCAGCCCGATGAGGGAGCAACGTTGCGGATTGCCTCCAAGGTTCCGGGCACGCAGATGGAGGTTCGGGATGTGACCATGGACTTTTCCTATGGTTCCTCCTTCACCGAGTCCTCCCCTGAGGCCTACGAACGGCTCATCCTCGATGTGCTGCTCGGCGAACCCCCGCTCTTCCCCCGGCACGCCGAGGTGGAGCAGTCCTGGCGCATTCTCGACCCGTTCGAGGAGTACTGGGCCACGTTGGAACAGCAACCGGAACCCTATGCCCCTGGTAGTTGGGGCCCGGATTCCGCCCATCTGCTTCTGGCCCGAGACGGAAGGACGTGGCGCCGTCCATGATCGTGGATCTGACGAACACCCTGACCTCAGAGGTCGCCAAGGCGCTGGTGCAATTGCGCCGGGACGGCGGGGCCGGCGGTAGCGCACGGGTGCTGACGCTGCTGGTTCCCACCACCCCGGAGGCCGAGGACCACGCCATCGAGACGGCCAAATCGGCCGCCGTGGAGCACCCCTGCCGCATCATCGTGATGGTGACAGGGGACGCCAGCGCGGAGACCCGCATGGATGCCAGGGTCCTGGGTGGTGCCGATGTTGGCCCCTCCGAGATCGTGGTGTTGCGACTCTTCGGTGACCTCTGCCGGCTCAACGAGTCTTTGGTCTCCGCCTTGTTGCTTCCTGACGACCCGGTCTTCACTTGGTGGGCGGGCGACTTTGAACCGGCCCCCGGTGAAACCGAACTGGGTAGCGTATCCCAGCGTCGTATCACTGATGCGTCCAGGGCTAGCGAACCGTTCCGGGCCTTGGAGCAGCTTTCCGCCTCCTGGCGGCCCGGAGACACCGATCTCGCCTGGACCAGGCTGACCTTGTGGCGCACGCAGCTCACGTCCATCGTGGACCAGTTCGGGGTGGAGGGCCTGCGCGGCGTCACGGTGCGTGGCCAGGTTGGCTCTCCCAGCACCGCGCTGTTGGCTGCCTGGTTGCAGTGGGCTCTGCCGGACGTCTCCGTGCACCTGGCCGAGGCCGACTCCGCGGCCCCGGTGGGCGGCGTGCGGTTCTCCCGGCAGGGTGGCGACATTGAGCTGGATCGCCCGCACGGTCACGTGGCAGATCTCCATCTCCCGGGCCAACCCGTGCAACGTGTCGCGTTGCCGGTCCGCACGGATGCGGCCTGCCTCGCTGAAGAATTGCGGCAATTGGACGACGACGTCGTCCTGGGTGCCGTGCTGCGTGACGGTCTGCCCCGCTGCGACCTCTCCCCCGTGGCACCCAGCCCCCGCTGAGGCTCAAGCAACGTCAGGAGGGCCCCACCCGGTTTCCCGGGTGGGGCCCTCCTGACGTTGTGCTACTGCGCTGCTAGCGAGTCAGCTGTCCAGACCCACACCGAAGCGCAGGAACAGGGCCAGCAAGATGATGCAGACGATCCACACCAGGGCGATGGACACCGTGATGCGGTTCAGGGTCTTCTCTGCGCCCCCGGAGGAGCCCATGGAAGAGGACATGCCACCGCCGAACAGGTCGGAGATGCCACCGCCGCGACCCTTGTGCAGCAGGATGGTCAGCACCAGCAGGACGCTGGTGACGAGCACCAAGATCTGCAGGGTCAGGGTGAGAGCGGACACGTGGGTCCTTCCTTCCTTGGAAAGTACAACTCGAAGTTCTAGGAACGGGTCAGCGTTCTTGGTTCAGGACAGTACCCGGCCGAACGGATCAGGCCGAAGCGTGCTGCTCGAACCGTGCAATACTAGCAAATTCGGCGGCGTCGAGGCTGGCCCCGCCAACCAACACGCCGTCCACGTCAGGCTCGGCCATGATCGCCGCGACGTTTCCCGACTTCACGGAACCCCCGTAGAGCAACCGAAGGCCCTCTGCGGCCTCTTCCCCGTGCGATTCCGCAACGGAGGCCCGGAGTGCTGCACACATCTCCTGCGCGTCCTCGGGGCCGGCCACCTCGCCGGTGCCGATGGCCCAGACGGGCTCATAGGCGATGACCAGGCGGGACACGGTTTCGGCGTCCAGGTCCTTCAGTACGGCGGCCGACTGGGCCAACGTGTGCTCCACGTGGTTGCCTGCCTGACGAACGGAGAGGTCTTCCCCCACGCACAGCATGGGAGTGAGCTCGTTGCGTAGGGCCGCTGCGACCTTAGCCGCGGCCACGTCGTCCCCTTCGCCGTGAAGGGTGCGACGCTCGGAGTGACCCACGAGCGCGTAGGTGCATCCCAGTGCCTGCAGGAACTGACCGGAGATGTCGCCGGTGAAGGCGCCCGAGTCCTCCGGAGACAGGTCCTGGCCGCCATAGACCACGGGCAAGTCGTCGCCGGAGACCAACGTCTGCACGCCACGCAGGTCGGTGAAGGGTGGGAACACAGCCACCTCCACACGATCGAAATCGTGTTTGGCGTCCTGCAGGGTCCAGACCGTCTTCTGCAGCAGGGTGATGCCCTGACGGTGGTCCATATTCATCTTCCAGTTACCCGCGATCAGTGGGGTCCTGGCGAAATTGCCATTGGTGAGTTTGGCCATGGGTCTTCCTCAGCTGTTCTCTAGTGCGGTGAGTCCGGGGAGCTGCTTGCCCTCGAGGTACTCGAGGGAGGCGCCGCCACCGGTGGAGATGTGGCCGAATGCGTCGTCGTCGAAGCCGAGCGTTCGCACGGCGGCGGCAGAGTCGCCGCCACCCACCACGGTGAAGGCCGGGGAATCGGCCAGGGCCTGCGCCAGCACGCGGGTGCCGCCCGCGAAGGCCTCCATCTCGAACACGCCCATGGGCCCGTTCCAGAAGACCGTCTTGGCTCCCGCGATAGCCTCGGCGAAGGCGGCGGCGGAGGCCGGGCCGATGTCGAGTCCCAGACCGGTGGCACCGATGGCACCGCCCGGAATGTCCTCGGCGGGACGGATCTCGTGAGCGGCGTCTGCTGCGAAAGCGGAGGCCAGGACCACGTCGGTGGGAAGCACGATCTTGGCCGCGCCCTGCTCGGAGCGTCGAAGGTACTCACGGACGGTGTCGAGCTGGTCTGCTTCCAGCAGGCTGGAGGCCACATCGTAGCCCTGAGCCTTCAGGAACGTGAAGGCCATGCCGCCGCCGATCAGCAACTCATCCGCGACGTCCAGGAGACGGTCGATCACGGCCAACTTGTCGGAGACCTTGGAGCCGCCCAGGGCCACCACGAAGGGACGCTCCGGGGTCTCGGTGAGGCGCTTGAGCACCGTGAGTTCGTTGCTGACCAGGCGACCCTGGTAGCTGGGAAGGACGGCCGCAATGTCGTAGACGGACGCGTGCTTGCGGTGGACGGCGCCGAAGGCGTCATCCACGAAGGCACCGTTCTCCCCAGCCAGTGCGGCGTAGGAGCGGGCCAGCTCGGCACGCGCCGCGTCGTCCTTGCTGGTCTCGCCAGCTTCGAAGCGGACGTTCTCCACGACCAGGACTTGGGTGTCCTTCAAACCGGCGGCCAGGGCTGTAGCGGATTCGCCCACCACATCGGTCGCGAGTTGCACATCGACGTCCGCGAGTTCCGCGAGGCGCCGCGCTGCCGGGCTAATCGAGAATTTAGGGTCCGGGGTTCCCTTGGGCCGGCCCAGGTGGGCCAGCACGATGACTCGGGCGCCCGCGTGGGCCAGCTCCGAGATCACGGGGAGGGAAGCGCGGACGCGACCGTCGTCGGTCACCTTTCCGTCGCCATCCAGGGGGACGTTCAGGTCGGATCGCACCAGTACGGTACGCCCTGCGACACCGGTCGCCAGAAGATCGTCAAGAGTCTGAGCAGTCATGTTTTCCACTCTAGTCGTGGTTCGTCAGGTGAGAAGCGCGTGTTTCCTCGACAACACGCGCAGCGAGGCCGCCCCGTCCCGTCCGAACGCTCGGGCGCTCGGCGGGCTGGGACGGCCTCACATGGTGTTCGGGTCTGGACTCAGAGCTGTTCGCCGACGAACGCGGCAAGGTCCACGAGGCGGTTGGTGTAGCCCCACTCGTTGTCGTACCAGCCCAGGATCTTCACCTGGTTGCCCTTGACGAAGGTCAGGGGTGCGTCGAAGGTGACGGAGGCCGGGGAGGTCACGATGTCGGAGGAGACGATCGGGTCCTCGTTGTAGGCCAGGTACGGGGCCAGCGGGCCGTCCTCGGACGCCTTCTTGAAGGCAGCGTTGACCTCGTCGACCGTGACTTCCTTGGACAGCACGGCAGTGAGGTCGGTCAGCGAACCGGTGATCACCGGGACACGCACGGCCGCGCCGGAGAGCTTGCCGTCCAGTTCCGGGAGCACGGAACCGATGGCCTTGGCAGCACCCGACGAGGTGGGGATCAGGTTCTGTGCAGCGGCACGGGCGCGACGGGGGTCGGACTTGTGCACGTTGTCGTGAATGTTCTGATCACCCGTGTACGCGTGGATGGTGGTCATGATGCCGGACTCCACACCGAAGGTGTCGTTGAGCACCTTGGCCATGGGTGCCAGGCAGTTGGTGGTGCAGGACGCGTTGGAGATGACGTTCATCGTGGCGGCGTCGTAGCCGTCCTGGTTCACGCCGAGCACGAAGGTTCCGTCCACGTTCTTGGCGGGCGCGGAGATGATGACCTTCTTGGCGCCGCCCTTGAGGTGGGCTGCGGCCTTGGTGCCGTCGGTGAACAGGCCGGTGCACTCGAGCACAACATCGGCGCCTGCGGAGGCCCAGTCGACCTCGGCGGGGTCGCGATGCTGGGTCACGGGGATGGAGCGACCGTCGAGGACGAGATTCTGCCCGTCGCTGGAGACGGTGCCCGGGTAGGCGCCCAGGATCGTGTCGTACTTGATGAGCATCGCGATGGCGTCGACGGGGGCGAGGTCGTTGATGGCGACGATCTGGACGTCCTGGCCCTGGGCCTCGATGACGCGCAGTACGTTGCGGCCAATGCGGCCGAACCCGTTGATTCCGATGCGTGTAGTCACTGCTTCACTCCTTGGATCAGCAGGCCGCGTCGCCGCCTCCCCCGAGGTGTCGAGGGAGTTGGTCATCCTCCGTTGCCTGACGCGGCAGCGGTCGTCGACGCGGCCCGGTCAATAACTTGGTAGAACCGGGGACACACCGTCGTGTCGTGAGTTCCCAACCCTGAAAAGTTGGTGGTGCGACCAGACCTGATTTCACGTGCCCGTGACAACCAAGCAACATGGCCGTAAGACTCGGAAATAAGTCTACACACGCACCTACGTGATGTCGTGAGGGCCCTCACATGGATTGCTGCACGGATTCCCAGGATGGGCGTCGACGGATGCACATGTGGCCCGGGAGTTCCCTCCCGGGCCACATGGATCCCACGGCGCTACTGCGTCACCGTGATGCGTTCAGCACGCACGGAAGCGCCGTTCAGGCACCCGGGACGATGAGCTGCTTGGCGCCAGCGCGGGCGGCCTCGAAGCGCTTGGACACATCGGCCCAGTTGACGATGTTCCAGAAGGCCTTCACATAGTCGGCCTTGACGTTGACGTAGTCCAGGTAGAAGGCGTGCTCCCACATGTCCAGCATCAGCAACGGGGTGGTGGCGACGGGGACGTTGCCCTGCTGATCGTAGAGCTGCTCGATGACGAGGTTGCCGCCGAGGCCCTCGATCGCGAGGAAGGCCCAGCCGGAGCCCTGGATGCCCAGTGCAGCCTGCGTGAAGTGGGCCTGGAAGGCCTCGAAGGAACCGAAGGCGTCGTCGATGGCGGCAGCGAGCTCGCCCTCCGGACGGTCGCCACCCTCCGGGGAGAGGTTGTTCCAGAAGATGGAGTGGTTGGTGTGACCACCCAGGTTGAAGGCCAGGTCCTTGGAGAACTTGGCAACGTTGGCGAAGTCGTTCTTCTCACGGGCCTCTGCCAGCTGCTCCAACGCCTTGTTGGCACCGGCAACATAGGTTGCATGGTGCTTGTCGTGGTGCAGCTCCATGATCCGAGCGGAGATGTTGGGTTCCAGTGCCGCGTAATCGTAGGGCAGTTCCGGCAACGTGTACTGCGTCATGGTTCCTCCTGATCTGGGGCGGACAACGTGAGACGTGTACCGCCCGTGGTTCTAGCTTGAACGCCGACACGGTCCAGCGGGACCGTATCGGAGTTCTCTCCCGACCTTAGCGCGATCGGAGCGCCTTTGGGCAAGGAACGCTGCATGGGACGTCACCTTGCGCGCAGGGCGAAATCCGCTCAGACGTCGTAGGTTTCCGGTGGCACTGCGGCTTCAGTTCCCGGCTCGCCCCGCTCTTGAGCCACCTTGTCTGCCATCGCCAAGAGTCGACGGATGCGTCCGGCGATGGCGTCCTTGGTCAGCGGCGGGTCCGCCTTGTGCCCCAATTCGTCCAAGCTCGCCTCGCGGTGGGTCAGGCGTAGCCGGCCGGCTTCCTTCAGATGCTCCGGCACCTCATCCCCCAGGATGTCCAACGCGCGCTCCACTCTGGCGCCTGCCGCCACGGCGGCCTGTGCGCTGCGGCGCAGGTTGGCGTCGTCGAAGTTCGCCAGCCGATTCGCCGTGGCCCGGACCTCCTTGCGTTGGCGACGCGACTCCCAGACCTTCAGGGTGCTCAGTGCCCCCATTCGCTGGAGCAACTGCGCGATCGCGTCCCCGTCCCTGACCACGACCCGGTCCACTCCACGGACCTCACGGGCCTTGGCCGCGATATCCATGCGGCGGGCGGCACCGACCAGCGCGAGCGCGGCCTCCGGCCCCGGGCAGGTGATCTCCAAAGCCGACGAGCGCCCCGGTTCCGTCAGGGAACCATGCGCAAGGAACGCACCACGCCACACTGCGGCGGCGTCGGCCTTGGCACCGTTGACCACGGTGGAGGGAAGCCCCCGCACCGGTCGACCGCGCCCGTCCAACAGCCCCGTCTGCCGGGCCAGCGAAGCGGCGTCTCGCACCACCCGAACCACAAAGTGTTCGCCCTTACGCAGCCCGCCTCCGGTGAGCTGGATCAGCTCGGCACGGTGGCCAAAGACCTCCGCAATGGTGGTCCTGATGCGGGTGGCGGTGTCGACCCCGTCCACTTCCGCTTCGATCACGACTCTGCCGGACACCAGGTGGAGCCCTCCCGCGAAGCGCAACAGGGTGGAGACCTCCGCCCGGCGCTGAGAGGTCTGCCGGACCTCGACCCGGTTGAGTTCGTCCTTGACCTGGGCGGTCAATGCCATGATCCGTGATGTCCTTGTCTTGGGTTGGGAACGCGTCGAAAACTGAGCAGAATGCTGAAGCGGTCTAGGGGACGTCGAAGGACTCGAAGACGTCGCGGTAGGCGGCCCCCAGGCGCAGAGGGTCGTGCACGGGTGCACCGCTGCGAACGCCCACTCTATCGAAGAACACGCGGGCGCCCAGTCGGGCGGCCGCCTGCTCAAACCGGCCGATATCATCCACCGAGGCGGGATCCGCGAGCACCGCATCGATGTGGATCCCCGGCGCGTAGTGGGCCAGCAGATCGAGATGCGCCGCAGCGTCCACCCCGTTGGTCTCGTCGGTGTCCGTCTGCAGGTTCATGGTCACCAACGTCCTGGCCGGTGAACGCAGCAGGGCCTCGCGGACGGAGGGCAGGAGCAGGTGCGGCAGCACCGACGTGTACCAGGAACCAGGCCCTAGGATGTTCCAATCCGCGGAGAGGATGGCGGCCTCTGCCTCCGGTGTCGCCACCGCATCCTCCGGCGTGAGACCGATTTCGCTCACACGTCCCGAACGGGCTGCCACGGCCAACGTGTCCTGTCCCACCACGCGTTTGGTGGTGAGGGCACCGGTCCCGTCCGCACCGAGCACGGTCCCGTGGATGACCAGCGGGGTGCAGGTCATCGGCAGCACCGTGCCTCTCGCCCCGAGCAGTTGGCCCGCCCATTTCAGGCCCTCAACGGGGTCCCCCATCATCTCCCAGAGCGCCACGATGAGGAGGTTGCCCACGGCGTGGTTGTCCAGGGTGCCAGGTGACTCTGGAAGGGTCTGGAAACGGTGCTGCATGACTTTGGCCCACGTCTTGCCCCATTCCGAGTCGTCGCACAGCGCGGCAAGCGCCATCCGCAGATCACCGGGCGGGAGCACTCCGAATTCCTCGCGGACCCGACCGGAGGATCCGCCGTCATCCGCGACGGTGACCACGGCGGTGACGTCGGCGTCCAGCCGTGACAACGCCTGCAGCGAAGAGGAGAGTCCGTGTCCGCCGCCCAGGGCGGTGACCACCCAGCGCGGGGTGGCACGAGTTTGTGTCAGGCGCGGCGCCAGCATCGGCAGATATCCGGTGGGGATGTCCACGATCATTCCCTCCCCAGGTCGCGGTGGACCACGTTGATCCTGACGTCAGGTGTCTGCGCCAGACGCCTCGCCAGTTCCTCCGCCACGGCCACGGAGCGATGCTTTCCACCGGTGCACCCCACGGCGATGGTGGCGTAGTGCTTGCGTTCGCGGCGGTACCCGTTGAGGACCGGCTGTAACGCGCTGAGGTAGTGCTCTATGAACTCCTTGGTGCCCTCGGCCTGCAGCACAAAGTCGGAGACCTCCGGTTCCCTCCCCGTGTGTGCGCGCAGTTCCGGTACCCAGTGCGGATTGGGGATGAAGCGCACGTCTGCCACGAAATTGGCGTCGGTGGGGATGCCGTACTTGAATCCGAAGCTCATGACGTTCAGGCGCACCACCACCGGCCCGTCCTCGGAGAAGAGCTCGGTCATGGCGGCGGCCAGTTCGTGGACGTTGAGCGTGGAGGTGTCCAGGACGATTTCCGCTGAGTCCTTCAGGTCCGCCATCTCCTGGCGTTCCTTCGCGATGCCGTCGGGGATCCTTCCGTCGCCTTGCAGCGGATGGGGTCGGCGGCCCTGTTCAAAGCGCCGCACCAGGACGTCGTCCGCCGCGTCCAGGAAGATGAGCCGGAATCCGACCCCGGCCGAACGCAGTCCGGTGACGGCTTCACGCAGCTCGGGGAAGAGCTTGCGGGAACGGGAGTCCACCCCAATGGCCACGCGCGGGAGCGCTTCGGGATTACGGGCCAGCAAATCAACCAGAGTCTGCAGCATCTGCGGCGGAAGGTTGTCCACCACATACCAGCCCATGTCTTCCAGTGCATGTCCTGCCGTGGTTCGCCCCGCCCCGGACATGCCGGTCAGGACGATCACCTCGGGCTGTTCTGGTTTGACGACCTCCGCAATGGCGCTCATAAGTCCCCAGTCTACGGGGCCAAGGCCTCGTGGATCGCCTGCGCCAGCGTTGGCCCAACACCCTTGACGCTCTGCAACTCCTCCACCCCGGACTCCCGCATCCGTTTCACGGAGCCGAAGTGTTTCAGCAGGGCCTGGCGCTTGGCTGGCCCCAGCCCCGGCACGGAATCCAGCACCGACTCGGTCATCCCGCGTCCACGCCGTTCTCGGTGGAACGTGATCGCGAAACGGTGGGACTCGTCGCGCAGCCTCTGCAGCAGAAACATGCCTTCCGAATTTCGCGGAAGGATGACCGGGAACTCCTCCCCCGGAACCCAAACCTCCTCGAGACGTTTCGCCAGCCCCACCACGGAGATATCGGTGATCCCCAAATCCGTCAGCGCCTGCTGCGCTGCCGCCACCTGCGGTGGACCACCGTCCACCACCACGAGCGACGGCGGGTAGGAGAAACGCTGTTCCGTCGCGGCGGCGTCCTCCGCCGCGATCTCGCCGGAGGCGAGATCATCCTCGCCGCTCAATTCGTCCAGATAGTGCTGGAAGCGGCGCGAGATCACGTCGTACATAGAGGAGGTGTCATCCCGCGCGGCCTCGCCCTTGACGGTGAAGCGGCGGTAGTCCTTTTTCTTGGGCAGACCGTCCTCGAAGACCACCATGGATCCCACCACGTTGGTGCCGGAGACGTGAGAATTGTCGTAGCCCTCCATCCGCAGCGGCGGCTCGGGCAGGTCTAATGCGTCCTGGATTTGCTGCAATCCCGCGCTGCGCACCGTGACGTCTCCCGCACGGCGCACCTTGTGCAGGTTCAACGCCTGTTTGGCGTTCTGCTGCACGGTCTCCAAAAGCTCGTGCTTGGGTCCACGCTGCGGCACCAGGAGCCGCACGCGTCTGCCGCGGCGCTCGCTGATGAAGGATTCCGTGGCCTCCACGTCCTGGGGCAGCCACGGCACCCAGACCTGCGCCCCGATCCGGTCTGGGTCATCCAGGTCGCCGTAGACCTGCTCAAGCAACTGTTGCAGCAGCCCTTCGTTCGAGACGTCCTCGACCTTCTCCATGACCCAGCCGCGCTGACCCCGGATCCGACCGCCGCGCACGTGGAACACCTGGACGGCTGCCTCCAGATCATCCTGTTCGATGCCGAACACGTCCGCGTCAACGGACTCATCCATCACCACCACATTGCGTTCAAAAACGCGTTGCAGCGCCTTAATGTCATCGCGGATCCGGGCCGCGGCCTCGTAGTCCAGCTCGGCCGCTGCTGCCTTCATCCGGCGCTGCAGTTCCGCGATGGCGGCCTTCCCGTCCCCATTCATGAAGTCGCACAGCTGTTGGGCCAGGTTCCGATGATCCTTGGGCGAGATCCGGCCGACGCACGGCGCCGAGCACTTCCCGATGTAACCGAGCAAGCAGGGCCGGTCGGCGCGTTCAGCACGTTTGAAGACGCCTGCGGAACACGAGCGCACGGGGAAGACTCGCAGCAGCAGTTCCAGGGTCTCGCGCACAGCACGCGCAGGGTAGAACGGGCCAAAGTATTTGGTCCCCTTGCGCCGGTCTCCGCGCATGACCATGGCACGCGGATACTGCTCCGACATCGTGACCGCGAGGTAGGGATAGGTCTTGTCGTCGCGGAACATGATGTTGAACCGCGGGGAGAACTCCTTGATCCAGGTGTACTCCAGCTGCAGCGATTCCTGCTCGGACCCCACCACGGTCCATTCCACGCTGCCGGCCGTGGTGACCATGGTGTGGGTCTTGGGCGTCAGGTGGCGTGGATGCTGAAAGTAGGAGGTGAGACGTTGGCGAAGGTTCTTGGCCTTGCCAACGTAGATGACCCGGCCATGCGGGTCCCGGAACCGATACACCCCCGGATCGGTTGGGATCTCGCTGGTCCTCGGGCGGTACGTGGACGGATCCGGCATAGAGTTGATTCTAATGCCCGACGCCGGTGGTCGCGTTCGCGACCCTCGGCACCCTCACTGGTCCACGGGGGCCTTGTTGTAGCCCTCTGCGCGCTCCTGTCCGCTCAATTCCGCGATCCGGTCCACGATCGCCTCCGTGACCTTGCGGCGCAGTGGCAGCGGGTGCTTGGGGCCCGGGTGCTCAAAGCGCATGGGCTCCCCCACATTGATGGTGAAGCGGTATCGGCGGAGCCGATTGGAGCCGCCGGGCTGCAATTTGTCTGTGTCGACGAGCCCCACGGGGATCACCGGAGCTCCGGTGGCCAACGTCAGCCAGCCCACACCGGTTCGTCCGCGGTAGAGCCTGCCGTCCCGGGAGCGAGTTCCTTCCGGGTAGATCCCCACCCCTTGCTCGGCCTTCAACACGTCCACGAGCTTGTCCAACGCGGCGGTGGCCGCACCCTGATCGCCGCGTTCCACGGGGATGGAACCCACTGCGGTGAAGAAGGTCCGCATGAACCAGCCCTTGAAGCCCTTGGTCGTGAAGTACTCGGCCTTGGCAAAGAAGGCCACCTGACGGGGGAAGAGCGACTGGATGATGACGGAGTCGAAGAAGGAGAGGTGGTTGGCGGCCGCAATGAACCTGCCGGTCTTCGGCACGTTCTTCATCCCGTTGATATGAGGGCGGAAGATCATCCTGATGGCGCCGGATACGACCGGCCGGAGGATGAATAGTTTGGTGCTCATGCGGTCTCCTTCGACACGCTGGAGGATGATTCGGTGGGGACCGACTGCGTGGGTGCGTGAAGGAAATCCGTCAGATCGTAAGGCGTCGAGGCCACGGCGTCTGCGCCGGCTTCCGCGAACTCGCCAGGGGGCGCGAACCCCCAGGCCACTCCCACTCCGAGGGCCCCCACGCTGTGGGCAGCGTCGATGTCGAAGACCCTATCCCCCACCACGGCGACCTGTGCGGGATCGACGTCTAGGCGGCGGGCCGCCTCCCGCACCTGGGACTCCTTGGACGAATCCGTCCTGGCCAGGCCCACCTCGTCGTCCGGGCTACCGACGATGGCTGCGAAGTGTTCGGTGAGCCCGTGGTGATCCATGAGCATGGCTGCCGTGGACTGTGGTTTGGAGGTGGTCACGGCCAGCTTGAGCCCGCGAGCCCCCAGGATCTCGAGGGCGTCGTCGATGCCCGGGTACACCACCGAGGCGAACATACCCTCCTTCGTGTACCACGAGCGATAGGTCTCCACGACCGGTTCGATCAGGTGTTCCGGAAGGCCGATGATGTCTCGCAGGCCGACCACGAGCGGCGGTCCAACGAGTCTGTCCATGGTTGCCTTGGTTGGCACCGGGAACTCATGGGCGGAGAGGGCACGGGCGATCCCGCCGGTGATACCGCCTGCCGGGTCCACCAGGGTGCCGTCGAGGTCGAAGAACACCGCGGGCACGGCCCAGCCGCCGGGGACTGCTGGGAGGGTGGAGGTCAGTGGCACGATCGACATTCTGCCATCGGCATGCGCGCGTGCCCCGATCCATACGTCATGCGGCATGCACCGGCGTCACGTTCAGCTCAGCCCAGCAGGTCCTTGAGGAACGTGCCTGTGTGGGAATCCGCGACCTGTGCCACCTGTTCAGGGGTTCCCTGCGCCACGATGGTGCCGCCACCCGAGCCGCCTTCCGGACCCAGGTCGATGACCCAGTCGGATGACTTGATGACGTCTAAGTTGTGCTCGATCACCAGGACCGAATTGCCCTTGTCCACGAGACCTTGGATCACATGCAGTAGCTTCCTGATGTCCTCGAAGTGCAGGCCGGTAGTCGGCTCGTCGAGCACGTAGATGCTGCGCCCGTTGGAACGCTTCTGCAGTTCGGTGGCGAGTTTGACGCGCTGTGCTTCGCCGCCGGAGAGCGTGGTGGCGGGCTGGCCCAGCCGGACGTACCCGAGGCCCACGTCCACCAGCGTGTCCAGATGCCGGGCGATGGGGCGGAAGGCTGCGAAGAACTCGGCTGCCTCTTCGATGGGCATATCCAGGACGTCCGAGATGGTCTTGCCCTTGTAGTGGACTTCCAGGGTCTCCCGGTTATACCGGGCGCCGTGGCAGACCTCGCAGGGGACGTAGACGTCCGGGAGGAAATTCATCTCGATCTTCAGGGTGCCGTCACCGGAGCAGGCCTCGCAGCGTCCGCCCTTCACGTTGAAGGAGAAACGGCCCGGGAGGTATCCGCGAACCTTGGCCTCTTGGGTCTCGGCGAAGAGTTTGCGGATGTGGTCAAACACGCCGGTGTAGGTGGCCGGGTTGGAGCGCGGGGTGCGGCCGATGGGGCTCTGGTCCACGTGCACCACCTTGTCCAGGTGGTCCAGGCCCTCCACGCGGGTGTGACGGCCAGGAACCAGTTTGGCCCGATTCAAGCGCGTCGCGAGCACCTTGTAAAGGATGTCGTTGATGAGCGTGGACTTGCCGGAGCCGGAGACACCGGTCACGGCGGTCAACGTTCCCAACGGGATGTCGACGGTGACATTCTTCAGGTTGTTCTCGCGAGCCCCGACGATGCGCAGCTGGCGCTTCTTGTCCACCTTGCGCCGCCGCTTCGGGATCTCGATGGCACGCCGCCCGGAGAGGAAGTCGCCGGTGATGGAACGCTGGTTAGCCTTGAGGCCCTCCAGCGATCCCGAATGGACGATCTCGCCGCCATGTTCACCCGCGCCCGGCCCCACATCCACGATCCAGTCGGCCTCGGCGATGGTGTCCTCGTCGTGTTCCACGACGATCAGGGTGTTACCCAGGTCCCTGAGTCGGGTTAGCGTCTCGATCAGCCGCCGGTTATCCCGCTGGTGCAGGCCGATGGACGGCTCGTCCAACACGTAGAGCACGCCCACAAGGCCGGAGCCGATCTGGGTAGCCAGGCGGATGCGCTGGGCCTCACCGCCCGAGAGGGTCGCGGAAGCGCGGGAGAGGGAGAGGTAGTCCAGACCCACGTCCAGCAGGAAGGTAAGTCGGGCCCTGATCTCCTTGACCACCTCGGCCGCGATCTTGGCCTCCCTGTCCGTCAGGATCAGGGACTCGATGAACGACAGTGCGTCCTGGAGGGCCAGTTCCGAGACGTAGGCGATAGATTGCCCGCCCACCAAGACTGAGAGTGCTGCCGGGTTCAGGCGGGTGCCGTTGCAATCAGGGCAAGGAACCTCCCGCATGTACTCCTCGTAGCGTTCACGCGCGTTATCCGACTCGGTCTCCACGTGCTTGCGCTTGATGTAGGAGACCACGCCCTCGAACCCGGTGGAGTACTTGCGTTCCCGCCCAAAGCGGTTGCGATAGGCAACGACGACCTTGTGGTCCTTGCCGTAGAACAGCGCCTTCCGCGCGGCGGAGGGGAGGTCCTCCCAGGGGGTGTCGACGTCGAAGCCGAGTTCCTGGCCAAGGCCTTCCATCAGTCGCACCCAGTACTCGGCCACGGACTTGCCGATGGCCCAGGGCGCGATGGCGCCGCCTGCCAGGGTCTGGGCAGGGTCGGGGACCACGAGGTCCTCGTCGACTTCCAGACGCATGCCGATACCGGAGCAGGTGGGGCAGGCACCGAAGGGATTGTTGAAGGAGAAGGTCCGGGGTTCCACCTCATCGAGCGCGATGGGGTGGTCGTTGGGGCAGGCCAGCTTCTCGGAGAAGGTTCTGGTGCGCTGCGGCGCGTCCTGGTCCAGATCGACGAATTCGACGACCACGCGACCGTCGGCCAAACCGAGCGCGGTCTCGACCGAGTCAGTGAGGCGTTGGCGAGCGGAGGCCTTCAGCGAGATTCGGTCCACCACCACCTCGATAGTGTGCTTGTACTGCTTGGCCAGTTTGGGCGGATCGGTGAGTTGAATGGTCTCCCCATCCACGCGCGCCCTGGCGTATCCGGAGACTTGCAACTCCTTGAACAGGTCCACGAACTCGCCCTTGCGGGCGCGGACCACAGGAGCCAGCACCTGCACCCGCGTGCGTTCGGGCTCCTCCAGCAGCTGGTCAACGATCTGCTGCGGCGTCTGCTTGGTGATCTCAGCGCCACATTCGGGGCAGTGCGGACGGCCGATCCGCGCGAAGAGCAGGCGCAGGTAGTCGTGAATCTCGGTGACGGTACCCACCGTGGACCTGGGGTTCTTCGAGGTGGACTTCTGATCGATGGAGACCGCGGGGGAGAGTCCCTCGATGAAGTCCACATCCGGTTTGTCGACCTGGCCAAGGAACTGACGGGCGTAGGCGGAGAGCGACTCCACGTAACGGCGCTGTCCCTCGGCGAAGATGGTGTCGAAGGCCAGGGAGGATTTACCCGATCCGGACAGGCCCGTGAAGACGATCATCTTGTCCCGCGGCAGGTCCACGGAGACATTCTTGAGGTTGTGTTCGCGGGCGCCTTGGACCACGAGCCGGGTCAGGTCAACCCGGCCGGAACCTGACTGCTGGGAACGGGAGGCGAGCGCAGAAGTATTCGAAGAAGTGTTCGGCACGTCATCCAGTGTAGTGCCCTAGTCGGCTGCGTTCAGTGCCGCCCTCGTCACAGCGAGGACGGCATCGTCGCTCAGGCCAGCACGTCGGGCCTCCGACGCCAGTCGCTCCGCGGCGCGGAGCACGCCGGCGGGCGCCTTGGCGCCCTTGCCGGTCACCTCGGTGCCGGCCCGCCCCGCGGTGCGAACCAGGCCGTCGGCCTCAAGACCCTTGTAGACCTTAGCCACGGTGTTGGGCGCCATGCCGACCGCCACAGCCAGTGCGCGCACGCTCGGAAGCTTCTCCCCCACAGCGATCTCCCCAGCGGCGATGTCCGCGGCAATGCGGCGACGCAATTGCTCGTAGGGCGGCACCGTGGATGCGGGGTCGGGGCGGAAGGACTCAAGTGGTGAATTCATTGGAACCAAGGTTAGCCGTGGACCCGCCGGACATGCGATGGTGAGGGCATGACGAATCCTGCCTCGATCCCTGACGAGCTCATCTATTCCGACGCCGGACTTGAGGTCCGTCGGCTCTCCGTCTCGGAGATGGACAACCGTTGCTACCTGCTCACCGACACGGCCTCCGGCGAGCAGGTGCTCATCGATGCGGCCGACGACGCCGACACGCTGTTGGCCTGGGCGGGCCAGTACGGCGACGGCACCGTGCTCGCGGTGCTCACGACGCACTCGCATTGGGACCACACCCGAGCGCTGTCAGCCGTCGCGGGCGCCACCGAGGCCTTCACGATCTCCGGAGAAGAGGACGTGGACGCGATCGCCGCGGAACGCGGCGTCGACATCGAGGCGGCTGTGGCCGACGGCGAGGACCTCGCTTTCGGGGACGACGGCGCCTTGCGCCTGACGTGCGTTGGCCTGCGTGGGCACACGCCGGGGTCCATCGCCTACGTTGTCCAGCGCCCGGACGCGGACGCACCAGAGTCCACCCTGATCTTCTCGGGGGACAGCCTCTTTCCGGGTGGAATCGGAAACACCGACCACGACGCTGCCCGGTTCGCGTCCTTACTGCAGGATGTCACCGAGCGTCTCTTCGACGTCTACCCGGACAGCGCCCAGGTGTTCCCCGGCCATGGGGAGGGGACCACGCTGGGAGCCGAACGTCCGCACCTTGACGAGTGGCGGGCACGGGGTTGGTGAACCGCATGAAGCCGCCGTGTTCAGACCGCTACCCGGCGTGTTCCCCATAGCCGACCAGCAGCAGCCCGTACTCCCGTAGCACGTCGATGCGACTCACATGTTCGGCTTCGTCGCGGTCCTCGCTCGCTTCCTGCAAGATCAGACCGTCGATCAGCGCCACCAGGACGCCGATGGTGTCTTGGGGTTTTCCGCGGGGGGCAAACACACCGGATTCGGCTCCGATCTCGATAACGCGACGCAGCGCCTCCCGCCAGGCGTCCTGTGTACGCCGAACGTCGTCGCGCAATTCGGGATGGCGGACGGAAGCCGCGCACGTTTCCAGCCAAACGCAGCACCGGTGGCGGTCAGCGATCGCGTCATCCAAGAGCGCCACGAATTGCTCCACGGGACCGTTCTTGTCGTTGCCGACTTTTGACCAGGAATTGACCCGTCTCTCGCTGGCGGCTCGCATGGTCTCACGCACGAGTTCGTCGCGGGTCGCGAAATAGTGCTGGATCATGCCAATGGACACACCGGCTTCCCTGGAAACGTCGCGCAGGCGTAGCCCGTCGTAACCGTGAGTAGCGACTAGTGCTTCAGCCGCATTGAGGATCTCGGGAATCCGCCGTTCCGCAATATCGTCGTTGGTTTGCGGTGCCCGTCCGCGCGTAGCGGTCATTCCTACGCACCCTTCATACGTGAGTTGCCAGGGTCATAGAACGGGGTCTCCGAGACCTCGATCTCATACACGCGCCCAGCACAATCGATGCTGAAATCCGCGTCCATTGGGATGTCCGCGCTGATGGTGGCGATCCCACATGCACGACCAAGAGTGTAACCGTAGCTGCCGCTGGTCATGCGACCTACTGGTTTGCCTCCCACCAAGATCGTCTCGTCATGCATCAGCACCACAGCTGGGTCCTTCAACGCGAAATAGACCGCCCGCCGCGCAGGCGGCTGCCCGCGTTTGCCCTCCAGCGCCTCACGCCCAACAAACGGGATCTCCTTCTTCCAAGACAGCGTGAACCCCAGTCCGACGTCAAAGGGATCGTCCAGCGGCCCGATGTCGTGACCAAGATGCCTGTAACCTTTTTCGCTGCGGAGGGAGTCCAACGCGTGGAATCCAGCATGTTTGAGCCCAAGGTCCTCCCCCGCCGCCACGATGGCGTCATAGAGGTTCACCGCTTCATCAGCAGTCGGGTACAGCTCGTATCCAAGCTCACCTACAAAACTCACCCGTAAGGCCAGAGCGTGCCCGTTGCCCACTTCCACAGTCCGTGCCGTACCGAACGGCTGCGCGTCATCCGAGAAGTCGTCAGGCGAAATTCTCGTGAGCAGCTCACGACTCTTGGGGCCCATCACTGCAATCGTTGCGTAGCCACTCGTAGCATCGAACACTGCCGTTGCCGTACCCCGGGCGATCCGCTTGAGCATCCCAAGCGTCTTGTGCTGCGAGAACGCTGGTGTAATCACCCAGAAGCGTTGTTCGCCCAGCCTCACGGCCGTACCGTCTAGCTCAATACGGCCCTGCTGATTGAGCATCAAGGTGTAGCGGAGCTTTCCCACCGGCATGTCAACATTTGCCGTGCAGAATCTCTGCATCACCTCCAAGGCATCCGGCCCAGCCACTTCAAATTTTGCAAAAGAGGAGAGATCGAACAGGCCTACCGCGTCGCGAACGGCTCGATGCTCCTCGCCCGTGTAATCGAGCCAGTTCTGACGACCGAAGCTGTAGACGTATTCAGGCTGCGCGCCAACTGGCGCATACCAATTGGGGCGTTCCCACCCAGCCGTCTCACCGAAGCAAGCGTTGGCCGCCTTGGTCCGCTCGTGCAGTGGCGACCTCCGCACGTTTCTAGCAGTGACCGGCTGCTTCATGGGCCAGTGTTGGGCGTAGAGATTACCGAGCCCTTCCTTGGTGCGCTCGTGCAAGTATGTGCGGTTACTCTGCTGCCGCGCGAATCTTTGGACATCGACCGAGGCGGCGTCAAAGTCAGGTACCCCCTGGTCCATCCACACGGCCAGCGCCCTGCCCACGCCGGGCCCAAAGATGATGCCCTGCGAATTGAATCCGGCCGCAACAAACAGCTGCTCCACCTCAACGGTCTCCCCCAGGCAAAAGTTTGAGTCTGGAGTGAACGATTCCGGCGCGTTCAAGAATCGCTCGAATGTTGCCCCAAGAAGAGCCGGCACTCGCTGCTCGGCGTTGGCTCGGATCGGCTCGAAGTGATTCCAATCGGCAGGGAACTCAGCAAAGCCATCAGCAGAGATCTCATCGACGCGCCGAGGGATACCGTTGGGTTCAAAGGCACCGACGAGCAGCTGCCCGTTTTCATGCCGAACGTAGAGATAGCCATCCATGTCCCTGAGGACCGGTAGCGACGGCTCTGCACCATCGACTGCGTCGGTGCGCACGTGGACATGTTCGGCAGCATAGAGCGGCAGGTTCACGCCAGCGCGTTCGGCGAGGTCCCTACTCCACAGCCCGGCTGCCAGCACCACGCGTTCGCAGGCGATGTCCCCTTCCGCGGTTCGAACTCCGGTGACCTTGCCGTCTTCCTGCAGCAGGTCCACCACCTCGATGTGCTCTCGAACCACGGCTCCGAGCTCATGGGCGAGTTTCGCGTAGGCAAGCACCACATGGCCCGGGTTCACATGGCCGTCCTCCGGCTGGTAGAAGCCACCGACGAGGTAGTCTGCGGAGGCCAGGGGCCACAGCTCCACGATTTCCTCCGGGGTGAGCATCCGCGCATCGATCCCCTTCTGCCGCGCGATGGCAGCGGTATATCGCAGCTCTTCCAGGCGTGAATCGGTGCGCGCCAGGAGCAAGGATCCGCACTGATCGAAGGAAACGTCCATCCCCGATGCGGCCTCCAAGCGACGGTATTCCTGAATGCCATACCTGGCTAGATCGGTGAGGGCAGCACTTGATCGAATCGACGAGCACAGTCCGGCCGCATGCCACGTGGTGCCACTGCCCAACACATTGCGTTCCAGGAGGAGGACATCGGTATCCCCTGCAGCCGCGAGGTGATACGCAGTGCTCGCGCCGATGATTCCGCCACCGATGATGACCGTCCGAGCACGCTTTGGCACCGGCCGAGACCCAGCCTCCGGGTCAAAAATCGTGGCACTGAGGTCCTGATCTACCAAACGCTCCAAAACCATCCCCTTGCCTGTCGTTGCCAGCGTCGAAACGCTGCTGACTGACGAATCTGCGTCCTACATGGTCCGGGTAGCCGCGCCGACTCCCTGGACGATACTTCCCATAATATGTACCTATTATTTCGAGTCAAGGCCCAGATGCGCCGCTGCCGCAACACTGCGCACGGTGATGGTCGGCCTGAGGATGCCGCAGCATGGTGTCGGAGCTCCCCAGTAGGCTTAGAGCACCATGAATCTCGCAGACCGCGTCCCCTCGGCGCCCACTTCCCGCCTCCCCGAAGCCACCTACGACGCCTTCACCGGGTGGGTATCGGAGCGCGGACTGAATCTCTATCCCGCGCAGGACGAGGCGGTCATGGAGTTAGTGGAGGGTCACCACGTCATCCTGGCGACCCCCACCGGCTCGGGGAAGTCCATGGTGGCGGTGGCCGCGCACTTCGCCGCGATGGCCAGGGGAGAACGCAGCTATTACACGGCTCCGATCAAGGCGTTGGTCTCCGAGAAGTTCTTCGACCTCATCTCCATCTTCGGCGCCAAGAACGTCGGCATGGTCACAGGCGACTCGTCCGTGAACCCAGATGCCCCCATCATCTGCTGTACCGCGGAGATCGTGGCGAACCTGGCGCTGCGGCACGGCGCGCAGGCGGACGTGGGTGTGGTGATCATGGACGAGTTCCATTTCTATGCCGATGCTCAGCGTGGCTGGGCCTGGCAGGTGCCGCTGCTCACGCTCCCGCAGGTGCAATTCCTCCTGCTCTCCGCCACGCTCGGTCCAACCGAGTTCTTCGAGAACGACCTCACCGAGCGCACCGGGCGCAAGGCCGTCACGGTCTCTGGGGTGGAGCGCCCCATCCCCCTGCACCACCACTGGGGCACGGAACCCATCCAGGAAACCCTGGAGGAGCTGGCGCACACCCACCGGGCCCCCGTATACGTGGTGCACTTCAGTCAGTTGGAGGCCATCGAGCGCGCGCAGGGCCTACTCTCGGTGAACCTCTGCACCAAGGAGGAGAAGGCCCGCATCGCCGAGGTCGTGGGCGGCTTCCGCTTTGCCTCTGGGTTCGGGAAGACGCTCTCGAAAATGCTGCGGCAAGGGATCGGTGTTCACCACGCCGGCATGTTGCCCAAGTACCGCCGGCTCGTTGAGCAGCTGGCCCAGGCGGGGCTGCTGAAGGTCATCTGCGGCACGGACACGCTCGGCGTGGGCATCAACGTGCCCATCCGTACCGTGTTGATCACCGCTCTTTCCAAGTTCGACGGCGAACGGACCCGCCATCTCACTGCGCGTGAGTATCACCAGATTGCCGGGCGCGCGGGGCGCGCGGGTTACGACACCGCGGGCGACGTGGTGGTGCAGGCACCCGAGCACGAGATCGAGAACGCCAAGGCCATGGCCAAGGCCCGTTCCAAGTTCGGCGAGGACCAAAAGAAGCTTCGCCAGGTCAAGAAGAAGAGCGCGCCTCAAGGATTCGTGTCGTGGTCGGAGAAGACCTTCGAGCGGCTGGTTCATGCGGACCCGGAACCTCTGACCAGCTCCTTCAAGGTCACGCACTCCATGTTGCTGAACTTGTTGGCCCGCGACGGCGATTCGTTCCAGGCCGCCTCGACGTTGCTGACGGACAACCACGAGCCGCCCGTGCGACGGCGAGGACATCTTCTGCGGGCGCTGGGGATCCTGCGTGAGCTGCTGGCCACCGGAGTCGTGGAGCGAACCCAGCCCGACCGTTGGGGCAATGTGCTTGCGCTGACGGTGACGCTGCAGGAGAACTTCGCGTTGAACCAGCCGCTCTCCGGGTTCGCGGTGGCGGCACTCGAGCTCTTCGACCCCGAGGATCCCGCCTACGCGCTGGACGTCCTCACCGTCATCGAGTCCACCCTCGAATCTCCTCACCAGGTGATCGGGGCCCAGGTGCGCTTCGCCAAGGGTGAGGCCATCGGCGCCATGAAGGCCGACGGCGTGGACTACAACGAGCGAATGGCCCGGCTGGACGACGTCCACGAGCCGCGCCCGCTGGAGAACCGGTTGCAGCCCGCCTTTGAGCAGTACCGCGAAGGTGCGGGTTGGTTGGCTGATCAGGAACTCAAACCGAAGTCCGTGGTGCGAGACATGTTCGAGCGCGCGTGCGACTTCGGCGACTACATCCGCCAGTACCAGCTGGCTCGTTCCGAGGGCGTGCTGCTGCGCTACCTCACCGATGCGTACAAGGCCCTGCGGCAGACCGTTCCGCAGGACGAGCGCACAGAGGGTCTCCAGGATCTCGTGGCCTGGCTGGGCGAGATCATCGAGCAGACCGACTCCTCCCTGTTGGACGAATGGGAGGCGTTGGCCGCCGGAAAGACGCCTGCCCAGGCGGACGAGGAACTGGCCAAACAGCCGGCCCGACTGACCGACAACGAGCGGGCATTCCGGGTGCTGGTGCGCAACCAGCTCTTCCGCCGGGTGCAGCTCTTCGGTCGCGAGGATGACCGTGGCCTAGCCGCGCTCGATCCCGACGACGGCTTCTCGGCAGACGATTGGGCAGACCTGCTTGACGATTACTTCGCCGAACATGAGGACCTGGATGACGGCCCGGCCGGCCGCTCCCCCGCCCTACTGAAGGTCACCCCGGGTAAGAACGCTGAGGGACACCGGGTGTGGACTTGCCGCCAGACCTTCGCTGACCCAGCAGGCGACCACGACTGGGGGTTCGATGCGGTGGTGGATCTCGACGCATCGGACGAGGCCGGCGAGGCCGTGGTGCGGGTGACCGGGATGGGGAGGTTGGACGGCTGAGCGAGGTGGGGCAGCGTCGGCATTAGACTTGAGTGCATGTCGAACTTCTCCACTGCTCGCCGCGTCCGCACCGCGGCCTTCATCGCCGCCCCGTTGACCGTTCTGGCTCTGGGATTGTCCGCATGTGCACCCAAGCACATCACCACCATGGACTCCCCGACCCCCAAGTCTTCAGACACCGCACATGCCTCCGCCGCCGCAGAGGAGCACGCTGAGGAGTCCGAGGCCGCGACGGATGAGCCCACCAAGGCTTCCGACGTCTCCGAGTCCGCAGAACCCACCGCCACTCAGGCTGCCCCGAGTAATGCGGCCGCCTTCCTGAAGGCAGAGGACGCCACCTACGAGGTGTCCGCTCTCACCGTCAGCGGCGCCAGCGTGGATCCCGGCGCCTTCTCCGGCGTCACCGTCTCCGGCGACGCTGCCGGCGACGAGGGGGCACTCGTGACCACCGTGGGCCTGTGCGCTGGCACCACCTACACCGTGACCGCTTCCGAGTCAGGCAGCTACACCTTCGATGAGGCCGGCAGCGCCAACCTGGACAAGTGCGCTGACACCGATGCCGCGGCGGTCGCAACAGGCCTCGACAAGGCCCTGAGCGGCGACGTCGCTGTCACTGTTGAGGGCAACAAGGTGGCCCTGGCCGGCGACGAGGGCGAACTCGTCCTGACCGTGGCCCGCTGAGGAGACTTCACACCACGATGACGTTCGCACGCCCCGCCACGCCCCTGTCCACCTCGACGCCCCGGGCCTGGCGGGGCGTCGTCACGTCCGGGCACCACTTCGAGGTGCCCTTGGTCCACGGCGATCCGTCGCGCGGGTCGCTGCGCGTGTTCGCGCGCACCGCCCGGGCCAACGAGCCCGGCGCCGAGCGTCGACCGTGGCTCGTCTACCTCCAGGGCGGTCCCGGTATGGCGGCGCTCAGGCCCGACGGCGGCGCCTCCGGTTGGCTGGCGACGCTCCTTCCGCACTTCCAGGTCGTCTTGCTTGACCAGCGCGGTACGGGGCTCTCCTCCCCCATCGATGCTCGTTCGATCGCCGCCGTGGGTAGCGTCGAGACTCAACTCGAGTACCTTTCCCACTTCCGCGCCCCCGACATCGTCGCGGATGCCGAGGCGGTCAGGCAGGGACTCGGCATCACGTCCTGGTCCACCTTGGGCCAGTCCTACGGCGGGTTCATCACCCTGTCCTATCTTTCCTTCGCGCCAGATCATCTCGACCGCAGTCTCATTACGGCCGGTCTGGGTTCCTTGAGCGGAGACGCCACCGACGTGTACCGGGCCACCTACCAGCGCATCGGGGAGCGGGAGGACGAATTCCTTGCGTGGCACCCCGAGGACGAGGAACGCCTCGCGGAGGTGTATGACGTGGTGCGTTCGCGCCGGGCAGCGGGCACACCGGAACGGCTGGCCGACGGCGGCGAGGTCACGGAGACCACGGTGGCGCACCTCGGCATGATGCTGGGAGGCAACACCCGGGTCCAGGGCCTTCACCACGCGCTCGAGGAGGCCGTCGTGACGATCGCCGGGGAACGGCGGCTTTCTGCGTCCTTCCTGTCTACCTTAGCTGACCAGTTTGACCACCTGGCCTCGCCCCTGTACTGGTTGCTGCAGGAGTCCATCTACTCGGAAGGGCTCGCCACAAACTGGGCGGCGCACCGGGTGAGGCAGCAGCACTTCCCGGAATATCTCCCGGACGCCGAGCGGCCGTGGTTACTCGGTGAGCACGCCGTCCCCGAGGACTTCGACCAGGTCCCCGCCCTGCGGCCGGTTCGGGAATTGGCCCACGCGCTGCACTCCACCACCCAGTGGGGCCCCCTCTACGACCGCGAACGGTTGGCGAACAACGACGTCCCCGTGGCCGCTGCCGTGTACACGCCGGACATCTACGTGGACCGGGAGCTATCCCTGACCACGGCCTCCCACGTGGCAGGCATCCAGGTGTGGGAGAGTGCGGACTTCCATCACGATGGCATCCGAGACGACCCTGACACCATCCTCGGTGAACTCCTCGCCAGGACCGGAGTCACCGGAGGCTGATCCCGCGCCCTCTTCTCGCCAGGGATCACGGACACGTGCGATACACGTAGCCGTCGTCCTCCGGCGTGACCAGGTCTCGGTCCCGCAGGATCATGGACTTCGGTGCGCCTTCCTGGCCGCACAGGTCCTCAAACGCGCTGGGCAGGTTGTCGGTGTACTCGATGTCGAGAACCTGGTCTCCGTAGGCAGCCGTGTACTCGCCGCACTCCTCATTGGCTCCGCATTCCTCCGCGACGGCCAGGTCGAATCCGGCAGCGTCTTTGAGCGTCGAGGCGTGTTCTGCGAGGTTCTTCTGAGCTACCGCCAGGCCGTCGCGGTGCGCAACCTCGGTGAGGATGCTGGCCAGGGCCGTGTTGTCCTCCAGCGTCAGCGCGCCGCCTGAGCGGGTATAGGAGTCCAAGTTGTCGAATTCCACGGCCTGGAAGCCGTCGGCTGAGCAACCGTGAATCCAGCCGGACACGATCTCCGCGATACGTTCTCGCTGCCGCTCGGTCGAAGTGTCCAGTAAGAACTCGTCTGGCCACTCCGGGTCCGCGACGGGTTCGCCGCCCTTGGTCAACAGGAGGTCCGCCTCCCAAAGCTTCTGGTCCGGGGTCTCCGCGTCCCCGGGTTGGGTCTGGAACGCGTTCACGTAGCAGATGGAGTAGCCCGTTCGCAGTGGTTCCTCGGTTCGGTCCCGCACCACGACGTCGGCCCCGCGCGGCGGAGGGTAGGCGCCGCCCAGCTGGTAGTCGAAGGTGACGTCGCTCGGAAGAGCGTCACCCGGAATGTCGTCACCGCCCGCGGAAGGGTGACCCGCTTCCGGCTCGGATAAGTGTCCGGGTGAGGAGCACGCCACCAGGCCGGCCAGGCACACGAACGCGATCGAGGACAGCCACCTGGCACGCACCGGTCCGAGTTTCACGCTGCACAGTCTAGGCGTCGGCTCCCTGATCCTCCCGTGGACGTTGCCCCTGGGCACGCAGGGCAGCCATCTTCTTCCCCTGTGGTGAAAGGAGGGAGGTGAGGACGCTGAGTCCGATCACACCGACGATGATCACCAGGGACAACATGGTGCTGATCTCGGGGACCGGAACGTGGTGTCCGCCGTTGATGAAGCCAAGTTCGTTGTGGCTCAGCGCGTGCAGAACCAGCTTCACGCCGATGAAACCCAGGACGATGGCGATGCCGTAACTCAGGTGGATGAGCCGGTCCAGCAATCCACCCAGCAGGAAGTAGAGCTGCCGCAGGCCCATCAGCGCAAAGAGGTTGGCCGTCAGGACGATGAAGGGATCCTGGGTGATACCGAAGATGGCCGGGATCGAGTCCACCGCGAACATGAGGTCGGTGAGACCGAGGGCCAGGATGACGGCCAACACCGGAGTGAATCGTTTGACTCCGTCCACCGTGATCCGGGTCCGCATGCCGTCGTAGATCTGGACCACGTCCAGCTTCCTGGACAACTTCTGGGCCAGACCCTCCTTCTGGGGTTCCTCGGCGCCGTGACCTGCGGTGGCATGTCGGCGCTCCTTCAAGGCGGAGCGGAACTGATGGATCGCGGTGTAGAGGAGGAAGGCCCCGAAGAGGTAGAAGACCCAGGAGAAGCGTGCGATGACGCCGGCGCCGATCAGGATGAACACGCCGCGGAGCACCAGGGCGATGATGATGCCTACGAGCAGGATCCGTTGCTGCAGTTCCCGTGGCACCGCGAATCCGGACAGGATCACGATGAACACGAAGAGGTTGTCGATCGACAGCGAGTACTCGGTGAGCCAGCCGGTGAGGAACTCGGTGGCGGGGCCGCTACCTTCCAACCACCACAGCAGGCCGAAGAAGATAACGGCCAGGCCGGTGTAAGCGGAGACCCAGATGGCCGATTCTTTCATCGACGGCGTGTGGGGTCGAAGGGTGACGTAGAGCAGGTCCAGGATGATCACGACGACCAGGACCGCGATGGAGACGGTGGCGAACAAGTCTCGCGCCTTTCGGGAGGAGTGGATACGGCAAGGAGCCGTACGTCTTCCCACCTAACTTTCAGGCCGCCTCACCCGGCCGGACGGCGATGTCCAAGCGTGCTGACGAATGAGGCGTTGAAGGGTACTCCCGTACGTTGCCCCGAAGTCTACCGGACGCCTCACCGGTCGGTGTGTCACCGGGACGTCGGCGACGTTGTCGTGGTGCTCAGCGGCAAGGCGCCACACCTCCGTGGACAAAGTGTTCGATGCCGCGGCCGAGCCGCCCACCACCACGGTGATCGAGGCAAAGATCGACTGAGGCGTCGCCCGCTTTACCGTCCACGACCTGGTCGAAAAGATCGACAAGAAGAAGTACCTCTCCAAGGTCGATTCGATCAGGCCGTCAGGATTCGCCCCGGTTGGTGCCGCCCTGCAGCGGGCCTCGGCGGTGTCTAGTGCTGGAACTTCTTGGATCCTGTTGCTGTTCGTTCAGGGTTGAATGCCTTCACCAGCTGCAGACAGTCCGCTCTCCTCTTTTGGTCGTCCAGCCACTACAGCAGGTTCGCTGTACACTGCGCTGCATGGCCAAACTCATGACGGCAAAGGAGACGGCTGCCGCGATCGGTGTGGCACCGTCCACTTTTCGCGCCTATGTGGCGCGATCGCAGGCGCCCCGTCCGACGACGACTCGTGGCGGCGCCAATTATTGGGATGCAGAACAGATCGCGGCCTGGCGCGGGATCGACCTGCCCGGATTGGAAGTATCGGCCCGCCGAGTAGAGGCCTCTGCGCGTCTATCGCGGTTTCGCTACTGGGAGGAGTCGCTCCAGCGCGATCTCACTCAGATTGGTTTCACTCCGGCTGAGGCCCAGACGTTCATCGACGGGATGACTCCCAAACAGATGCCAGTCTGGCAATTCAACGATGCATGCAGCATCCTCGAGGAACATCGGCGACTCCATCGCGAACTCAGCCACGTCGCCATGGCAGAGACCTTCCGAACCGAGGCAGACATCGTGGAAGCTGCAGCGTCCTCGATCGAGTCGGACTCCAACCCGTTCTCCGTCAAGACCGACATGACGATCCAGTTGATTTCGCACGGTTTCTCGGAGATCCTTCTTCCCTTCGAATACTCACCGGAGTTCTGGGCTTCGAGACGCGACAAACATCACTGGGCCAGCTACATGCTCAGACAAGAACGCATCGACATCCCGGAGGGGATCTGATGGGGAATAGCGACGGTGTGAAGCGGGAGTCTGGCTGGGGATCGAAATATGGCGCTCGCCCGGAGCCGGCCCTCGCCAACACGTCAGAGCCAGCCACGAGGCTTCATGCGGTGCGAGCCGATGCTCTCCGCTTCCCGTCCGAGGACGATTTCGACGTGGCTGGGACCGCTTCGCCGGGGAGCCTTGCTCGTGCAACGTCCAGGTACGCGGCTGCGAGACCCGAGTTTGCCTTCTCCTCTGCCTATCTGGAAGGGAACAGTTTCACGCTTCCCGAGGTTCAAACGCTATTGGACGGAATCACTCCCGCGGGGAAACCCATCGAAGACGTCCAGCAGGTCCAGGACCTTGGCGCAGCAAGTCAGCTGATCTGCGAATGGGTCGACGATGGCGACTTCGTGCTGGGCTGGGATCGCGCCGACCAGGTCGACGCGGTACTGGCCGAGCATGAGGCGATCGACGCCGGCGTCCGGCGCACAAACTCATCCGTCAACCCAGACGGCCGCGGCGCCACTGTCAACGTCATGGGTGAAACATTCGTGGGATTAAATAAAATCGAACTACAAGAAGACGAAGCCGTTGCGCTGGCCAGAGTGAAAAGGATGAAACACCCTGTACTGCGGGCGGCAACCATGGCGGCCATGGTTGCCTACCTGCAGCCGTATCACGACGGAAATAAACGTACCGGTCGATACCTGATGGACGCAGAACTGATGAGCCACGGCTACGACGCTGTAGCAATCCCGGCGGCGCGATCACAGGAGTACCAGCGCAGCCTCGCACAGATGTTCCGTACCGGAGATACGACACCGTATGTCGGGTTCCTCATCGATATGTGGCGCAGGAGAGATGCCGTGGTCTGAAAACCGAAGCTTCTCCCCTCTAGTGCCACTGAGGCGTTTGTCCAGGCGACATCGCCCCTATGGCGAAGTCGCCTGGACAAAAGAGGCAGGCCTATTCGACGATCTTCAGCGTGCGGAGTTCCTTCTTCAGGTCACTGAGCTCGTCACGCAGGCGCGCGGCCAACTCGAATTGCAGGTCCTCGGCAGCCTTGTGCATCTGCTCGGTCAGCTGTGCGATCAGGGCTGCGAGATCCTGTTGTGGTGCCGTGGCCACACCGTCCACACCACCGAACCTGGCGGCGCCGCCCAAAACCCCATCCGGCGCGGAGGTGCCGGAGGCACCTGCCGAACCGTCGTCGTCGAGCATGGCATTAAATCCGCGGTGCCCCTTGCCGTAATCGAACTGCGACAGCAGCTCCGCGGTATCCGCGTCCTCACGGGCCAACTGATCGGTGATGTCACCGATCTTCTTGCGCAGGGGCTGCGGCTCCAGCCCATGCTCGGTGTTGTACGCCTCCTGGATCTCCCGACGGCGGTTGGTTTCCTCGATGGCGCGGCGCATGGAATCGGTGATCTTGTCCGCGTACATGTGGACCTCACCGGAGACGTTTCGGGCTGCGCGGCCGATGGTCTGGATGAGCGAGGTGGTGGAGCGCAGGAAGCCCTCCTTGTCGGCATCCAGGATGGACACCAAGGACACCTCTGGAAGGTCAAGGCCCTCACGCAGCAGGTTGATGCCCACCAGAACGTCGAAGGTTCCGAGCCGCAGCTGCGACAGGAGTTCCACCCGTCGCAACGTGTCCACGTCGGAGTGCAGGTATTCGACCTTCACGCCGTTTTCCTGCAGGTAACCGGTCAGGTCCTCCGCCATGCGCTTGGTCAGCGTGGTGACCAGGACGCGCTCGTTGCGATCCACACGGTCGCGGATCTCGTCCAGGAGGTCGTCGATCTGCCCCTTGGTCTTCTTGACCACGATCTTGGGGTCCACGAGCCCAGTGGGGCGAATGATCTGCTCCACCACGCCGTCGGCCTTGGACAGTTCGTAGTCCCCCGGGGTGGCGGACATATAGACGGTCTGACCGATGCGTTCCAGGAATTCATCCCACTTCAACGGCCGGTTGTCCATGGCAGACGGCAGGCGGAAGCCGTGCTCCACCAAAGTGCGTTTACGAGACATATCGCCCTCGTACATGCCGCCAATCTGCGGCACCGTCACGTGGGACTCATCGATGACCAGCATGAAATCATCTGGGAAGTAATCCAGCAGACAGTGCGGTGCCGTCCCGGGGCCGCGGTCATCGATGTGCCTCGAGTAATTCTCGATGCCATTGGTGAAGCCCATCTGGGCCATCATCTCGAGGTCATAGGTGGTGCGCATCCGCAGACGCTGCGCCTCGACGAGCTTGTGCTGGTCCTCGAGTTCCGCGAGCCGGTCACGCAGTTCGTCCTCGATAGTCGCGATGGCGTGCTGCATGCGGTCGTGTCCGGCCACGTAGTGGGAGGCCGGGAAGATGTACATCTCGTTCTCTTCCCGCACCACGTCTCCGGTGAGCGGGTTGAGCGTCTGGATGGATTCAATCTCGTCGCCGAAGAACTCGACACGGACCGCCAGTTCCTCATACATCGGGATAATCTCCACCGTGTCTCCACGGACGCGGAAGGTCCCGCGGTGGAAGTCCACGTCATTGCGGGCGTACTGCATGTTCACGAACCGCCGCAGGAGCTCGTCGCGATCAATCTCGTCGCCGACCTTCATCGTGACCATCTGGGCGATGTACTCCTCCGGAGTACCGAGGCCGTAGATGCAGGACACGGTCGCGACCACCACGACGTCGCGCCGGGTCAGCAGCGCGTTGGTGGCGGAGTGACGCAGCCGCTCCACCTCCTCGTTAACGGACGAGTCCTTCTCGATGAAAGTGTCCGTCTGGGGTACGTAGGCCTCCGGCTGGTAGTAGTCGTAGTAGGAGACGAAGTATTCGACCGCGTTGTTGGGCAGCAGCGAACGCAGCTCCGTGGCCAGCTGCGCTGCCAGGGTCTTGTTCTGCACCAGCACCAACGTGGGGCGTTGCACCTTCTCGATCAGCCAGGCGGCCGTGGCGGACTTGCCGGTGCCCGTAGCGCCCATGAGCACCACATCCTTCTCGCCGCCCTGAATACGCTCTGCGAGTTCGGCGATGGCCTTGGGCTGGTCACCCGCGGGCTGAAATTCCGATACGACCTCGAACGGGGCAACGACGCGTTCGATCTTCTGTGCCAGGGACATGTTCCAAGCCTACGGCGGCCCGGTGACGGTGTGGAGGGTGTGCGCTGCAGGCGTACACATGTTCGACGTCTGGTGGCGCCCTCAGTCGGTCAGTGACGCCCAGAGTGCGTCCACCTGCGCGGCCAAGGCCGCGCGGTCGGCGTCGTTCACGATCAGATCCGTCGCCACCGCGGCGCGCTCATCGTCGCTGGCCTGAGCAGCGATCCTCGCCTCCGCGTCGTGGGCCGTCATGCCACGGTCAGCGACCATGCGTCTGACTCGTTCGGCATAGGGCGCCTGCACCACGATGACCCGCTCGAAGGCGTCCGCCTGCCCGGTCTCCACGAGCAGCGGGATGTCCTCGATCACCAGTGACTCCCCCGCGTGTGTTTGCAGCCGTGCCGCCTCCGCTCGAACCAACGGGTGGACGATCGCGTTGAGGCGTTCACGAGCAGAGTCGTCGCTGAAGATCAGGGCACCGAGTTTGGGGCGGTCAAGCCGACCGTCCTCGGTCAGCATGTCCTGCCCAAAGGCCTCGACGATGCCGATGAGGCCGGGCTGCCCCGGTTCCTGCAATTCCCGGACGATGCGGTCGGCATCGATAATCACGGCCCCGTGCTCCTGCAGGAGG
>JBQDZM010000001.1:0-231633 GCA_052108535.1 Galactobacter sp. | reverse complement strand
GGAGGGGCCGGTCCGGATCACCGGGGAATTGCCACCACACTAAGGGACTCAGCCCGCGCGCCGCTCTGATCCTTCCCGCTGACGGAGCTTGCCGCCAGCCCTCTGGGCGTCAGAGGTTGCTCCGTGCAGTAAATCGGTGGAATTTTGTTTTGCGCTTTAACCTCTAGCGCCCATGTGGGTCGCCAACATACCCCTTCTTTTGCGTCCCTTTGACGTCGCCCAGAGACCAAGCGAACGGCTAGAGTGAGCATGGGGGAGGAGCCTCGACATGAGTCTGAAAGATGGACTGGATGCGTACGTCCAGAAATCCCTCGACGAGCAGTGGGAGCGTCGCGCAGGCCAGAAAGTGCCCGACGCCGATGACCTCCCGCTAAAGAACTTTGCTGTCGAGCTCGACGCAACCGTCCTCTACGCTGATCTTGCGTCGTCGACGAAGCTGGTCAAGGGTCACAAGGACTGGTTCGCTGCGGGGGTTCTACAAGAGTTATCTCTATTGTGCAGCGAAGATCATTCGAGCGCGGAACGGTATCGTCACGGCCTATGACGGTGACCGTGTCATAGGTGTGTTCATCGGAGACTCGAAGAATACCGACGCTGCGAAGTGTGGCTTGCAGATCAACTGGGCATCGAAGAAAATCGTGGCAGCGAAGACCGCCGAGCAGTATCCGAAGAGCACCTTCGTGCTCAAGCAGAGGGTTGGCATCGATACCTCGAAGCTTTTCGTCGCCCGAACAGGCATCCGAGGCAGCAATGACTTGGTGTGGGTTGGGAACGCGGCAAACAATGCGGCGAAGCTGGCCGCGCTCGATCCTCGCTACCCGACCTACATCACCGCCGACGTCTACAGCAGGCTGCATGAGACCTCGAAGCTCGGGGGTGATCCGAAGCGGAACCGTGGGCTCGAGCGCTGGTGGCCCGATCCGCTCGACCGCAGGCTGGCCGGCTGCGCGGATCCGCAGGGCCTGGGCCGGGCGCTCGGCACGGCGGCGCGCGCCGAGCAGGCCCCCGAGCCCGAGGCTCCGTCGGCCTGAGCGCGGCGGCTCAGCCCCGCAGGGAGGCGGGCGGGGCGCCGGTGGCAGTTCACACCTCCCGGCACTTCTGCGCCAGCGTCGCGGGGGTCTCATGGGCGTTGAGCCCGCTGGGGTTGGGCAGCGCCCACAGGGCCACCCCGTCCGGCCACCCGGGCACCCACGGCGCCCCGAGCACCGCACCGGACGGTCGAAGGCCTGACGGAATGCGGTTATGCCCACCACCGCGGCCCGCCGGATCAGGCACCGCCCGCCCGCGCGCAGCTCCGCGCGGGTCAGCTGGGCGGTGCGCGCCGTGGTCGGTCCCACGAGGTTGGCGATCCCGATCCCGCGCTCGGCCAGCAGGCGCTCGTCGTCCGGGCTCAGCCCCGCGAGGCATCGACGGTGCGGGGGAGGATGTCGGCGGCGGCGAGCGAGGGCCAGAAGCGGTTGCCCGGGCGCGCGAAGGGGGCGTTGACCGCGGTCGTCCACGGGCTCGGGTTGACGCCCACGATGAGCAGGCGCACCAGGCCCGCGGACTCGGCATCGCCGGGCAGCGGCGAGGGCCGGCGCCAGGGCCGCCAGGCGGCGGGCAGGCGGGATTCGGAGCCGAGGGGAGCGGTGGGCGACATGGGACCAGCCTAGGCGCGCCTCGGGACCGGGCCCGAGGCTCACCCGCGGTCGGCGGGGCTCAGATGAGGCCGTGCCCCTCGAGGAGCTGGCCGATCTCCCCGTGCTCGAGCCTGCCGCGCAGGTAGCCGCGCAGCGCGGCCGGGCCTGGCATCTCCACCTTCTTGCCGTCGCGCATGCGCGCCGAGGCCTCGAGCAGGTCGCGCACATCGTACGTGGAGCCCCAGGTCTCCGGCACGCCGCGCTCCACGTCGAGGAGTTCGTAGACGGCCTCCATGCCCGTGCGCACCGAGTACTCGGTCGTGAAGATCGTGTCGCGTCCGGTCTCCGCGAACTGCCCGAGGAACGCGAAGTTCGCCGCCCCCTCCGGCACGACCTGCGGCCGGTCACCCGCGCGGCGGGGCATGAAGAAGCTCGTCACGTAGGGCATCATGACCGGCACGCACCGGGCGCCGGTCGCCGCGAGCTCGGGGATCTCCTCGACGGGTACGCCCAGGTGGTAGAGCCACTCCTGGGTGATCTCCTCGCCGGTGCACTGCGCCAGGGGCTTCTTCACGTAGTCGCCGTCGACGTCGACGAACAGGCCGTAGACCCAGACGACGATCTGATCCTTCGGCTGCTTCTTGAAGTGCGGCTGGCGGTTGACCGTCCAGCTCAGCAGCCAGGAGGAGTCCTCGGCGGTGACGATGCCGCCGGTGACCACGCGGCCGCTGAACGGATCGCGCTGGGCGATGCGCTCGATGTAGGCCGGGATGCGCTGATCGAGCGTGGTGACGGTGGCCGACTCCCACTTCGTCTCCTCGATCGAGGAGCAGAAGACCTCCGGGCGCCCGAACGACGGGTCCTTCTTCGCGATGCGCTTCCACAGGTCCCAGGCCGGGGCCGGGGCCTCGTTGAGCACGGCGGCCGTGTGGTGGTCGCCCTCATCGGAGTTGTCCACCAGCGAGCCGATCGTCATCAGCGCGAGGTCGTGCTCACCGAGCTCGATGGTCTCCTCGGTGCCGTCGCGGCGGCAGTGGATCGCGGTGGCGCGGACCTCGTCATTGCGGTGGGCGAAGTCCACATCGAGGACCTCGGTGCCGGAGCGGAAGACGACGCCGTGCTCGGTGAGGTAGTGCATGAGCGGCAGGACGAAGGACTCGTACTGGTTGTACTTCGTGAACTTCAGCGCCGAGAAATCGGGCAGTCCGCCGATGTGGTGGACGAACCTGTGGAGATAGAGCTTGAACTCGAGCGCGGAGTGCCATTCCTCGAAGGCGAACATCGTCCGCCAGTACATCCAGAACGGCGAGTCGAGGAACTCACGGCCCATCACCTCGTCGATGCGCTTGCCCTCCATCTCCGCACGCTCGGCGAGGAAGATCCTGAGCAGATCCTTCTGGGCCCGCTTCGGCAGGTCGAAGCGGCCCTCGTGGCCCGCATCCTCGCCCTGGCGCACGGTGGCCCGACGCAGCGAGTAGTTGGGATCATCCTTGTTGAGCCAGTAGAACTCGTCGAGCACGGAGGTGCCCTCGAGCTCGAGGGAGGGGATGGAGCGCATCATGTCCCACAGGCACTCCATGTGGTTCTCCAGCTCCCGGCCGCCGCGGATGACGAAGCCCTTCTCCGGAACGTCGAGGCCGTCGAGCGCACCACCGGCGATGTCGTCCTTCTCGAGGATCGTAACGTTGGCACCGGGGACCCCGGCGTCGCGGATGAGAAAGACGGCCGCCGCGAGTCCGGCCAGCCCGCTGCCGACGATGTAGGCCTTCGTCTCCTGCGCGTGCTGTGCGGGGCGGGGACGCGCGAACGCCTCGTAGTTACCTGCCGTGTGCTGCATGATCCATCCTTCCCGACGCGTGCCGGATGCCGATCACCCGGCCTCGATATTGAGTGTACTCAGAATTGAGTCGACTACAATGGCCGCATGGAAACTCGGGATGACATGGAACTGGCGCCGTCGGCGACGCTGGGCAGGCGCGAGCGGGCGAAGGCGGAGAAGCGCGCCCGCATCCTCGCCGCGGCGCGCGCGCTGTTCGAAGAGCGCGGTTTCGAGCGGACCTCGATGAGCGAGGTCGCGCGCGCGGCGGATGTGGCCGAGGGCACTGTCTTCCGGTACGCGGCGACGAAGGTCGAACTGCTCATGATGGTCGTCGATGCGCTCTGGGGAGCCCACGAGCGTGCGACGACCACCACTTCGCTCTCTGCGTTCGCCCCGCCCGCCGCGCCCGGCACCGCGACGGCGAGCGGGGAGAGCGCGGACCGGATCGCGGAGCTGATCTCGCCACTCGTCACCGCGATGCGGCGCTGGTCCGAGCTTGCGACGTGGGTCGCCCGCGAGATCCTCTTCGGTGCGGACATGCCGCATCGTCTGCGGGTCCTCGACCATGTCGATCGCCTTGAAGAACAGATCGCCGCGCGCCTGCAGGACGGCCGGCCATACGCTTCCGGTGCGATCGGAGCGGCGCGGGACGGTGCGACAGGCACTGCCGGCGAGGAGCCCGGTACGGCTGCGGAGGCCGGTGCCCGCCTCATCGTCGCCGGGGTGCTGGCCGAGCTCAACCGCTCCCGGCAGAGACGGACCGACGGCGAGGACGTCGATGTGGTGCTCCGCCGGCTCATCGACCTCGTGGTGGCGGGGGCGGGCGCCTCCCGGTGACCCGGAAGCCGTCTGGGCCGTTCGGGCCGCCGCTGGCACCGGCCGGCGCCGCCGCGATTGCCCACCGCGCCGCCGGCAGGCGCGTGCCCGCCGCGGTCGTGTAGGGCCCCACGGTCAGGTCCTCGCCCAGCAGGGCGGGGCGATGGCGCCCTCGGAGAACTCCACTGCCGGAGATGTCGTTGTCCTCGTAGACGACTGCTGGAGTCCATCCTCTAGGCTTGACGAGCGCCTTGGCGTCCTCCCTGTGGCGGTCCACACCCAGGCGACGGTTCTCGCGATCCTGAGAGATCCGCAGGTAGACAGCGGCCCGCCGAGGCTCAGCACTCATGGAGCCAATCTGCGTCAAAGGTTATTCGGCTACGGAACGTGGTGGAGTTCCGCTTCAACGTGTAAACCCCAAGTCGGAGGCGGTTTCCACGCTGCGGATCAGTCCGTTCACACCGGAGAGGTCAATCTGCCACCAGCTTGCCAATTGCCTGGATGTCCTTGCCTGGATCCTGGGCGCCTGAGTAGACAAGCAGTTCGTGGTAGTTCGGGTCTTCAATTTCCAAAGAGAGTAAGGGCGCTTCTCGGAGCCTGACGACAGTGTGTCCATCGCGGAGTAGGTCCATGCTCTTGATGCGGTCGACGTCCTCCTTGTCCTTGTGCCAGTAGCAGCCGTCGTACTCGATTACCAGGGATCTCCCATCGGGTAGCGAGACGTGAATGTCTACTGACCATGAGGAGTGGTTGCTGAACGCGGGCGAGTGGATGCGCGGTCCCGACTGGACTTCTCCCCAGTGCTGACGAGCAGCATCGAGGTACAGGCGTTCAATCATTGACTTTCCGGTGATCTGGCACTCAGGGCATTGGGAGCCATTGACCCGAGCAGCCGGCACGGCCCGCCACATGTGGGCAGGGTCGTGTCGGCATATCCACAGGGGTGGCTCGACGAGCTGGCTTGTGTTCGGCCGAATGTGCCATGGTGAAACTGAGTTCACGGGGGACCACTCATCTGCGATGTCGGGGTAGTGGAAGGCCAGCGAGTCGAGGATCGTATGGCACTCGGGGCAGCGGAGGCGCTGGTACTTGTCTCGCTCTCGGGGCGTTGCCTGAAATTCGTGGCCGCATACGGGGTCTCGCCACCATACGGCCCGACGTGAGTCGGGTGAAATAGTCGCCAGTTTGAGCTTTCCGTTCTTGGTTGGGTGCCACTGGCTGGCGATCTCTGGTGTCAGACGCGTGGCCGTAGGGTTGTCAGCGGCTTTCTCGGCACGCCTCCTTCGCGTTTCTGCTGCCTTGCATGCTGAGCAACCCCCGAAGAGCCAGCTCAGCGGCTGTCGGGTGTTTCGGTGACCATTGGCGGGGCATCGGAACCGGTAGCCGGAATCGCCTGTGAATGCATCGACCTGGACTGTCTCGGGCGGAATGTCCTCTTCCCAGGCCTCCAGCAGTTCCGGGACATCTGCGATGGTCAGACCCGCGTAGGCAGCCCGTTTCGCTTCCCATTCCTTCGCTGCGATTTCACGGCACTCGGGACAGGGTGATGAGTATCCGCCGGTCACATCCAGGATTCGCTGTTCGAAAGAGTGGCCTTCAGGGCAGCACCACCAAGCTTCCTTTCGTCCCTTGAGTTTCGCGGTTTCCCACAGCTCTGGAGGGTTTCGGTCGTGGTCCCACCAGTCCACGTACTTGTTGTCGGAGTTCTTCAGGAGATTCGTTCCGGCTGACTTCTTGGTTCCTGCGGTCGCCGTCTTCGTGTTTCGGCTGCAGGTGCAGCCCCACCCGAGGTCGCCTGGTCGTTGGGCCTCGACACGTCCGCACCGGTTGCAGCGGGTTCCATGAGGGTCTTCTTCGAGGCTGGGGTTCGTCAGGGGACCGAGATAAGTGAATCCGTTGGCTTCCGCCTTCTGCTGGACGTGGTGGAGGTCGACGGGACGATCCCCAGAGTACTCACGAGCCCCCTTCGCCCAGGTGGTCCAGTAGCAGGCCCGGCAGACTGGTTCCGAGTGCTTGCGGCGGTCGAGAACGTACTCGAACCTGTAATGGCCCTCGAAGCCGCAGCGTATGCAGCGAGTAAAGAGGTAGTCGGCCGGCTTGGAGAAGCTGTCGAGAAGGATAAGTCCGCCTTCCTCGTACAGGACGTGCAGGTGTTCAACGCACCAGGTCGGGCGAGTTCGCGTCCTGAATGCTCCGACGTTCTTACAGCCTTCAGCCGCGCAGCTCGTCATCGCTGTTCTCCGCTCGTGATTCGTGTTCCTTTACTTCCCTTCAACTTTATGCGGCTGATGCTGGAGTTCGGAAGGAGCGATCACGGGCTCTCACTGTCGATTCTGGTCAGTGTGTCGGTTCGGTCAGGGCTCGAGCCCTCGGTCCGGCAGAACTTCGTAGACGGCCCAACCGTAGCGGGACAGGGTGAACTCGGCGTTTGCGTGTCCAGACTGCTGCGTGACGAGTGGCACGGGGACGTGGCCGACCATCGAGACGTTTAGCTGCGCTCGGACCAGTCAGCAGAGTCTGGCTGAGGCTCGATGACGAGGGGCGGTGACGGCGAGCTCGTTCCGTCGGGCGCAAGCGTCTCGTGACCCAGATGGCCCTACGTGCCCAAACGCGATCGAGTTCCGGGTCTCGACCTGACATCTAGCCGCGCGTGGAGTAGTGCAACGCACGTGCTGTCAGATGGCCACCCACGACGCCTGGTGGAAGCGATGACTACCTGCCGACGGGCTTGAAGGTCCAGGACATGGTTATCGCGAGCACGCGGATAGATCGCCGTCGTGTGCATCTTGTGCAAGTTGTACCCGTGAGCTATACCTTCCGTAACCTTGTCTCTGTTCTGCAAGCAACAGACCGACTACATCGCCGCCGCGCCGCGCGAGCCCGTTGAGACCACCTCACGCTGTGCAGGCCGTCGTGCCGTCGTGGTGTCTCCGGAATTCTCCGATCGAGCGGTGTAGGCACTGGAGGATCAGCTCGACATCCGCGCAACCACTGCGGCCCGCGCGGAGACCGAGCCACGAGTCTCCCATGCGGAGCTCAAGGCCGAGCTCGGCCTCTGATCGCGCCGGATGCCGTACTCGATCACCTATTCCTCGTCGGCAGCGAAGGTGTTCCGCAAGCTCGCCGAGGCACCGCGCCCTCCGCATCCGCGCCGGTGGCTATCGCGCGTCTATGACGTCGAATACGAGCAGCTGATCGTCCTTGTGCTCCGCCTCGGGCATTGGCGCGAGGTTTACCGATGAGCGAGACGGTCCTTGTGGGCCAGATGGCTCTATCTGTCGGAACGCGGTGGAGTTCCGCTTCAACGTGTAGCTCTGTGCCCTCGGTGACGGAATCACCGATGCGTAGTACGGTGCTACGCTGGGCGCATGTCGAGGAATAGTCAGCCCACACGCCTTCCGTCCGATGTGTACGACTCTGCGGTGGCGGCGACGGCTGTGACATCGCGGACGGTGCCACAGCAGATCGCGCACTGGGCGCGGATTGGCCGCGAGCTGGAGATGTCACCGCAGGTGAATCATCGCGCGATCATCCGCGTGCTTTCGGGGGTCGCGGACTATGACTCGATCGGTGAATCGGAGCAGGCCGTAGTTCGCGAGGAATGGGCTGATCGCGCGGCGACTCTCAGACAGAGTCTGAACTATGAGGCGGAGTTCATCGACGCGGGGGAGTCGTATTCCGAAGCGGATGAGGATGGCAACCTCATCGTGCACCCTGCACGCGTCTGATGCCGCTGCTCCACCTGTTGGTCGGTCCAAACGGGGCTGGGAAGTCCAGCTACGTTCGGGACGTTCTCATGCCCGTGATGGGGCTACCGTTCATCAACGCCGACGAGATCGCCGCGGAGAAGTGGCCGAATGCGCAGGCCGAGCATGCGTATGAGGCCGCCCGAATCGCCGAGACGCAGCGCCGTGAGTTCTTGAGTCAGCGCAGGTCGTTCATCTCGGAAACGGTGTTCTCGCATCCGAGCAAAGTTCAGCTCGTCGCCGATGCGGCTGACGAGGGATTTGTTGTGCACTTGCACGTGATCATGGTGCCCATCGAGCTCACGGTGCAGCGCGTTCAGGAGCGGGTACGGCGCGGTGGGCATGCGGTACCGGAGCAGAAGATTCGGCAGCGCTACGAACGGCTGTGGCACAACGTTTCCCAAGCGATCACGATTGCAGACATTGCGGAAGTCTTTGATAACAGCAGTGCGCGATCGCCCTTCCGTCACGTCGCCCGGTATGAACACGGCCGGCTTGTCGGGTCGCCGACGTGGCCCAAGTGGACCCCCGACGCGCTGTGTCATGCGGGCCGGAGGTAGCGCCATGAGCGATTCTGTACCGTTCGCTCCGAACGCCCACGGACGGCGGGGCACGGTTGCTTGGTGCGATCGTCCAAGGACTCTCGGACAGGGGAATTGGTGGTCCGCTCTACAGTGTCATCAACGCACGCAACCAGGCATCGATTGCGCTCCACGAGCGTCTCGGATTCGTCGAGGTGGAGCGTGGTGACTCCGTTGCGGGGATCACTTTCACGGGCGGGGCCGGGGTGCTGTTGGCGGTCACGCCGGGCGGATGAAATGCCGCTCGCCACCAACCTGCTGGACTAACTGAGCCGACCGGAAATCATCGCTCAGGTCTGACCGATCAACATGTTCGAGCGCACATCCAGAGGTTGGTCTGTGCCGGGTCTCGATGGAGTTCAGGTGTAACGTATTGCGTTATTGACGCTGTACGTTAAATATGCCATGCTGATTGCGTGATCAGATCATTCGCAGACCGCGACACCGAGCGCGTGTGGCGTCGCGAACCGGCGAAGCGGTTTGACCCACGAATCCACAAGACAGCGAACCGGAAACTGCATCAACTGGATGCTGCGCCAACGTTGAACTCGCTACGGGTCCCTCCGGGAAACCATCTAGAAGCTCTCAAACGCGATCGGTTGGGTCAGCACAGTATCAGGATCAACGACCAGTGGCGGATCTGTTTTCGTTGGACAGATGCGGGGCCGGAAGACGTCGAGATCACGGATTACCACTGAGGAGGCAACGATGGTCGAAAAGCTCTATGCGCCGATCCACCCGGGCGAGGTACTCATGGAGGACTTCATCAAAGGGTTCGGGATCACGCAGAATAAGCTCGCCGTGTCTATCGGGGTACCCCCACGGAGGATCAATGAGATCGTGCATGGGAAGCGCGCGATCACGGCCGACACGGCGCTGCGCCTCGGCCGATACTTCGGCATCGAGCCGCAATTCTGGCTCAACCTGCAGACCCGGTACGAGTTGGAACTCGCCCAGGATCGTGTGGCTGATCAGGTGGCAGCGATCACGCCGCTCCAAGTCGCGTGACAACCTCAAATCGTTCGGGTAAGCGCTCGTCGGAGTTGCCGTGAATCGCTCGCGAGTTCACCTCCTGGGCGCGAGCGGATCAGGGACGACGACGCCGGCGAGGGCGCTCGCCGACCACTGGGCAGTCCCGCACGCGGATGCCGATGATTACTTCTGGTTGCCGACCAGCCCACCTTTTCAGGAGAAGCGACCCGAGGGTGAGCGGGTGAGTCTTATGCGCCAGGTTTTCGTGCCTCTTGAGGCGTGGGTCTTGTCCGGCTCGACATGGCTGGCTCGAAGGAGGATCTTCTCGACGCCGTGCTTGAGTGGGATCCAGCCAGGGTCTTCCACTAACTCCGAATCCTTCTGTGGCAGGATGACGACGCCCGGAGAACTTCAGAAAGGGGCAAGCGATGGCGCGGAAACGGAAGACGCTTCCGAAGGACTTTGACAAGTTGCTGACCTCGACATCCCTGGACGAGCTCAAAGCCGTGTTCGATATGTGCGAGCTGGACGCGCGAGGCGGCTACTCGAAGGCGACCGCGATCGGTTTCGAAAGCTGTCCGGATGCCCTCATCGTGTGGCTTGTGGAGCAGGGACTTGAGGTGGACACCCCTGACAGTCGGGGCACGACTCCGCTCGCGCGACGTGCTTTCCTCGGCTGGTCGAAGTACATAGCGCAGATCCCTCTTCTGCTCTCGCTCGGTGCCGACATCGAGGCCACGGACACAACGGGGCAGACGCCGCTGCAGATGGCTGTGGGACGGCAGCGACCGGAAGCGACGCAAATGCTGCTTGAGCACGGAGCATCGCCCGAGATCTTGGACGGGCGGGGCAGACCGCTGCTGCTGCTCGGCCTGATCGGAACGCAGAACGCCGATATCGAGCATATGGCCGCCGTGGCGAGGCTGCTGTTCGATCGCGGCGCGACGGTCACGCCTGCCATGCGCGAGCATGTCGAGAGGATAGGTCGCAACTTCGAGTTCCACCGAGGGAACTTCAACGCTGACTACCTTGATGCGACCGACGCCGCGCTCGCCGAGTTGTACCGGCTTTTCGGCGTCGCTCCCGTGGCCCGGCGGGAGCTGCACGACGGCACCTCGCCCATCACGCTGGCCGACGGAACCTGGCAGGAGCAGCACGCAGCGCTCGTCGAACTGCTGGTGCCATCGTCGGGTCGGGCCGCGACGGTGCAGGGAGAGGTCATGCGCTTCTCCGGCAGGATTAGGGACGAGATGGTCCGTAATGGCGGTGCGAACTGGAATCACGACTATCGTGCGATGGTCGACGCGTTGCCGCGATACTTCGTGCAGGGCACGCCTCTCGAGCCCGCGGATCTCGATGAGGCACGGGTGGCCGCCAAGGAAGTCAGGACCGGCCGCGGCGGCTATGGGCACCTTGACCGGCTCAGCGAACTCACCGTTACCTGGGTGGGAAGGAATCCCACTCCGATTCCGCTGGTCGGGGAGGACCACATCCGCTGACGCGCGGGGTTGGGGTGGATCGGAAACGCCGCGACCGCGCGGCACGCGACAGCGTGCGCCGCCGAGATCGATCCGTACGTGCCCGACGGTCGGTGGGCACCCGCCGTCGGGCACTGACGTGCCGCGCGGCGGCGACTTATCGTCAATGACACCGCGCGGCGCACAAGCGTTCACCAGTTGCCGTTGACCGAATCGAAGGCTGCCTGCCATTGGGGATGGTCGGCGGGGCACATGTACTCGGTCCCGATGACAAGGGTCTTCGCCAAGCCGTTCGTGGCCTGGCCCTTTTGCTCTGGGGCGGCCTGCCCCACCAGCGAGCCGATGAGGGGACTCGTCGAGACGTGGGTACGGACGGACGTCTCGTCCAAGTTGTGTGAGTTCAGGATCGAGGTTTCGCACGCATCCGAGGTCAGCGCGAGCGCGATGCTCTCGTCTTGGTCGGACCAGGTGGCGCCGAGCTTGGTGTACTCCGAATCCATCCGTGCGATGAATTCCTTCTGCTTGGGAGTGACCGCTTTCAGTGGGGACCCATCCATCGGGAGCCGCTGATCTTGGAAGAATTGGTCGCGTTCCTTGAACGCGCCACTGAGGTTCGGTCCGGAGCCGGCAGGTGCACTTGGTGCCGGAGTCTGCGCCGGTGCTGGCGCCAGCGTGGTTTCCTCCGGGGCCGGCGCGGACTCTTTCTGAGATCCCGGGGATCCCTGAGATTCCTGCGACGGGCTCGAAGCGACGTCATCCGTTGAGGCAGCCTGTGGAGTGGGGCCGCCGGTGAGCGCGCGTACTGCGAAGACCACGCCGATGACGAGGCCAGCCACGGCCACGACGCCAACGATGCTGAGCGTGATCCACAGCCCCTTTCGGCTCGGCTTCGGCGGCGTGGGTGCGCTCGCCCCGTTCCACCCTGGAGGTGTCGGCTGCTGTGGGGCTGGGTAGTGCGGTTGGCCGCTCATGATGTTCTCCGTTTCCGAACGATCATCAGCGGGTGTAGACGGTCGTCCTAGTGCGAGATCCTAACGTTGTTGGTGCGGCTTGAGGATAAATAAGTCCCCAGCCTTCTGCGACGGAGTTCAGATCGGTAGCATCTGATCCACTGTGACCGAATCGCATCGACCACTAGAGGACACACGATGGCCGACGAGAACCTGTTTAAGCTCTTCGCTACCGCGGACACCGGCAAGATCATCGCGACCGTGGAGCAGATGCTTCAGGAACCGTGGAACACGGGCGCCGATGAGCCGATCCAGTACTTCGTCGACGGAATCGAGGTGACGTCGAGCGAGGATGCAGATTCGCATGAGCTGGAGTTCATTCGCAGCGTGGACCTTGCAGATGATCATGGCGAATTGATCACCAAAGTGATGCACCGAGCGGAGCCTGTCGTCACTGAGGTCGCGGATGCCGCGGCCGCCGCCTGGGGTGAATCCCACACGGTCTCCATGCCGAAACGGGCGGGGAGATGCACCTTGCTGGAACTGATCCTTGGTGCGCTGGGCGTCGAAGAGGTCGGTGTGTGGCACCGTGAGGATCGATGCATCGTCTTCATGGACGGCATTCAGCGCAACTCCAACGAGTATGCGGCGGCGTTCTTGGTGACTTCCCGCGGTTTCGTCGAGGATTCCTCCTACTTCATGGACGCCCCGGAGTGGGCCCCTGTCGAGGACGTGGAATCGACCCGCGTGCGCGGATCGCTGGAGGCGAAGGGACCGCTGGAGGGCGCGTCGGCACTAGAACAACACCTGCGTGCGCGCCTGAGCCCAGGGAGGCACCTACCGGAACCGTTGACACGGGCTTGGTCGTATATGGAGTCACAGGGGTGGGGAGGCGCAGATGCCCACGGGGACCCCTTCCTCACGGCGTACCCCGGTGACCGGCAACTGGGGGCGGTGTTCTCCGCGACGCTCACGACCCGTGGCTACCTGGATCCCGAAGCGCCGGGCGCAGATCGGCTGCTGCCCATCGCGGAGACGGACGGCTCTGGTGGCTTCGCCGCGATCTGGTACGACGAGGCCGACAACCCACGGTTCTTCTGGTTCTCGTCCGAGGGCGGGGAACCTCAGCGGATCGCAGGGAATCCGGTCGATTTCTTGAGGCTGATCGCGGTGGGATATCCGGAGCTGGTCGATTGGGCCTGGGGATCTCCACCGGAATCCTTCGACGACCTGGACGATGATGACGACGAAGCCTCGCAACCGGATCCGGCAGAGGCTCACCGTGAATTCCGGGAGTGGGTCCAGACGGTGTTCGGTGTTGAGGTGCCCGGACAGTGGGATGTGGAAGGTGACCCGGAATTCGATGCGTGGTTCTCCCATGGAGAACGTGGTCCGTCGAATCCGCGAATCTGCGGGCATCAGTCAGGCTCAGCTGGCCCGGCGGTCCGGCGTCGCGCAGCCGAACATCGCAGCTTATGAGTCGGGGGCCCGCAAGGCCTCCCCCCAAATGGTGGAACGCCTGACCAGGGCGGCAAGGCCCCTGCCCCATGAGGCACTCGCCGCTCATCGCGATGAACTGGAGAGGCTGGCAGCGGGGTTTGGGCTCCGCAACATCCGCGTATTTGGCTCTAGCGCCCGTGGGACAGATGGCCCTGAGAGCGATCTTGACTTGTTGGTTACCCGGTCCAAGCCAGTCGGCCTCTTAACGATCGCCGCCTTCACTGAGGCGGCCGAGGAACTCCTCGGCGTTGGCGTCGACGTGGTGACCGATGGAGGGCTTCGGGCGGATCATGAGATTCTCCTGACGGCGGTGGCAGTGTGAACACGCGCGACCACGACGCACTGCAGGAGATAGTTCGGCTGTGTGCCACAGGGCAGGCGCTCGCCGCCCGAGGCCATGATTGGTTTGTGGGCGATGACGAGAACGTTCCTGGACTTGCTGCCGAGTCGCTGATCATCAAGATTGGAGAGAACGTCGCAAGACTTCATTCGGAGACCCTTGCCGCACATCCGCAAGTGCCGTGGTCGCAGATCAAGCGCATGAGGGACCGGTTGGCGCACCACCATGAAGGCACGGATTATGAGACGGTGTGGGACACCCTGATCATCGACCTTCCGGCGATCGGAACGTATGTCGGTTCCGTCCTCCGCGGCCAGTGACTGTCGGTCTCGACGTTTGTCCCTGCTTGTAACCGGCGCAATGCATCGGGCTGCTGGCCGACCTCTCCGGGTGAGACCCGTCAGAAGGACGGGCGTCGGCGGTTCTGTTTGATCTCCGAGCGCTGGTGCTTCGCTTCGAGCCTGCGTCGCTTGGACCCCTTGGTCGGCCTGGTGGCCTTGCGGGGTACGGGTGGGATCAAGGCCTCCCGGATGAGGTCCGCCAACCTTTGCCGCGCGGTGGCTCGATTGCGGCGCTGATGCCGCTGCTCGGCGGCGTCGATGGTGAGGACGGTTCCGTTCAACTTCGCTGCCAGCGCGATCAGGACCCTAGTGCGCTGCGGCTCGGTGAAGGCACTCGTGGCAGCGATATCCAAGCTGAGCTGCACACGGGAGTCGGTGGTGTTGACGCCTTGTCCGCCCGGCCCTGAGGCCCGCGTGAACTGCTCGGAGAGGTCCTGTGCGGGGATGACGAGCCCACCGGGGTTGCCCGGTCCCGGGCGCACGAACACATCATCCATGGGATCGAGTCTGCCACTGGTCACTGTCCGTATGCCCGACGGCGCGTGCCCGCGTTGGTTTGGAATGGTGCGTGCCCGCGTTGACGGGCACCGCGCGGATGCGCGGCGGCCTTGTGGCCTTCCGACGCCGGTCGGTCGTCCGTGTGCGGTGCCGAGACGTGTCGGGATCGCCCCTGCAAGCAAACTGAATGGGGCATTGGAAGCAAACTGTCAGACCTCCGCGCGAGAATGGTCATGCTGAGGGTGGCGCCGACCAACGGGTGTCCCACGAGTAGCCCTCATGGTCAGCGTCGGAGTGGATCGACTGTCTTTCGTAGATGGACTAGACGGCGGTCAGGTAAGGATGAGAATGCAGGTGTGCTAATCGTTTGTATGATCGCTGCGCTGTAGTTGTTTGACCTCTTGTCCTCCTATTAGTTGGGGTGCTGGCGGAGATGCCCTGCCGGTGGTTGGGAAGCGCGTCTCGGGGGTGGGGTAGGTGGGGCCGGTGCTGCTCGCTTCGAGTGCGTCCTGGCCGGCGTGGAACGTGAAGCGTCGTTTGGGACTCGCCTCCTGTAGCGGAGCCATTCGACCCTCACATCCCTGTGATAGCGAGGATCTGTGCAGTGGAAGCGAGGGTGAGACGCGATAGGGCGAGTGGGTGAGCCTCGATGGATTGAGGGTCGAGAGTGAGGTGTCCGGAATGGGGGAGTGGGGCGGTTGGCAGTGTCGTCTTGCAGTGCGGTGGGTGCGTCGGCACGTGTGGCTGAGGATGGTCAGGGTAGGTGAGAATGTTTGTAAGAAATTGCCCTGTACGGGTTGACTGACGAGATTAGTTGAGTAAACTTGTGATATGGAACACAAGGGGCGTTCCTGGGGATGGAGCAAGGGGTGTGAGAATGATGCGGGAAAGTAGTCGACGACAGTTGAGCGACGCTCGCCATCGGTCCACTCGCGGGGGCGCTGTGGAGGGAGGCGCTGTCTCCAAGAGGTCTACGAGCGTGGAGGGTGACCCGGCTACGGGCGTGCCGTCCGGTGACATGGTGACGGAGATCCTTGCCATCAAGGGTTCTGCCGACGAGTTGCTGGAACGGTTGGTCTCTGCTCTGACTCGCCCCGTGCCTCCTACGTCCCAGCTGTCCGCGACCGAGACCCAGACCGGGACCCAAGCATTTGCTGAGCGAGGGCGCCACGAAGTGGGTTCTGCCGAGGTGTCCGTTGGTGAGGCTTTGGCTGGGCTCGAGAGCATCGAGCAGGTGAAGCGCATGCTTGAAGCAGGTCAGGCGGTGTTGACCGCGCATGTGGTCAGCGTTCGGATTCGCGAGCGGGCGGCCGCCAAGCGATCTGTTCGGGGCGTGGCTGCAGAGACGGCCAGGGATGTGGGTTTGCACCGAGGGTTGGGGCAGGCCAAGGCCCGTCGGCTGGTGGATGCCGCCGTGGCATGTCCGCTTCAAGCACCAGCGTTGTTCGCGGCCTGGGTAGCCGGGCGCGTCAGCGAGGAGAAGATCACCACGTTCTTCGAGGAGACCAAGCTCCTCACCGATGCTGGGCGTGCGGCTGCGGATGAAAGTCTCTCCGAGGTGGCGGGGAAGGTCGGGGCTCGGGAATGGCGTGAACGCCTTCAGAGCACCACTGCCCGCCTGGAACCGGAACGCGCGGCAGAGAAAGCCCGTGCTGCGTTGGAGACCCGACACGTCCAATCTAAAACTCAGTCGGACGGGCTGATGAAGGTCACCGCCTTGCTACCCGGCGTTGCCGGGCAAGGCGTGGAGACCACTCTGTCCACGTATGCCCGCCAGCGGAAAGCGGCTGGTGATGAACGGACAACCGGACAGATCAAAGCCGATCTGCTGGCAGGCGTCGTCATCGCATGGGCACGAGCCACTGGGCAGACGCCGCCCGGCTTCGCGGAAACCCACCGGATCAAGACCCATGGAGCAGCTAGAAAACCCAACGTCATAAGATCACCGGGGTCTGCTGCGGAAGAAACCCTCGGTGACCCAGTAGCGACTGCTCACGAGGTGGAGACGGAGAAGGCTCTCGAAGCATTCCGGGCATTCCTGCATCAGCCGGATCGGTCACAGGGGCTGGCCGCGGGAGCGGAATCCGGTGGCGATCAGGTGGGTATCCCCGCAGGGGTCGGGGTGCAGGTGAACTTGGTGATCACGGATCTGAGCTTGTTCGGCATCACGGACAGCCCTGCAGAACTCTTCGGATTGGGGTCGGTGCCGGCCGAACTAGCGCGGGAGATGATCGCTCACGCCGCCTCTCATCATGCGGCCACACTGAAGCGTCTCTACACTGAGCCGGGTTCCGGGGCCTTGGTAAAGATGGAGTCAACTTCCCGGGCCTTCCCCGACGGCCTGGCGCAGATGATCTTCATCCGTGATGGACATTGCCGTTTCCCGTTCTGCGATGCACCCATCAGGCACTTGGACCACATCCGACCTCACGCCGCCGGCGGCGCCACCAGCTACTCCAACGGCCAGGGCCTGTGCGCAGCCCACAATTTGGTCAAGGACACCAACTACGCCGTGACCTATCCTGTCCCGGCCGATACCGCCACGGGATCAGGTGGGATCGTCACCCGGCTGGCGTCAGGAGCGGAGTTCAGGTCTCCGTCACGTCGTTTCCCCCACGAGGACCCAACCACTACCAGGGATGCCAACTTCTGGGCCGGGTTCCGGGCTGGACGCAGCGTGACGGATACCGAACTGGTCCAACGTTCGGCACAGCTGGATCATCGGACACGGCGGTTGGAACAAAAGAAAGCTAGCCTGGATCGGATCCGGACGTCCTTGACCACGAAGACCAAGCAGTTGGCCGTGGATCGTGCACGGCTTCAACGTGAACTGCTCAGAGTCTCCTGCAGCAAGGACTTCTACGACAAGGAAAACCAACGGCTCACCGAAGCGTTCGCGACGTTGAAAGAAACCCGCGCCAAGCTCGAAGACATGCGAGGCGACGTCGAGATCACGCTCGCAGGACTCGAGGATGCGCGGATCTTCGCCGACCACTCCCGCGCCAAGCTCGAGCAGGACCGGGCTGCACTGGGAGCCACCCGGACCGCGTTTGAACAGGACCGAGCGGAGTTGGAAAGTGCCCGGTCTGGAGTTGAACAGGACCGGGAACACCTGGCCACGATGCAGGCCGAGATTTGTCGCAGAGAGGGCGAACTCGATCAAGCCTGGACGGATCTGACCTGGCACATCATGGGCCAAATCCCGCCGGAGGACCCGTTCCCCGCAGAGGACTGGACGTTCGTTCCGATGGACCCACGGTTCGACGAGTCGGCTGTCCCGGCGTGACTCGGGTTACGGGTGGAGCTGGCGGGAATCCTCCCAACGTCCCTGTGGCTGGACATGCCTGACCAGCATGACGCGAGTCGCGGACCTTTACGCCAAGCGCCCGTAGGCGACCACCGGTGTCGGCAACTCGCTGAGAGGGGTGAACCCCATGGCCGTGTAGAAACCCCGCTGCTGCTCCGTTCCGTCGGTCACCAGGAATTTCTGTCGCACCTGCTCGAAGGGCGCGAAGACGCGTTGGAACAACTCACACCCCAGCCCCCTGCTCTGATAAGCCGGATCGATCAGAATGTCTTGCAGATACACCATGGTCAGGCCATCACCCACAATCCGCGCTAAGCCGATCAACTCCTCGCCATCCCAAGCGGTCACCACGCGGAGAGAGGCGTTGACAGCACGCTGCAGCAAGCCCGGGTGATCGGTGTATGCAGTCCACCCGACAGAGTCGTAGAGCCGGACCAGCTGCTCAGACGTGAGCGCGGCGTCGTCGGAGAAGCAGTACGGGGAGGCAAGCGGATCGACCATGAACTCATGGTACAAACGGGGTATGACTGGCCCCCAGCACCAGCCTCAGAACGAGATACCCGGCCCCTTGAACGCGGATTCCCGATGAGTCCTGAAGATCGATTCGCCTCATACCAACACGCCCGACAACACGCCCGACAACACGACCAACAACACGACCAAGAACATAACGAAACAGATGTGCCGGTTCTGCGCAGATTGCTGCGCACCGACGTATCCGCAGTGTTGGCCGCGTTCGAATCGGACCCTGACAACATGGCGCGCCAGGGCGACGTCACCGACTTGGCCTCTGCGCGGCGCTACGTCGAGACCTTAATGGCCAGCGAGGCACAGCTCGCCTTCGCCGTGGTGATCGGGGCTACACGGAGTATTGGCGCTGCACGGGGTATCGGGCCAGCACAGAGTATTGGGTTTGCGCAGAGTAACCGGGGCGATGCACCAGAATCCGGACGCCCCATGCGTGACGATGACCGCCCAACCCACCTCGACGACGATTCAACCCGTCACGACGACGGCCATGACGACGATGGCTATGGCACGGAACGCAACGACGGGGAACTCGGCGACTGGGGAGGCCGTGGTGGGGAACCCTGCGATGGGGAAGGCCGAGCTGGCGAAGCCAGTGATGGGGAACCCCTCGATTGGGAAAGTCGTGGTGGGGAACTAGTGGGCCTCGTTGCGGTGACGGTTGACCGGAACAATCTCAACGGCTGGTTCTGGTACTGGACGTCGGTCCATGGCAGGGGCCGTGGCTGGACCAGCGCAGCCGCGGCCACCGTAGCTGACTGGGCCTTGTCGGAAGGTGGCCTCTTCCGGCTCGAACTGGGGCATCGCGTGAACAACCCCGCCTCAGGGGCGGTGGCGCGCGCCGCCGGCTTCGTGAAGGACGGTACCGAACGAGGCAAGTTCCTGATCGACGGCCAGCGCATCGATGTGGACACCTACTCGCGGTTGGCGACCGATCCTCCGGGAACAGCGCGCCGCTTGCATCTTCTTACGACCTGACGACCTGACAATCTGACGGGCCTCCGCCGCGCGCCCCGTGGATCGGGCTAGGGAAGGTGCGGCGGAAGACGTCGTGGAATGGGCGTTAGATGGGGCCGCGGAACGTACGGCAGAGGCCGAAGCGGTCAGAGAGGAAGAGAGCGCAACTCGGGAGCTGGAGGACTGCCCGGGCGTTGCGAACCCGGGCGTTGCCGGCGCGAGCGCTGCCCGGGGCTGCGGCGGTTACGCGGTCGTCGACGTATCGGCGCGGATGACGTCCTCCATGAGGCGGGCCGGCCACATGGCTACGTCGGCCGGGGTATGGGCCACAGTCAGGGTGGACTGCGGCATCAATTCCACCAGGGCCTGGGCCGTTGAGACGGGGTGTCCGGGGTCGTCGATCCAAGCGAGGATGGAGGTCGGCACCTCGATACGTGCCACATCCTCCTGCGGCGGGAAGTCGGCCTGTGCCGCCCCTCGGAAGATGGTGGGCAGGAGAGAGGGCGCAACGTCGGGGCGAGTAGCCGGGGTACCAACGGTGGCAGGTGGCTTGGGTTTCAGTGCCCCCTCTGACACGAACGTTTGGAAGCCCTCGTTCTCGATCAGGGCAGCGGAATGCAGATACTCGGTGGCCTTGGCGGGTCTGGTGCTCCAGGCGGTGGAGGGAAGCATCAAGGTGAACGAGGAGAAACGGTCGGGATCCACCACGGCGGCGTGAAGCATGGTCCCGGTGCCCATGGACGGTCCAACGCCGTGGACTTTCTCGCCGGGAAAGTAGGAGTCAAGGAGGGCCAGGAGGTCCTCGGCCAGATGCGCCCACTTGTAGTCCTCCGGCCGGGGAGACCCGGTGGAGCGGCCGTGCCCGCGCGCGTCATAGCGCAGTAGCCGGGTTCCGTGGAGGCCGCGCCCCAAGTCGAGATCGAGCAGGCGGTCATTGGCGCGTGACGAGGTTAGCCCGTGCAGCTGCACCACGGGGTGCCCACCTTCATCACTGAACTCCGTGTCCAGCACGGCACCCTTTACCTGGAAACCGGACATGGGGACCTCCTGATCTCGAACGGGCACGAATCGCCTGGTCGGCATCGAGCCAGTAGCGACCCAGCAGCGAGCCGAAAGCAAGTCGAATGCGAGACGTAAGCGATGAGGATGAGCGTACCCAGCCGATTGTTTCAAGTACGTTCACACGCTTGGGAAGCCCCGTGCCGTCAATCCTCGATGAGCTGGGTGACCTCGTCGAGGAACTCGGGCAGGGAATGTACGCGCTGCACCAGGGCCTGGACGCGTTCGGGGGAGGAGAAGGCTCCCACGAATTGTTCGAACACGGTCTGGAACGCCTCACGGTCGGCTTCGGAGAACGCGGCGAAGACCACCACGTGAACGCGTTGCGACCCCCAGGACACGCCGGTGGGCGACACGCCGATGGCGAGCGCCGTGCGGGACGCGGTCATCGACATGGAATGGGGTACGGCGAGTGTCTCGGTGAAGGCGGTGGAACTCATGGCCTCCCTGTCGATCGCGTCGGAGACATGCTCGGCGTCGATCACCCCTTGGCTTTCCAGGAGCCCGCCCAGACGTCGGATCGCGGCTTCGGCCCCGTCGTCCGGGAGGGGCAGGACGAAGGCCTCGTCTGACACGTAGCGCAGCAGTTCCGAACGTAGCCGGCGGAGCCGACGTCCCCTGCGTAGTCGGGAGGCCGCGGTATTCACCCGGTCAACGTCCGCCTCCGTGAGGAACGGCCTGATCCGGACGATGCGCTCTGCGGGGGCCGGGGGATCGATGGTGGTCAGGACCAGGTCGGTCTCCAGCGCATCCCAGTCCGGATCCAGCCGGGTCACCACGTCCACGACCTCCAGATCGTCGCCCAGGGAACGGGTCACGGAAGAGGTGAGGAGTTCGTGGAGTTCGTAGTACCCAGGGCACACGATCGTGGCACTGAGCTGCGCCTCGCGGGTCCGGCCGCGTTCCAGCTCGCCACCGACGTGCATGGTGACGTAGGCGATCTCGTCATCACCGACGTTGAGGTCCAGGCTTCTGGTCTCTAACCTGCGTCCGATCTCGCCCACCAGGGCCACCGCGATCTCGAAAATCATGGGGTAGGTGGATTTCAGGGATTTCGTGAGGGGGTTGCGGGTGATGGCTCCCTCCTTGGACCGCTGCACCAGGTTCTGCATGTGCAGACTCAGCCGGGTCAGGAACTCTTCTGCGGTGAGATCGACCGCGTATTCGCGGCCAACGTGTTCGGCAGCGGCCCGCACCGCCTGGTCCACATCGGTGGGCACTTGGGCGGGCCGCCTGGCGGTGTCGGGGACCACTACCCGGGTGCGGATCACCGAGGCCAAGTAGGCGCGGTCACCCGCGCCCAGTTCGGTATCGAGCGTGGTCAGGGCCAAATGCCCGACGACGTGTGCGAGCCGGTCCCGATCGTCGCCGTCGGCGCCGTCGCCTTGGGCGGCGAAGCTTTCCAGCGGCTTGCCGCGCCGGACCCGCCCCACCGTGACGGCCACCTGCAGGGACAGATCGGCGATCGCGAATTCGTTGACGAAGTACCCCATGGAGATCAGTCGCTCCGCCAGGGCATCCCGGAAGCTGGCCAGGGCCGCCGTGGAGATGGTGTCCTCGCCCGCCGCGTCCGCGAAGCGGCCAAGATCGAAGGTCGTCTCCGTCAACTCATCCTGCACCAGGGTGGTGAGGAGCCTGCGGCGAGCCAACTCCGTCCCCTGCAAACTCAACATGGGACCGGACCTGACCAGGTCCAGATCACCCACCTCGCGGACCAGGGCACGGACTCGCGAGAGATCGTGGTCCACGGTGGCGTCGGAGACGTGCATCGATGCCGCCAACTCGAAGGCATCTTGGTCGGTTTCCAGGAGGGCACGCACCATCTGGTGCAACCGGTCCCTGCGTGAGGAACCCGCCATCGGGGACGGCGTCGGAGCGGACGGTGGCCTCTCCGACGCTGCGCCGCCCTGGCGGCGGTGGGTACGTAACTGGGCCACGCCGTCGGGCATCACCTTGTATCCGTCCGGACCGGACGTGATGACGGTGGTCGTGGGTAGGGCGTCGTTCAGCGCCGTCACGTAACTGCGCACCGTGCGCGTGCTGACTCGGAGGCGATCGGCGAGGCGAGCGGCGGTGTGCCAGCCCGGTTCTTCCACGAGGAGGTCCAACAGGGCCTCTTGCCGGCGTCCAGCCACAGTCACCTCTCTCCTTAACGTCTGCTCGGGCACCAGCGTACCGGTGGCCGAGTTGCGCATCGTTCAAGAACTTTCCGCCCCCGCGGAAAAAAGACTGGTTGCCGTGGTCCCGGGGTGGGAGCAGGATGAGGATCGGGTGCAGAGTACCCGGATGACGAACACGTAAGTAAGGAAGCGATCGATGAAGATCACGGTGATGTGTGGGGCAGGTGCCATGTCCACTTTCGTGGCGCACCGCCTCCGCAGGGCGTGTGATTCAGCGGGCCGCAACGACCTCGTGGGCGTCTCTACGCTGAAAGCCGGCGTCCTCCCGGGAACCGATCTCCTCCTGCTTGGCAACCACGTTCCCCGGAACGCAGCCGCGGTCTTGGAAGCGCAGCAGGCAGGAATCGCCGTAGTGCGGCTGCCCGCCAACATCGCCTCCGACACGGATGGGCAGAGGACCTTGGACTTGGTTCACCAGGCCGCAGAACTCAGCTCAGTTGTTTGCACCACAGAAGACCACTCAACCGATGACAAAGGAGTCTGAACTCATGTCTACCGTTACGCGAACCGTCACCATCGCCGCTTCTCACGGACTGCATGCCCGCCCGGCGAAGCTCTTCGCGGAGGCCGCCAAGAACTCCGGACTGAAGGTCACCATCGCCAAGGGCGACGGCAAGCCCGCCAACGCGGCCTCCATCCTTGGCGTCATCGCGCTGGGCGCCAACACCGGCGACGAGGTCACCCTCACCGTGGACGGAGACGGTGCAGAGGCCGTGGCCAACGAGCTCGTCGGCCTGCTGGAGACCGACACGGACGCACCGTGAACGCCGTGAGTGCCACGACCGAACTGAACGGGGTCGGGATCGGCCAGGGCGTCGCCTCCGGGCCAGTGGCCTGGATGACCCCAGCGCCGGCCGCGCCCGTGGACGGCCCGGCTTCGCGGCCGGCCGCGGAGGAACTCGACGCCGTCCACGCGGCCGTGGCCGCCGTGGCCGCGGACCTGACCGCCCGCGCCGACCAGGTCGAGGGTCCAGCCAAGGACGTCCTCGAGGCCCAGGCCATGATGGCCGAGGACCCCACCCTGGATGACTCCATCACCGAACGCGTCAACGCCGGTAAGTCGGGGGAGTGGGCGGTCCACCGCGCCTTCGCCGACTTCGCAGAAGCTCTCAAGGAGATGGGCGGATACCTGGGGGAACGAGCAGCCGACCTGGCCGACGTGGCCCAACGCGTCGTCGCGCACCTGCGCGGCGTGGCGGCCCCCGGCGTGCCCGACCCCGGACACCCGTTCGTGCTCGTGGCCCAGGACCTCGCCCCAGCGGACACCGCGCTGCTGGACCTCACCAAGGTCCTCGCCGTGGTCACCACCGAGGGTGGACCCACGTCCCACACGGCCATCCTGGCCGCGGACAAGGGCATCGTCGCCGTGGTGGGACTGGGCGACGGCTCGGCACTCACCGACGGGGAGACCGTCGTCGTGGACGCCGCGGGCTCCACCGTGACCGTGAACCCGAGCGACGAGCAGGTCGCCGACGCCCAGGCCAGGGCAGAGGCCCGTCTCGCCGCCGCCGACGCGCCCCTCACCCCGGGTGCGCTCGCCGACGGAACGCCCGTGCCGCTGCTGGCCAACCTGGGTAACCCGGATGGCGCGGCGGAGGCCGTGGCGCTCGGTGCGGAGGGCGTTGGCCTCTTCCGCACGGAGTTCCTGTTCCTCTCCTCGGAAGAGGCGCCTTCGGTCGCTTCTCAGACCGACTCCTACACGCGCCTGCTTGCGGCCTTCCCCGGCCAAAAGGTCGTGGTCAGGATGTTGGATGCCGGAGCCGATAAGCCCCTGGCGTTCCTCACCGATGACGGCGAGGAGAACCCCGCACTGGGGCGCCGCGGGCTGCGTTCGCTGCGCAATCACGAGGAGATCCTGGACCAGCAATTGGAAGCCCTGGCCGCAGCGGCCGCCGCGACCGACGCCAAGCTGCAGGTCATGGCACCCATGGTCGCCACCGTGGAAGAAACCGAGTACTTCGTGGCCAAGTGCCGTGAACACGGCATCGAGACCGCGGGGGTCATGGTGGAGGTCCCGTCCGTGGCCTTGCTGGCCGATGAGGTCTACGCCAACTGCGATTTCGGTTCCATCGGAACCAACGATCTGACCCAGTACACGCTGGCTGCAGACCGCCTGTTGGGCTCCACGGCCTCATATCAGGATCCGTGGCATCCGGCCGTGCTGAAACTGATCGCCATGATCGGTGAGGCCGGAACCAAGCACGGCAAGCCCGTGGGCATCTGCGGTCAGGCCGCTGCCGACCCGCTGCTGGCCGTGGTGCTGGTGGGGCTTGGAGCCACCAGCCTGTCCATGTCTCCCAAGGCGCTCGTGGACGTGCGCGCCGAGATCAAGAAGTACACCAAGGAACAGGCCGTGCAGATCGCCGCGGCCGCCGCCGGTCAGGCGGAGGCTGCCGACGCGAAGTCAGCGGCTCGAGCACTGGCTGACACGTTCCTCTGAGGCCTGCTGCTACGGCTCCTCACCACCCGCGTACATCCCGTGATCCCCGTCATCCCCTCGAGTCACTCGAACCGTTTAAGGACTGATCAATCATGAGTGCCACCGCCACCGGTGCCGAAGGCACCAAGGCCCGCAGCAGCGCCCGTGTGGGCGTGCAGAAATTCGGGACCTTCCTCTCCGGCATGGTTATGCCGAACATCCCCGCCTTGATCGCCTGGGGCATCTTCACCGCGTTCTTCATCGCGGACGGCTTCACTCCCGTGGAGTCGCTGGCCGCCGTCGTGGATCCGATGATCCACTACCTGCTGCCGGTCCTGATCGCCATTCAGGGCGGCCGCATGATCCACGAGAACCGCGGTGCGGTGGTGGCCGGTGTGGCCACTTTCGGCGTCATCGTGGGCTCCGACTGGCTCATTGCCCAGGAGAACATCGACCTCGCTGCCCAAGGCGAGGACCCGCTGAGCCCCATCAACATGTTCATCGGCGCCATGATCATGGGCCCGTTGGCTGCCTGGGTCATGAAGAAACTGGACCAGTCCTGGGCCGGCAAGATCAAGGCCGGCTTCGAGATGCTCGTGGACATGTTCTCCGCAGGCATCCTCGGCTTCGCCATGGGTATCGTCGGCTTCTTCGGGCTGGCACCCATCGTCAACTGGCTGATGCACATCCTGGGCGACGGCGTCGGCTGGCTCATCGACCGCGGTCTGCTGCCACTGACCTCGATCATCATCGAACCGGCCAAGGTCTTCTTCCTCAACAACGCCATCAACCACGGCGCACTGACCCCCCTGGGTATCGAGGAATCCTCCGCCACCGGCAAGTCCGTGCTCTTCCTGCTTGAAGCCAACCCCGGCGTCGGTGCCGGCCTGCTGCTGGCCTTCACCTTCTTCGGCGTCGGTGCAGCCAAGGCCTCGGCCCCCGGCGCCCTGCTCATCCAGTTCGTTGGCGGTATCCACGAGGTCTACTTCCCCTACGTCATGATGAAGCCCGCCCTGCTTCTGGCCGTCATCGGCGGCGGCATGTCCGGCGTGGCCGTGAACGTGGCCTTCGACACCGGATTGAGGGCACCGGCCTCGCCGGGTTCGATCATCGCGGTCCTTGGCCAGACGGCCTCGGACTCCTACCTGGGAGTGATCCTGGCCGTGATCGTTTCCGCCGCGGTGACCTTCACCATCGCGGCCCTTATCCTGCGGGCCTCCCGCAAGCGTGACCTCGAAGCAGAGTCCGCAGGCGGCAGCAGCTTCGCCGCAGCGGTGGCCGCGACCGAGGCAAACAAGGGCAAGTCCTCCTCCGTGCTCGGTTCCATGGCCGCAGGCGGCGCCGCAGCGACCGCCGTGGCCACCAAGGCCATCCACAACGTGATCTTCGCCTGCGATGCAGGCATGGGATCCTCCGCGATGGGCGCCTCGGTGCTGCGCAAGAAGTTCAAGCAGGCAGGCATCACGGACATCACCGTGGTCAACAAGGCCATCGCCAACCTGCCCGGCGACACCGACCTGGTGATCACCCAGCAGCAGCTCACCGAACGTGCCCAGCACAAGGAACCGAACGCGATCCACGTCTCCGTGGACAACTTCATGGGCGCCCCCGAATACGACGAGGTAGTGCAGCTGGTGCTGGATCAGCGCAACGGTGGCGGTGCTGACGCTCCTGCCGAGGGCGCAGATGCGGTCGCTGCAGCCCCCGCGGCCGCTGCAGCCCCCGCAGCTGCCGCGGTCCCTGCGGCTGAGGCGGCACCTGCCGTCGACGCTGCCCCAGCAGGCAAGCACGCTGCCCACGGCATCTTGACTCCGGCCAACGTGCGCATCCACACCGGCTCCGCCACGCGTGACGAAGCCATCGAGGAGGCCGCAGGCATCCTGTTCGCCGCCGGTGCCGTCACCGACGGTTACGCGCAGGCCATGAAGGACCGTGAGGCCACCGTCTCCACCTTCATGGGTAACGGCCTGGCCATCCCGCACGGTACCGGCGAGGCCAAGGACACCGTCCTGGGTTCCGCGATCTCCGTGAGCCGCTACGACGGCGGCGTTGACTGGGACGGCGACGAGACCAAGTTCGTGATCGGCATCGCTGGCAAGGATGGAGAGCATCTCACCATTCTCGCCAAGGTGGCGGAGCTGTTCTCCGACGAGGACAAGGTGGCCCAGCTCGAGGCCGCTGCCACGCCGGAGGATCTTTACAACCTCGTCAACGATGTGAACCAGGACTGAAAGGAACTGAGGCAACCATGACTGAAGTTTCCAAGAAGGCCGTGCACTTCGGTGCGGGCAACATCGGCCGCGGTTTCGTGGGGCTGCTGCTGCACAACGGTGGCTACGAGGTGGTCTTCTCCGACGTCGCGGCACCCCTGGTGAATGCGTTGAAGGACGCCTCCTCCTATACGGTGCACGAGGTCGGGGAGGGCGGCGTGGACCATGAGGTCACCTCCTTCCGCGCCGTGAACTCGGCGGAGGAACCGGACGCACTCGCGGACGAACTCGCCTCCGCCGAGGTTGCCACCACGGCCGTGGGCCCCACCGTCCTGAAGTTCATCGCCCCCAACTTGGTCGAGGGGTTGCGGCGACGTTCCGCAGACGCAGTCCCGCTGAAGGTCATGGCTTGCGAGAACGCGATCGGTGCCACGGACACCCTGCGTGAGGCCATCGTGGCCGCGGCGGGGGACGAATGGTCCTCCCTGCAGCACAAGGCCGTGTTCGCGAACACCGCGGTGGACCGTATCGTGCCGGGCCAACCGGCCGACGGCGGCATCAACGTGACGGTGGAGCCCTTCTTCGAATGGGCCATCGAGCAGGGCGCGTTCGGCGGGGACCTGCCGACCATCCCCGGAGCACACTTCGTGGATGAGCTGGGCCCCTACATCGAACGCAAGTTGTTCACCGTGAACACCGGGCACGCCGCCACTGCGTACTTCGGCGCTCGCGCCGGGATCGAGAAGATCTCCGATGCGTTGGCGGATCCGTCGGTGGAAGCGGCCGTGACGGCTGCCGTGGAGGAGACCAGCGCGCTGCTGACGGCCAAACACGGGTTCGCGCCAGAGGACCTGGGCGAGTACCGGGCCAGGATCCTTGATCGTTTCCGTAACCCTGCCCTGCCGGACACCGTCCAGCGGGTGGGGCGGCAGCCGTTGCGCAAGCTCTCCCGCCACGAGCGCTTTGTGGGCCCGGCCGCTGAGGCGGCGGAACGGGGACTGTCCTCCACTGCCCTGGTCGCGGCCATGGGTGCCGCACTGGACTTCGACGAGGCGGGCGACGAGCAGGCGGTGGAACTTCAGGAGCTGCTTTCCTCGATGAACGCCGATGCGTTCACGGAGCATGTGACCGGACTGGAGCCGGAACACCCGCTCTATGCCCGGGTACGAGACGTCGTCGCTGAGCACCAGCGCGGCTGAACCTGACGGAAAGAGAGTCCGGCGAATGCCATCCAGGCACATCATGTGACCTGGATGACATTCGCCGGACTTTTTTCTGGAATCTGAGCGTATTAGTTTTGCGCGCATGCGCCTCACCAATGTGGCCCACCTGCGACTGCCCTTCGGTCGTCTCATGGGCTATGACGTCACCGTCACCGACCTGCCAGGCTCCATCCCGGTCTCCTTCGACCAACGCCGCCACGTGGGCGGTGGCGCCCGCCCCGGATCCTGGATGGCGCTATCCTTCACCGTGCCAGGCCGCGCCCCACTGGAGGAGCTGGCTGAGGCCTGGCTCTCGGTGATCGCCAGACACGGCACCCTCACCACCGTCTTCACGCCGGGGGCGGACGGCACACCCCTGGCGCACGCGGTCAGCATCGGACCAGGGGAGTGGGTGGAACACCAGATCGGGGAGGGCCAGGCCGTCAACGACGCGGTCCGCGATGTCCTAGACCGCGCGTGTTCCCCGTTCGAACGCCCCTCGCACCGACTTTGTGCGTTGGAGACCGAGGCGGAGACCACGGTGGTGATCGGCTCGGACCACGCTCACGTGGACATGTGGTCCATGCTGGTGATCGCGCGCGACCTGCTCACCGCGTTACGGAGGAACCGCCGCGGAGAGGGAACACGGCTGGAGGTCGCACCCGACTTCGCCGATCACACCCGGGCCTTGATGCAACGGCCCACAGCGCCCGCTGAGGTCCGGGAACGCTGGGGGGAGATCCTGGACGCCTCGGGGGACGTCATGCCCCGTTTCCCCCTACCCTTGGGAGACCCCGTGACCCATGCCGAGCGGGTGGAGGTGCGGGATGTCCTCGACCGAGACGAGTCTGCCGCCTTCGCGGTGGCAGCCAAGGCGGCAGGCGTCTCGACCTTGTCCATGGCCGTGGCCGCCATGACAGCAGTGACCCGCGAACTCGCCGACACCGGCCTGCGGGCGGTGTTTCCCGTGCACTCTCGCTACGAGGACGCCTGGCACGATTCGGTCGGCTGGTTTATTACCAACTCTGTGATCGAGAGCCTGGATCCGGCGCCCTCCGCCGCATCCGCCGCCGTGCGGGAAGCCATCCGGCTGGGTTCCTGGCCGTTGGAGGATCTCCTGGCCCCGTGGGGCGGCATGCCGGAGAGCCCGGGAATGTTCGCGATCTCCTGGCTGGACCTCCGCAGGCTCCCGGTGCGGATCGACTCCCGAGCACTCAACGCCGAATACGTGGGGGCCACCATCCGTACGGACGGGGTCATGCTCTGGTTCATCCTCGACGAATCTGGCCTGCACCTGCGCTGCCGGTACCCGGATACGGAGGAAGCCCGCCGCAACGTGGGTGCCTGGTTGGATCTGCTGCTCACCAAGCTGCGCCACATCGCTGCAGGATCCGTCTCAGGAGTGCTCCGCGCAGGCGGTACCCAGTACCGGATCGAACGGGCGGAACGCGCCGATGTCCCCGGAATCGTGGAGCTGCTGAACCAGGACGAGGTAGGACGCGGCCGTGAAGCGGCCAACCTCGACGCCTACGAAGTGGCCTACGACCTGGTCACCCGAGACCGTTCCAATTTCCTCGCCGTGGTGCGCGCCCCGCACAGGCAGATCGTGGCGACCATGCAGCTCACCGTGATCCCGGGCCTGTCCCGGGGCGGCGCCACCCGCCTGCAGATCGAGGCGCTCCGCGTAGCGGTTACGCAACGGGGTCAAGGGCTGGGCACCGCCATGCTGGAATGGGCGCACAACCACGGCAGGGCGCACGGGGCCGTCCTGGCCCAGGTGGACACCGACCAGATCCGGGTGAGGGCCCGGGCCTTCTACGAACGCAATGGGTACGAGACCCAGCACGTGGGACTCAAACGCGGACTCTGAAACCCGCAGCAGCTTGCTCAGGGAGCCTGATCAGAACGCCGGGATGAAGATCTCGACGCGGCGATTGAGCTGACGACCGGCGGGGTTGTCGCTGCCGTCCTTGTTGGTGTTCGGGGCGATGGGTTTGGTCTTGCCGAAGCCCTCAGCCTCCAGCTGCGTGGTGACGCCGTCACCTTCCAACACGTCCACCACGGCGTTGGCGCGGTTTTCGGAGAGGGTCTGGTTGAACTCTGCCGAGGAGATGGAATCGGTGTGCCCGAACACGCCGGCGTTGGGAACGTCCGCGTCCTTGAGCACGTCGGCGACCTTGGTCAACGTCTCTTCCGCCTCGGGGCGGATGGTGTACTTCCCGAAGTCGAAGAGCACTCCGTCCTCGAAGGTGATGGTGGTGCCGCAAGACTCGATGGGCTTGATGCCGTCAATGGGAGGAAGCGTCCCAACGTTGGCCACCTTGGGCAGCGCACGGTCGGGGAACTCCTTGGTTCCCTCCGGGCCCACCACGGTCGCGGTGCCGTCGGAGTCCACGGTGATGGTCAACTCGCTGTCCGAGTAGGTGCCGGTGCCGTCACCGTTGTTGGAGATGGTCACGTCCTCGTCGGAGAAGGACCCCGAACCGTCACCGTTGTTGGAGATGGTCACGTCCTCGTCGGAGAAGGACCCCGAACCGTCACCGTTGATGGAGACCGTTTCCTCCCCGGAGGAGAAGGTGCCTGAGCCGTCACCATTGATGGTCACGGTGAGGTCGGAGCTGGGGTAGGTGCCGGAGCCGTCCCCATTGTTGGTCATCGTGATATCCGGCCCGGAGTAGGTGCCGGATCCGTCGCCGTTGTTGGTGATCGTCTTGCCTCCCACGCTGGAGGTGCCTGAACCGTCGCCATTGAGCACCATGCCACCGGAGACGAGGCTGTCACCGTCACACCGTGCAGGTGAGACCTTGACCCCGGGGCACGGCCTTGATGGATTTGGTCGCGTTGATCGTGAACTCGTCCTGCGACGTGGCCAACAGGCCAAGGCCGGGCAGTTCCACGGCCGGAATCGGCGGCATTTCCCCGGGCTGGTAGCCGGGGACGGCGTAGCTCAGATCCGCGTCAGAGACACCCTGGTCGTCGTTGGTTGTGTCCGACGACGCGGGGTCGGTCGCGTCCGCAGGCTCGGCAGGCGCCGTGGACGGCGCGGGCGACGAGGAGGCGGCAGGAGCCTTCTCGGAAGGCTTCGAATCGGAGCTAGAGCAAGCGGCCAAGGACAGAGACAACGTGACGACGCAGCCCAGGGCGAGCGCGGTCGGTAGATGACGTGACGACATGATCCAGAGTTTATTGTCATAGTGTGATGAATTTCCATTTCCAGGTCATAAATGGCTGGGACGCCATCGAATTGACTAACGTTTCAGGAGATCTTCACCATCCCTAGAGAAAGGCCGGACACCCTCGATGACCGACCAAACACCACCAGCCCCGCCCGCGCCACCAGCGCCACCGGCTCCGCCCGCACCAGGGTCGCCGCAGCAGGTCGCACCGGGGCAGCCGCAGGGCGTCTACTACGGGCAGGCTCCGGCGCCGCAGTATGGCCCCGCTGCCCCTCTCCCGCCTGCTCCTCCGGTGGTTCCCGCGAGGCAGTTGAACCTGAACATCCCGTCAGCAGCATGGATCCGTGCGGCCGTCGTGGTGGCCCTCTTGCTGGGTGGTTCCTTGCTGGCCTCCGGCCTGATCGTCGCGTTCGGCCTGCCCCAGGTCCCCGATGAAGGCCTCCAGTTGGGCGGCAAGTGGTTCCCGTTCCTGATCCAATTGCTGGGAATGGGTTACGGTGCCGCGGCGCACATGCGGCTCGACGCAGACCTGGCCGAGTTGGTCGGCTTGAGCGGTAGCGTCTCCGGCTTCGCGATACCGCTCTTGGTCCCGCTGCTTGGTCTGCTCGCGGTTCGACTGTTCGCGCGCCGCATTAAGGGCGGGATCACGGCGCCAAGTTGGGCGCCACGGTTGGTGCTCGCCGTGGCTGGTGGTTTGGCCTTCGCGACCGTGGTCACGGTGGTCTCGGCCATCGCCCGCGTGAAGATTCTCTTCGACGAGGGTGGGCTGACGAATGCGGCCATGAGCGTGCACACGGCCGGTTTCCTCGGCTACCTGTACCAATTCCTCATTGCGGCGGCCGTGGTCTATGTGGTCTTCCTGCCACGGCAGGGTGCTGGCTACTGGCAGCGCACCGTGCGGGACACCGTGGTGACCCTGGCGGAGCACCTGGTCTCCCTGATCGTGGTCTTGGGGCTTGTGCTCACCATCGCGGCCGCGGTGTCGTCCGGCGAGCCCAAACTGCTCTTCTTCGCGCCGCTTCTGGTCCCGTACCTGGGCACCGTGGGGACCGGACTCACCAACCTGGTGTCCCTCGGCTATTCCAACAGCGCCAGCGGCAACGACCTGCTGGAGGAGTTCACAGGACCCGCAGGGGCGCAGAACGAATCCTTGAGCGTCTTCTCCAGCGCCTATCCGGCGTGGTTGTGGCCCGTGGCCGTGCTCATCGCTCTGGTCTGGATCGTGGTCATGGCCCTTCGCTGGCGCGTTCGCCGCGGACTCCCGGGCGCGGCGGGAACCGACCCGGTGAGCTGGGTGCTGCTGCCGGGCGCGTATCTGCTGGGTGGTTTGGCCCTCTTGATCACGTCCTGGGGCAGCCTGACTGTGAAGGGCGCCGTCGAAGGATTCGGCGAATCGGTGTCCGGAAGTGCTCAGATGCGGATCCACCTGGCCTGGTGGGTCTTCTTCGTAATGGCCCTGGTTGGACTGATCGTGGAGGTCGCCTCACGGTGGGTGGCGCCGGGGATGGCCCGGACCATGCCGGTGAAGCTGTTCGGCTTCCTCACGCTGCTGGTCCACCGGCAGCCGACTACCCGGTTCGACGTCCCGGCCGCGCCCGGACAGCCCGGGGGCCAGCTGATTCCGGCCGGTCACGAGCGTTCGGCACGGGCCAAGCGCTGGTGGCTGCTCGGGCTCATCCTCGCTCTGGTGGCCGCATTGGTCGTGGCCGGCGGTTCGATTGCCTATTCGACCCTGTCCAAGACGGTCTACGGCCCCAACAAGCAGGCAGAGAAGTACTTGGACGCCATCGTGGACGGCAACGTCGAGGACGCCCTGAAGATCTACGCGCCCAACGTTTCCAAGGAACAGGGCGTCCTGCTGAATTCCGAGGTCTATGCAGCGACCGAGAAGCGGCCCACATCCTACGAGATCACCGACACGGAGATCTACGAGGACAACGCCTACATCACGTATTCCCTGACCATGGACGGGGTGAGTCAGGAGGGTCTCCAGATGACCCTGAAGCGCTCCGGCAAGCAGGCCGTGGTGTTCTCGGATTGGAGGGTCATCGACGCCCCGGAGCAGCGCGTGCACCTCAGCTCGGGCCCGGAGAAGATCGAGGTCAATGGCGTCGAGGTGACCTTCGACGGTCTCACCATGGGTGAACTCGGGGCTTCCGACGAGGACAGCTACTCCTACGATGACTCCGCTGACGAGGATTCCTGGGAGGAGCAGAGTTACCCCGTGCTCCCCGGTGAGTACGTCTTCAGTGCACCTAAGGCGTCCAAGTACGTTTCCTACGGGCAGGACCAGACCATCACGGTGGCTCCGGGCGACGATGCCGAGACCGAGGGCTTTGCCCCGAAGTACACCCAGGCCGTGATCGATGACGCCACGGCCCAGGCGAAGTCCTCATTGGACGCGTGTGTTGGTTCCAGGGCCGAGTACCCCAAGGGCTGCGAACTGGCCGGTTGGGTCTGGGACGAGAAGGAGGACCAGCCGTTCAGAATGACCTCGCGTAGCTGGGTCTCGGAGCCCACGATCGACGTGTCCAACGCGGGAGACGGTTATGCGGCGTCTGATCCCGCGGCGCTGGACGGTGAGATCGAGGTCATCGTGGGTGCTGGCATCAAGGTCGATTACGACTACAAGTGGGACAAGGAGGACGAGGACTGGTTCGACACCTCACGCACGTACAGCCTCAGCGACGACGATGACGATTCGTGGTCTAGTCGGCTCGCCTTCCCTGTCACTATTGACGGCGACGACTTGAAGGTCGACGTGTCCGTGCTTGGGAAGAAGCAGGACAACAACGGCTGGTGATCGCTTGAGCGGGAAGTAGTCACAAAGAATGCGGGCGCATTCAGCGCCCGCATTTTTTGTCATCTGGCTTTTTGGATGTGGCTAGTTCAGCGCACTCCACCCATCAACGCACTCCACCCATCAAGTTCAGGACCGGCTTGCGGACCAGCAGCAGGATGAGTCCGACCACGATCGAGGCCAGGCCCATCCAGAGGAAGTAGGGCACCTCGTTGTCGGAGGAATACAGCGGCGCCAGCGCGCCGGAGGCTGCGGTGCCCAGTGCCACGGAGAGGAAGTAGAGGGCCACCATCTGGGAGTGGAAGGCCTCAGGGGCCAGCTTGGTGGCCAGCGACTGGCCCACGGGGGAGAGGCACAGCTCGGCGAACGTGCACAGCAGCAGGATCAGCACAATCACCCAGAACGGCACGGAATTGGCTCCGCTGCCGGAGAACGGGATGAAGGTCAGGAAGGCCAAGCCCATGATCGCGTTGCCGAGGAAGAACTTCACCGGGGTGCTTGGCTGGCGTTTTCCGAGCTTGGTCCAGAGGGCGGCGAAGGCCCCGGCGAAGATGATGATGAACACCGGGTTGATGGACTGCACCACCGACGGGGCCACCTCGGTGCCGAAGATGTTCCGGTCCAGTCGCTCGTCGGAGTAGACGGCCAGCACGGTGAACTGCTGCTGGAACAGCGACCAGAACACGGTTGAGGCGATGAACAGGGGGATGAACGCGACGACGCGCTTGCGTTCCAGGGCCGAGACCCGCTTGGAGGCGAGCAGCACCACGAACAAGGCCACCGCGGCGATGATGGTGATGCCGACCACGACCTGGGACAGGTTCGTTGCCGTCAGCAGCCCGGTGAGGGTCGCGACCAGCACCACGAGGATGGCGGCGATGACCACCAGGGTCCACTTGATGGCTTCCGGTCGGGTCAGGGGATGAGGAGCGCGGGAATTGGCCTCCGACTTGGTGTGCCGGCGCATCGCGATGTACTGGATCAGGCCGATAGCCATGCCGATCGCGGCGAGGCCGAAGCCCCAATGGAAGCCCTGCCACTTCCACAACCATGAGGTCAGCAGAGGGCCAACGAAGCCACCGATGTTCACGCCCATGTAGTAGATGGAGAACGCCGCATCACGCCGAACATCGGCCTGGGTGTAGAGATCGCCCACCACCGTGGAGGTGGTGGTCTTCAACGAACCGGAGCCCAGCGCCACACAGATCAGGCCGATGCCCAGTCCTACCGTGCCGGGGACCAGCGCCAACGCGATGTGGCCAACCATGATGATGGACGCCGCCGCCAGCAGTGTGCGTTCGGCTCCGAGGACACGGTCTGCCACCCAACCACCCAGGACGGAGGACAGGTAGACCAGGCCGCCGTAGGCGCCCACGATCGCATACGCGACGTTCTGGGAGAGCCCCAAACCGCCGTCGGCCACCTGGTAGTAGATGTAGAACGCCAGGATGCCCTGCATGCCGTAGAAGGAGAAGCGTTCCCACATCTCCACTCCGGCCAGGTTGGCCAGGCCCAAAGGGTGGCCAAAGAAGCCGCGGTCGTTGCGGTGCTCGCTACCGGGTGATGCTGTTGTGGTGTCCGGGGAGTCATTGGACATAGGTTGCGTCCTCGTGCCGGGCGGGCCGGCGGGGTTCGGGAATAGGGAATCCTGATCACGTTACGCGCGTTCACAGGGTGCTTGCAGGCGCTTGGTGATGCAGCGCACTGACGACGAAACCTCGCCACTGATTGACCAACGCCGATGAGTGAGGCGTCGAACCCCTTAGATTGCGGGGATGTTTCAATCCTGACCGATTGAGCGCGGGTATACCCGGCCGAAGGTTACGGTTTGGTCACGATCAGTTGTGAAAGACCTCTTTTACATTCCGGTGGGGCAAGTGTGGGCTTAGGCTCATATCCACGTGATGGCGCCCACTTCTTGCATGGAGGGGCATTCATCACCAGCGGTGGGTCTCCAGATCCGTCGCCAACGCACCTTCGAGACCCAAGCAAGGAGGAGACATGCGACGTAAGCGTGTTTCCGCAGCTGTCGCCATCGGCGCCGCTGCAGCCCTGGCCCTGGCCGCCTGCTCACCCGGTGGCTCCGATGACAAGAAGGACACGAAGCCCAAATCGTCGTCCTCGGCAACCGGCGCTGACGGCGCCACGCAGATCGACGGCAGCGGCCGCTTCGACCTGAGCGACTTCAAGACTCAGGAAGGCAAGGAGATCAAGGTCTCCGTGGGTGGTACCGAGTTCGGTGGCTACAACACCAACACGCCCAACACCTACGACACCTACTCCACCGCGGTGTCCGGCCTTTACCTGACCAGCTTCCAGTACTACGGAACCGACGGCAAGGTCCACCAGAACAAGGACCTGGGCTCCTACAAGAAGGTCAGCGATGATCCGTTGACCGTGGAGTACACCATCAACGACGACGCCAAGTGGTCGGATGGCACGCCCATCACCGTTAAGGACGCCATCCTGGCATGGGGTGCACAGAACGGTGAACTCGTCGGCGCCGACGAGGCACCCGTGTTCAACAACGTTTCCGGTGACCTGGTTGGCCAGGTGCCCAAGGGCCCCGAGGGTGACCCCAACGGCAAGACCTTCAAGGTGACCTTCAACGATCCCGATCCCGACTGGGAACTGCAGACCTGGCTCGACTTCCCCTTCCACGTGGTTCAGGAGCAGTCCGGGCTCAGCGAGGAGGACTTCATCAAGGCCCTCCAGGATCAGGATGGCGAGAAGCTGGCCAAGGCAGGCAAGTTCTGGTCCACCGGCTGGAACGTCGGTAAGGGCAAGCTGCCCGATGCCAAGCTGATGCCCTCCTCCGGCCCCTTCATCTTGGACACTGTGCAGTCCGGCCAGTCCGTGACCGTCAAGGCCAACCCGGACTACTACGGCGAGCCCGCTGGCGTGGAGAAGATTGTCTTCCGCTTCGTGGATCCCGGAGCCATGGTTCAGGGCCTGCAGAACGGCGACCTGGACGTCATGAGCCCCCAGCCCACCGTGGACACGGTGAAGCAGCTCGAGACCCTGGGTGACCAGGTCAAGATCTACGAGGGCGCCTCCTACACCTGGGAACACGTGGACTTCAACTTCGCGGGCACCTCGGTCTTCAAGGACTCTCCGGAGCTGCGCAAGGCCTTTGCCCTGTGCATCCCCCGTCAGCAGATCGTGGACAACCTGATCAAGCCGCTGAACCCGGACGCCACAGTGCTGAACACGCGTGAATTCCTGAACGGCCAGGATCGTTACGAGGACGTCCTCAAGAACACCTACGACGGTGAGTACGACGAGGTCGACATCGAGAAGTCCAAGGAACTGATCAAGGAGGCCGGCAAGTCCGGCAAGGTGAAGGTTCGCATTGGCTACAACTCCCCGAACCCCCGCCGTGCCGACGAGGTGCAGCTGATCAAGGCCTCCTGTGACCAGGCCGGCTTCGACGTGGTGGACGACTCCGACGCCAACTTCGGTGGCGACGGTGGCAAGCAGTCCCAGAGCGATTACGACGCCTACCTCTTCGCTTGGGCCGGTTCCGGTCAGAAGACTTCCGGCGCCAACATCTACTCCACGGGTAAGCCGCAGAACTTCGGCAAGTACTCTAACAAGAAGGTCGACGAGGCGTACAAGGTCATCCAGTCCACGCTGGACATGGACGAGCACCAGAAGCAGACCGAGATCGTGGAGAAGGAGCTGTGGAACGACATGTTCGGTATCCCGATCTTCCAGCACCCCACCATCGATGCTGCCGGTGCCAAGATCGAGAACGTGGCGCACACCCTGACGCAGTCCGGTATCACCTGGAACGCGGATCAGTGGCAGGTCGCCGAGTGATCATCGCTTGAGACAAGCGATGTGAACCAGAGCAGCGAACCGGGCCCGGGATTGGTGACGATCCCGGGCCCGGTTCGTCAGGCCAGCCAGACTTCGGTCCAGCCGGACGTCGGGTCAGACGCAAACCACCCGACCCAGCCGACAACGCATAAGGCAAGTGAGACACGTTGATCAAATTCATCTTCAAGCGGCTCGGTGCCTCGGCGATCGTGCTGTTCATCTCCTCAGTCCTGGTGTACTTCTTGGTCACCATCTCGGGAGATCCCCTCAAGGGCATGCGGGAACTGCAATCCGATCCCAAGGTCGCCACACAGATGGCCGCCATCGAACGCAACCTCGACCTGGACACCCCGTGGCCCGTCCGTTACCTGAAGTGGCTTGGCGGAGTTGGCCAGTGCTTCACAGGACAGTGCGACCTCGGCACCAACATCAAGGGTGACGCGGTCATTGATACCCTCGGCACCGCCGCCTCCTCGACGCTGCGGCTGGTCCTGCTCTCGGTGATCCTGGCCTGCATCGTCGGAATCCTGATCGGTGTGGTCACCGCGGTGCGCCAGTACACCGACCTGGACTACGTCGTCACCTTCGTGTCTTTTGTGCTCTTCTCGCTGCCGTCCTTCTGGGCCGCCGTGCTGCTGAAGGAATACGCGGCCATCAACTTCAACGACTGGTTCGCGGACCCACAATTCTCACCGACACAAGTCGTGCTTGCGGCCGTGGTGCTCGGCTTTATCGTCCAGCTGCTCATGGGCGGCTCCTGGAAGCGCCGGCTGCTGAGCTTCGGCGTGGTCGCCGTGGTGGTCGGCGCGGCGCTCCCATACTTCACCTGGCTGCGGATGTGGGAATACCCCCAGATGGGTCCCGCCGTCATCGCTGTCGTCACGTTGGCCGTGGCGATCTTCGCCACCCATGTGACCGTCGGGATCAAGGAGACCAAGGTCATCATCCCTGCGGTGATCTCCGTTGCCCTGGTCATGGTGGCCTATTACGCCGGCTGGAACCTGCTCGAGGAACCCAACTGGTGGATCCTCGCGGGCGGCCTAGTGCTGGCTATCGCCGTCCCGTGGATCATCGGGCATTTCATGGGCGGACGCTACCGGACGCAGGCGATCATCGCTTCCGTGTCCACGACGCTCGTCGGTGCCTTCCTCACCGTGGTGGATCACCTGTTCCAGGCCTGGCCCGGCTTCACGGACCTGAAGCCGCGACCCATCGCCACCATCGGGTCCAACACCCCCAATTTCAGCGGCACCTTCTGGGAGACGTTCCTGGACAACGGCACGCAGTTGCTGCTGCCCACCGTCCTGCTGGCAGCGATCTCCATCGCCTCCTACTCCCGCTACACCCGTTCCGCCATGATCGAGGTCGGCGACCAGGACTACATCCGCACGGCACGCTCCAAGGGCCTGCCGGAGCGGACCGTGATCCTGCGTCACGCCTTCCGCAATGCGATGATCCCCATCGTCACCATCGTGGCCATGGACTTCGCCGGCGTCATCGGCGGCGCGGTGATCACCGAGCAGGTCTTCGGTTGGAAGGGTATGGGCGCCATGTTCCAGGACGGACTCAACGCCACCGACCCCAACCCCGTGATGGCCTTTGTGCTCGTCACCGGTGGTATCGCCATCCTCTTCAATCTGCTGACCGACATCGTCTACGCCCTTGTTGATCCTCGGATCAGGGTCTGAAATCACAGGAGCGTGAAGGAAAACATGAGTCCCAAGCACATGGACCCCAATTCATCCCGTGACGAGCAGCCCCTGGTGGCGAGCTCAGATCCGGAACAGATCGTGTCGCTCGCCGAGGTCGAGGACGCCAAGCTCGCCGCCTCAGCCGACGAATCACAGTCGCAGGCCAGCCTGGTCTGGAAGCGATTCCTGCGGCACAAGCCGGCCATGATCTCGGCTGTCATCCTGATCCTGGCGGTGCTGATCTCCGTCACCGCGATCGGCATCGGCCCCATCCCCGGCTGGTGGCCCTATGCCTGGAATGAGACCACCACCCCCATTAACGGCGGTGCACCCTCGGCCCAGCACTGGTTCGGTCAGGACAACCTGGGCCGCGACTACTTCGCCCTCACCATGCAGGGCATGCGCGCCTCGCTCGTCATCGCCTTCCTGGTAGGCATCGTCGGTACGGTGCTCGGCACCATCATCGGTGCCGTGGCCGGTTACTTCCGCGGCTGGGTGGATTCCATCCTGATGCGCATCACCGACATCTTCTTCGTGGTCCCGCTGCTGCTCATCGCAGCCATCGTCGGCAAGATCGCCGGCGAGGCGTTGAACTCGCCGTGGTTCCTTGGCCTGCTGCTGGGTGCTGTGTCCTGGCAGGGTCTGGCCCGTCTGGTTCGTTCCCAGGTGCTCTCGCTGCGCGAGCGCGAGTACGTGGACGCCGCCCGGGCCATGGGTGCTGGCACCTCGAGGATCGTGTTCAAGCACCTCATCCCGAACACCATCGGCACGGTGCTGGTCAACGCCACCTTGGCCATTGCGGCCGCGGTGCTGTTGGAGACGTCGCTGTCCTTCCTGGGCTACGGCGTGCGCGACCCCAACGCCTCACTCGGTCTGCTGATCTCCAACTACCAGAACTCCTTCACCACCCGCCCGTGGCTGTTCTGGTGGCCGGGCCTGATGATCCTGCTCATCGCCCTCACGGTGAACTTCATCGGTGACGGCCTGCGTGACGCCTTCGACCCGAGGCAGGCCAGCGTCAGGCGGCGCCGGATCTTCAAGTTCGGACGCGTGGACGTTGCCCCTTCGGCACCGTCCGGCACGGCCGACGCAGCCAACGCCGCAGGAGGCCAAAGCGCCGGAACCTCGCCACTGTCGAATATCCCGATGGCGGATGACAGCGGCGGAGACAACGGATCAGGACTGAACCCGGGAGGAGAGACGAAATGACAACGACACCGACGCAACCCGTCCGCCGCAATGCGGCCGGTGAGGTGGTGCTCTCCTTCGACGACCTGAAGGTGGACTTCGTTGGGGCCTCCCGCACCGTCCACGCCGTCAAGGGCCTGTCCTTGCAGGTCCACGCCGGTGAGGTCGTGGCACTGGTGGGTGAATCCGGGTCCGGTAAGTCCGTGACCTCGATGTCCGCCATGGGGCTGCTGCCCGGTACCGCGGAGGTGACCGGATCCGTCAAGGTCACCGGCACCGAGGTCGTGGGCCTGCCCCAGGACAAGATGCGGGCACTGCGTGCCACCGAGCTCGCCATGGTCTTCCAGGAGCCCATGACGGCGCTGAACCCCGTGTTGACGGTAGAACGCCAGATGACCGAGGCGCTCGAGGTGCACAACCTCGCCTACGGGCAAGAGGCCATCGACCGTGCGGTGCACCTCTTGGAACTGGTGGGCATCCCCGACGCCAAGAAACGCATCAAGCAGTATCCTCACCAGTTCTCCGGTGGTCAGCGGCAGCGCATCGTCATCGCCATGGCCTTGACCTGTGATCCCAAGGTGATCATCGCCGACGAACCCACCACCGCGCTCGACGTGACCGTCCAGGCCGAAATCCTCGACCTGCTGCGCAGGCTCAAGGACGACGTCGGTGTGGGAATCCTGCTCATCACCCACAACATGGGCGTGGTCGCAGACCTGGCGGACCGCGTCTCGGTGATGTTCATGGGCGAGTTGGTTGAACAGGGAAGCGTTGCTCAGATCCTCGGTTCGCCTCAGCACCCCTACACCCAGAAATTGCTGGCCGCCGTGCCGCGCCTGACCGACGTTGCTGTGACCGAGGAGGGCTCAACGTCCGAGGTCGCGGAGATCGAACGGCAGGCACAGGAGGCAGCGGCACGGGCCGACCTCGTGCTCTCCGTGAAGGACGTCGCGATCGAGTACAAGGTCCGCGGCGGGGTGTTCCGTGCTGCGGAGGGCATCAGCTTCGATGTGCTCAAACGCCGTACCACCGCGTTGGTGGGGGAGTCGGGTTCCGGTAAATCCACCGTGGCCAAGGCGGCCCTCGGCCTCCTGCCCACCGCATCCGGAGAGATCCGGGTGGAGGGCAAGGACCTCACCAAGCTGCGGGGTAAGGCGGCACGAGCCGAGCGCCGCAAGATCGGCGTGGTCTTCCAGGACCCGGCGGCCTCGTTGGATCCGCGTTTCCCCATCGGCGAGTGCATCATGGAGCCGTTGGTGGTGCACAAGATCGGTGACAAGGCCTCACGTCGCAAGCGCGCTGCCGAACTCATCGATGCGGTGAAGCTGCCGGGTGACACCATCAACCGTTACCCCCACGAGCTCTCCGGCGGTCAGAAGCAGCGTGTCGGCATCGCCCGGGCACTCGCGCTCGACCCGTCCTTGCTGGTGGCGGACGAGCCCACGTCGGCCTTGGACGTTTCGGTGCAGGCCGTGGTGCTTGACATGCTCAAGGAGCTGCAGGAGCAGTACGGTTTTGCCTGCCTCTTCGTGTCCCATGACTTGGCCGTGGTGGATCACCTGGCCGACGACGTGGTGGTCATGAAGAAGGGGCAGGTCGTGGAACAGGGCCCGGCTGACCGGGTGTTGCACTTCCCGGTCGCGGATTACACCAAGGAGCTGCTGGCTGCCGCGCCGGTTCCGGATCCGGAGGCCCAGCGCACTCGGCGGGAGGCCCGTCACCAGCTCTGAGCCGGAGTCGTCAGGTCGTTGGACCGCAGGGAGGGCAGGACGCAGAACGCGTCCTGCCCTCCCTCGTGTTTCGGGTAGATGAAACTCAACTGTGAAAGATTCGCTTGAGATTCACGTATTTGGGTGTAACCAAAACCGTGGACTACAGAGGATTCGCCGCCCCTCGTGAGTCATGAAAAGGGCCCGACGGGCGCGGCCCGGGTGGGCGCGCCGCGCTCACAACTGGCCCGGAATCGCGCGGATCGAGACGCTGCGAGACCGACCCGGTCACCCGCCGTCGGGCATCAGCGCACACGTCATGTTGACTGGTTCGTTGAGTTTCCCGCAAGGCCTAGCCACACTGCCCTCAGCTCAGCGATCCGATGAGTGGGAACTGTGCACAACCCGGGGGAAGGCGAGTAAACTAAGTGACTTGTAGACGCGCTTCCTGGCCCGCCCAGGAACCACGCAACATCCTCTTTCACCCGAACACGGGAGGACAAACCACGTGTTGAAGAATCGCAAGGCGCTGGGCGCCCTGTCCATCATTGCGGCCTCTGCTCTGGCCCTGACCGCCTGCGGCGGCGACTCGGACTCCGGCTCCAAGAAGTCCGAGGCCAAGGGCGTGGGTGGCGACGCCACCGTCGACGCCAACGCCAAGGCCACCACGGAGACCATCTCCACCAACGGCACCGAGCCCCAGATGCCGCTGATCCCCACCAACACCACCGAGGTGGGTGGCGGCAAGATCATCGACCTGCTCTTCTCCGGCCTGACCTCCTTCAAGGCGGACGGCGAGGTCCAGATGGACCAGGCAGAGTCCATGGAAGCCAACGAGGACAACACCGTCTGGACCGTGAAGCTCAAGGAGGGCGCCAAGTTCTCCGACGGCACTCCCGTGACCGCGGACAGCTACATCAAGGCCTGGAACTACGGCGCCAACCTGAAGAACGCACAGGGCGGCTCCTACTTCTTCGAGAACATCAAGGGCTACTCGGCAGAGAAGAACGTCGACGAGCTCTCCGGCCTGAAGAAGGTCTCCGACACCGAGTTCACCGTGTCGCTGATCAACCCCGAGGCCGACTTCCAGCTGCGCGTGGGCTACTCCGCCTTTGTGCCGCTCCCGGAATCCGCCTTCAAGGACATGAAGGCCTTCGGCGAGTCCCCGGTCGGTAACGGCTCCTACAAGCTGGCCACCGCTGACGCCTGGACCCACAACAAGGGCATCAAGCTCGTCAAGAACGACTCCTACGACGGTCCCAAGGTGGCGCAGAACGGCGGCATCGACATCACGTTCTACACCAAGCTGGACACCGCCTACGCCGACGCTCAGTCCGGCAACCTGGACGTCCTGGACCAGATCCCCAACGCCGCGTTCCAGACCTACGAGCAGGACTTCGGCGACCAGCGCACCAACCAGGCTTCCGCGCTGTTCCGGTCCTTCACCATTCCGCAGTACCTGGACCACTTCGGTAACGACGAAGAGGGCAAGCTGCGTCGCCAGGCACTCTCCTACGCCATCGACCGCGACACCATCACCGAGAAGATCTTCTACGGCACGCGTACCCCCGCCAAGGACTTCTCCTCACCGGTGCTCTCCGGCTGGGACGAGTGGGGCGCAAAGCTGGAGGGCAACGAGGTCCTCTCCTACGATCCCGAGAAGGCCAAGGATCTGTGGGCCAAGGCTGACAAGATCTCCAAGTACGACGACACCTTCACCATCGCCTACAACGCCGACGCCGACCACAAGCCGTGGGTCACCGCCGTCTCCGAAGGCCTGAAGGACACCTTGGGCATCAAGGCTGAGGGCAAGGCCTACCCGGCCTTCAAGCAGCTGTTGGACGACGAGACCAACGACAAGATGACCGGCGCCTTCCGCTCCGGTTGGCAGGCCGACTACCCGGGCGTGGACAACTTCCTGTCCCCGCTCTACCAGACCGGCGCAGGCTCCAACTACGGCCGCTACTCCTCCGATGAGTTCGACAACCTGCTCAAGGAGGGTAGCGCCGCCAAGGACTCCGACGAGGCCACCAAGAAGTACACCGAGGCTCAGCAGGTGCTGCTGAAGGACCTGCCGGCCATCCCGCTGTGGTACCAGAACGTCGAGGCGGTCTGGGGCAAGGACCTCAAGAACGTCCAGGTCGGCTGGAACTCCGTTCCGCTGTACTTCCAGATCACCAAGTGATCTACTCTCGGGAGCAGCTCTAACGAGCCCTCCCACCCGCGCGTGGACGCCCGGGGCCTTTCACCTTAAGGCCACGGGCGTCCACGGGCGTGTAGACCAAGAAACCGCACAGACTCTCAGTCCAAGCGTTGGAGAATTCATGACCAACCCCGAGCCAAGGAGGCACTGATGCTTTGGTACATCGGGCGCCGCCTGCTGCAGCTGATCCCCGTCTTCTTCGGGGCCACCCTGCTGATCTACCTGATGGTCTTCGCCATCCCCGGCGATCCCATCGCGGCCCTCTTCGGCGATCGACCGCCGGCCCAGGGCGTGATCGACCAGATCCGCGCCGACTACAACCTCGACAAGCCCGTCCTGGTCCAGTACATCCTCTGGATCGGTGGCGTCTTCACCGGCGACCTCGGCACCACCTACTCCGGTCGCCCGGTCTCGGCTGAACTGGCCGAGGCCTTCCCGATTACCGCCCGCCTGGCCGTCCTGGCCCTGCTCTTCGAAGGCATCGCCGGCATCGCCGTGGGCCTCTACGCCGGGCTGCGCAAGGGCAAGATCTTCGACAACGTCTCCCTGGTGGTCTCGCTGTTGCTGATCTCGGTTCCGACCTTCGTCATCGGCTTCCTGCTGCAGTACTTCCTGGGAATCGAGTGGGGTATAGCCCCCACCACGGTGTCTCCGGAGGCGCCATGGGCTCAGCTGATCGTGCCTGCCCTGGTGCTGGCCTCGGTCTCCTTCGCCAACATCGTGCGCCTCACCCGCTCCTCCGTGGCAGAGAACATGGGAGCAGACTTCGTGCGGACCGCGACCGCCAAGGGCCTCAAACGAGGTCGCGTGGTGCGGGTCCACATCCTGCGCAACTCCCTCATTCCCGTGGTGACGTTCTTGGGCACCGACCTGGGCTCGCTCATGGTGGGCGCCGTGGTCACCGAGGGCATCTTCAATATTCACGGCGTGGGCGGCACGGTCTTCCAGGCCGTGCAGAAGGGTGAAGGGCCCACCGTGGTGGCCTTCGTGGCCGTCATGGTCATCATCTTCATGATCGCCAACCTGCTCGTGGATCTGCTCTACGCAGTGCTCGACCCGAGGATCCGTTATGCCAAGTAATCGTCACATCGAGCGCTATGTCGCTCCCGTCGAGGAGACGCCTGTCGCCGCAGTGGACGCGGTGGACGAGTCGCAGAAGGCCTCCAGCGTCTGGGGAGACGCATGGACGGCCATGCGCAAGCGGTGGCTGACCTGGGTCTGCCTCGCGCTCATCTTCATCATCGTGCTGATCGCGGTGATTCCCGGGGTGTTCGCCACCATCAACCCGGTCCAGACCCCTTGCCGTCTGATCAATTCCCTGGAGATGCCGGGGGATAACGGTCACCTGCTCGGTACCGACGCCCAGGGTTGCGACATCTACTCCCGGGTGGTCTACGGAACCAGGACCTCCGTGACGGTCGGCTTGCTTGCCACCATCATGGCGACCGTCATCGGCGGCATCATCGGCGCCATTGCCGGTTACTACGGTGGCTGGCTGGACTCCGTGGTGTCCCGCCTCGGCGATATCTTCTTTGCGATCCCCTCGGTGCTTGGTGCAGTGGTCGTCATGTCCGTGGTCCCGTGGGATCGCAACGTCATGACACTGGCCCTCACGCTGGCGGTCTTCGGTTGGCCGCAGGTGGCGCGCATCATGCGCGGCGCCGTGTTGACCTCCAAGCAGGCCGACTACGTGATGTCCGCGGTGGCGCTCGGCGTCTCCAAGGGCAAGGTGCTGTTGCGTCACGTGGTGCCCAACGCGCTGGCCCCGGTCATCGTCATCGCCACCGTGTCCCTTGGCACGTTCATCGTGGCGGAGGCCACGCTGTCCTTCCTCGGCATCGGGTTGGGCGACTCCACGATCTCCTGGGGTGCTGACATCTCCACGGCCAGCCAGGAGATTCGTACGTCACCGCAGCTGTTGGTCTATCCGTCCGCAGCACTGGCCATCACCGTGCTGTCCTTCCTGTTGCTGGGCGACATCGTCCGCGACGCGCTCGATCCGAAGGCGAGGACCCGCCGATGAGTTCAACGGCTACCCCCACCCCCGCGTCCGCAGAGACGCCGCTGCTGCAGGTCAAGGACCTGCAGGTGACGTTCTCCACCGTCGGTGGCGACGTCCATGCCGTGAAGGGCGTGAACTTCGACCTCTACCAGGGCGAATCCATTGCCATCGTGGGCGAGTCCGGTTCCGGCAAGTCCACCACCGCCACCGCGATCCTGGATCTGCTGGCGGAGAACGGCCGGGTGTCCGGTGGTGAGGCCCTGTTCAACGGACGTGACCTGACCAAACTGAGCCGCAAGCAGATGGAGAAGATCCGCGGCCGCGAGATCGGCTACGTCCCTCAGGACCCCATGTCCAACCTGAACCCGGTGTGGAACATCGGTTTCCAGGTGAAGGAAACCATCGAGGCCAACTCCGAGCTGCGCGGCAAGGCCGCCAAGGCCCGCGCCATCGAGGTGCTGCAGGAGGCCGGGCTGGCTGACGCCGAATCCCGGCTCAAGCAGTACCCCAACCAGTTCTCGGGCGGTATGCGTCAGCGCGTGCTGATCGGCATCGGCATGTCCGCACGCCCCAAGCTGCTGGTGGCAGACGAGCCGACCTCGGCCCTGGACGTCACCGTGCAGCGGGTCATCCTGGACCACCTGGCCACCCTCACCGAGGAGTACGGCACCTCGGTCATGTTCATCACCCACGACCTCGGTCTGGCCGCAGAGCGGGCCGAGAAACTCGTGGTCATGTACAAGGGACAGATCGTGGAGTACGGGGAGTCCAAGGAGATCCTGGCGGATCCCCAGCACCCCTACACCAAGCGACTCGTTGCCGCCGCACCGTCGCTGGCCTCCAAGCGGATCCAGCATCAGGTGGAGACGGGCACCCAGGCCGCGGACGCGCCGTCGGGCATTGCCACCACCTTGGTGGAGGAACGCGCGTTGGCCGCGGCCGACGAGCCGGCTGCCCCGGCGGAGTCCTTGATCAAGGTCTCCGACGTCACGAAGATCTACCAGATCCGTGAGAAGGGACTGACCAAGACCCCCTTCAAGGCGGTTGACGGCGTCAGCTTCGACATCCCGCGCGGGCGCACCATGGCGATCGTGGGCGAGTCGGGTTCCGGCAAGTCCACCATTGCCAAGATGTTCCTGAAGTTGGAGGACATCAGCTCCGGCACCATGACCTTCGACGGGCACGACGTGGGCAGCTGGCCGCAGCGCCGACTGCTGGAGTTCCGGCGGCGGGTGCAGCCCGTGTTCCAGGACCCCTACGGCACGCTGGACCCCATGCGTTCCATCGGCACCTCCATCGCGGAGCCGTTGGTGACGCACAAGGTGGGGGACAAGGCCTCGCGACTGCAGACCGTGAAGGACCTGCTTGAGCAGGTGTCGCTGCCCGCCTCCACCGCCAACCGGTACCCCGGGGAACTCTCCGGCGGCCAGCGTCAGCGCATCGCTATCGCCCGAGCCCTGGCCCTGAAGCCAGAGGTGCTGGTGCTGGACGAAGCCGTCTCCGCGCTGGACGTCCTGGTGCAGGGACAGGTCCTTGACCTGCTGGCGCAGCTGCAGGAGGAACTCGGCCTGACCTACCTGTTCATCACGCACGACTTGGCCGTGGTGCGCATGGTGGCGGACCACGTCACCGTGATGCGTAAGGGCAAGGTGGTGGAGGCCGCCAGCACCGATGAGGTCTTCGAGAATCCGCGCGAGGAGTACACGCGCAACCTCCTCGAGGCCATCCCGCGAGCGGACTTCGCCTTCGGCGCCTGAGTCCGCTGCCCCTCTGGTACCCGTATCCGACGCAGGAACCCCGTTCCGGGTTCGCTGTGTCGGATGCGGGTACCGGCGTTTTGCGCGTCCCTCTGGAAGAATCGAACCCATGCCTGAGAACCCAGCCGGCGACGGCCACCGTCCCGAACCGACCGAGAACGACACCGTCCTCACCACCGCGAAATCCGGGTGGCTCTGGGTGGGCCTGGTCGGCGCAGTCGGCGTGTTCGCCGCCTGGGACTGCGTACGCCGTGGCTACTGGGGTATGGGCCTCAGCGTCATCGTCTGGATCGCCGCCATCTGCTGGCTGCTTTTTCTGATCTTTGTGGCGCCTAAGCTCAGCATCGGCCCCGGGGGTGTCACCTGTCGCAACGTCATTGTGCAGGTGTTCATCCCGTGGCGCAGGCTCGCAGACGTCAAGCAGACCCTCTTCATCGAGCTCGTTCCGCGGGCGGGGGAGGCCATCAAGGTGTGGTCCGCTCCCGTGTCCTCCTTCCAACGCGTGCGGCAGCGTTCCCGTGACGCCGCGGCCCGATCTCAAGCAGGCACCTACAGCGAGTCGCAGCCCAAGACCCCGGAACTGCCCAAGGCGCTCCTGGAGGAACGCGACCGGCGCCTGGAGGGAACCAACGGCCGCGGCATGAACGGCGAGGTCGCGAAGTCCTTCCTCAAACGTGACTGGTCTATCTGTGGGGTCCTCTTCCTGCTGGCCTTGGTGTCCCTGCTGCTGGTCTGAGCCGCTCTGATCCGCTCTGATTCGTCACCGGACCGCGTACGGTGGAGCAGGAGATCGAGGTCACGCCACGATTCGGCCGGACGCGAGTAGAATCAAGGATGGGCGCCGTGAGTTCACATAACCTGCGTCCGTCTGTAGGACGGATGCCGACCGGCGCGTACTTTTTCAACAGGATTGGATACAACTTCCATGGCCATTGCCTCGCGCGAGGACCTTCGCAACGTCGCCATCGTGGCGCACGTCGACCACGGTAAGACGACGCTCGTCGACGCCATGCTGCAGCAGACCGGTGCTTTCTCTTCCCACGGGGAGACCGAGGACCGCGTCATGGACTCCGGCGAACTGGAGCGCGAGAAGGGCATCACCATCCTCGCCAAGAACACCACGGTGTTCTACTCCGGCCCCTCCGCCGAGGGCAAGGACGTCACGATCAACGTGATCGACACCCCCGGCCACGCCGACTTCGGTGGCGAGGTGGAGCGCGGCCTGTCCATGGTGGACGGTGTGGTGCTGCTCGTCGATGCTTCCGAGGGCCCGCTGCCTCAGACCCGTTTTGTGCTGCGTAAGGCACTGGCCGCGAAGCTGCCCGTGATCCTCGTGGTGAACAAGACCGACCGCCCCGATGCCCGTATCGACGGCGTGGTCTCCGACTCCATGGACCTGCTGCTCGGCCTGGCCTCCGACCTGGCAGACGAGGTCCCGGATCTGGACCTGGACTCCGTGCTGGACGTCCCGGTGGTGTACGCCTCCGGTAAGGCCGGCCGCGCCTCCCAGACCCAGCCCGCCGACGGCGCCCTGCCGGACAGCGAGGACCTTGAGCCGCTGTTCGCCGCCATCATGGAGCACGTCCCGGCACCGACCTACGACACCGACGAGGTGCTGCAGGCTCACGTCACCAACCTGGACGCCTCCCCGTTCCTGGGTCGTCTGGCTCTGCTGCGCGTCTACAACGGCACCCTGACCAAGGGCCAGCAGGTTGCTTGGGCCCGTCACGACGGCACCGTGCAGACCGTGAAGATCACCGAGCTGCTGGCCACCAAGGGCCTGGAGCGTGTCCCCGCGGACGCCGCCAAGGCAGGCGACATCGTCGCCGTGGCCGGTATCTCCGACATCATGATCGGTGACACCCTTACCGACCTCGACAACCCCAAGCCGCTGCCGCTGATCACCGTGGACGATCCCGCGATCTCCATGACCATCGGTATCAACACGGCCCCCACCGCCGGACGCGTCAAGGGCGCCAAGGTCACGGCCCGCCAGGTCAAGGACCGCCTCGACCGGGAACTGATCGGTAACGTCTCCCTGAAGGTGCTGCCGACCGAGCGTCCCGACGCCTGGGAGGTCCAGGGCCGTGGCGAGTTGGCTCTGGCCATCCTCGTGGAGCAGATGCGCCGCGAGAACTTCGAACTCACCGTGGGCAAGCCCCAGGTGGTCACCAAGGTCGTGGACGGCAAGGTCCACGAGCCCATGGAAGAGATGACCATCGATACTCCCGATGAGTACCTCGGCGCCATCACCCAGCTCATGGCCGCTCGCAAGGGCCGCATGACGGAGATGACCAACAATGGCACCGGCTGGATCCGCATGCAGTTCACGGTCCCCGCTCGCGGCCTCATCGGTTTCCGCACCAAGTTCCTGACCGAGACGCGTGGTGCCGGCATCGCTTCCTCCATCGCCGCGGGCTACGAGCCCTGGGCAGGAGCGATCGAGTACCGCATCAACGGCTCCATCATCTCCGACCGTGCAGGTGTGACCACGCCGTTCGCCATGATCAACCTGCAGGAACGCTGCTCCTTCTTTGTGCAGCCCACCGAGGAGGTCTACGAGGGCATGATCGTCGGCGAGAACTCTCGCGCAGACGACATGGAGGTCAACGTCACCAAGGAAAAGAAGCTGACCAACATGCGTTCGGCTTCTGCAGATAACTTCGAGGGTCTGACGCCGCCGCGCAAGCTGACGCTCGAGGAATCCCTGGAGTTCGCTCGCGAGGATGAGTGCGTGGAGGTGACCCCGGAGGCCATCCGCATCCGTAAGGTCATCCTGAACGCCAACGAGCGCGCCAAGGCTGCCCGTTCGCGTGCGCGTTCCTGATTCGAACCGCTCGTTGAGCACCGCGACCCACTCCGACACCGATCAGGTGTCGGGGTGGGTCGCGGTCGTCGTTGCCGTGGTGATCGGGCTGGTCACGGGTGTGGTCGCCCTGCTGTGGCAAGGCTGGTCCACCGTGCTGTCCAACTCCGTGGTGTTGCCGTGGGGTGCATTGCTCGGCGTGGCCACGATCTTCGGTGGCGCCTGGTGGTGGGGGCTCTCGACCCGTGTGCGCTGGGCGCCCGGCCTGGTGGGGCTGGTGGCCTTCGGGCTGCTGTCCGTGGTGTCCCTGGGTGGACAGGACACGTTCATGCCTCCACTGAGTTCCGCAGCGTTCGACGTGGCGCCAGGCGCAGCCTGGTCCGCGCTGGTGGTCATGGCAGGAACCGTCGTGGCGACCATTGCGGCGCTGTTGCTGACGGCGCGGGTCGCGCCGGGGCGACCCGCCCGCACGTCGGCCCGCTGACGTCGGCCACTCGCCAGCCCGCCGCCGTCGGCCACGGGCCGTCGGTACCACCTGCCCGACGGCCCGTGGCCGGCACCTGACCCACGGCGCCTAGCCGGGCGGCGGGTTTCTGTCAGGCTGGTGCGTCGCCGGGGAGGGACTCCGGCATGCCGACCTTGTCCAAGTGGTGGGCTATGAACAGCGAGGTGGGGACGCCTGTTGGGTCCTCCTTGGCCATGAATTCCTCCAGGACTCCGCGCAGCCTTTCGATGAGATCTCGTTGGTCAGCTTCCGTGAGCTTCAGGCCCACACGGATCACCTGAATCTCGTCGGGGGAGAGCCCGTCGATCTCTTGTAGGAAGGTCTCCACGAGGATGGGGGAGGCGTCCGGGAGCGGAGTGCGCCACGAGAGATGGGTGGAGGCGTAAGGGACCTCCTTGGCCCCGCGTTTGCCGCGCCTGACCTCTCCGGGTTCGATGAATCCGGTGTTCACGAGCGTCCTGACGTGGTGCAGGGTCGTGGCTGGATTCATGTCCAGCGCATCGGCGATTTCCTTGTTGGTGCGTGGCTGGTGGAGGCAGAGCCTGAGGATGCGCAGCCGGATGGGCGAGGACAGTGCCCTGGCCCTGGCTTGCATGAGGGCGGGCGGAAGTCCGGCGGTCTCGGCCGGTGGGGTGGTGTCCTCTGTGCTCATGGAACCTAAGCATAAGTGATTGGTGCCTTCAAATCACTTCCCTCCGTTAGACATTCAAGCAGTGTTTTGGACAGGTTTTTGTCCAACGGCCGTTGGTCGCCAAGGTGTCCAGACGAGCGCTCGAATGTCTAACGGAGGTTGGGAGGGGTGTGTTTGGCTGGGGGAGGGGGAACCCGCTTGGCGTGGGTGATCGCCGACGTCGGGATACTCACCTCACCACGTCGAGTGAGAATCCTCACGATCCGACCCTCGGTCGTAGACTCCACCGCGAGCAGCTCTCCGAGCGCGTCGCTGACCCGGGGAGCACCAGAACCGCCCTCCTGGCCCAGCTTGTAGCGGACCACGACCCGCGTACCCGGCGGGGTGAGATCGAAGAAATCGGCCATAACCCCACTTTACGAGGCCTGTCCTGGGTAGCCTCACCTCACTATTTCTCGGCAAGGTCCGCGGACTAGACTCATGACCTTGATCCGTGTGTACCTGCCCCGATCGGGCAGTGCCGGTCAGGACAGTGTGGAAGAGGGAAGTAGTGACCTACATCATCGCGCAGCCGTGCGTGGACGTGAAGGACAAGGCCTGCATCGACGAGTGCCCCGTCGACTGCATCTATGAAGGCGACCGTTCCCTCTATATCCACCCGGATGAGTGCGTCGATTGCGGTGCCTGCGAGCCCGTGTGCCCGGTCGAGGCCATCTACTACGAGGATGACCTGCCTGAGGAATGGGCGGACTACTACAAGGCCAACGTCGAGTTCTTCGACGAGATCGGCTCCCCGGGTGGGGCCGCCCGTCAAGGTGCCACCGGCCAGGACCATCCCTTCATTGCGGCCCTGCCGCCACAGAACGCCTGATATTCCCTGACCGGACGGCTTCAGCGCTAGGCTCGTTGGCATGGTCTTGAAGCTGCCCGATTACCCCTGGGAATCACTCGCTCCGTATCGTGCTCGCGCCGCCGAGCACCCCGGAGGCACCGTGGATCTTTCCATCGGAACTCCGGTGGACCCGACGCCGCAGCTGATCCGAGACGCGCTCGCTGAGGCCTCGGACGCCCACGGGTACCCCACCACCCACGGCACGCCCGCCGTGCGGCAGGCCATCGTGGACTGGTTCCGCGACCGCAGAGCAACCACCCACCTCTCCACGGACCATGCGATGCCCACGGTGGGTTCCAAGGAACTCGTGGCCTGGCTTCCGCTGCTGCTGGGGTTGGGGGAAGGCGACGTGGTGGTGCGACCGCGCGTGGCCTACCCGACCTATGACATCGGTGCCCGGCTGGTCGGTGCCCGCGCCATCGCCGCAGACTCTCTGGCCGACGTGGATCCCGCCGACCGCTCTCGCGTGAAGTTGGTCTGGCTGAACTCCCCGGGTAACCCGACCGGCTCCGTCATGGACACAGACTCCTTGAAGGCCCGCGTGGACGAGGCGCGCGCGCTCGGCGCAGTGGTGGCCTCAGACGAGTGCTACGCGGAACTGGGCTGGGGCGCTTGGGACGGCGACGCCATCATTCCCTCAGTGCTCTCTGATGAGGTCTCGGGCGGTGACCTGACCGGCCTGTTGGCCGCCTATTCCCTGTCCAAGCAGTCCAACCTGGCTGGCTACCGTGCGGCGTTCCTGGCCGGCGCGCCCGACCTGTTCGCCGACCTGGTCAATTCCCGCAAGCACGCCGGCATGATCGTCCCCGCCCCAGTGCAAGCGGCCATGGTCGCGGCCCTCGGCGACCATACTCACGTGATGGAGCAGAAGGACCGCTACCGGGCCCGCCGCGAGACCATCCTTCCCGCACTGATCTCCGCCGGATTCCGAGTGGACTGTTCGGAGGCTGGCCTCTACCTCTGGGTCACCCGGAACGAGGACTGCTGGGAGAGCATCGGGTGGTTGGCCGAACGCGGCATCGTTGCGGGTCCCGGCGCGTTCTATGGTGCGGCGGGCACGCACCACGTCCGGATCGCTATCACCGCCACCGATGAGCGGATCGCATCTGCTGCTGAACGCCTCCTCGCCTGAGGGCCGGTCGCACAACGTTCGACCACACCGGGATCGCCGAATTTCCGCCGGTTCGACAAGCTTCTGGAGTCGGCGGATGGCCCAGCGTGTACGGGGTGGTTTCGGATGCGGGCCGTCGGCACGATAGATTAGGTGGCGACGTGGGACATTCCACAGCACCCTTATCCCTCCTTTGAGGAGAACTTGATCCATGACTGAAGCGAACGCACGCCTTGAGTTCGCGGGCACAGGTCTTGACCTGCCCGTGGTGGACGCAGTCGAAGGTAACAACGGTTTCGGCATCGCCCCTCTGCTCAAGACCACCGGGAACGTCACCTACGACCCCGGTTTCATGAACACGGCCGCCACAAAGTCGGCCATCACCTACATCGACGGCGACGCCGGGATCCTCCGCTACCGCGGATACCCGATCGAACAGTTGGCCGCCAACTCCTCGTACCTAGAGGTCAGCTACCTGCTGATCTACGGTGAGCTCCCCACCCCTACGCAGTTGGAGGAGTTTGACCACAAGATTCGTCGTCACACCCTCCTGCACGAGGAACTGAAGGGCTTCTTCGGCGCCTTCCCCCGTGACGCGCACCCCATGCCGGTGCTCTCCTCCGCCGTCTCCGCGCTCTCGACCTGGTACCAGGACTCCTTGGACCCGTTCGATCCGGAGCAGGTGGAGCTTTCCACGGTGCGGCTGATGGCCAAGGTCCCCGTGATTGCCGCATACGCGCACAAGAAGTCCATGGGCCAGGCCCTGCTCTACCCTGACAACTCCATGAATCTCGTGGAGAACTTCCTGCGCCTGGCCTTCGGGATGCCCACGGAGCCGTACGAGCTGGACCCCGATATGGTCAAGGCACTTGACCTGTTGCTGATCCTGCACGCTGACCACGAGCAGAACTGCTCCACCTCCACGGTGCGCCTGGTCGGTTCCTCCGACGCAAACCTCTTTGCCTCCGTCTCTGCAGGCGTCAACGCCCTCTTTGGCCCCGCCCACGGCGGCGCTAACGAAGCCGTGCTGAAGATGCTGCGCGGCATTCAGGCCTCCGGGATCTCCCCGACGGACTTCATGAACAAGGTGAAGAACAAGGAGGACGGCGTCCGCCTGATGGGCTTTGGCCACCGGGTCTACAAGAACTACGATCCGCGCGCCAAGATCATCAAGCAGACCGCCCACGACATCCTGGCCAAGCAGGGCGCCAACGAGCTGCTGGACATCGCCATGACGCTCGAGGAGACCGCGCTGAACGATGAGTACTTCATCCAGCGCAAGCTCTACCCCAACGTGGACTTCTACACCGGCCTGATCTACAAGGCCATGGGCTTCCCCGAGAAGATGTTCACCGTGCTCTTCGCCATCGGCCGCCTGCCGGGCTGGATCGCCCAGTGGCGCGAGATGATGTTGGACCCGGAGCGCAAGATCGGCCGCCCGCGGCAGATCTACACCGGCTACGAGTCCCGCGACTTCCCGCAGGCCTGAGCCCCGCGGCGCAGCCGCGGTCCGCACCAAAGTAAGGTGCCCGACGAGACCAACTCGAGTTGGTCTCGTCGGGCACCTTACTTATTTCCCCCGCAAGCGGTGGTCAGTTGGCGTGGAGGATGTCGTTGAGTTCCACGGTGCTGGTTCCTCCGGCGGAAGTCAGTTCGCGTGGAGGATGTCGTTGAGTTCCACGGTTCCGGTGGCTCGGGGGAGGGCCTCGACGGCGCCGGTGGTGGAGTTGCGGCGGAAGAGCAGGTTGGACTTGCCGGAGAGGTCAAGGGCCTTAACCTGATGGTCGCCGTCCTCGGCGCGCACCGTGATGCGGGTGCCAGCGGTTACGTAGAGGCCGGCCTCCACCACGCAGTCGTCTCCCAACGAGATGCCGATGCCGGAGTTGGCGCCGAGCAGGACCCGCTCGCCCAGACGGATACGTTCCTTGCCTCCGCCGGAGAGGGTGCCCATGATCGAGGCGCCGCCGCCAACGTCGGTGCCGTCTCCGACCACCACTGAGGCGGAGATGCGTCCCTCCACCATGGAGGTGCCCAGCGTGCCGGCGTTGAAGTTCACGAAGCCCTCGTGCATTACGGTGGTGCCTGCCGCCAGATGGGCTCCGAGTCGGACGCGGTCGGCGTCTGCGATGCGCACGCCGGAGGGGACCACGTAGTCCACCATGCGGGGGAACTTGTCCACGCCGTACACAGCCAGCGGTCCGCGGGCCAGCAGCAGCGCACGGGTGAGCTCGAAGTCCTCCACCGCACACGGGCCCTCTGAGGTCCAGACCACGTTGGCGAGGAAACCGAACTGACCGTCCAGGTTGACGGTGTTGGGAGCCACCAGGCGATGGGAGAGCAGGTGCAGGCGCAGCCACACGTCCTGGGTGGAGGTGGGCGGCTCATCGAGTTTGGACTCGACGGAGACCACCTCGCGGCGGGTGCCGCGGGCCTCGTCCTCGCCCGTCAGGGCATCGAGGGAGGCGCGGATCGCGGCCGAGCGCTCGTCGTCGTTCAACGGGGAGAGCATGGGCTTGGGGAACCACGTATCGAGCGTGGCGCCGGATGAATGGATGGTCGCGACTCCGTGGCCGGAGGCGACGCGGGGCGTATCAGCAGACATGTCATCCATCCTAGGTTTGGAAGGCCAGCGATTAAGCTCTTGTGACATGACGCCTACGCTGGATCTCTCCCTGCCCGTGGCCGACCTCACGGCCGCGCTGATCGATATCGCCTCCGTGTCTGGCGATGAAAAACCACTGGCCGACGCCGTGGAGGCCGCCTTGACGGCGTGCCCGCACCTTTCCGTGGTGCGCGCCGGCGACGCGATCCTCGCGCGCACCAGCCTGGGTCGCTCGGAGCGGGTGGTGCTGGCCGGGCACCTGGACACGGTGCCGCTGCCGCGCACGCCGGGTTCGCGCGGCACCGTGCCGTCCGTCTGGGACGGTGACACGCTCTACGGGCGTGGGACCACGGACATGAAGGGCGGGGTCGCAGTGCAGCTGAAGCTCGCGGCCGAACTGACCGAACCCTCGAAGGACCTCACGTTCGTCTTCTACGACCACGAAGAGGTTGAGGCGTCACTCTCTGGTCTGGGACGCCTGGCACGCAACCACAAGGAGCTGCTGACCGACGCGGTCTTCGCGATCCTGCTGGAGCCCACCAACGGCGGCGTGGAGGGTGGTTGCAACGGGACCATGCGCTTCCAGGTGACGACCTCCGGGAAGGCGGCCCATTCAGCAAGGGCTTGGATGGGATCCAACGCCATACATGCCGCGGCCCCAATCCTGACCCGGCTGGCCTCCCACGAGCCGGTGACGGTGGAGGTCGAGGGCCTGGCGTTCCGCGAGTCGTTGAACGCGGTGCGGATCAACGGTGGCGTGGCAGGCAACGTGATCCCGGATCACTGCGAGGTGGAAGTGAATTACCGCTTTGCGCCGTCCCGCTCCATCGAGGAGGCCGATGCCTACGTGCGGTCGCTGCTGGAAGGTTTCTCGGTGGAACGCACCGACGCGGCCGCCGGCGCACGTCCCGGACTGGACCGACAGGCGGCCGCCGAGTTCGTGGCCGTGGCGGGGCCGGGTGGGGGAGCGGCGGAGGTCAGCCCCAAGTACGGGTGGACGGACGTGGCCCGCTTCTCCGAACTGGGAGTGCCCGCCGTGAACTTTGGGCCAGGTGATGCGCTGCTGGCCCACTCCGACGATGAGCACGTCACCCGCCAGGCCATCGACGACTGCCTGGCTGCCCTGACCCGCTGGCTAGGCTGACCCGCTGGCTAGCCTGAACCCCTTTTCTTGGGAGTCAACGGCTCAGCGGCAGGGTTCGGTTTTGGGCTGCTTTCGTTGGACGCCGCTGCCGCCAAGTGTCTCCTGGTAAATCTGCGTCCAGGTTGCTCCCCCGTCATTGAGGGTGCTGGTCAGGGTTTGGCATAGGGCCGTGTCCTGCTTGGATAATCCGATCCCATAGCGTTCCTCTGTGAAGGGTTCTCCCACGACTTTCACCTCCGCCTTCACCGTTGCGTAACCGAGCAGCATGGCCTCGTCCGTGCTCACGGCGTCCACCGATCCCGCCTTCAGGGCCTCCACGCAGGCGGCGTAGGAGTCTAGGCCTTCCGTCTTGATATCCGGGTACTTGTCCTGGAGATTCATCAGGGTGGTGGAGCCCATGGCCGCACACACGGTTTTTCCCTTGAGGTTCTCGACTCTCGTGACGTCGGAGTCCTTGGAGACCAGCAGTCCCTGACCGGTGGTGAAGTAGGGGCCGGCAAAGCCGACCATTTTTCTGCGCTCGTCGGTGATGGTGTAGGTGCCCACGTACAGGTCCACGTCACCGTTAGCGATGGCCTGTTCGCGCTGGGCTGCGTCCAGCGGCCGGAAGGTGATGCGCTCAGGCGGGACGCCGAGCGAAGCGGCTAGCCAGCGGGCCATCTCGATATCGAAGCCGGACCATTCTCCGGTGGTGGCGTTCAAGTACCCCAACCCTGGTTGGTCGTCCTTGACACCGATGGTGATACTCCCGGACGAGCGGATCCGGTTGAAAGTCTCTGAACCGGGCACGTTGACGTCAGAGGCGACCGGATAGCTGAGCTTCGGTCGGCCGGGAGACGTCGCTGCCCCGTCGAGCCCGGTGCTCCCGGGAGTTGCCGAGGCGGAATCAAGGCCCTGGTCGGCTTCGGGGCCCGGAGCGCCGGTGGACTCCCGGCCGACCTCTGCCTCGGACGACGCTGCCGGGGCGGGGGCCCGCTTGGGCCCGGCGACGCAGCCGGTGGCTGCTAAGGACAGAGCGGCGGACAGGACTAGTGCGGGAAAGAAACGGCGGTCGCGTGACGTCGATCCCATGGCCATCTCCTTGCCGTCACGGCTTGGGCAGCGCGGGGTCGATCGATTCCGCGAGGTTCTGCTTGGCTTTGGCGATCTTGGGGGAACGGTTGATCCGGTACTCGGCGTACTTGGCCAGACCGGAAAGGATCAGGCACATCCCGATGTAGATGGCGGCGCCGACGATGGCGGCCGGGATCAGCGGGAAGTCGAAGCGCGACTGGTTACCCAGTAGCTTCACCACGGCGAGCAGCTCCGAGTAGGTGATCGCGTAACCGAGCGCGGTGTCCTTCAACGCCACGACCAGCTGCGCGATGATCATCGGCAGCATGGCCTTCACGGCCTGCGGAAGCAGGATCGAGACCATGAGCTGGGTCTTGCGCAGGCCCACCGCGTAGCCGGCCTCCGACTGGCCCTTGGGCAAGGACGTGACACCCGCCCGGAAAACCTCAGCGAGCACCGAACCGTTGTAGGCGATCAAGGCAACGACCACAGCGGTGAACGTGGACACGGTCACCCCGACGCTGGGGAGTCCGTAGTAGAGCAGCATCATCAGGATCAGCACCGGGATGGCCCGGAAGAGTTCCACGATCGTGGTGAAGACCCAGCGGACCCAGGCGTGATCGGAGAGCCGCCCGACGGCCAGGATGAAGCCCACGGCCAGGGAACAGACCGAAGCAAGAGCGAAGGCCTTGAGCGTGTTGAGCAGGCCCTCGAGAATCAGATCCCAGATGTTCGGGTAGTTCACGAACTCCCATTTGCGGGCCTCAAACTGACCGGAGCGCTGCAACTCGTAGACCAGATAGCCGAGGATCCCGAGGACCACCACCACGGTGAGCACCGCCAGGAGCTTGTTGCGGGCCTTCGCCTTGGGGCCCGGGGCGTCGAAGAGGACTGAGGCTGCCATCACGCCACCTTCCACTTGTTCTCGAAGTATCGCTGCAGTGCGGAGAGCAACAGAACCAGCACCACGAAGATCAGGGCCATCCAGAGGATCACCATCATCGCGGGTTCGCCACGCTCGGAGAGATAGGACCTAGTGGCGCCGAGTTCCACCACGCTGAAGGCCGAGGCCACCGTGGTGTTCTTCAGCAGGGCGATCAGCACGCTGAAGAGCGGGGGGATCACCGCGCGGAAGGCCTGGGGGAGGATCACCTGAGACAGACTCTGACCGAACGTCAGGCCGATGGCACGGGCCGCCTCAGCCTGTCCGATGGGCACCGTGTTGATGCCGGATCGAACGGTCTCAGCGACGTAACAGGCGGTGTAGAGCGTCAGCCCAATGGTGGCCAGCAGCCAGTAGTCGACGTGCGGCAACGAGAGCTTGGGGTAGCCGACGGCGAAGAACAGCAGCACCAGCGTCAGCGGGGTGTTGCGCACCACGTTCACGTAGAAGGTTCCGACCGCTCGCATGATGGGGACCGGGGATACCCTCATGGCGCCGATGATCCCGCCGAGGACCAGAGCCCCCAACCCGGACAGCGCGAAGAGCCTCAGGGTCATCAAGAACCCTTCGAAGTACACATCCAGGTTATCGACGAGGACGTGCCAGAACTGCGAGAGCATGGACGTGCTCCTTCAAGTCGTGCGCGTGAATGGCTGTGGTGGGGGAAGGGGCGACCCTCCCCCCACCACGTGTCAGATGTTCCTGGGGATCAGGAGCAGGAGTCGGCCTTGGGCTGGTCGACCTTGGTGCCGGATTTGCCGAGGGTGGCGTCGTAGATCTTGGTCCAGGTGTCGCCGCCATCGGTGAGGGTGGTGGTCAGGGCGTCGCACAGTGCGGTGTCACCCTTGGGGAGGCCGATGCCGTAGCGCTCCTCGGTGAACTGCTCACCAATGGTCTTGAGGTTGTCCGGGTCCTCGGCGGCGTAGCCGAGCAGGATGGCCTCATCGGTGGTCACCGCGTCAACGGTGCCGTTCTTGAGCGCGTCGACGCAGACGGAGTACTTATCCATCTCCACGGTCTCGATGTCCGTGTACTTCTTCTTCAGATTCTGCAGGGGAGTGGAGCCGGTGATGGAGCAGATCTTCTTCCCTCCCAGGTCATCGATGCTCTCGGCCTTGGAGTCCTTGCTGACCAGCAGGGACTGTCCGGTGACGAAGTACGGGCCGGCGAAGCTGACCATGTCCTTGCGTTCGTCGGTGATGGAGTACGTGCCAACGTAGAGGTCCACGGTGCCGTTCTGGAGGGCGTTCTCACGGTTGGCGGAGTCCACCAGCTTGTAGGTGATGTCGGATTCCTTGACTCCCAGGGAGGCCGCCATCCAGCGGGCGATCTCGATGTCGAAGCCCGAACGCTCCTTGGTGGCTGCGTCGAGGTAACCGAGTGAGGGCTGATCCTCCTTGACGCCGATGGTGATCTTGCCGTCCTTGGAGATCTTGTCGAAGGTGTCGGAGCCGTCGATGGAGACATCGGTCGCGACGTCGTACTTCAGGCCGGTGTCGCCGCCTCCGCCGGAGTCGGAGTCGCTGTCACCACCACAAGCGGTGAGGGCGAGCGCGGCCACGGCGGCCATGGAAGCGGCAGCGAGGCCGCGGCGCTTGGTGAAGAGCTTCATGAGGATGGTTCCTTTTCTGTGGGAGCCGGTGCTCACGTTCCGTGGAGCGCGGGCATACCTGTGGGTGGGGCGAGAAATGGTCAGTGGTTGATGAGCTTCGAGAGGAAGTCCTTGGCCCTGTCCGTCTGGGGATTCGTGAAGAACTCCTCCGGTGTGGCCTCTTCCACGATGGCGCCGTCTGCCATGAACACGATGCGATCCGCTGCTTTGCGGGCAAAGCCCATCTCGTGGGTCACCACGATCATGGTCATGCCTTCCTTGGCCAGTTCCACCATGGTGTCCAGGACCTCGTTGATCATTTCCGGGTCCAACGCGGAGGTGGGTTCGTCGAAGAGCATGACCTTGGGTTTCATGGCCAGCGCGCGGGCGATGGCGACACGCTGTTGCTGACCGCCGGAGAGTTGGGAGGGCAACTTGTCCCTCTGGTTCTCCACTCCAACGCGCTTGAGGAGGGCGAGCGCCTCTTGCTCGGCCTGCGCCTTCGGCTTCCCGAGCACCTTGATGGGTCCAAGGGTCACGTTTTGCAGAATGGTCTTGTTAGCGAAGAGGTTGAAGGACTGGAAGACCATGCCGACCTCTGCGCGCAGCTTGGCCAACCCCTTGCCTTCCTCTGGGAGTTTGTCGCCATCGATGAGGATGCTTCCGTCATCGATGGTCTCCAGGCGGTTGATGGAACGGCACAGAGTGGACTTGCCGGAACCGGAGGGGCCCAGTACTACCACGACTTCGCCCTTGGTGACGTGCAGGTTGATGTCCTGGAGCACATGGAGTTCGCCATAGTGCTTGTTGACGCCGGTAAGGGAGACGATGGCCGTTGTCGCTGTGACGTCCGTCTCGGGTGCTGTGGTCATGGCAGGAAGCCTAGTCCATCCTTTGTTGCCGATTGGTGTCATGGGAGGCTGTAATCCACACAAAGTTACCGAACCGTCACCGGAAGAGGTGCGGGCCAGGACCACGTCGGTCCGTGCCGATACGCTGGTGACCATGTCCCAGAAGCCCCACCACGCAGCGTCGCGATCAGAACCCACCTGGACCGGGGCAACGACCCGGTTCGACCAGGACTTCCTGGACTCAACTGCAGAACTCTCCAAGGGGGTGGAGGCCTGGCGGGTGTTGCGGATCCAGGGGGAATTCGTGAACTCCTTCGACGCTTTGGCCGAGTTGGGGCCGGCGATCGCCGTGTTCGGGTCCGCTCGCCTGGGAGAGGGCACGGCAGCGCATCAGTTGGCCCGAGCGGCGGGCAGGGACCTCGCAGAGGCGGGCTACGCCGTCATCACCGGTGGTGGCCCCGGAACCATGCACGGGGCCAACCAGGGGGCGCTCGACGGTGACGGCGTCTCGGTGGGGCTGGGTATCCAGCTGCCCTTTGAGGACGGATTCAACGAGCACGTGACGCTTGCCGTGCCGTTCCACTACTTTTTCACCCGCAAGGTCTCCTTCGTGAAGTACTCCGCCGGTGCGATCTTCTGCCCCGGTGGGTTAGGGACGCTGGATGAGCTCTTCGAGGTCATGACGCTGGTGCAGACCGGCAAAGCCCACAACTATCCGATCGCGCTCCTCGGCACCGATTTCTGGCAGCCGCTCGTGGACTGGTTGCGCAGCGGGTTGCTCGCGGCGGGCACGATCGATGAGGAAGACGTTCTACGTCCTCTGGTCACGGATGATCCGAGCGCGGCGGTGGCTCACGTCACCGGACGTGGCGAGCAAGCCCTTGACGCGCAACGAAAGCCCAACGGGAAGGAATCCTGATGCGATACCTGCTCTTGTTCCTGGCCTTGGCTGCCGTGGCTGTGGTGGCCGTGCTGCTGGCAAGACCACGGCGCCGTAGCGATTCCACGCCGGAACCCATCACCGACCACCCTCTGGTGGGGCTGGCGGAACCGGACCCGGTCCTGCCTCCTGTCCTGTTGCCGGAGCACCCGCGCGGTGCCGACGTCGACGCGGTGCGGTTGTCGGTAGGGCTGCGCGGGTACCGCTGCGATCAGGTTGACCAGTTGCTGGACGGGCTGAGTGCTGAGATCGAACGGCTTCACGATGAACTAGCGCGGGCGCGTTCGGGACCGGAAACGGCACCGGACGGCGCTCAGGACGGAGGGACGCGGACCTCTGCCGCGAGCGAGGAGACAGCGGAAAAGTCCGGATGAAAGCCTCACGCCGTCATGTCTGAGAAGTCGGCTTCTGAAGCCAAGAAGTCGTGTGATTGGCAGCACGGCCCAGAATTCGGAATAATGGGGTTCGAGAGTGTCGATTCCTCGACGCACTTGCGCGGTCAATCACCCGGGTCTGCGAACAGTCCCACTGTCATCCGAGGCCGCGCATATCGAACCATGAAGGAGCACCCAAATGGCTGCCATGAAACCGCGTACGGGCGACGGCCCCCTGGAGGTCGCCAAGGAGGGTCGCAGCCTGATCATGCGGGTGCCGATCGACGGCGGCGGTCGCCTGGTGCTAGAGATCAACGACGACGAGGCCAACGCCTTGCGTGAGGCCCTGGTCGGCGTCACGGAGTGATGTCCGGGCGTGGCGTCCCCCGCCCCGCCCTCTCCAGTCACCACATGACCGTATGAGCCCCGGACCACCAGGTCCGGGGCTCAAACGCGTGCGTCGCTCGTCCGTCACTGACCCGCCGCTGCGCGGGTGAGGGCGACGTGGGACGTCGGGCAGAATGCCCGACGCCGCGCTTGGGTTAGTGAGGGCGCTTGGGTTAGTGGGGGGGCGATGCAGGTTAGCGAGCGCGACGCAGGACGCCGAGCAGGACGCCCGTGCCGGTGGGCAGCACCACCCAGTCGAAGCGGTCCTCGTCCCGGATCCAGCGCTGAGTCTGCCTGGCGGCCAGTGTGGCGGGGCGACGGACTGCAGGCTGGGGTACCTGGTCGTCGTCCAGGACGTCGTTGATGAACAGCAGGCCGCCCGGGCGCAGCAGCCGGGTGGCCTCTTCTGCATCGGTGGCCATGCGTCGTCTAGAGCCATCCACGAGCACCAGATCGTAGGAGGCATCGGCAAGGCGGGGCAGGACGTCCTGGCTGCGGCCGTTGATGGTGCGGGTGCGGTGGGTGGGGAACCCGGCCTCGGCGTAGGTGGTACGGGCGGCCCCGAGGATCTCCGTGTCCTTCTCCACCGTGGTGAGGATTCCGTCCGAGGCCATACCTCGTAACAAGGCCACCCCTGAGAGGCCGACGCCTGAACCGATCTCCACCGCTGTCCGTGCTGGCAACATCGCGGCCATCACGGTGAGCAGGGCTCCGGTGGCCGCGGAGACCGGAGTGACCCCGAGGTCGTGACCACGCGACCGGGCACGGGCGAGCACCTCGTCCTCTTCGCTCAGTGCTTCGGCGTAGGACCAGCTGCTGTGTTTGAACGCGCTCATGCTCGAAACTCCTGTGCTCGGACGTGGATGGGGTGGCAAGCGCATCGCAAGGATGCAGGCTGCCATCAGGCTGTTTTCAGGGTAGCGCTACAAAATAGAGGACGTGCATCAGTCTCAGTCCTCCCCCCTCACACCAGAGGGGCTCACGGTCGCCTTCGGCCCCGAGCTGATGCGGTTGGCTCTGCGACTCACCGGACACCGGGCTGACGCGGAGGATCTGGTCCAAGAAGCCTATGTCCGGGCCCTACGCGCGTTGCCGGGTTTCACGGATATCGGCCCCGGATCCGTGCACGCGTGGGTGCGCAGGATCACCACGAATATTTTCCTTGACCAGGCCAGGCGTCGTTCCCGGCTTCGTTTTGACCCGTTCTCGGAGGGGGCAGAGGATCAAACGGTGGCGACCTCCGAGGGGCCAGAGGCCAGCTATGAACGTGCCCATCTGGACCACGATGTTGCCAAGGCGCTCGTGGCGCTCCCGCCGGACTATCGAGCCGCCGTGGTGCTGTGCGACCTCGAAGGCCTCAGCTATCAAGAGGTCGCCGAGGTCCTGGGCTGCAAACTAGGCACCGTGCGTTCGCGGATCCATCGTGGCCGGACCCTGCTGCGAGAAGCCTTACCCCACCGGGCCCCGCAGCAGCCGCGGTCCATCCCGACGGTACCCATGACGGTGCTGCCTGCGGTGGGTGAGGGCAGATGATGATGCCCTTGATGCGAGGCGCTCTGCTTCACCAGGACGAGTGGATCGACGACTACGTGCGCGGACGGATGCGCGGCCGCAAGTGCGCGGTGATGGAGGTCCATCTCCAGCGTTGCGCACGCTGTCGTGACCAGGTGGCTCAGGTACGGCGCAGACTCCGCCGTACGTCGACCCGGCCGGACGAGGTGCTCTCCTCGCTGGTGGATGCCGGTGTGGACACGGCACCCAACGACCTGGTCACCCGACCACGGCGCCTGATGTCGAATTCGGTGCCGGTGCTTGGATCACTGTTCACTCTTATCGCGTTCGTTTCCGTCCTGCTGGCTGCCTGGCATGCCGGCGGCAAGGTGAACAACGTGTTGGCGGAATCCGCCGAGGACTTCACGGTGGCCGGCGTGGAACTGACACAAGCCGAGGTCGCCGAATTGCGGCGGGCCGGTTGGACATGTGCGGACCTGACGCCCATGGGATTGCCCACCGCCAAGGTGATGGGATACCGCAACGGGGACGTCGTCACGGTGTCCACCACCTACACCACGAAGGGGCGCACCGCAGTAGTTGCGGAGTCGCGGTGGCTGGAAGGCGGCGCGCATGCCGCCGCAGCTCCGACCCCCACCCGTGCTGCGGCAGACGGCGCGTCCGAGGCGGCAGCACCGGACCTGGAACGCACCACGACCTCGGCGACGTCCACGACCTTGCAAGGACGTGACGGCGGCAGTTATGCCATCAGTTCCACGTTGGGGGAGGAGACCACGGACCGACTGGTTTCGCGCGTGGAACGCCTCTCTGCCGATCGGGTGGAGGACGCCAAAGCCTCCTCCAAGGTGTCCGGGTGGGAACGGCTGCAGCGGGGTTGGGCCCAACTTGTGGAACCGAATCGCTGAGCACGTCAGATCTGCCGGTAAGATAAGTCTTCGTCATGTTCGGGATCAACGGTAGCGAGCTCATCGTGCTCGCCTTGGTGGCCATGGTGGTGCTTGGGCCGGAGAAGCTTCCCGGCTACACGCGCCAGCTCACCCAACTGATCAAGAAGATGCGCGGCTACGCCGACACCGCCAAGGAACGCCTTCGGGAAGAAGGCGGAGATGAACTGGCCGATGTGGATTGGCGCAAGCTCGATCCTCGCCAGTACGACCCCCGCAAGATCATCAGGGACGCGCTCTTCGACGACGATATGCCCGACGCTGCGTCCTCGGGTTCCGCCGGAAATGCCGGCTCCGCGGGTTCCCGGGGAGCGAGTTCGGCTGGCGTCGTCGGCGTGGCCGCCGCGGGCGCCGCTGGCGCTGGTCGCGACCTGGACGGCGACCGCCTGCCGCCCGGAACTCCAGCCCCCTTCGACGACGAGGCCACCTGAGCGGGCCGCATATTCGTTCCGCCCCTTCATGCCCCATCGGTGCGGTGTAAGCCAGTTCAGCGCGGTGTGAGCCCCAAGGGTCGACCCGCCAGACCGCGCGGCCTGCGCGTCAGATGTGCGGCGAGGGCCCTCAAGGCCGTCGCCGACGCCGAATCCGGGTGGGACAACACCACCGGAAGGCCATCGTCCCCGCCTGCCCGCAGGCTCGGGTCAAGCGGGACGCTGGCCAACAGCGGCACCGATTCCCCGGTCTCCTTGCTCAGGCGGCCGGCCAGGCTCTCCCCGCCGCCTTCCCCGAACGGGGTCATTCGGGTGCCGTCAGGTAGCTCGATCCAGCTCATGTTCTCTACGACGCCAAGCACCTTCTGACCGGTGCGGTGTGCCGCGGTTCCGGCGCGTTCGGCGACCTTTGCGGCCGCGGCTTGGGGCGTCGTCACTACGAGTACCTCGGCATGGGGGAGCAGCTGGGACACGGAGATCGCGACATCCCCGGTACCTGGGGGAAGATCCAATAACAGGACGTCGAGGTCGCCGAAATGGACGTCGGTGAGGAATTGTTCCAGGGCCCTGTGCAGCATGGGACCTCGCCACATGACCGGGGCGTTGTCGTCTGAGAACATGCCGATGGAGACGACCTTCACCCCGTGGGCCACGGGCGGCAGAATCATCTCATCAACCCGTGTGGGGCGGCCCTGTACACCCATCAGTCCGGGGACGGAGAAGCCCAAGACGTCCGCGTCAACCACCCCGACGCTGAGTCCGTCTGCGGCCATGGCGGCGGCCAGGTTGACGGTGACGGAGGACTTCCCGACCCCACCCTTTCCGGAGGCCACGGCGATCACCCTGGTCAGGGAGCCGGGTTCGGCGAAGCTGATGCTATGACGTTTGAGCGAGTCCACCAGTGCACGGCGGCGTTCTGGGTCCATGTACCCCACCTGCACGGTTACGTCGGTGACGCCGTCCACGCCCAGCGCAGCCTGGCGTACGTCATCCTCGATGGTTCCGCGCAGGGGACAGCCCGCGACGGTGAGGGAGACCGCCACCCTGACCTCTCCTGGGGCCAGGGCCTCGACGGAATCCACCATTCCTAAGTCCGTGATGGGGCGGCGCAACTCGGGGTCGATGACCTGGTCAAGGGCGGCTTCAACCGCATGGGCGAGGTCAGCCGCTCCGGCGGCGCCCGAACTCATCGCTGCTCCCGTTCTTCGCGTTCCTTCTCCTCACGTTCCTTGTCACGCTCGAACTTGCCGCGTTCGCGCTCGCGGCGCCTGGCCGCGGCCGCATCGGAGACACCCTCCTGCTCCTCCAACAGTTCCTCAAGGACGTTGCGCAGCTCGGAGCGGACGAAGTCGCGTGTGGCGACATCACGCATCGCCAGTCGCAATCCGGCGATCTCACGGGTCAGGTACTCGGTGTCAGTCAGATTGCGTTCGGCGCGGGCCCGGTCCTCCGTCAGAGACACGCGGTCGCGGTCGTCCTGCCGGTTCTGGGCCAAGAGCAGTAGGGGCGCGGCGTAGGAGGCTTGCAACGAGAGCACCAACGTCAGCGCCGTAAAACCGAAGGCTGCGGAATCGAAACGCCAACCGAGCGGGGCCACCGTGTTCCAGGCTAGCCACAGGGCACAGAAGATGGTCATCCACAACAAGAATTGGGGCGTTCCCATGAACCGGGCGAAACGTTCGGTGGCGGAGCCGAAGCCATCCGGGTTGGGCATCAGCCTGGGAACCCTGCGCTGCCGCAGGGACATGGGGGTGTCCAGCCCCGAATTGCGGTTCTTGTCCTTGTTACGACGGGTGGGCTTGCTCTTTTCAGTCGCCACGTTTCACCTCCTGCTGTTCTTCGTTGTCGGCAATGCCTGCATTCCTCCTCGCGGAGCGGGCCCGCGTCCAGAGGCTGGACCCGCGGGACGCGCTGCGCGCGGAGTCCGAGACGGCGGTGCCAGACGGGGTGACCCCCGAGGATCGTGCGGCTCGCTGCGGAGAGCGAGGCGACGGGCGCGTGCGCGCCCGGATGGGGGCGTCGTCGGAATGGTCCCGCCAGTCGTCGGGCAGGAGGTGGTCCAGGACGTCGTCTACCGTCACGGTGCCCACCAGGCGTTTCTCCTCGTTGACGACGGGAACGGCAGTGAGGTCGTAGCTGGCCAGGACCCTGGAGACCTCCTGGATGTCGTCAAGGTCTCCCACCGGTTTGAGGTCAGTGTCCACGAGTTTGCCGACCTGCTCGGGTGGGGCGGCACGGAGCAGCTCCTGGAAATGCACCAGTCCAAGGTATCGGCCGGTCGGGGTCTCCAACGGTGGCCGGGTCACGTAGACGATGGCGGCCAGGGCGGGGGAGATGTCCTCTCGGCGGATCGCCGCGAGGGCATCCGCCACGGAGGCCTCGGGTGGAAGGATGATCGGGACCGGCGTCATGAGGGAACCCGCCGTGCCTTCGGGGTACTCCAGCAGACGGCGCACGTCGTCCGCTTCCTCCGGCGCCATCAACTGCAGCAGCGATTCCTGCTGGGTTTCCGGCAGCTCGGAGAGGAGGTCAGCGGCATCGTCCGGATCCATCTCCTCCAGCACGTCGGCAGCGCGTTCCACGTCGAGGGAGGACAGGATGGCCACCTGATCGCGGTCAGGGAGCTCGCCGAGGATCTCCGCGAGGCGGTCGTCCTGCAGCTCGGTAGCGACCTCCAGCCGGCGTTTGCTGCTCATCTCATGCAGCGCGTCGGCGAAGTCGGCCGGCTTCATGTCCTCGTGATTCTCGATGAACTGGGCGGCACCCTGAGGCTCCTGGAGATCACCGAAGACGACGTCGTTCCAGTCCGCGAGGACCGATTCACCACGGCGCCGGACAGAACGCAGGGAGGCGCCTTGGGCGCCACGCCGCACGAAGTACTCCTCAACGGCCCAGTCACCATCTGATTGACGGACGAGTCCGATGTCCTCGATGAAACCCTGCCCGGATCCGTCCAGGAAGGTGACCTTCCGGTCGAACAATTCCGCGGCCGCCAGGGTCTCCGCGCCACGCTGCTGGAAGCGCCGCAGGTTCACCAGGCCGGTCGCGATGACCTGGTCAGAGGAGATGGACTGGACGCGGGTCATGGGCAGGAAGACGCGCTTCTTGCCCGGGACCTCCACGAGGATACCGACGCAGAGCGCACGGCGGTGGGGGCCACGGTTCAACACGACGGCATCGCGTAGTCGGCCCAGGCGGTCTCCCAGGGGATCGAAGACGTCCAGGCCGAGCAGTCGTGCCACGAAGATCTTGGAGCTGCTCACAAACACCCAGGCTACCGGGCCTGAATCACTTGCGCCGTGGGCGAATCGCGGCAGGCTCACAGCACGGTCACACGGCGGACGCGGCACAATGGAGAACATGTCGACCCCACGTCCAGAACAGGCCAGGATCTTTCCCGCGATTCCGCGTGGTGAGGTGATTGGGCGCTACGAGAACTACCTCGACGCCCAGAAGATTGTGGACTACCTCGCGGACAACGATTTCCCCGTGGCGAATGTGTCCATCATCGGCAACGACCTCAAACTCGTGGAGCGGGTGAAGACCAAGCTCTCCTATCCGCGAGTGGCGTTGCAGGGTGCCTCACAAGGCGCTGTGATCGGCCTCTTCTTTGCGCTTTTGCTCATGCTCTTCACCCCTAGCGACGAGGTCAGTGGCCTCTCCATGATTGCCGCCGTCCTGATGGGCGCCGTCCTTTTCATGCTCATGAGCGTCATCAGCTACGCCATGCAGAGGGGCAAGCGGGATTTCTCGTCCACCCGGCAAGTGTTGCCGAGCACCTGGGACGTGGTGGTGGATCGGTCCGTGGCGGGGCAGGCACAGCAGTTGGCCTCCCGCCTGCCGATGCGTCCGGCTCAGGCAGCGTCCACGAGCGGATGGGGCGCACCCGTACAGATGCCGCCGCAGCCCGGTCCGTCGCAGGGTCTCAGCCCAGCGCAGGGTCCAGGGCCAGCGCAGCCGGGAACGGGCGTACCGCAGGAAACGCCGGCCACGGGGGACGTGGAGCAGCCCTCCGTCCCCTCGGCCGACTTCCGAGATCTGGCCGACGGCCGTCCGCGCTACGGCGTGAGGATCGAGAAGCCACAGACGCCGCCCAATGAGGAAGCGGCACAGGCGACAGGGGAGGCTCCCGCGGAAGCGGAGCCCACCTCGTCGGGCACTGAGACCGCCGCGGAACCTGTTCAGACGCCGGACCAGGATCAGCAGGGTGAGCAGGGACAGGAGCAGCGATGAGCGCAGCAGATCGTATCGATGACGTGGTCCGGTTGCGGGAGCGGGTGGCGCAGCAGTTGTCTTCCGGCGTACCCATCCCGGAAGCAGCACTGGGGCTCGAGGCCTCGTTGCGTTTCGTGGAGGCCGCCGACGAGGACGGCCTCGTGGGGGCGCTGGAGGAACAGGACGACGAATTCGTGGCGGACGTCGTCGAGGCGCTGCGGGCGCTTGACCTGAAGGACGCAGCCGATCAGATCGGAGCGGCTTGGAACTGGATCGCGGACGGCTTCGCGGTCGAGGCCGTGGACCACGATCCGGATTTCGACGACGAGGACGATGACGCGGGCGTCTCGGACAGCGAGTCCTCCAGGAGCAAGAAGGCCGCGAAGATCGCCGATGTCGTCGAGGCGCTGGACTCCCGCTGGGAGAAGACCCTGGACTCTGAGGCCCTGGAGGAGGCGCTGGCTCAGGCCATGGACGCCGACCCGGAGGCCTACGGGCTCTGACGACAAGGGCGGGACCCCGGTTGGGGTCCCGCCCTCATCTGTACTGTGCGGAGAATGCCTCAGAGGCTGCGGGCAGCGACCCTGGCCATCCAGGCTTCCACCTCGGGGATGGTGCGCGGGATGTCCGCAGTCAGCCGCTCAGCACCGTCAGCGGTGACCAGGATGTCGTCCTCGATGCGGACGCCGATGCTGCGGTACTCGGCCGGGACCGCCAGATCCTCTGCCTTGAAGTACAGGCCGGGTTCGATGGTGAAGACCATGCCCTCCTTGACGACACCGTCCTGATAGAGCTCTTGGCGGGCCTGAGCACAGTCGTGCACATCGAGGCCAAGGTGGTGGCTGGTGCCGTGCGGCATCCAGCGGCGGTGCTGCTGGCCGGCGGGGGAGGTGGCCTCCTCAACGGACACCGGCAGGATGCCCCAGGAAGCAAGATTCTCGGCGAGGACCTTCAACGCGGTCTCGTGGACGGTTCGGAAGGTAATCCCCGGCTTGACGATGGCGAACGCCGCATCTGCGGCATCCAGCACGGCCTGATACACGCGGGCCTGCACCTCGGTGAACGTCCCGTCCACCGGCACGGTGCGGGTGACATCCGCCGTGTAGAGCGAGTCGGCTTCGACGCCAGCATCCACGAGCAGGAGGTCCCCGGTGTTGACCTGGCCCTCGTTCCGGATCCAGTGCAGGATCGTGGCATGGTTGCCTGCGGCGGCGATGGTCTCGTAACCGAGATCGTTGCCCTCCTCGCGGGCCCGGGCGAAGAACGCGCCTTCCACGACGCGCTCGCCGCGCTTGTGGTCGATGGCGCGGGGCAGTGACGCGATGACGTTGTCGAAGCCGTTGGCCGTGGCATCCACGGCGGCGCGCAACTGCTCGATCTCCCACGCGTCCTTCACCAGGCGCAGCTCGGAGAGCGCCTCGGTGAGTTCGCCGTCCAGCTGGTCAGCCTTTTCCAGGTCCACCCCAGTGTTGTAGCGGGAGGTGTCCACGACGGCGTCCACGGTCTCGTCGGCACTGCGCACCAAACGGATGGAGACGCCGTTGAGAGCGGCGTTGCCCGCACCGGCGGTGATGGCGTCCTCGAGCTCGAGGTCCATGTGTGCGGTGCGGATGCCGGTCATAGTGGAGAGGACGTCCAGCGTGGGGCGGGTCCCGATCCAGAACTCGCCGGAGCGGGCGTCTGAGTAGAACTCGGCGGTATCGCGTCCGGCCATGGGACGGAAGTACAGGGTGGCCGTGTGACCGGAGCCGTTGTCGCCGTTACCGGGTTCGGTCGGTTCCATGACCAACACGGCGTCGGGCTCGTGGTCCTGTCCCAACCCGGTCATGTGAGCAAAACCGGAGTGCGGACGGTAACGGTAGTCGCAGTCGTTGGAACGGACCTTCAACGGACCGGCCGGAATCACCAGCCGCTCGCCTGGGAAGCGGGCGGAGAGCTGAGCGCGGCGCTCAGCGGCGTAGTCTGCGGAAGCCAGCCGGGTGGTCGCGTCGTCCTGGGACGGGGCCCAGTTGGAGCCCATGAACTCCTTGAAAGCCTCGGAGTTGGGCTTCATGGAGCGGTTGTTGACGCGGTCCTCCAGCGGCTGGTCGTGCTGGGTCCCATCGTGCTGGGCCGTCGATTCCTGGTCTGGGTTTTGAGTCATCACGTGTTCCATGGTCTCACCGATGACGGTTCAGGGGCCATCGGTGGGGGGTCGCTTCCGCCACAGGCTCAACTTCGTCACAGGCGCAACGCTCGGGCGCACTCGGTGTCCCTTACGCTGAACTCATGCGCATCGACCTGCACACGCACTCGTGGGTTTCTGACGGCACCGAGGCCCCGGGGGAGCTCGTCCTCGCCTCGGCCCGGTCCGGCCTGGACATCGTGGCCATCACCGACCACGACCAGACGGCGGGGTGGGCGGAGGCCAAGGCCGCCGCGCACAGTGTGGGCATCGGTTGGGTGGGTGGCATGGAGGTCACCTGCAGGGTTCCGGCCTCCGGCAAGAGTGTTCACATGTTGTGCTATCTGCATGACCCTACGTCGCCGGAACTCGTGGCCGGTTTGGCTCGGCTGCGTTTGGAACGGGAGACCAGGGCCCAGCGGATGGTGCAACGGCTGGCCGAGGATTTCCCCATCTCCTGGGACCACGTGATTCGACAGACGCAGGAGGGGGCCACCGTGGGCCGTCCGCACATCGCCGACGCGCTCGTTCAGCTGGGGATCGTGCCCACGCGCAGTGATGCCTTCACGGATCTGCTCTCGCCGCGCAATAAGTACTACGTCGGAACGCCCGCGCTTGACCCGGTCGAGGCCGTCCGGCTGATCCACGCGGCCGGGGGTGTAGCGGTCATGGCGCACCCGGCTGCAGGCAAACGTGGGCGCGTCGTGGACCGCCACGAGATGCTGGCGGTGGTGGCCGCCGGACTCGATGGTGTGGAGGTCCATCACCGGGACAACAGTGAGGACGGGAAGCGGCAGCTGCTGAGCCTGGCGGCGGAACACGACCTCATCGTGACCGGCTCCTCCGATTACCACGGCACGGGGAAACCGAATCGACTCGGTGAACACACCACGGCCCCGGAACAGCTGGCCCGGATCATCCGCAGGGCGGAGGAACTGGGCAGCCGCAACGGGGCCGCATGCACGCTGCCTTTCGACGGCTTTGGACTCAGTGACCTGAGCCTGAAGTGACGGGTCCGACCTTGTCCCGTGGCAGGGCCAGTGTCAGGAACACCCCGAGCAGGCACAGGCCGAACGGCAGCCAGAACGCCTCGGTCAGGCCGATCAGTCCCGACAACCAGCCGATCACGGCGGGACCGACCAGCAAGCCGGCATAGCCCGCCCCCACCACGCGGGAGAGCACCACGGGCGCCTTGGGGCCCTTGACGAGGGAGCCGGCAGCCGAGAAGAGCTGCGGCACGATGCCCGCCAGCCCCAAGCCGTAGATGCCCCAGCCGACCACGGACGTCGCGTGGGACGGAACCAGGATCACGATGAGGACACCCACGGCGGCAGTCACGGCCCCGTATCGGACCACGTTCATGGCCCCGATCCGGTGGGAGATGGGGTCGATCGCGAAACGCATGATGGTCATCCCGACCGAGAACACGCCATAGCCCACGGCAGCGGTGGCTGGGTCCATCGCGAGCTCGACCACGGCATGGCGGCCGCTCCAGTCCGCGACCGTCCCCTCCGCGAGGAAGAAGCTTGCGGCCAAGAACGCGAGGATGAGCCCGGTCCGCAGTACCGAGGGCGCCTTAGTGCCCGACGGCGTGTGGGTGCCCGACGGCGTGTGGCCGGGGGCCGCGGGCCCCGACGCCGCGGCGTCGGGCATGACCACAGGAAGGGCTCCCGTGGCCATCGAGACCACAGGCATGGCACCGGTGGCACCCGTGGATTCGACTCCAGGCAACAGTGTCCGCATCACGAGCAGCTGGCCCAGCAGCGTCACAGCGGCCATGGTGCTCATCGAGACCGCGATGGGCAGCCCAAGGTGCTGCAAGGGCCCGCCGAGCACGGCGCCCAACGCGCCGCCGATGGAATAGAAGGCGTGCATGGACCCCATGATCGGGCGACCATAACCGCGTTCAACGCGAACGGCCTGGTCGTTCATGCCGATGTCCAGCACGGACTGGCCGGCGCCCAGGACCACCAGAGCGATCCCGAGCCACCAGACGTTGGGCATCAGTCCCACCATGACCAGGCTGGCGGCCAGGAGCGGCGCGCCGATGGCGCACAGGGCCTTGGAACCTAACCGGGCGGCCAGGAGGCCGCCCAGTTGCATGGCGATGATCGAGGCCACGCCCATGACCAACAACAGCAGCCCGAGGCCGCCGTCGTCGGTGTGCACGTGCTCCACGACCGCAGGGATGTGGACCACCCACGTGCCCATCCCGAAACCGCACACCAGGAAGGTGGCTGAAATCCCGTAGCGCGCTGCCCGCATCCGGGGCGTTGCCCGGAAGCGTGCGCCGGACGAGTGCGACTGGGCCCCGCTGCTCACTCCTGCGAGGAACCCTGCTGCGCGGAGCCGGTGTTGCCCTCACCGTTGTGGTGGGTGCGGCGACGACGCCGACGACGGTTGGCCTGAGTGCCACCGGACTTCGCCTGGGAATCCGAGGACGCGGGCTTGTCCCCGCCCTCGTGGGCGGGACGGTCGGCGCGGCCCTTGCCGCCACCGTCGTGCGTACCGCGTTCGCCCTGGTCATCACGCCTGGAGCGGCCATCCTGGCCGCGGCCGCCGGAACGACCAACGGAGCGTCCGCCACGGGAGCCGCTGCGGTTGCCGTCGCGCGAGCCTCCGCGGTCGCCTTCGCGGGAACCACCGCGGGAGCCTCCGCGTTCGGGCTTGGCGCCGGGGCCGCCCAAGTCCTCGAGGGTTTCCGCGTCGAGTCCGGCCAGGACCCGCCGGTCACGGGGGAGTCGGCCCTTGGTGCCCTTGGGGATGTCGAGATCGGAGAAGAGATGCGGGGAGGAGGAGTAGGTTTCCAGGGGCTCGGGGACGTCGAGGCCGAGCGCCTTGTTGATGAGGCCCCAGCGGGGCACGTCTTCCCAGTCCACGAAGGTGATGGCGGTGCCCTTGTTGCCTGCTCGGCCGGTGCGGCCAACGCGGTGCAAGTAGGTCTTCTCGTCATCGGGGCACTGCAGGTTGATCACGTGCGTCACGTCGTCCACGTCGATACCGCGGGCGGCCACGTCGGTGGCCACCAGGACATCGACCTTGTCGTTGCGGAAGGCTCGCAAGGCCTGTTCGCGTGCGCCCTGGCCCAAGTCGCCGTGGATGGCGCCCGCCGCGAAGCCGCGGTCCATGAGTTCCTCGGTGAGGCGTGCGGCCTGGCGCTTGGTGCGGGTGAAGATGATGGTCTTGCCGCGGCCCTCAGCCTGCAGGATGCGGGCGATGACCTCGTCCTTGTCCAGGTGGTGGGCGCGGTAGATGACCTGGCGGATGTCTTTCTTGGTGATGGAATCGTCATCGGGGTCGGCCGCACGGATGTGGGTGGGCTGGGACATGTAACGGCGAGCCATGGCGATCACGGGGCCGGGCATGGTCGCGGAGAAGAGCATGGTCTGACGCACCTCGGGCACGGCAGAGAGCAGACGTTCCACGTCGGGAAGGAAGCCCAGATCCAACATCTCATCGGCTTCGTCCAGGACCACGGTGCGGACCTGCGACAGGTTGAGGTGACGCTGACGGTTGAGGTCGATCAGGCGACCGGGAGTGCCGACCACGACCTCGACACCGGCCTGCAGCTGTTCGATCTGCGGCTCGTAGGCCCGACCGCCGTAAATGGTGGCGATGCGCACCCGGCGCTTGGTGGCAGCAGCCGTGAGGTCGTGACCCACCTGCACGGCCAGTTCACGGGTGGGCGCCACGATCAGGGCCTGCGGCGCACCGGGGGTGGGAAGGGCGTCGAAGCCGTCCTCGTCTGGCGCGGTGACGCGCTGCAGCGCAGGGATGCCGAAGCCCAAGGTCTTACCGGTACCGGTCTTGGCCTGACCGATGATGTCGTGCCCTCCCAGAGCCACGGGCAGGGTCAGCGCCTGGATGGGGAAGGGGTGGGTGATGCCCTTGTCTGCCAGCGCCTCCACGATGTGACGGTTGACGCCGAGCTCGGCAAAGCTCTTCACGGCCGGGGCCGGCTTGGCGGGGGCATCGGTGCTCGGGGAGGTACCCACCTTGGCGGGCTCGACGAGTTCGGTGGGGGTGAGGGGAGCCTCGTCCAGCGGCGTTGCGCTAGGGGCGTTTTCTTCGGTGGTGCTCACGTGTGTTCGGGGTCCTTGTCGGATCGGGCGCCGCTGTCGGGGCGCTGACTTAGGTGGAGCCGATCGCGGTGGGACCCGGCCTGTCGGCGTGAGGTGCGCCTGAGCGAGGGCCGGTGCGATTCGACTCGGGTCTTCAGGACCGCACGACGTGGAGCATGATGTCTGCTTCGTGGAACGGCCCGGGACCCGCTGACAAAGTCGCAAGTGAAGTTGCTGGTGGTCAGCGACCGGGCATCCGGATGATTACGGACACAAGTCAGTCTAACTGCTTACGGGTTTGGTTTCGGGGCTTAAGTGCGAGCCTTCACGGCGGTGGGCGTGAGCCGTTCGCGTCGGAGGGCGGCAGTCAACACGTCCTGAATGACGCTGGCCAGAACCCGCGGTCACACCGCGCGTTCTGGCCAGGGTCTGCTTCGGCGGAGCGCCGACGTCGATGAAGGAGTTACCTCACTCCGCAGCGAATCCGACGCGGCGCGCCTTCTCGCGGCCGAACTCGACGTAGGCGAGGCCGGCGGCCGGGACGAGGATCTCGCCACCCTTGGAGTCCTTCAGGCGAAGGACGCTGCCAACGGAGATGGCCTGTTCCACGGTCTTGGCGACGTCGTCGCGTGACTCGTCGGACTCGAAGGCCAGTTCTCGGGCCACGTTCTGGATGCCGATGCGCACGTCCATCTTTGGATTCCTTTCGTAGGAGCTGAACTTGAGGCTAAGCCTATGCTGAGTTGGGCTGCCCGGCCTGGGGGAACCCGCCGATTCCGCGCCAAGCCAAACGGGACACCAACGCAGACGCCGTTTCCTGGTCAGGGTTCGGTGAGGTCTGCCAATGCGCGGCGGCGGACTGGGCCGCCCCTCCGAGAGCGTGTCCCAGGAGGACGGCTGAGGCATGGGGGAGGCCAGCCTGCGCCTCGATGACGGCTCCGATCTCCTCCGCGATGGAGGTCTGGAACGCAGCGATCCGTTGGGAGACCTCGGGGTCGTTGGCGAGATCCGAGGAGAACACGAGTCGGTGTGCAAAGGCGTCCTGGGCCACCATCTCGAAGAAGGCGCCGATGGTCGCGGCCACGCGGTCGCGATTCTCCGTAGGCGTCCGAACGGCATCGGTGATGGTGGAGAGCAAACGGGCAAGCTCGGAGTCCAGGAGGTCCAGGTAGAGCTCGCGTTTGCCGGGGAAGTGCTGATAGAGCACCGGCTTGGAGACGCCAGCCGCCTGGGCGATGTCATCCATGGACGTGGCGTGGTAACCGCGCTGGGCAAAAACGTCGTGGGCCACGCCGAGGAGCTGGGCATGCCGCTGAGCGCGTGGAAGTCGCGTCTGTTTGCGTGGTTGCGTTGGCACGGTTTTTGGTACTCCGCTGACGTCGGGTGAGTGAGGCCGAGACCTATGCTACTCCCCAGTAGCCACTGAAGTGACCAGTCGAAGAGGCCTCAGGCGCTGCGTTCCTGCTCCCCGCTGATGGGGCACACCAGCGTGGGGCCGGCCTGGCCATCGGCGTGGGAGGGTTCCGTCGTGGCCACGGTGTCGGTCTTGGCCACGGCAGTGGCGTCCGCGCTCACGTCGATCCCGTAGAGGGCGTCCAAGCCAGCGGTGAAACTCTCGAGGTTGCCCTCAGCTGCTGCCTCGCGGGCGCGCACCATGGGTGTGTGGAGCAATTGCTTGACCATGCGTCGCATGGCGAATTCCACTTCCTCCGCGGCCGCCGTGCAGCCGTGTTGGGACCTGACCTTCTCGATCTCGGATTCCAGGACGCTCTGAGTGTGCTTGCGGAGGGCGACGATCGCCGCATCCGCGCCGCGCTGCCGGTGGGCCTTCGTGAAGTCCTCTGTGGCACTGTCCACGATGTGACGGGCGGTGCGCAGCGACTCGACCTGCTCGGTGGGGGCGGCCATGCGCACGGATTCCAGGGTGAGCAGCGTGACGCCGTCCACGGTGTCCAGTTCAGGCGCAAAGTCGCGGGAGAGGGCCAGGTCGATGGCCACTAAGGGTTTGTTCCCACGGTCGAGTTCTGCGAGGTCGTCGACGTCCAGGCGCTGGGAGCCGCCGGAACAACCGATGATCACGTCTGCCGTGGCCAGGCGGTCGGCGAGGTCCTCGTCGCTCACGGCGTCACCGGTGCGGGAGGCGGTGAACGCCTCAGCGCGTCCCGATGCGGAGTAGACGCCAATGCGTCCGGTGCCGCGTTCCTGCAGTAGGGAGAGGGTGGCCCCTGCGTAGGCGCCGGTGCCGAAAAGCACCACCTCGCGGGAGGCCCAGGAGCCGGGTTCCAGGTCCGTGGCCAGATCCAAGGCCACGGAGACGATGGACTTGCCGCGGGATCCCAGCGTGGTACTGGACTGCACGGCCTTCGCCGTGCGTGAGGCGGTCTGGAAGAGCTTGCTCAGGTGCCCGGTCACGGTGCCGGCGCGCTGGGCGTCCGTCAGGGCGCGCCTGACCTGACCGGCGATCTCGCGTTCACCCACCACCGCGGAGTCGAGTCCGGAGGCCACCGAGAAGAGGTGGCGGACGGCGTCGTACCCGGTCAGGGTGGTCAGCGCGCGGCTGACGCTGGCTGAGGGCAGGCTGGTGGTGGCGGCGACGGAGTTCACGAACTCGGCGCGGGTCGCGTCGGAGTCTGCGCCCTCGTGCAGTTCGGCGTACACCTCGAAACGGTTACAGGTGGACACCACCACGGTGCCCGCCACGCCGGGCAGTCGCCGGTGGGAGAGCTCGCTGGAGGCAGCGGAGAGCCGGGCGACCGTTTCTAGGTCGAGCTCCGCATGGGACGCAATCAAGGACATCAACACCACAATGGGCGCCAGTCTAGCCCCTATGCCGCGGACCAGCAGGTGAGGGTGACCTCAGTGGTTCCCGAACCGTCGGCGGACCTCTCACGCTGCGATGAGGCTACTTCGGCGTCATTCCGCGGCAGTCTTCTACTCGACGTAGAAAAACCGTGATCCCGGTCCAGTTGCAGGGTGTGTCGATCCTCTCGCCGAATGGCCAGGGGGGGCGCAAGAGCGGCAGAATGGGGGCATGCTCCACTTGCCTGCGCAGCACCCCCTGGCCTCCGGTCGCACCTCAGATGCACCGCTCATCGCCGCCTACACGGGAAGGACTCCCACCCGTCGACCCGTCTGGTTCATGCGGCAGGCTGGACGCTCGCTGCCGGAATACCGTGAGGTGCGGCAGGGAACGGGCATGTTGGAATCCTGCCTGACCCCGGACCTGGCCGCCGAGATCACGGTGCAGCCCGTGCGCCGTCACGACGTCGACGCAGGGATCTTCTTCTCCGACATCGTGGTGCCGCTGAAGCTGGCCGGTGTCGACGTGGACATTGAACCGGGCGTGGGGCCTGTGTTCGGCGAGGCGATCGCCACGGCTGAACAGGTGGCGAAGCTGCCGGAATTGACCGACACGGCGCTGGAACCCATCCGTGAGGCCGTGCGGCTGACCGTGGACCAGCTCGGCTCCACCCCGCTGATTGGCTTTGCCGGAGCGCCCTTCACCCTTGCCGCCTACATGGTGCAGGGCCGCCCGAGTCGCGATCACTTGGCCGCGCGGCGCCTGATGCATGCCGACCCAGAAACCTGGGCGGCGCTGTGCGCCTGGACCGCGGAGGTCTCCGCCAAGTTCCTCGCCGCTCAGATCGAGGCTGGCGCCTCGGCCGCCCAACTCTTCGACTCATGGGGTGGCTCGTTGTCCGTGCGTGACTACGAGACGCTCGTTGCCCCGTCCTCCGCCAAGGTCCTGGCTACGGCGCAGTCCTATGAGGTTCCCGTGGTGCACTTCGGTGTGGGTACTTCAGACCTCTTGGTGTCCATGCACCAGGCAGGCGGCACGGTGATGGGTGTGGATTACCGACTGGACTTGGATCGCGCTGAGGAACGACTTGGCGGCGGCGTCCCGCTGCAGGGGAATATCGACCCCGCGCTGCTCGGCGCCGGGTGGGAGGCGCTGCGAGCCCACACCGTGGACGTCTTGACCCGCGGCGCCGCCGCGCCGGGCCACGTGGTCAACCTGGGGCATGGCGTCCCGGCTGACACCGACCCCACCGTCCTGACTAGGCTCGTGGACTTCATCCATTCCGTCCCGGTGGACGCCCAGCCCGCGCAGTGGGCGGCCGCCAACGCACTGGGAGCCTGAGCCGTGGCGAAGACCGAATCCGCACCGGAGTCACGCTCGCCCCGTCCCGTCGCCGCCGTCGTCGGCGCCGGTGTGGCCGGCCTCGTAGCCGCCAGGGAACTGACCCAATTGGGTTACGCCGTCACTGTGTTCGACGTGACCGCGCCCGGTGGGTGCGTGCGCTCACACACCCTGGACGGCCTGGTGCTCGACGCAGGCGCGGAATCGTTCGCGACCCGCGCCCCCGCCGTCGCCCATTTGGCGGGCGAGCTAGGCCTCACGGTCGTGGCACCGACCCAGTCTCCCGCCTGGTTGCACGCGGGCCCGGGCCGGGACCTGCCGCTGCCCAAGACCGGATTGCTCGGCATCCCTGGCGATCCAACGGCCACCGAAGTCGTGGACGCACTGGGGCCGGAAGCGGCCGCACGGGCCGCAGAAGACCTCGATGCAGACGTGGATCCAACGCTGCTGGACGGGCCGGTGACGCTGGGGCGTTTGGTGCGTGAACGCTTGGGCGACACGGCACTACAGACCTTGGTGACGCCGGTGGTCTCAGGCGTCCACTCCGCAGATCCCGACCGCCTCGATGCAGACGCCATCGCCCCCGGACTGCGCGAAGCCCTGGCTCAGACCGGATCGCTGTGCAGGGCAGCCGCTGCACTGCGCGCGGCAGCACCGGCCGGATCCGCCGTGGCCGGCATCGAGGGTGGCATGCACCGCCTGGTGACGGCCCTCGTCGAGGACCTGGAACGTCGCGGGGCCCACGTGCTCACCAGCACGGCGGTCACCGCGATCACCCGCGGCGAGCACGGCGGATTCGTGGTGGAACTCACCGCGGACCACGCCGCGGACCACGCCGCGGACCAGGCTGCGTCGGGCACCGAGGGAATCGGGCAGCTGCACGCCGACCACCTCGTGGTCGCCACGGAAGGCCCCACGGCTGTGGACCTGCTGTCCGCCGCTATACCGGAACTCGTGGACCTGCGCCCGGACGAGGGCGCGGGCGTCTCACTGGTGACGCTCGTGGTGGACGTCCCCGAGCTCGACGACGCCCCCCGCGGTAGTGGTCTGCTGGTGGCCCCAGGCAGCACCGACGTGGCAGCCAAAGCTCTGACCCACGCCACCGCCAAATGGCCGTGGCTTGCTCGTGCCGCGGGTCCGGGCCGCCACGTGGTGCGGCTGTCCTACGGACGGCTGACCGATGAGGCCGCCCGACTAGCCGACTCCGATGACGAGACCCTCATCGAGGCAGGGATCAGCGACGCGGCGACACTGCTCGGCGTTGACTTCACCGCGGCCGACGTACTGGCCTCTGACGTGGTCAGGCACGGGGGAGCCCTGCCCATGGCCACACCCGGGCACCGCAGGCGGCTGGAACAGATCAGCCAGGTGCTGGATGCCCAGGACGATCTGGACGTGGTGGGAGCCTGGCGTGTTGGCACCGGACTGACCGCCGTCGTGGGGGCCACCCGGAGGAGCCTGCAGGTGAGCGTGTCATGATGCGACCCAGACTGATGCGGCACAGACTGATTCGATCCGGATTGATGCGGCACAGACGCAGCTAGCGTCCAGCGCACGCCGATCCACAACTATCAAGACCTCTAAGCCAAGACTCACAATCCAAGTTGTGAACCACGAAAGGAACAGGTGAGGGCAGCATGTCCGAGTCCGTGAACCGTCCGGTCAATTCCTCCCCGGTGATGGACGAGCGCAACCGCGAGGGCGAGCACACCCTGAACTTCACGGTGTGGGCCGTCTACGCTCGTCGTGAGCAGGTGGAGCGCTCCGCCGGTGCGCCCGCAGCGTTCGAGGCGGAGGCTGCCGCCCTGGCCGCAGAAGGCATCACGTTGCGTGGCATCTACGACGTGTCCGGGATGCGCGCGGATTCCGACGTGCTGCTCTGGCTGCACGGCCCCTCCTTCGACGCGCTGCAATCCGCACTGCGTCGCCTGCGCCGCACCGAACTGCTGGCCGGGACCGAACTGGCCCAGTCCTTCTTCGGCGTGCACCGCACGGCCGAGTTCGCTAAGGATCACTCACCGGCCTACACCCGTGGCGTCCCGGCCGCGGACTGGCTGACGGTCTACCCGTTTGTGCGCTCCTTCGAGTGGTACCTCATGGATCCCAAGGAACGTGGCATGATGCTGCGCGACCACGGCATCCTCGGCCGCGATTTCCCCATGGTGCAGGCCAATACCGTGGCAGCGTTCGCCTTGGGCGACTACGAGTGGATCGTGGCTATGGAGGCCCCGGAAGCGATCGACCTGGTGGATATGATGCGTCACCTGCGCTACACCGAGGCCCGCAACCACGTGCGTGAGGAGATCCCGTTCTACACCGGTAAGCGGATCGACGCGGCCGCCGTGGTGGAGGTCTTGGCATGACGCTCACGGAGCAACGTTTTGACCCCAGGGAGGGGTACAACGAGAACGGCCGGATGCGCGCCAAGGCCTATGACGCCTTGGTGCTCTCCTCCTTCGGCGGCCCGGAGGGTCAGGAGGATGTGATCCCGTTCCTGCGTAACGTCACCGGCGGACGCGGGATCCCGGAGGAACGCCTCGAGGAAGTGGCCCACCACTACCGACTCAACGGCGGTATCAGCCCCATCAACGCGCAGAACCGCGCCCTGAAATCCGCCATCGAGGCGGAGCTGGCCACCCGGGGCATCGACTTGCCCGTGCTGTGGGCCAACCGCAACTGGGCCCCGTACGTGCGTGACGTCCTGGTCAAGGCCCACGAGGACGGCATGGACAAACTGCTGGTGCTGGCCACCAGCGCCTATGCCGGGTACTCCTCGTGCCGTCAGTACCGGGAGGACTACGGCGAGGCGCTGCGGGAGACCGGGCTGGAGGGCCAAGTCGAGGTGGACAAGATCCGCCAGTACTTCGACACCCCCGGGTTCGTGCAGCCCTTCGTGGATGACCTGAAGACGGGCCTCGCCGACGTGCGCGAGCAGCTCCGTGCCCGTGGCGAACAGGACGCTCCGGTGCGGGTCGTCTTCACCACCCACTCGATCCCGCAGACCGATGCCGACGCAGCGGGCCCCCGTGACCTCGCGGCCGCCATCGACGGCGACGTCTACTCCCACCAGCACCTGGCCGTGGCCAACAAGATCCTCTCCCAGGTGCCTGAGGCAGACGGCCTGGAATGGTCGCTGGTGTTCCAGTCCCGTTCCGGGGCGCCGCACATTCCTTGGCTGGAGCCGGACATCAACGACGCCCTGGCTGAGTACGCGCAGGCTGGCACCCGTGGCGTGGTCGTGGTCCCCATCGGCTTCGTGTCGGATCACATGGAGGTGGTCTGGGACCTCGACACCGAGGCCAAGGAGACCAGCGAGGAGTTGGGTCTCGCCTTCCACCGCGTCCCGACCCACGGGACTCACACCGCCTTCGTCTCCTCGATTGTGGACCTCGTCGAGGAAAGGCTGCTCGGCCCGGACGGCAAACCCCGCCGTGAGGGGCGGGTGACCTGTATGGAGGACGGCCCCTGGTACGACGTCTGCCGCGCCAATTGCTGCGTGAAGCAGATGCGCGACGGGACGTTCAAACCCACCATCGGTGCCGTGGACTCCGAGGTCGGTGTGCCGCGATCATGACGGGCTTCATCATCGGGACGCGAGGCTCCGACCTGGCCCGCACCCAGACCGGGCACGTCGCCACGGCGCTGACTGCGGCCGGCGCGGGAGACGCAGAAACTCAGGTCGTCAGGACCGAAGGCGACGTGGTTACCGGACCCTTGGCCTCGTTGGGCGGCACCGGCGTCTTCGCGGCCGCGTTGCGTCAAGCGGTGTTGGACGGCGGTGTGCAGGTCGCCGTGCATTCCCTCAAGGACCTGCCTGTGGCCCAACCGGACGGGCTGATCATCGCCGCGATCCCCGAGCGCGCTGACGTGCGCGACGTCCTGGTGGCCCGTGATGGCCTGACTCTGGATACCCTGCCCACCGCAGCCCACGTCGGTACCGGATCCCCTCGCAGGGCCGCCCAGCTCTTGGCCGCCCGCCCGGATCTGGTGATCCATGGCGTGCGTGGCAATGTGCCCACCCGGCTTCGGCGGGTCAAGGGCATGAGCGTGGAACACCCCGACCTGGGCAGCGTTGGCCGTGAGAACGAGGGCGACCTGGACGCCGTGGTGTTGGCCGGTTCCGGACTGGACCGTCTGGGACTGGGCCACCTCGCCACCGAACGCATCGACCCTCACGTCATGCTTCCTGCCCCCGGCCAGGGCGCCCTGGCCGTGGAGGTGTCCTCGGAGACCGCGGCGGGCCAGTCCGTTCTGCGTGACGCGCTCACCGCACTGGAACACACCCCCACTCGTTTGGCCGTCACGGCCGAACGTGCCCTGCTCTCCACTCTGGAGGGCGGATGCGCCGCACCGGTGGGGGCCCTCGGCGTCCTTGGCCGCAATGGAACCCTGAAGCTGGATGCGGCCGTGGTCAGCCCCGACGGATCCCGCGCCCTACGCCGCCACACAGCGGGAGAAGCGCACAACGAGGAGCAGGCGGCGCGCTTGGGTGAGACACTGGCACAGGAGCTGTTGTCCGCCGGGGCCGCAGCACTGATGGACACCACGAACGCCTGAGGAAGCTAAGGACACAACGTGACTGAGAGCGTCGAGACCAGCACCCGTGCGCGCGTCGGAGTCCTGCGGGCTCCCGCCCGTCAGTGGTCCCTGGTCTCTGCCCTGCTCGATGCCTCGATCACGCCGGTGGCCTGCCCGCTCATCGATCATGAGCTGCCTCAGCCGGGCCCGGCCGCGGAGGACGTTGACCAGGCATTGGAGGCCCTGCGGAGCGGGGCCTGTGCCTGGGTGGCCTTCACCTCCGCGACCACGGTGGCGGCACTGCGAGCCATGGCGGCACGCTCAGGGACAACGCTTGAGGTGGCACAGACCACCCGCGTGGCCGCGGTGGGCAGAGCCACTGCGGCGGCCCTGACGCAGGCCGGGATCCCGGTGGACCTGGTCCCGGAAACCCACAGCGCTGTTGGGCTCGTGGACGCCTGGCCCACCTGCGAGGACACTGCGGCGGCCACCGTCCTGCTGCCCTCCTCCGCGCTGGCCGCGTCCACACTGGCCGACGGCCTGTTGGAAAAGGGCTGGCGGCCCCGCCCCGTCACCGCCTACACCACGGTGCAGGCCCCCGCAGACCCGGACCTGGCCTTCGCCGAGCGTCCCGATCTCTCCAATTCCGGCATCGAGACCCTCACCCCGCAGCAACTGACGCAGGAACTAAGTGTTGGGACCCTGGATTCCGCGATCCTCACCTCACCCTCCACCGCCCGCAGAGTGGTGCACCTGTTGGACGGCAAACCCTGCGCCACAGGTTTCATCGCGATCGGCCCCCGCACCGCGGCCGAAGCCACCGTGCTCGGACTACGGATCGATGCCATCGCGGCCGACACCACCCCCGAGGCGCTCGCCGCGGCACTGGCCGCGCGCGCCAAGGTGCGAGACACCGGAAGCTGAACACCGTCGTCGGGCATCACCGCCCCACCCACTTCTTGACCACTGACTAAGCACACTAAGACTGACTAAGAACACTAAGGAAGCGAAGACCCTTGAGTTTTCCCACCCACCGTCCCCGTCGCCTGCGCCGCAACCCGGCCGTGCGCGCACTGGTCGCCGAGACCAGCATCGATCCCGCGCAGCTGATCCTGCCGGCGTTCGTCCGTGAGGGGGCCACGGAGGATATTCCGATCTCCTCGATGCCTGGCGTCTCCCAGCACACGCGCGACTCGCTCAAGGCCGAGGCCGTGCGCTGCGCGGAGGCAGGGCTGGGCGGGCTCATGCTCTTCGGCGTGCCCGAGGTCCGTGACGCGGTCGGCTCAGGCGCGGTGGACCCCGCCGGCATCCTGAACGTGGCCATCGAGGACGTGAAAAAGGAGGTCGGCGACGACCTGCTGATCATGGGCGACGTCTGCCTGGACGAGTTCACCGACCACGGACACTGCGGTCTCGTGGCCGCCGACGGGTCCGTCGACAACGACGCCACCCTCGCCGTGTACGCGGATATGGCCGTGGCTCAGGCAAACGCTGGAGCCGACGTCCTGGGTCCGTCGGGCATGATGGACGGCCAGATCGCGGTGATCCGTCAGGCACTGGACGAAGCCGGCCACCAAGACACCATCCTCATGGCCTACGCGGCCAAGTACGCCTCAGCGTTCTACGGCCCCTTCCGCGAGGCCGTGGACTCCCAGCTAAAGGGCGACCGCCGCACCTACCAGATGGACCCGGCCAACCGCCGCGAGGCGCTGGTGGAGGTCGAGGCCGACCTCGAGGAGGGCGCGGACATCGTCATGGTGAAGCCAGCCATGGCCTACATGGACATCCTCGCGGATGTCGCAGCCTTCTCCCCGGTTCCGGTGGCCGCCTACCAGATCTCCGGCGAGTACGCGATGATCGAGGCCGCCGCAGCTAACGGATGGATCGACCGCAAGGCCTCCATCCTCGAATCCGTCCTGGGCCTGCGCCGCGCCGGCGCCGACCAGGTGCTCACGTATTGGTCGCTGGAGATCGCCCAGTGGCTCAAGGAAGGCAAGTGATGACGACCAACGCTCAAGAATTCGCCCGCGCCCAGGCCGTGATGCCCGGTGGCGTGAACTCTCCGGTGCGAGCCTACGGTTCCGTGGGCGGAGTGCCACCCTTCCTGGCAGACGCGCACGGCGCCCACGTCACCGACGTGGAAGGCAAGCGCTACGTCGACCTCGTGATGACCTGGGGTCCGGCCCTGCTCGGCCACTCTCACCCCGCCGTGATCGAAGCCGTTCACGCCGCCGTGGATCACGGCCTTTCCTTCGGAGCCTCCACCCCGGCAGAATCCGAGCTGGCTGGTTTGATTGCGGGCCGGATGCAGGGCGTGGAGCACGTGCGCATGGTCTCCACCGGCACAGAAGCCACCATGACGGCCGTGCGACTCGCCCGCGGCTACACCGGCCGTGACCTGCTGGTGAAGTTTGCAGGCTGCTACCACGGACACGTGGACGCGTTGCTGGCCGCAGCCGGTTCCGGCGTCGCCACGTTGGCCCTTCCCGGATCAGCCGGTGTCCCCGCCGCCGTCACCGCAGAGACATTGGTGCTGCCCTACAACGACCGTCAGGCCGTGCTGGACGCCTTCGAACGCTATGGGCGCCGGATCGCCGCCGTCATCACGGAGTCCGCTCCGTGCAATATGGGCGTCGTGACGCCCGACCCCGGCTTCAACCAATTCCTGCGCCAGACCACGGCTGCACACGGATCACTGATGATCGTGGACGAAGTGCTCACCGGATTCCGCGCCTCCGACGCCGGCTACTGGGGCCTCACCGGACGCGAGGAAGGCTGGACGCCTGACCTGTTCACCTTCGGCAAGGTCATCGGCGGCGGCATGCCTGCCGCGGCAGTGGGCGGCCCCGCCGAGATCATGGACCACCTGGCCCCGCTTGGCCCGGTCTACCAGGCCGGCACGCTGTCCGGGAACCCCGTCGCCACCGCCGCGGGTATCGCCACGCTGCGCCATGCCACCTCGGAGGTCTACGCCAACATCGACGCTCGCTCCCTGCAGCTGCAGGAGGCCCTGTCCTCTGCGCTAAGCGCCGAGGGCGTTGACCACTCCATCCAGACCGCTGGCAACCTGTTCTCCGTGGCCTTCGGGACCTCCGAGCACGGCGTCCACAACTACGCCGATGCCCAGGCGCAGGAGGGCTTCCGCTACGCCCCGTTCTTCCACTCCATGTTGGACTCCGGCGTGTACCTGCCCCCGTCAGAGTTCGAGGCCTGGTTCCTCTCCGACGCCCACGACGACGCCGCGATGGATCAGATCATCTCCGCGCTGCCCGCAGCTGCTGCTGCAGCCGCTGCCGCTGAGGCGCCCGCCGCCTGAGTGGGTGGCACCACGTTTGAGGGCCGGGTTTCCACGGTCAGGCCGCCGTCTCGCATAGGAGACGGCGGCCCAGGCGTGGAAACCCGGCCCTTTGTTGTGAACGGCCCTGCGCTGCGGCGGTGCGAAGGGTGGCTCCGGTCGGCCCCGGCTGCACCGACCTACCCCGTCAGCGGGGCGGGAACTCGGCGCGCGGCCAGGCCGAGTCCACCACGGCCGCGGGGTTCTTGCGACGCAGGAAGTCCTGGAAGTTCTGCGCCCAGGCCTGATGCCAACCTGCCTGCGCGGAGTGCAGCTGCAGCGGGTCGATCTGGATCTGCGAGGGGTAACGGCGCGCGATTGCGTCCGCCACACCGATGGTGGCCAGGGCGTCCGCCGCAGAGGTGTGGGCGTCCACTAAGGAGACGCCATAGAACTCGCTCATGACGCTCAAGGTGCGCTTGCCGCGGCGGTACTTGTCCACGGCCCGGTCCATGACCAGCGGGTCGATGACCGGTGCCGGGTCGATCGGGGCGACACCGTAGCGTCGCGATTCGGCCTCCAGCACCGTGAAATCGTAGGGAGCGTTAAAGGCCATGATCGGCATGGTCTGGAACAGCTCACCGAGCAGGGCCGCGATCTCTGCGGTGGCCTCAGCGGCATCAAGTCCTTCCGCACGGGCCTTCTCGGTGCTGATCCCGTGCACCGCAGCCGCGGATTCCGGAATCTCCACGCCCGGGTCCACGAGCCACTCATGATGCTGCAACAGCTCATCGCGCCCGTTGACGATCACCACCGACGCGGTGACGATCCGCGCGGCGTGAGGGTCGGTGCCAGTGGTCTCGAGATCGAAGGCGGCGCGGGGCAATTCCTGCCACGCGAAACGCGTGTCCTGGTCGAGGGGGAGCGGATCCTGTCCGGGTGTGGAAGCCATGGTCTCCAATCTAGCCGCTCATCCGACTCGCACGTCCGTGACGGCGCCGGAGTGTGGAGAACACGACTACCGTGGACACATGATCTCCGGTGCCCTGTCAGACCCCGAGAGTATTGACGAGGCCGTCTACCGGCTCCTGGAACTCGTCCCGTCCGGATCCGTGGTTTCCTACGGATCGGCGGCGGCCGAGCTTGGGCTCGGGACGGCCAGGCGGCCCGCCTCGGCGATGACGCGTGCCCCGCAGGGGCTGCCTTGGTGGCGCATGGTCAGGGCGGACGGGAGCCTTCCGCCGCAGCTGGCGGCCCGCGCGGAGGGCGAATGGCGGCGGGAGGGGACACCTGTCGTGGGCCAGGGGCCCGCATCCAAGGCGGCCAAGGCCGCCTTCCTCCTGCCCGACGACGCGTGGCGGCGCGCGCTGAGAATTCGGCCTGTGCACCTGTCTCCGGCCTGAAGCGAGCACTCCCCGATACGGGAGGAGCACCCTAGACTTGAATCCCCACCCGCTTCAATTCGGACCAACCGGTGCAGGAGGAAAGCATGAGCCCCAAGTCTGAGCAGACCGAGCATGCGGCAGAATTCGAGATGGCGGCACCTAACCAGATCGATGTCACGCCGGAGATCGACGAGATCGGAGAATTGCTGCGTTCTCAGGGAAAACTCCCCAAGGGCGATGACACGGCGTGGCTGCATGGCTATCCGTATACCGAGAAGATGAGCCGGAAGCAGTACGAGAAGCAGAAGAAGAAACTGCAGATCGAATTGCTGAAGCTGCAGGCCTGGGTCAAGGAGACCGGTCAGAAGATCGTGATTCTCTTCGAGGGACGGGACGCTGCGGGCAAGGGTGGGGCCATCAAGCGCTTCACGGAGCATCTGAACCCGCGTGGTGCGCGGGTGGTGGCGCTGGAAGTCCCCACCGATCGCGAGAAGAAGCAGTGGTACTTCCAGCGGTATGTGGCGCACCTGCCCACAGCCGGCGAGATGGCGCTCTTCGACAGGTCTTGGTACAACCGGGCAGGCGTGGAACGGGTCATGGGCTACTGCACACCACAGGAGTATCTTGAATTCACGCGTTCGGCGCCCGAGTTTGAACGCATGCTCACCAATTCCGGGATCCACCTGATCAAGTTCTGGTTCTCCGTTGGGCGGGCCGAACAGCACGAGCGGTTCATGGCTCGATCCACGGATCCGGTGAAACAATGGAAACTCTCACCGACCGACCTTGCGAGCTTGGACAAATGGGATGATTACACGGCGGCGAAGGAGGCCATGTTCTTTTACACGGATCAGCCTCAGGCGCCGTGGACCGTGGTGAAATCCAACGACAAGAAGCGTGCCCGGATCGAGGCCATGCGATGGGTACTCTCACGCTTCGATTACCCGAACAAGGATCTGGACCTGGTCGGTGAACCAGATGCCTTGATCGTGGGACCCCCCTCAGAGGTCTACGATGATGGTGAGACGCCAACGGGGACCTTCCCCCGGGTCCAGGTTCAGTGAGGGCTCGCTGCGGCGCGGAGCAAATTGTCGGAGTGCCGTGATCTGATGGATCTCGTGGAAGAACATCACGTGATCACGGACAACGCGCACAGGTCGTTGCCTGACGAACTCAATGAACCAGGGCACGGCCCTGTCGTGGTGATCGGCGGCCCGGGCACAGGCAAGACCACGCTGGCCCTTGACGTGCTCAGGCGCAGGTTGCGGCAAGGGCAGCCCGCAGAGGGCATGCTGATGCTGGTCCCCACGCGGCAGGCGGCCAATCGCCTGCGTGACGAGTTGGCGATGACCGCCGGGGTGACCTTCTCCGAGCCAGTGGTGAGGACCTACTCGGCCTTCGCTTTCGACGTGATTCGGCGTGCACGTCAGGCGGGCACATGGGAGGCCTCCTCACGAGCACCACGGTTGTTATCCGGCGCGGAACAGGATGCCTTCGTGGCGGAGTTACTGCGTGGCCACAAAGAACGAGGCGGAGGCCCGGTGTGGCCCCAGGAACTTGGCGAGGCGGTGGCGACCAGGGGATTCCGCAAGGAGATCCGCGAGTTCCTGGACCGGGCCAGCGAACTGGGACTGGACGCAGACGCGGTGGCGGCGTTGGGACGTCGCTGTGGCGTCCCCGAATGGATCGCCGCAGCCGATTTCCTGCGTGAGTACCGCGAAGTTGGACTCTTGGATCACGAGGAAGCCTACGATCCAGCCGAGCTGGTCTCCATCGCCGTTTCGCTGCTGACCGGGGCTGCGGGCCCAGAGTTCGCGCAGGCCGAACGGGACCGGCTCTCCACCTTGGTGGTTGATGACCTGCAGGAGGCCACGGGATCACAGCACCGCTTGGTAAGGATCTTGGCAGCTGACCGCGATGCCGTGTTGGCCGCCGCTCCGGACACGGTGGTGCAGGGGTTCCGTGGGGCTCGCCCCGACCTGGTCAGGCATGTGGGGCAAGACCTGGCAGCCGGCCAGGATGCCTTGGTGCTGGAACTGACCAGCAACCACCGGCTCTCCGGGGAGATCTCCGCGGCCGTGGGACGCGTGGCCAGAAGGATTCCGGCCGCCACGGGTGAAACGGGCCGGCGTTGGGAGGACGCGGACGGCCTGGGCGAGCCGGGGCGAATACCTCAGGTGGACATCAGGCTCGTGGAATCTCCGGTCCACCGCGACCGCCTGATCTCCCAACAGGTACTCCAAGCCAACCTCTTCAGAGGGGTCGAGCTAGGGGAGATCGCCGTCATCGTCCGCAATGGCGCACAAGTGCGTGCTACCGCCCGCTCGCTGGGCTTGGACGGGATCTCCACCACGGTCCCACCCGTCGAAATCCCGCTGCGGGACGAATCCGCGGTCCGTCCGCTGCTCACCCTGCTGAAGCTCGCGCTTGATCCCGTACCGGAGCTGCCCGTGAAGCGAGGACACAGGGAAGCCTCCGCTGACGCCGCAGCCGTGCAGGCGTTGCTGACTGGGCCTTACGGGCGTGCGACCACCTTGGACGTGCGCAGCCTGCGCCAGCAATTGCTGATCCACGAACGCGCGGCGCAGCCCATCGACGACACTGCGGAAACCCGGGGTGAGGGATCCGTCCGGAACTCCACGCAGCTACTCGCCGCCCTGCTGGACGGAGAATTCACCGAGGCCGTTCTGACCCCCATGGGCTCGGTGGCCCTGCCGGCCAAACGCGTCGTGGCGATGCTGCAGGCGGCGCGCGAGCACCTGCAGGGACCCCATACTGCAGGGACCGCATTGTGGTCCCTCTGGAATGCTTCCGGTGCGGTATCCCGCCAGACTGCGGACACGGGTACGCCAGGACACAAGGAAACTGCCGGACGCAAGGAACCGGACTGGAGGGAGACCGCCCTGAACGCCAAGGGGTTGCGTGCCGACCGCGCCAACCGCGACCTTGACGCCGTGTTGGCGCTGTTCCAGGCCGCGGAGCGCTATGAGGACCAATTCCCGGGCGCTGGCGTGGGACGTTTCCTGGAGCACTTGGAACAACAGGATCTCCCCATGGACTCCCTCGCAGGCACAGCGGCACCGGGTGGACGCGTCCACGTGTTGACCCCGGCGGCGGCCGCTGGGCGGGACTTCGACACCGTGATCGTGGCGGGCCTGGAAGAAGGCTCATGGCCGTCTACCGGGTTGCGAGGCACCCTGCTGCGCTCCGACGACCTCGTCACCGTGGCAGAACATGGTCCGGAGGCTCTGGCGGGGGTAGACGTCTCCGCCAAGCTTCGCGGGGTCCGGGAGGACGAATTGCGTCAGTTCGTCACCGCGCTGTCCAGGGCCAGGAGCATGCTTCACCTCGTGGCGGTTTCCTCCGACGACGAGTCCCCGTCCAGTTTCCTGCCATTGGTGCAGCCCCCGCACGCACCCGAACTCCGAGTGCAACCGGTGCCGTCCGCTTCAACCCTGCCCAACCTGACGGCACGACTGCGCCGTGTTCTGGAGGGCGGTGCCGACGCGGTGGCGGCGGAAGCAGCCGGCTTGCTGGCTGCGCTCGCGATGCAAACGCCGCCAGTGGCCGGTGCCGACCCTCAGACGTGGTGGGGTCTAGCACCGTTGAGCAGCGAGGATCCCATCGTGGCGACGGGTGTGCCGGTACGGGTCTCCCCGTCCAAGGTGGAATCCGTTCTGGAATCCCCCTTGAACTGGTTCGTTCAAGCGGCAGGTGGGGTGGCCCCGACCGATTTTGCCCGCAGCCTCGGCACTTTGGTTCACGCGATCGCGGAACGGCATCCGGCCGCAGATCACGAGGAACTGCTCGCGGCACTGGCGCGGCGATGGGATGAATTGCAAATGCCCCAGAACTGGGTAGGTGCTTCGGAACACCAGCGGGCCGAGACCATGCTGACCAAGCTGGCCCAGTACTACGACCAGGTTGAGAAGGACGGGAGGAGCGTGGGTGCCCGCGAGCAGCCGTTCAGCGTGTCCCTCGAGCCGGCTGCGCCAGGGGAACACCCCGTGCAGCTGACCGGGTCCATGGACAGGGTGGAGGTGACTAAGGAAGGTAGACCACTCATCGTGGATCTGAAGACCGGCAAGGTGTTGCCCACCGCTAAGGAGATTGGGGAGCACCCTCAGCTGCTGACCTACCAGGCCGCGGTCTTAGCCGGAGCGCTGAAGGGAGCCGAAATCGACGGCCTCACGTACCCTGACCAGCCCCAAGGAGCCGCGCTGGTCGGTGTGGGGAACAAGAACGTCAAACCGACCGTCCTCCCACAGGGAGCGGTGGCTGCCGAGGCCGAGGAGCCGTGGGAACTGATCGCCGAGGCGGCCCGTGGCATGTCCGGAGCGGTCTTCACCACCACTCATGAACAGGGGGCCCGTGTGCGTTGCACCCACCCAGGTGTTTGTCCCATCTGTGACGAAGGCAGGCAGGTGACACAACCATGAGGAGCATCGACGACCTCCCCTTCGAGGATCCGGACCTTCTGGCGGACACACTGGGGATGGAGCACCACCCCACGGAGCAGCAGCGCGACGTCATCCGTTCCGGTCTCTCACCACTCCTGGTCGTGGCGGGTGCGGGGTCAGGTAAGACCGCGACCATGGCAGACAGGGTGGTGTGGCTCGTGGCTAATCGCCTGGCCAGGCCCGAGGAGATCCTGGGGGTGACCTTCACCCGGAAGGCTGCCGGCGAACTCGGCGAACGCCTGCGCGGTCACCTGGACCGTCTTCGCGTCGCCTTGGGTGAGAACGGTGAGGGAGACCTCGCGTTGACCCCTGCCGTTTCCACGTATCACTCCTTCGCGAATTCACTCGTGGCAGAGCAGGGGATGCGGATCGGGTTGGAACCGGATACCCCGGTGTGGGGGCCGGCCCAGTGCTGGCAGCTCGCCAACCGCGTCGTGGACGACTACGACGGTGCCTGGGAGCATTTGGACGTGTCCCACTCCACCTTGGTGGATGACGTCCTCACCTACGCGGGGCAGGCCGCGGAACATCTGGTGGATCCGGCAGAAACGGTCCAATGGCTGCTGGAACGGGCCGACCGTATCGAAGCTATGCCCATGGGGGCCACCGCCAGGAGCAAGAAACCTGTTGCGGATATCGCTGCCATGCGGACCCACGCCACCGTGGCGGAGCTGGCCGGACGGTACCAGGCGGCTAAGACCCAGCGCGGGATCATGGACTACGGCGACCTGGTGGTGAAGGCGGCCCAACTGGCAGCCCTCCCAGAGGTGGCGCGCCACTATCGCAACCGCTACAAGGTCGTGCTGTTGGACGAGTTCCAGGACACCTCCTACGCCCAGATCGAACTCTTTGCGCGGCTGTTTGCCGACGGGCAGCACGCGGTGACGGCCGTGGGAGACCCAAACCAGGCCATCTACGGATTCCGTGGCGCCTCAGCGGGTCAGCTAGCCGCCTTTAGGCACCGCTTTGCGCTCTCTACCGAGGACGGCGAAAAGACTCCGGTGCAGGTGGCCCAGTTGACCACGGCCTGGCGCAACGCCGACACCATCCTCAAGGCGGCCAACGTGATCGCCGCCCCCCTCAACAAGGCAGCCGCGCGCGGCGGCGTGCACCCGGCTCCGGACGACGGAGCGGCGCGCACGGTCCCGGAAAGCCGCCGTGTGCACCCGGCCCCGGACGGCGGCGACGTGCCGCCCGACGCGGAACCGGCCGTCGGCCATATCAAAGCCATTACCTTGCCGCGACCCACGAAACTCCCCGTGGAGGCGTTGAATCCACGACCACGGGTGGAGCAAGGGCGACTCGTGCTGTCGCATGCCCAAACCTCTGCGGAGGAAGCCACGGCGCTGGCCGGATTCATAGCCCAGACGAGGGATGACTGGAAGCAGCAGAGGGATGTCTGGCCAGCGACCGCGGTCCTGATCCGCGCATGGAAGACGGCGGCGCCCGTTGCCGAAGCGCTACGGGACGCGGGCGTCCCCGTCGAGATCGTCGGGCTCAGCGGCCTCCTGGCCACGCCAGAAGTCCAAGACATTGTCGCCACACTGTGGGTCCTGGCCGATCCCGGGCGCTCGGACGCCCTGTTGAGACTGCTGGCCGGAGCACGGTGGCGGATCGGTCCAGCCGATCTGATGGCCTTGTCGGATTGGGCGCAGTTCCGAGCCAAGCGGCGCACCCGAGCCACCCAGACCTTACGCGCCGCCGATTTCGACACCCCGGACGGACAGCTCGACGGGGACGCCGGGCACGTCGGCGAGTCGGAGGTCGTGGACCAAGCCAGTCTGGTGGAAGCGCTGGACAACCTACCGCGTCCCGGCTGGGGATCCCGGCACGGCCGCGTGTTGGGGCAACAGGCTCACAACCGCTTGGCCAGGCTGCGCGACGAACTCCGGGCCCTACGGCGGCTGATCGGGGAGGAACTGCCATTACTGGTGGCGGAAGTGGTTCGCAGTATGGGTCTGGACGTGGAGGTCCTGGCCAGGCCCACGCTGGACGAACAGGCGGCCAGGAGGCATCTGGATGCCTTTGCCGACGTGGCCGCAGGATTCGACGGCGGCCTAGGCGAAGCCGATCTGCCCACCTTCCTGGAGTGGCTGGAGGCCGCGCAGGAAAAGGAAAAGGGTCTGGCCACCGCGCCGGAACCTGCCGCGGATGGAACGGTACAGATCCTCACGGTCCACGCCTCCAAGGGCCTGGAATGGGATGTGGTGGCAGTGCCAGGTCTGACACGAGGAGTCTTCCCGTCTGCTCGCCCCACACGCTGGACAGGGGGCGACGGGCACCGCGGGCAGCTGCCGTGGCCGTGGCGAGGCGACCGGGAGGAACTGCCGCAGTTCACCGCCCTGGACGATCCCTCCGCCGTTTTTGCTCATCAGGCCGAATATTCCGCCTTCGAGTCCGACACCCACACCGGATTCGCCGCAGAGGTGGCCCTGCACTCCGAAGCAGAGGAACGCCGACTGGCCTACGTGGCCTACACCCGCGCCCGCAGCATCCTGTGGTGCTCAGCTACGGATTTTGCCGGGTTCAACAAGGACATGGTGGATCCGTCACCGTTCTTCACCGAGATCCTCGACCTGGCAGGTGCGGAGCGCGGTCCCTGGACGGAGATCCCGGCGGCTGCGCGCGCAACCCACAACGAGAACCAGGCCATCACCGAGCACAATCGCACGGCCAAGAAGGCAGAGAAGCAGACCAAGAGCGAGGAGATGACCAACCCGGAATCCGGTGTGGCCGTCTCCGCGCAGTGGCCCTTCGACCCCTTGGCTGGCCCCGTTCTGCACCGCGCAGATCAGCGACTGCTTCCGTCCCGACCGTCGAGGCGGCCGGCGTTGGAGGCCGCTGCCCATGACGTCACCGTCGCGATGCAGGCTCTGCGATCGCTGCAGGAAGGGGCGGACGCAGAAGGTGAGGCAGGAGCAGACGAGGACGCGGCTACGGGTCTTCCCGAACCGGCTACGGATCAGGGCACGGCATGGTGGGAGGAAGCACGCCTCTTGCTGGCCCAACGAAGCGCCGACGCCGAGCCGGCCGGGTTGGTGCTGCCCGGTCACGTGCGGGCATCGCTGTTCGTCGAGGCGGCTGACGATCGCGCCACCGTGGAACGGGACCTACGCAGACCGGTGCCGCACCAGCCGGGCATTGAAGCGAGGCAGGGAACCGCATTCCATGCGTGGGTGGAGGAGCACTTCGGGACTCCGGCACTTTTCGACCTCGACGACGAGCCGATCTACCAGGATCAGGACCATGTGGAGGGCCCGGACCTCGAAGGGCTCAAATCCCGGTTCTTGGAATCCGTTTGGGCTCAACGTGCCCCAGTCTTCGTGGAGGCACCGGTGGAGACGAGGATTGGCCCGGTCAGTGTCCGCGGCCGGATCGACGCCGTCTTCCGGGACGCCGACGGGCGCTGGGACCTGGTGGACTGGAAGACCGGACGCCAACCGAGCGCGCAGGAACTACCCAAGAAGGCCCTGCAGCTGGCGGTCTACCGACTGGGTTGGGCTCGCCTGCACAACATCCCGGTGGACCAGATCGACGCGGCCTTCTACTACGTGTCGACAGGTAAAACGGTGAGACCTCACTCCCTGGCGGGGGAGGAAGAACTCGAGGAGATGATCACCTCACTGCTGGGGTGAGTCCTTCTGCGCGCGGCCTTCTCCTGCGGGGCGGGCCTCGGAGCCGTCCTCGTCGGCAGTGACGTCAGCAGCGCCGCGTTCGTCGACGTCGGCGTCCGTGATCACGGCGTCGGAGTCGTCGTGGTCGTCGTCAGTGTTGGCGCCATGCTCGCCGTCAGTGTTGTCGCTGAAGTGGCTGGGGGAGTCGCGGTGGGCCGTGGCGACGTTGTCGGTGGCGTCGGCATGATCTGCGTTCAGCTTCTCGTCCAGCTGATCGCGTGGCGTGATCACGGTGTCCTCCGCGTCGATGACGGGCGATGGTTCCGAGTCTGCAGAGCCGACCGACGGCGTGGGGTGTGCTGACGGGGCGGACTGCGCCGATGCCGGGGACTGTGCTGACGCGGTGGTCTGGGCGGACCCGGCCGACGGCGTGGACTGCCCGGATTCGGCTGACGGCGACGACTGTGCTGACACTGTGGACTGCGCTGACGCTGCCGACTGCGCGGATCCTGCAGAACCCTGTCGCTCCGGCCGGGAATCCTCGACCACGCCGATGGGCAGGTCCCCGAGTTCCGCGATATTGGCGTCCAACTCAGCCAGCAGCCCCTCGGCCTGGGCCACACGCTCCAAATCGTCTCTGCTGATGGCGCGCGCCAGCCAGCGGGCGAGCGCAAATTCGGCGTGCAAGGTGGCCCTGTCCAAGAGGTGAGGATCGGCGGCGGTGGCGCGCCGCTGGACGTAGGCGGTGACGACCCGCTCCATCGTGGCGCGCTGTTCCAGGGCCAGAAGCCAGCCGAGGTCCTCTGCCGGGTCACCGATGTGTAGGTCGGACCATCCGGTCACCGCCACGATTTTGCCCTGGTCAACGAAGATCTGCTCCTCGTGAAGATCCCCGTGGACCACGGCGGCGTTGAACCGCCACATGCCTGCGTCCTCCATGGCGTTCTCCCAACGGCGCAACAGCCGGTTGGGCACCTTGCCGGATCCGGCCACCTGATCCAGCTCGGAGAGCAGCGCCACCCGGAATTCCTCCGGAGTGGACACAGGAAGTCCGGAGCGGGCCACGGTGGGGCGGTCAATCTCGTGGATGGCGGAGATCGCCATTCCGACCTGATGGGCCATCGAGGGCGAGGAGAGCAGCTCCTCCAACGGCAGCTGGTGGCCCTGGAGGTGGTGGTACACAAACGTCTTCAGCTCGCCTTGGCGAACGGTACCGGCCACGCTGGGCACGGCGAAGGGGAGGGTGGCACGCACACCGGAGGAGAGCCCCCCGAGGCTACGCAATTCGGTGTCCAGTTTCAGTGCGGCCTGCACATGCTTGGGGGAACGCACCCGCCAACGGGTGCCCTCGTCGTCCACGACGAGTGCTGCGTCGAAGTCCTCCGGCGCATCGGGCAGACGTCCCACTTGGACGGCATTGAGTCCGGGCACGGCTGCGGTGGCGATGGCGGCGAGGTCGTATGGGGAGCGTTCCACGCCCTCCACGGTATCGGGCCACCGCGGTCCATGGTGTTCGACCCGCCATGAAAGTACCTGTTGGGACGCTGAGGACGGATCAGGACATGTGAGATGAGGCGGACCCGCACGACTTGTCCACACCCCCTACCGCCTCAACGTCCTACGGCACGTACCGTAGAGGTATGACGTCTACGCCCCCTCTTGGTTCCCTTGTCCTGACCGGCGGCCGGATCGACCGAGGAGGGCAGGATCGCCGCGACACAGCCTGGCTCGCCGCAGCGCTGTCCAACCCCGCGACCAGGGTGCTGGTCCTCGTGAACGGGACCACCCCCGTCTCCGGCGACGCGCTGGCTGCTCCCACGCTTGGCGAGTTGCCCGGCGGGGCCGGGCACGCGGCGTCGGGCATGAGCGAGTCAGTGCCCGACGACGACGGCGTCGCCTGCGGCGCGACGGTCCCCGACGCGCTCGCCGCCGCCCAGCGGATCGTCTGGATCGGCCGAGTGAACGACGTGGATTGGGTGGCAGCAGATCTTCCCGAGGAACTGGCCTGGTGGGATGGCGTTGCGCCTGCGGTGGGGCTCATGCAGGCGGGCGGGGACCTGGAGCGGACGCAGGCGGCGTTGTTTGCGCAGGCTAATGCGGTGCTGAATTGGCATAAGGGCGAGGGATTCTGTCCCCGCTGCGGACGTCCCACCCGGGTCATCGATGCCGGCTGGGTGCGGGTGTGCCCCACGGAGGGCATCGAGTATTTCCCCCGTACCGACCCGGCCGTGATCGTGCTGATCACGGATGACCAGGACAGGGTGCTCCTGGGAGCCAATGCCGCATGGGGCGGTGCACGCTATTCCACGTTCGCCGGTTTCGTTGAGCCCGGAGAATCCCTGGAGGAAGCGGTGGTGCGCGAAGTCGGTGAGGAGGCAGGATTGGCCGTAACGAACCCCGATTATCTGGGGTCGCAGCCGTGGCCGTTCCCGCGCTCATTGATGTGTGCCTTCCACGCCCACGCCGTGGGCGTGGACACTGCACCGGACGGGCTGGAGATCCTCTCCACCCGCTGGTTCACCAGGGAGGAACTGGCCGCTGAGGTCGCCTCCGGCGCGGTGCAGGTTCCCGGAGGGGTTTCCGTCGCGGGAGCCATGCTGCGGCACTGGTTCGGCGGCGAGTTGCCGGAGGTCTGGGCGTGACGCCGGAGGAGATCCTGACCGGACTGGACCCCGAACAGGCGGCAGTGGCCGCCCAGCTGCATGGGGCCATGGTGGTCATCGCTGGGGCCGGTACGGGTAAGACTCGCGCCATCACGCACCGTATCGCTCACGGCGTGGCTGCGGGGGAGTATGTGCCGCAGCAGGTGCTCGCCGTGACGTTCACAGCGCGAGCCGCAGCCGAGATGAGGACCCGCTTGCGGGGTCTCGGCGCCGCGGGCGTCCAGGCGCACACCTTCCATGCCGCCGCCCTGCGGCAGCTGCAGTACTTCTGGCCGCAGGCCGTGGGCGGATTCCTTCCCCACCTCCTGGACCACAAAGCCCCGCTCGTGGCCGAGGCCGCGCGCCGCCTTCGCCTCCCCGCCGACCGTGCCACGGTGCGCGACCTCGCCGGAGAGATCGAATGGGCCAAGGTCTCCATGCTGACCCCGGAAACGTACGCCGCACCCGGCCTGGACCGAGACGGCGTGGGGGACCTGGACCACCAGGCCATGGCCCGGCTGTATCAGGCCTACGAGGACGTCAAGACCGATCGCGGCATGATCGACTTCGAGGACGTCCTGTTGCTCATGGTCGGCATCATCGAGGATGACGAACGCATCGCAGCGGAGATCCGCAGCCAATACCGACACTTCACGGTGGACGAGTACCAGGACGTCTCCCCGCTGCAGCAGCGGCTGCTCGGCGGGTGGGTCGGGGGCCGCAACGAGGTGTGCGTGGTGGGAGACCCCTCCCAGACCATCTACTCCTTCACCGGCGCCACGCCGCGCCACCTCCTGGAGTTCACCCGCACCCATCCGGGCGCGGCGGAGGTCCATCTGGTGCGCGACTATCGCTCCACACCAGAGGTCGTGAATCTGGCGAACCGCGTCCTCACCTCCCGCCGGCCGGAACGTCGCCTGGACCAGCGCGGCACCGTCTGGGCGCAGCCGTTGGAACTGATCGCCCAGCGCGAGCACGGCCCAGCTGCGCAGTTCCACGAGGCCGCCGATGATGAGCAGGAGGCACAGTTTGTGGCCTCCAGCATCAAGACGCTGGTGGAACGCGGCGGGGTGTCGTTGCGAGACATCGCCGTGCTCTACCGCACCAACGGGCAGTCAGAGGCCATGGAACGAGCGCTGTCCGAGGCAGGGATCGGGTATCAACTACGTGGCGCTGAACGCTTCTTCCAACGCCGTGAGGTGAAGGAGGCCTTGGCTCAGATCCGGACCTCCGCCCGGCAAGTGCCAGGAGAGCGCGCCGTGGACCTGGTCCCGACGTTGCTCTCCTCCCTCGGGTGGCAGCGCAGTGCTCCGACCGGGACCGGGGCTGTGCGCGAGAAGTGGGAGTCGTTGTCAGCGCTCGTGGCGTTGGCTAAGGACTTAGACGACGGGCTGAGCGACGAGGATCTCAGCATGGCTGCCTTCGCTGCAGAGCTGGAGGCTCGAGCAGCTACCGCCCACGCACCCGTCGTGGAGGGCGTCACGCTGGCCTCCTTGCACTCCTCCAAGGGATTGGAATGGGACACGGTGTTCCTGGCAGGTCTCTCGGAGGGGCTCATGCCGATCTCCTTCGCGGAGGACCAAGCCGAAGTGGACGAAGAACGCCGCCTGCTCTACGTCGGCATCACGCGCGCCAAATCCCGACTCATCTTCTCCTGGTCGCTGTCCCGGACCACGGGAGGCCGTGGCCGCCGCAGACGATCCCGTTTCCTGGACGGGATCGCTCCCTCCGCCCAGCGGGAAGCCGCACGGGCGGACACCGGTCCACGTCGTCAGCGCAAGAGCGCCGCCCCGGCGCGCTGCCGGATCTGCGGCAAACTCCTGGAGACAGCCGCAGAGGTGAAACTGAAACGCTGTAGCGATTGCCCGGCCGGCTATGACGAGGCCGTCTACGAGGCACTCCGGGACTGGCGCACACGTGCAGCCAAGGAAACCGGGATGCCGGCCTTCGTGGTCTTCACCGACGCCACACTCATGGCCCTGGCGGAGGCGATGCCGAGGACCGAGCGCGAGTTCCTGGCCATCCCCGGTGTTGGGCGCTCCAAACTACAGCGCTACGGAGAGGACGTCCTCTCCGTGCTGGCAGACCTACGTTGAGCGGCGGGTGCGCTGTGGCGCACCCAGTCCACACCGTCTAAGAAGGCCTTGGCCTCGGCGTGGCGAGGGAAGCGAGCCAACCAGGCTTGGAAGTCCTCGTCGTGCCCGTGCCCAGGCGTAATCAGGTGGCATAACTCGTGGACCAGGACGCCGTCCACAACCCACTCAGGCATCCCCTGCAACCGGTCAGAGAGCCGGATGGTTCCCTCCGCCGGCGTCGCTGAACCCCACCGGCTGTTCTGATTGCCGACCCACCGCACGCTGGACGGCCGCGCCGCGGAGTCCAGGTAGGCGCGGCTGAGTTCCACGGCCCTCGCCAGGAGGTTCTGGTCGCTGCGCGGAATTGGCTTGGTGCGGGTGCTTTGGGCCTTCTGGAGCACTTGCTCCGTGATCACTGATTCCTGTCTACGCGAGGCGGCCGAGGGGATGGTGATCTGGAGGACCCCGTCCACCCACCCGTAGCTGGCCCCGGAACGACGACGCGTGGAACGGCGGATTCTGACGCGGGTGCCATCCTCACGCGTGTACTCGGTACTGGTCATCGCCACGATGCCTGAACCTCCTTCCTGGATGCTCTCCATTCTTGGACAGACCCCTGACGGTTTGTCTGAGGCATGCCGTCGTCACGCCTCGGAGTTCTCTGTGCCATGACCTGTCACCGCGAACTGCGTCGTACCGCGAACTGCGTCGCGACTGCTGCTCACGTCGCTGTGCCGTGAGGGGCGGTGTCGTGAGGAGCTGTGGATAACCCCGGCAGGGAGCACGGAGACCTGTCAGGCTGGTGTCTCACGCCGGCAGAGCGCAGACAGGAATCTCCGTTAGAGGGGTACCAGAGCACTCGATGACCAGAGCACAGGGCGACCAGAGCGCAGAGTTTCCCTGGCGCAGGATGACCAGAGCAGAGGGGGCACAGCATGAGGATCAGACCAGGAACACACGTGGGCCGCGACACGACCGGCAGGGTGGTGATCGGGGAGGGAGACCAGCGCAGGGAAATCCATGGCCTCACACCGGTCCAAGGAGCAGTTTTGGAGCGGCTGTTGGCTGGGGACCCCTTGCCGTTGCCCACCCCAGGCAGCCGGGAAGTCGGTGAGTACGCGCAGTTACTGAGCTTCGTCCGGCCCTGGTTGGAGGAAACAGATCCGGCCCGGACCATGCCGGGACTCGCCGCAGAACGGCTACGACCGGACGCCAGGGCATGGGCGCAGGTCTGGGGCCATCCAGGGCAGCACGAGCCGGCAGAGGAACTCATGTGCAGGCGAACTCGGTCGAGCGTCTGGATCTCGACACTGGACCGCACCGGGTTGGCGACGGCCATGGCGCTCGCCGCCGCGGGGGTGGGGAGGATCGCCGCTCCCCATGAGGGCGCCGTGGTCGGGGAGGATCTGGGGACGTCACCGTTGCGACTGACGGAGCTCGGGTTGCCCCGCACCGCGGGTCTGGCGCGGCATCTGGCACGGTTGTATCCGCACTCCCACGTGCTCTCCCCGGTGACCATGGTGGAGGCGGTGCACGGTGTCGACGCCGTCGTTTTGATTGCCGCCCACGGGATCGGGGCAGATCAACTGCAGATCGTCGCCGACGCCGACGTTCCCGTGCTGCCGGTGATCTTGCGTGCGAGCGGGTTCCAGATCGGGCCCGCGGTGGGCATCGGCGAGGAATGCACGGCCTGTGCCATGGCCCAATGGCCGTCGTCGCAGGAGGATGGCGTGGAACTCGGCGTGGCCGCACCGCCCGAGATCACGATGGCCGCCACCGTGGCGGGTCTGGTGGCGCAGTCGGTGCTCATGATGATGGACGCCGTCTGCACGCCGCGCGTTGCACGCGGTGCACTACTTGGGTCACTGCTCGACGCCGGCGTGGACTTCGCGCCGACTACTCACCATTGCGCCCATCGCAGGGCGGCATGACCCCTCAGTCGTCCACGTAGACGCGTTTGGTCTCGGTGTTCACAACGACCTCGATATCGTCGGGATCGTCTCCGAATTCGAAGGTGTACTCGACCGCGCCGTCGTCCTCATCCAAGGACCACCCGGCTAGGCGACCTTGACCTTGAGCTTGTGCCAATTCGAGGGCCTCAGCATAGGGGAGAGGCTCGGATGGGCTGACCGTGGCCTCCGGTTCCTCCGCAGGCTCGGAGTCCGTGGCGAGGACCGAACCGGTTACGGCATCGATGTTGACCTCGTACTCCTTGTTTTGGTCTTGCAGGTCGATGGAGTAGACCCAGGTGTCGTGGCGGCGTTCGAACTCCAAGTCGATGGAGGTGACGCCGGCGTCGTTAGACTCCGATTTGGCGGTGCTGACGGCGGCTTCCGCAGTGATCGGGACCGGGGAATGCGCCAGGTCGGCGTTCGCAGCGGGTGCGCCGTTGCCGTTCGAGGCCGAGGGGTTCTCAGGAGTTCCCTGGCTCGCAGGGGTGCTCTGGTTCTCAGGAGTGCCCTGGGCTGGGGGAGTCTGTTGACTCTGCTGTGCTGCAGATGATGAGGCGGGAGTCGGGGCGGGGTCATCGCCCGCGCAACCTGTCAGGGCAGCGGAGGTCAAAGCAAGGCCGGAGAGCGTGGTCAGAAACGCCGCGGGTTTGGTCGCTTTCATAGTCATGACCGTACCGGTGGCAACGGCGCTTGAGCCACAGCTGTCGAAGTTTCTCATCTGATTCTCAGATGGTCGGGTCCGGATCAAGCAGGCGGTGCAGAGGATGCATGGCCGTGTCCGTGCACCCTGAGCGGGGGACAACCAGACACACATTTTGGGACATAGCTCGCATAACCCACATGCTGGGGCCGGGGGGAAAGTAGTAGGGCCCTGATCAGAAGATCCGGGCCCTACTTTTCGTTGCGGGGGCAAGATTTGAACTTGCGACCTCCGGGTTATGAGCCCGGCGAGCTACCGAACTGCTCCACCCCGCGGCGACTAACCCAGCCTAGTCGAAGTCCTGGAGTAGAGCAAATCGGCGACAAGACTCAGGGAAAGTCCCCGCGTAGGTAGGGGTCGTGCCTCAGATACTTTTCCCCGCGAAATGGTCTCAGCGCGGCGACGAAAAGGGTATGCCTGACAAGGACGTGTCGTTGAAGTCACGGATCGAGATCACCAAGAAGTACGCCAGGGCTTACGCGACGGCGTCGAAAAAGGACAAGTCCAAGATCCTTGATCAGCTGGTCGAGGTCACGGGTTGGAATCGGGATCACGCCCGACAGCAGCTATGCCGCAGGAAAAGCCCAACCGCCAGGCCGGGCCACGGCCACCGTGGTGGTGATGGATCGACGCAAGACACGAGGACGGAAGTACTCCTACGACGCCTTCTGCATCCTCCAGCACGTTTGGGCTGTCGCTGGTGGCATTTGCGGGAAGTACCTCGCCGCGTCCATGGCCGGCTGGCTGAGTGCGATGGAGGCCGCCGGGGACCTCGTGGACGGCGTGAACCGCTACAGCGCCGAGGTGAAGGAAGAGCTGCTGTCCATGTCCACAGCGACTATCGACCGTTACCTCGCCCCCATCCGTGCACGTGACACGATCCGAGGCAAATCCACCACGAAACCCTCCAAGCTGCTGCGCAACTCGATCAGCGTACGCAAGGCCGGGGACGAGGTCGAAGGCGAGCCAGGATTCTTCGAAGTCGACACTGTGGCCCGAGCTTGAAGGGCGAGTTCGCGCGCACGGTGAACTTCACCGACTTTCACACCGTCTGGGTGTTCACCCGCACCATCCGCAACAACGCCATGGCCAACATCGTGACCGCGTTCGACGAGTTCGTGGCCAAGGTCCCCTTTATGGTCACCGGCATCGACTTGCGATAACGGGTCGGAGTTCATCAACCACGAGGTCCTCGGCTGGGCGCAAGACCGCAAGATCTTCTACACCCGCTCCCGGCCATACAAGAAGAACGACCAGGCCACGATCGAATCCAAGAACAACCACCTCGTGCGCCGTTACGGGTTCTATTACCGCTACGACACCGCCGCCCAACGAGAGCTGCTCAACCGGCTCTGGGACCTCGTCTGTGACCGGCTGAATTACTTCACCCCCACGGCGAAACCCACCGGGTACAAGACCGACACGGTCGGGCGACGCAAACGCATCTATGACAAGCCCGCCACCCCTTACCAGCGGCTGTTGGCCGCCGGAGTCCTCAGCCCTGCGCAGGAAGCCGAACTCGCCGCGTACAAGGCCAACCTCAACGTCGTGGACATCGCCCACCAAATCGACACGATCCAACAACGTCTCACCAACCTGGCCGCCGGTCCCACCCGACGGTTGCAACAAGAGATCGAAGACGCCGCGGCCAAGGCCATGCCTGAGGCCGAGTGGATCAAACGCTACGGATAACCCACACCCGTTTCCCGGGGACTTTTACCTGAGGCAAGGCCCATCATTTCCCGGGGACTTGACCGTGAGGCATCCCGATCGGGGGTTGCGTGAATCGTGCCAAGAAGACGGGCCGCGTCCGCGGACGATCCCACCCCAGCGGTCTGTGCCCAACGCATGGCTCCCCACAGAGCTGCGTTTTCACCACAGAGCCACGCAATGCCCAGCTCTACGGTGAGTCCCCGGCTCTGCGATCGGCACCGCAGCCTGCACATCCGAAATGGGGCCGTGTCGAGGGCGGCGAGCGTGCTGCGCAAAGCAGTAGGGCCCGGATCAGAAGATCCGGGCCCTACTTTTCGTTGCGGGGGCAAGATTTGAACTTGCGACCTCCGGGTTATGAGCCCGGCGAGCTACCGAACTGCTCCACCCCGCGGCGATGTCTCTAGCCTAGTGCCTCGGTGGCAGGAAGTTAAATCGGGGCCGTCGTCGATGAGGGTTAGGCATTGACTCAAAACCCGCGGATTCATGCGGATTCTGGCGCCTACAACGACCGATCCCCGGCCTTGCGAGTGAGACTTCTCACTTACAAGGCCGGGGATCGGCGGCTAAACCGGGGCGGACTAGTCGTTTTCCTTGGCCGGTTCGTCGGAGGACTCGGCAGCTTCGGGATCCTCAGCCTTCTTGTCGTCGGTGGTGCCGTTAATGGCGTCATCGGCTGCGGTGGCGTCCTCGAGGGCCTTCTGAAGCTTCTTCTGCGCCTTGTCGTAGGCGCTGAAGTCGCTCTTGCCGAGGGCCTCCTGACCCTCCTTGATGGCCTCGTTGGCGTCAGTCAAGGCCGTAGAGAGCTTCTGCTGGTCGGTGGACTCAGGCTGCTCCGTACCTTCTCCGCCCTCGTTGCCGCCCTCGTCGCCGCCGCCGGTGGTGCCAGCACCGTCGCTGGTCTCGGCTCCCGAGTCACCTTCGAAGACCTGGTCGAGTGCCTCAGGCAGGGTGTCGGCAAAGCCGACGGAGTTGCCGTAGGAGACCAGGACCTTACGCAGCGTGGGGTACTGGGTGGCACCCGTTGACTGAACGTAGACGGGCTGGACGTAAAGCATGCCGCCGCCGACGGGCAGGGTGAGGAGGTTACCGTTCTTCACCGTGGACGCGCCCTGACGCAGCAGGTTCAGCTGCGTGGACACGGTGCCGTTGGAGTCGAAGTTCTGCTGTGCCTGGCCAGGGCCGGGCACACCCGGCTGGGTGGGCAGCTTCAGCAACCGGATCTTGCCGTAGGTGTCATCCTTCTTGCCAGCGGTATTGCCTGCATCGCCGTCTGCGGCCATGAAGCCGTACATGACGTTACGGGCGTTGGAACCGGCCTGCTTGGGGATGAACGCGCTGGTCAGGGAGAACGCTTCCTGATCGGCACCGGGCATCTTGATCGAGAGGTAGTACGGGGGCTGCTTGGTGGTGGAGTCCCCGGAACCGCCCGTCGGGTCGTTCGGGACCTGCCAGGCGTCGTTCTCCTCGTAGAAGTCGTCAGCGTCAGTGACGTGGTACTTACCAAGCAGCTCGCGCTGGACCTTGAACATGTCCTCCGGGTAGCGCACGTGGGACATAAGGTCGGCACTCATCTTGGACAGCGGCTGCACGGTATCGGGGTAGACGGAACGCCAGGCCTTCAGCAGCGGATCCTTGTCATCCCACGCGTAGAGCTCCACCTTGCCGTCGTAGGCGTCCACAGTGGCCTTGACCGAGTTGCGGATGTAGTTCACCTTGTCGGAGAACTGGTCAGACGTCTGGGCGCTGTCACCGGTCAGGGTGTCACGCACTGCATCGCCCAGGGTCTGAGACGTGGAGTACGGGTAGTCGTTGGTGGTGGTGTAGCCGTCAACGATCCACTTCACCCGACCGTCCACGATCGCCGGGTACGCGGTGGAGTCCACCTGCAGGTACGGGGCAACCTCCTTGACGCGCTTCTGAGGATCACGATCGTAGAGGATCTGCGACTTCTCGTTCACGGCATCGGAGAGCAGCAGGTTCATGGAACCGAACTTGATGGCGTAGGTCAGCTTGTTGAAAAGGTTGCCGACCTTGGGGCCGCCGTCACCGGCGAAGGTGTTGCGCAGGTCGGCGGCGTTGTCGTCGTCCTTCTCACCGTCGGAAGACGGGCGATCCAACTCGCGGGCCTTCCAATCCTTAGGGCCGCCCACCACGGAGAACTCGGGCGAATTCTGACCGAAGTAGATCCGCGGCTCGTAGTCCTCGCCGTTCAACAGCTTGCCCTCGGAAGGGATGCCGGAGAGGGAGAATTCGGGGTCGCCAGAGGACGTGACCTTGTTGCCGTCAGCCGTCACGACACCGAAGCCGTGCGTGTAGGTGATGTGCTGGTTGACCCACGAATCCTTGGGGGCGTCCACCTCACGCACTGCGATGACGGTGTCCTGGGTCTTGCCATCCACCGTGTATCGGTCAACCGGCAACGTGTCCGCGAACTTGTAGTACGAGCGGAACTGCTGCAGCTGGGCAAACGCGGGGGAGACGATCGACGGGTCCAACAAACGAATGTTGGTGGTGGTGGCAGCGTCCTTGGACAGGGCGTTCTTCTTGGGCTGCAGCTGAGCGTCGTAGGAGGAAACATCCACGTCGTCCAAGCCGTAGGCCTGTCTGGTCATGTCGATATTTCTTTGGATGTACTTCTGCTCCATCGTCTTCTCCGACGGGCGCACATTGAACTGCTGGATGATCGCGGGGTAGACGGCGCCTGCGACCACGGCCACCACGACGAGCATGGCGGTGGTGATCAGCGGAAGCTTCCACTTGCCCATGGCTGCACCGATGATGAACACGACGGCAACGGCCACGGCCGCGATCGCGAGGATGGTGCGGGTCGGGATCACCGCGTGCACTTCGGTGTAGAGGGCGCCGGGGACCCGGCCATCCTGCTTGAGCATCGTGGAGTAACGCCCCAACCAGAAGTTGATGGCCTGGACCAGGACGAACACAGCCACGCTGACGCCGATCTGCCAGCCGGCAGCCCGGGAGATCCGCAGCCCCGCCTTGTCCTGGACGCGGATGCCACCGAAGAGGTACTGCACCAGGATGCCTGCGATGCCGCTGAAGAGGACCACGGAGGACAGGAAGCCCACGAGCATCTTCAAGAAGGGCAGCACGGTGATGAAGAAGCCCACATCGAGACCAAACTGCGGGTCCTTCTCGCCGAACGACTCGCCGTTGAGGAAGAGCTGGACCGTCTGCCAACCGGAAGCGAAAGTGATGGCAGCGAACGCCGCGATGACGGCGGGGATCAGGATGAAGGCAGCCTTACGGAAGGACTGGACCTGATCCTCGTACTTGGCCAACGGGTCGTCGCCGCGTTCAGAAGGGGCGTAGACAGGCCGGTGCCTCCACGCCAGGTGCAGCTGCAGCCAGACGGCGGCACCCATCACCAAGAACGCGATGGCGAACAAGACGACCCGGGTGATGTTCTTGGTCCAGAACACCGACCCGTAGCCGAGCTGATCGAACCAGAGGATGTCCGTCCACAGGTGGGCGAAGCCGATGAAGGCAGCCACGACCAGGACCACCACAACAATGGCTGGAATCAGTGGTCCTACCCGGCGTCGACCGGTGTCCTCACGTGATTCGCTCGGTCCGGGTCTACCAGAGGGGAAGGGGAATGGGCCGGTGCTCAAGGGGGATCCTCACTTGTTACGCCTGCGGGATGGACGCCACCCAGGGTTCAGGGCGCGCTTCCGATCTATTCTGCCAGGCCAAGTGTTCCCTGTGCGAACCGTGAGAACTCGCGTAGCGGATTCAGCCGCAGATTTGATCGCCCTTCAGCGAGCTGGGTCCTTCGCTGCCCAATTTCTCGAGGATTTCACGGGCCTCGTGCAGGGTGGAAACGGAGTACACCGTGATTCCGTCCGGCACCCTGCCAGCCAGTTCGGCGCAGTTGGCCGCGGGTGCGAGGAACACGGTGGCGCCGGCGTTGCGGGCACCCACCACCTTCTGGGGGATGCCGCCGATCGCACCGATCTCGCCGTTCTGCGTAATGGTTCCCGTACCGGCCACCTTCGTGTCGCCTGCTAGGGATCCCTCGGTGAGTTTGTCGATGAGGCCGAGTGCCATCATGGTGCCGGCCGAGGGGCCCCCAATGTCCTGCAGGCCGAAATCGACGTCGAACGGGAAATCGTAATCGGGAGAAATGTAGATGCCGAGGCTACGTTGCTGACTACCATCCTCCGTCTCTGCGGTACCCACGGTGGCGGTCACATCGACACTCTTGCCGTCACGCTGCACGGTCAGGTCGACACTCTTGCCGGATGAGGCCTTGACGGCGTCTGGCACCTGCTCGTATCCGGTCACTTTGGTGCCGTCGATGGAGGTGATGACATCCGAAACCTTCAGGCCGTCCTTGTTGAGATCGGCAGCAAAGCCGGCCACCACGGGGCGGGTTTGGTAGTCGATGTCCAATTCGGTCAGTGCAGCCGCGATCGCGGTGTGCTGGGAATTGGTCATGGCCAGGGCGTTCTGCTGGTCTTGTTGCTTTGAGGTGGTGCCGGCCGGGTACACGTACTCGCGCGGCTTGAGATCCTCCGACCGGTCCACCCATGCCCAGAGCGCCTGGGTGCCGCTGATGGACCGGCCGGGCCCGCCAGCCACGGACACCGTGGTCAGTGCCAGCTCCGAATCGGTGGGGTAGGCCTTGGTCCCAGCGACATGGATGACGTCCTTACCGCTCGTGGGGTCCTCTCCCAGCGTGTTGACCGCTGGACCCGGACCTTCAACGACATAGGCGCTGGGAGCCACCACGGCTCCGACACACAGCAGGAACGCGCACGCTCCGATGACGGCGGTCTTGTTGGCGCTTTTGAAGGCGGAGATCCGGCCGCGGGGACGGGAGGACTGCGCGGCGGAAGGATGGGTCACGGGGGAAGGCTCCGTCAGGTACGTGGTCGCGAGGGCTGCTTGAACCTGCGCGCAGGGAATAAGGACACCCACCAGGGTAGGCCAGACCAAGGTGAGCCGACAGCGAACCGTCCTGAACAGGAAGCACATACCCGGGTAATCTCGTGGTCATGGCCGAGAACCCTTCACGCCCCGACCCAGACGACGAGAACCCGAAGGATCCCTTCTCCGAACTCTTCGGCAAGCTCTTTGGCGAGGGCGGACCCGCGATCCCGGGCATGCCTGGTATGCCCGGTATGCCGGGTGCCTCTGGCGCGCCAGGGGAGGACCAGAACGGTTTCGATCCATCGCAGATGCAGGCCATGTTCGGCCAGCTGCAGAGTTTCTTCGGTGCCATGGCCGCTTCCGCCGGCTCGGGGGACTCCTCTCCCGTGAACTGGGAGTTGGCCAAGGACGCTGCCAAGGAAGCGACTGGTGATTCTGCGGCGGTTGACCATACGGCCTTGCGCGATGTCGTGGAGGCCTCACGTCTGGCGGATCTGTGGTTGGACGCTGCCACGGAGTTCACCTCGGACTCCACCCCTGTTCGGGCACTGACGCGCAGCGACTGGGTCGAGTCCACGCTTCCGCAGTGGCAGGTCCTGGCTGAACCGGTCGCGACCAGTGCGGCGGCGTCGGTCGAGGAGACCATCAAACAGCAATTGGATCAGGAGACCGGTGCGCAGGTTCCGCCCGAGGTGCTCGGCATGGTTTCCCAGCTCGGCGGTGTGATGCGTTCCATGGGTTCTGCCTTGTTCGGGGCCCAGTTGGGACGCGCGGTGGGAACCCTGGCAGGTGAGGTGTTGGGCGGTACCGATGCAGGTCTGCCGCTGGCCGGGGACGGTTTCGCGCTGGTTCCTCAGAACATCGAGATCTTTGGGGACGGGCTGGAGCTGCCCAAGCAGGAGGTCTTGCTCTACCTTGCCCTGCGTGAGTCGGCGCACCAGCGGCTCTATCGTGCCGCGCCGTGGCTCAATGAACACATCGTGTCCCTGGTCAGGGACTTTGCCTCGCGCATCAGTATCGATACCACGGAGATCCGAGACCGCTTGGAGGGGATCGACCCCAGCAACCCGGAACAGCTGCAGGAGATCATGCGCTCCGGTGGCCTGGAACCCAAGAACACACCTGCCCAACAGGCCACCTTGGAGAAGTTGGAGACCATCCTTGCCCTGGTGGAGGGCTGGGTTGATTCGCTGGTGACGGCGGCAGCCGACCACCTGCCGTCGGCCCCCGCACTGAGGGAGACGTTGCGCCGCCGCCGCGCGCTGGGCGGCCCAGCGGAGCAGACCTTCCAAGGTCTCATCGGGCTGCAGCTACGCCCGCGTAAGGCCCGCGAGGCCTCGGCGCTCTGGGAGGCCATCGCCGCCCAGAAAGGCACGCAGTGGCGTGACGACCTCTGGCTGGAGCAGGCCTTGGTCCCTACAGCGGAGGACCTTGAGGATCCAGGAGGCTTCTTCGCCCGCCGCGCACTGATCGGTGCCAGCGACGAGGACTTCGACGCAGCGTTGTCGGAGTGGCTGGACGGGCCCACGAAGCAGGCCGACTCCGGGGACGACCCGGATGAGGAGAATCCCCGCGGCTGATCGGCCAGCGGCCCTGACTACTTTGATGCCTCAAAACGTCCAGTGCCCTGTCCCAACCGGGCATCAAAGTCGCTTTGAAGCATCAAAGTCGCGTTCAAGCATCAGAGTCGCGAAGGACGTCAGGGTCTCCGTCTCAACCACACCCGATCCACGCCGGGTCTCATCCACACAACTGCGAAAAAGCAGCGTGCCCGCCACCACAAGTTGCGGTGACGGGCACGCTGCGTCTCTCAAGCAGAGCGGGTCACTGGCCCTTGGAGTAGTCCACCGACAGCTCGGCCTCGTTCCCGTGGGCGGCCTGGGTGGTCTCCGGTGCCGCCTCCAGGCTGGCCTGCGGTGCGGACCCGCCACCCTTGAGTGCGGCAAGGCGAGCCTCGATCTCCGTCTGCTCACCGAGGTCCTCGAGCTGGGCGAACTGAGCGTCGAGGCTGGAAGCCGCCAGCTCCTGCTGCCCCTGGACACGCGCCTCCTCGCGGCGAATCTTCTCCTCGAACCGCGCAACCTCTGACGTGGGATCCATGATGTCGATGGACTTCAGGGCGTCATTGACCTTGGTCTGCGCCTGAGCGGTCTTGGCACGCGAAACGAGCTCGTTGCGCTTGCCCTTCAGCTCGGCGAGCTTGCCCTTCATGTTGGTCAGGCCATTCTTGAGCTGCTCCACGACCTGATTCTGGGAGGCGATGGTGGGCTCCGCGGCGCGGGCCTGGCTCTCCTCGCTCATCTGACGCTGGAGGGCGATCTTGGCGAGGTTGTCGAACTTGTCGGCCTCCTGGTCCTTGCCGGAGGAACGCAGCTGATCCGCCTTGGTGGAGGCTGCGAGGGCCTTCTGGCCCCATTCGCGTGCCGCGCGGACGTCTTCGGCGTGGTCCTGTTCCAGCATCCTCAGGTCGCCGATGGTTTGCGCCACGGCCTGCTCGGCCTCGCGGATGTTGTCGGTGTAGTCCCGCACCATCTGGTCCAGCATCTTCTGGGGATCCTCGGCGGAGTCCAGGAGGGCGTGGATGTTGGCCTTGGTGAGTGTGGCGATCCGACTGAAGATCGACTGCTTTTTCGCCATGGTTTCTCCTGCTTTCGTCTGGTGAACTTTTCAGCATGTCGACTCGGTGGGGGACCGCACCGGAGCAGCGCCACAGATGGACGCGGCCGGACGCAGCGTCAACCGGTCTTGAGGTCAACGGTACCCAGGAATCCTCGCGGAGCCTACGAAGGAGACCGGGTCAGATACAAGCATGTCTCGGCCGTTGAAGATCTGTTGCCGAGGACTCGCTAGCATGGACACGGTGGCGGGTTGGGGCTAAGAGCCCCGATCAGGCCACCGCGATGCTCACGAGGAAGGCGGAACATGCCAACGACAGACGGGACACCCTTGAAGGTGTTGGTCCTGGTCAAGTACACCCCGGACCCGCAGTTCCCCCGATCATTGGGGCCTGCAGACGAGGATTATCGCCTGGACCGTTCGGAGTCCGTCCTGTCGGAACTGGATGAGTACGCGCTCGAAGCCGGGCTGCGGCTCGCCGAGGCGCACGGGGACGGGAAGGAACTCCAGGTCACGGCGCTGTGCATGGGGCCATCCGCCGCATCCGCAGCGGTGAAGAAGGCCCTCCAGATTGGTGCAAGCGCAGGTGTTCTTGTGTCCGACGACGCCCTACCGGGCTCCGACGCGCAGGCCACCTCTCGGGTGTTGGCCGCCGCGGTTGGACGCCTGGCGCCCGACGTCGTCATCACCGGCATGGCCTCCACCGACGCCGAGACCGGCGTGCTCCCGTCGATGCTGGCCGCTCGTCTGGGCTGGGCGCAACTGACCCTTGCAGATCGACTGGAACTCGACGAATCAGGAACGGGTCTGCGCGGACGTAGATCCATGCCAACCCATGTGGATGAACTCGCGGTCACGTTCCCGGCCGTGGTGTCCGTGACGGACCAGTTCTCCCAGCCTCGTTACCCGAACTTCAAGGCCATCATGGCCGCACGGAAGAAACCGTTGGACGTCCTGTCCCTCGCGGACCTCGGGATCGACGCCGCGGCGGTGGGACGGCTCGGCTCCACCACCATGGTGGTGGAGGCCGGGACGGTCCCGACCCGCCAGGGCGGGCGGACCATTGTGGACGACGGTGAGGCCGGACTGGCGCTCGTTGACTTCCTGGACCAGCGCGGGCTGCTTCTCGCAACCGACCCGAAACAGGAGGCCTGAGCCCTCATGGACACTAGCGTTGCCACTGGCAGCATCGTCTATCTGGACGCGCCGCAGGCGCCTTTATCCGACCAGACCAAGGAACTGATCGGCCTGGGCGGCCTACTGGGGGACCTCATGGTGGTCTCCGGTAGCACCGTGTCGGCTGAGGCACTCGCGGCCCTGGGCGATCTCGGTGTTACCCATGTGATCGTCCCCGAGACGGACCTGGAGAATTCGCTTGCGGTGGGGCAGGCCGAATTGTTGCGCACCGCCGTCGCAGAGCTGGAGGCGCGGGTGGTCCTTGCCCCGGCGCAGCCCGCGGAGACAGAGGTGCTGGCTCGAGCCGCAGCACTGGACGACTCGGCCATCATCACGGGAGCCCAAACGGTGGCCCCGGACCTGAGCGTGTCCAAGCCGGTCCTCTCAGGAACCGGGTACACCGTGGTTCGCCCCCGAACCGGCACCGCCTACGTCACGGTCCTACCAGGAGCCTCCGCCGCTGCCCAAAGTCAGGGGAGCGGGTCGGGTGGCGGTCCGGCGGAATTGTATCCGCTGCCCTGCGAGACGGCCGTCGCTTCAGCCGAGCTCCTTTCGCGGACTCCGATCGCCGCAGGTGGCAGACCAGACCTGGAGACCGCTGCCGTGGTCGTGGCCGGAGGCCGCGGCACGGAAGGCGACTTCACCGCCGTCGAGCATTTGGCCGACGCGCTGGGAGCCGCCGTTGGCGCCTCCCGGGTCGCGGCGGACGAGGGCTGGATTGGGCACGAGGCCCAGGTGGGCCAAACGGGACGCTCCGTGGCGCCAGACCTGTATGTCGCCGCCGGGATCTCCGGAGCCGTGCAACACGTGGTCGGCCTGCGGCAGGCGGGAACGATCGTGGCCGTGAACACGGACGAGGACGCCCCGATCTTCGAGCTCGCAGACCTCGGAATCGTGGGCAAACTCGAGGACGTGCTTCCGCAAGCGACGCAGGAGATCCTGCGCCGCCGCGGCTGAGCCGCGCTGCCCTGGGTCAGCTACTTCTCGAGGACGACCTCGCTGAGGTCGGCCTGCTCGGGCGCATCCTCTCCGCCCTCGGCCACGATGGTGAGGTGCACGGAATGGATGCTGTCCAGGCCGCGGTAGCCGTGCCACCCCGACGGGTCGGCGCCCAACAGCCCCACGCGTTCGAAGCTCTGCGCTGCATCGGAATGCGTCACGGAAATCTGGTACTCCTGGTCCTCCGGCGCCTCTTCAACGCCCGTGACCTGGACGGCGAAGGCACCCACGTCGGCGGAGTACGTCACGCTCAGCTTCCCGGTGCCAGCCTCGGAACTGACGGTCTCGGCATCGTTGGCCTTGCGGACCTGTGCCGCCACCGATTTGGAGGCCGAATCCGCTGGGCTGTCGCGCTTGCCGGTCAGGTTCACGATGACCACAACGGCCAGGACCACCACGATCAGGGCGGCCACGGCGAAGATCCAGCCGGCCTTGACGCGCTTGCGGGGGCCTGCGGGTTCCTCCACCTCGGAAAAGAGGTCGAGGCCATTGACCTCCTCGGCCTCTTCGAGCTGACGGTTGCGCCGGGAATCGCCCAGGGAATCGTTCTGCATGGAGGTCCTCTCAGACGGTGGGGGTGGTGATCTGGGGTGCGCCCGCACCAGCGAAGCCGTGCTGCCGCCAAGCCTCATAAATCACGATGGATGCCGAGGCCGCCAAATTCAGTGACCTGCGGGAAGGCTGCATGGGTAGCGACACGAGTTCGGTGATGAGCGGATGGGCCCGTTCCGCGGGGCTCAGGCCAACCGACTCCTTGCCGAAGAGCAGGATGTCATCGGCGCGGTACTCGATCTCGGAGTAGGTTGCCTGTCCCTCGGGTTCGAAGGCGAAAACACGGGAGCCCTGAGGTCCGGCGCCGAGCGCGGTCAGGCAGGTGTCCAGGTCCGGGTGCACGGTGACAAAAGCCAGATCGTGATAATCCAGTCCGGCGCGACGCAGCTTGGAATCCTCCAGGCTGAAACCTAGCGGCTGGACCAGATGCAATTCTGCGCCGGTGACTGCGGCCAACCGGATGGCATTGCCGGTATTGCCGGGAATCTCCGGGGCATTGAAGACGAAGCGGAACACGCAGACCATCCTAGGCGTCACGTGGGCGCGGATGCTGCAGCAACTGGCGGGAAACGTCCGATTCAGCGAGAAATGTCACGGCCCGGTCACGATCATCGTGCGTGGGCTCAGCTCAGTTCGACTCAGTTCAGGTCAGCTCAGCGAAGCGAGGTCGGAGAGGACGCCGAGGTCTACGGCATCCGAGTCGGCTCCTCCGGCCAGGAACGTGACGATCTCCCGCCTGGCACCCGCGGGATTGGTCGGCGCTGGTGTGGCGGCGCTGCGCGAGTACCCCTCCACCACGGGGCGGTGGATCTCTTGAGCGGAGCAGGCCACGACCACGAGTCCGATGGCACGGGAGCCACGCACTTTACGTTCCAGTTCCGCCGCGGCCCGGGACACGTTCGGGACCGCCAGACGTCTGCCGTCCACGCGCAGCGAGGTCCCGTCCCAGCCATGCGGGGCGTCTCGGCTCATGACCACGTCAACGAGGACCAACCTGCGCCCGGCGACGAGAACGGCGTCGTGTTCCCCACTGCCGGGCAGGTCGGTGCCGAGGACGGCCTTGGTCGCGGGAAGATCCTTGGCCACGGCGGCTGCCAGCTGACTGAGCACCGATTCCCGCACGGAGCGACTCCTGTCCAGGAATCCACGCTTAGGCACGCTGCCGCGAACCAGAGGTCCCGGGTCCGTCCCGGGGGCGGAACCGGTGACCCGTACGGGCTTGGCGCGGGGTGTGGACCGGGGCGACGGCCTGCGGGCGGACGTGGCGGACGTGGCGGACGGCGCGAAAATGGTCCCGTCGGGCCGCGCGGCGGTGCCGCTCCCAGTCGTGGTGCCGCTCGCCGTCGTCGCCCCTGGGGCGCGCTTAGCGTCGTAGCGGCTGCGCTGCTGCGGATCGGAGAGCACCGTGTAGGCCACGGTCACGGCCCGATAGGCGTCAGCGTCACCGCCAAGATCAGGGTGGTGACGGCGCGAGAGCGTCCGGAAGGCCTTGCGGATCTGCTCGTCGTCGGCGTCCTGGGTCAGGCCGAGCACCCGGTAATGATCCGCGCTCATGCCTCACCTCCTGAACGTCCCGTGGTGGGCAGGCGGCGGTAGTCGGCCAAGAGGACGGAATCCTCCTCGTGGAGGGTGTGCAGGGAAAAAACGCGTGGAACGCAGGAGCGTTGGTCCTCGATCAACCCGGGACCGGACATGAGGATCTTCGGCGTCAAGGTCAGGCACAACGAATCCACGGCGTCTGCGTCGAGGTAGCGGCTCAAGATGGTGGGCCCACCCTCGTGGTGGAGGTGGCACAGCCCGCGGGCAACGAGGGCCGAGGTGATCTCGTGAGGATCGGCCCCGCCGCTCACGGTGATCACGGCCTCCGCGCCCAAGGCCGAGACCAGTGCCTTGCGTCGCTCGGGCGGGGCGTCATCCGCGACCACCACGAAGGTCGGGGCCGGTGCATCCATGAGGACCGGAGAGTCGAGCGGAAGGCCTGCCGAAGCGGAGAGGACCACGGTAGCCGGGAGCGGGGGCCGCCCCTGGTCGACTCTGATCTGCTGCAGGTGACCGGGCAACATCTGACCTCGGTATCCCTCCGCTACGGCCGTCCCGGAACCCACCACCACGGCGTCGGCAGCGCACCGCAGCAGATGAAAACGGCGTGAGTCCGCCGCGGAGGACAGGGGAGCGGAAACTCCGTCGACGCTGATCCGTCCGTCCAGGGAGGAGACCATGGAGAACCGGACGAAGGCCCCGTCGGTCGGGGCGGCGGCATCCCTGAGTAGATCCGCGTCGGAGACCGGAGCTGAGATTCCTCCGGGCAGGGGGGCGTGTGAGGAATGCGCTGGCCCACCCGAGCCGGCAGGCGGGAACAGTCGCTGCATGAGCCCAGATTCTACCGGCCGACTTCGTGAACATCCTGTGCGGAACCGAGATGTCCACAGGCAGCGAATTCGGTCTGGTCGCAGCGGTCGGATGGGGCGCAAGGTTATCGGCATGAACTCTTCACAACGTGACCGACGTCACCACCACATGTCAACCACCTCCATCTCATCCCACGGACGCAGGACCCGTGCAACAGCGGGTCGGACTCGGAAAGAAGGCGATGTCACCGTCGTCAAGGCCGACTCCGATGCCGAACTGCTTAGTCTGGTCCCCATCCTGATGGGTTATCAACCCAAGGAGTCCCTCATCGTGATCCCCTTTACAGGCAAACACTGCGGAACGGGGATGCGGCTCAACCTGCCCAAGGATCTCAGGAGCAAGACCATGAGGGACGTGGCCTCCCTGTGCGTGTCCAACCTGTCCAGGATGGAGCACTGCACCGGAGTGATGCTGGCCGTATTCACCGACGAACCCTTCGGCAAGGCCATGCGGCGCTACCGGATGCCCCTAAAGCATGTGGAATTGGCCCTCCTGCAGCAGGGATTCGGGATTCGGCGGACCTTCGTTTGTGCAGCAGACGGGTGGTCGGAAATCGATGACTCGGAGGCTCCGACTAACGGATACGGCCTGGCGGAGCTCGAGGCCGCTGTGCCTGCGGGATTGTCGATGCCGACACCAGGCGGACCCGCTCAGCCAGATCTCCACGCCAGGCTGCCGCACACCGACCCGGCCCGCGCGCAACAACTGTGCGAAACGGTAGAACTGCTGGCCACCGGTCGGGAACGCACGGGACTGGGGGTCCTGATGCCTGCCCAAGCAATCGACCACACCAAGCTGGTGGAACAGCTCCTGGGGAAGGGCCCTGACCGATTGGCGCCCATCACCATGGCGCGCTTCTGTATCGGTGCGCTGCAACCCGCGCTCCGTGACCCCATGCTCGTCCAGCTGGCCTTCGGGGAGGCCGCCGGAGCATCCGCCATGGAACACAGCATGCGCCATCGGGAGCGGATGCGGCAGACCGGCCTCAGCTCTGATGACCTTGCGATGCGGGACCTGGCAGAGGGACGCGGAATGGAACGCGACGTCAGCATGATCATGGGGGACTGGCCGGACCCGCCCGACCCGGATCGTCTGAACCGAGCCCAAGAGGTCGTGGCGCACATCGCAGCGCACTGCCCCACCTGGGCGCGGCCACCGGTGCTGTGCATGCTGGGATGGTTGTACTGGGCGGCAGGTGGCGGCACCGCGGCGGCGGCGCACCTGATGGACGCGCTGCGCTTGGATCCGAGCCTGCGGATGGCCGCCCTGTTGCTGGCCCTCGTGAACTCCGGCAAATTACCGGAATGGGGGTTCCGGTACATGGACCGCATGGTCAGCCGGATCGGGGACGGGGGAGCCGGGGAAGAACCGGACCGCAACAGTGACGCCGCTTGACGTGGACCAAGGCCTCAGCCGTGGACCACCGGCCTCAGGGGAGATTGACCTCGCCCATGTTGTGCCGCGTGTAAACGGGCTGCCTCCAACCGGCCATGGCTTCGAACATCCTCGCGGCCTGGACCGACTGGGGCACGTGATGCATCCGAATGACCCGGGCGCCCTCGTGCAGGCAGTACATGGCCGCAGCGATGGAACCAGCCCCGCGCTCCTGCTTGGGAAGGTCCAAGGTCTCGCCAATGAAGTCCTTATTGGAGACCGCAGCCAGCGTGGGGAAGCCCATGGCCGCGACCTCGGCGAGCTCCCGGGTGATGCGCAACGTGTCCTGGGTGTTCTTGTTCAGATCGTGGCCGGGATCCACGAAGAGGTGCGATTCGGGGATGCCCCCGTCCACCGCCTTCGCTACTCCCCGCCAGAGCCGCTCCACCACTTCGGCCGTCACATCGTCGTAGTGGGGGCGCGGATACACAGTGCGGGGCGCCGCCAGGGAGTGGGTTACCACCAAGTGTGCTCCCGCAGCCGCGACCACGGACGCCAGGTCGGGATCCGCCAGGCACGTGGTGTCGTTGATGACATCGGCACCGGCGGCCAGCGCTGCCTCCGCCACCTGCGCGTCGAAGGTGTCGACGGAGATCACCACGTCGGAGCCCGCGGCCCGGATACCCTGCACCACCGGGACCACCCGGTTGGCTTCCTCTCGCCAAGGTAAGGGCGGGCCGGGTGCGAACGGAACGCCTCCCACGTCCACCCAGTCCGCTCCGTCGCGGTCGGCGGCCAGCGCGGACTCCACGGCACGCTCCAGTGCGAACGTCAGCCCCTGATCGAAGAACGAATCGGGGGTGCGATTGACCACGGCCATCACGGCCACTGCCTGGGCGAAGTCGATCTCCCGTGCGCCCAACCGATGAACGGGGTGGCGCAACGGCGGGAGGGTGAGGGGCATCTGGTCTCCTGATCAGGGGTGCTGGTCGGTCGTGCTGGTCGGTCCTGGCGGCGGCGGTCACCAACGGCTGGCGGCACTTCCCAGTGTGCCAGTCAGGGACGACGACTGCGGGCGGGGCCGGGCAACCCGACGTGGCCAGCCACGGCGCACATCCAGGCTGCCCCGGCCAGGGCGATGACACCGGTGACGGCGATCCCCGTCGCTAGCGACGCCGCCGCGATGAGGAACGAGGTGAGCGCGGGGCCGCCGAGCCTGCCGATGTTGTTGAACATGGCCCAGACCCCCAGGAATCGCGCGCGCCCCACGGAGGGTGAGAGGTCGGCTCCGATGGTCATATTCACACCAGCGCCGAGCCCATTGCCCAGCGCCATGACCAGCACGGCGATCACCATCCCGATCAGGTGCTGCCACCACACCATCACCAGGAAACCGACACCGAAGACAGCCAGACACGTCACCAGGATCGCGGCACGCCCCCAGCGCTCCTTGAGGTACCCACCTAAGAACATGAACCCCAACTCCACTGCCGCCCCGAGCGCGATCAAAGACGAGATGGCGGAACTGTGCAGCCCCAGGTGCACTCCCCACAGTTGCACAATGATCGGCTGCCCGGCACGGGCCACCGTCAGCGTGGTGATCGAGACTCCTACGAGTACCACCGCGGACCAGCGCACCTGCAGCTGCCGCAGCGCGGGTCGGGGACCGCCGGTCTCCGCTATGCCCGATGTTTCGGCGGCGGCCGAGCCGCGCCCGTCGGGCATGGGGGACCGGACCCGTCGTCGTGACGGATGCGGTGCGTCGAGGGCTCGCCCTGCTGGCAGGCAGACCACCACGGTGGCGGCCGCTGCCGCCACCGCCGCAAGGAGGAAGACGGACCAGATCGGGGCCACCAGCATGAGGGCGGCACCGAGCAGCGGGCCGATGAGGTTTCCCACGCGCTGGGTGCCGCCCAAGGCCGTCATGGCCAGCGCGACCTTGGACGGTGGCACGCTTTCGGCGACCAACGCCTGCCGGGCCAGGGACCAGACGTCCGTGACCGGAGCCATGAGCATCAGACAGACGGTGTAGATCACCAACGACCCTTGCAGGTCCAAGGCCAGCGTGACGGCGATGGTGCCAAGCACCACTACCGCGGTGAGGCCAGCTGAGACCATGGCGGCGGTGTCACCCACGCGGTCGATGAAGATCCCGGCCGGAATGGTACCGATCAGCGACACGGCACCCATGATCCCCACCAGGACCGCTGCGTACGAGGTCTCAGCCCCGATACTCAGGGCGGCCAGAGCCAGCACCGGCATGATGGCACCCAACGCCACCGCCAGCAGCCACGAAGGAATCAGGACGGGGACCAGGATGGGGCCGTAAGTGCTGTTGGCTCTCAACCGATCCTGTCCCTTCCCGTGCCCTGGTGTTCCGAGAACCACCTTATCGGCGTGGATTCTTATCGGCGTGGATCCGCCCTCGTTCTCGGATGTGCGGCGCCGGTTCGGTGCCGCAGATCCGAAAAGTGGGGCAAATCCGAAAAGTGGGGCAGATCCGAGAGCAGGGGCAGATTCGGCATGGGGCAGATCCGAGAGAAAGGGGAGATTCGGGGGAGGAGGGGGAAAGCACCCCGGACTAGAATCGCTGACGTGCCTGCCGAACCCGTCTACCTTGACCACGCCGCGACCACACCCCTGAGTCCGCCAGCGCGGGCAGCGCTCGAGGCACACCTGGGGCTGGTGGGTAACCCCAGCTCGCTGCATGCCGCGGGCCGCAGAGCCCACCGCATTGTGGAGGAAGCCAGGGAGCGATTGGCGGCGGCGCTGGGTGTGCACCCGACCGAACTGATCATCACCTCCGGAGGGACCGAAGCAGACAACCTGGGACTCAAGGGTGCGTGGTGGGCCGCCCGCGATCAGGACTCGAGCCGGGACACCATCGTGGTCACCGGCGCCGAACACCACGCGGTGCTGGATACCGTGGAGTGGCTCGCCGCCCACGAGGGAGCACGGGTCCTCCAGGTGCCGCTGCTTTCGGACTCCGCCTCCGACGGAGTCGTGGATCTGGACGCCTGGGGCGAAACCCTCCAGGCCGAATCGGGCCGCGTCGCCGTGGCCACCCTGATGTGGGCCAACAACGAGGTCGGCACCATCCAACCCGTGGAGCAGGCCGCAGAGGCGGCCGCAGCGGTGGGCGCAACGTTCCACACCGACGCCGTCCAAGCGGTGGGCCACATCCCGGTGCACCTGCGCGCACCCGGTATCGCTTCCGCAGCGATCACCGCGCACAAGCTCGGCGGCCCCGTAGGGATAGGGGCGCTGGTGCTCGGGCGGGACCAGAAACCCACCCCGCTGATCCACGGTGGAGGGCATCAACGCGGACTGCGCTCCGGGACCCTGGACGTGCTCGGCACCGTGGCCTTCGCGGCGGCTGCCGAACATGCACTTCACCACATGGAGGCAGAGGCCTCCCGCCTACGGGCCCTCAGCTCCCGCCTCATCGACGGGGTGCGATCCCTGGCACCTGAGGCAGTCCTGAACGGGCCGGACCCGTTCGCCCCAGACGCTCATCTTCGCCGGCTCCCAGGGACCGTCCACTTCACGTTCCCTGGCTGCGAGGGGGATTCGGTGCTGTTCATGTTGGATATGGCAGGCATCGCTACCTCGACCGGCTCGGCGTGCACGGCAGGGGTCGCTGGACCCAGTCACGTGCTGGTCGCCATGGGACGCGGCGCGGACGACGCTCGCAGCGTGCAACGTTTCAGCCTCGGTGCAGGCAGTACCGAGGCCGACGTCGATGCGCTCCTGGCCGCGCTGCCCGGGGTGCTCTCCTCGGCACGGGCCGCCGGACTCAATGCCGCAACGAAGACGAACTCACGCTGACCCCCGTCCCTGAACGGCTGCTGTTCCCCTCGCCACGGCTCGCATCCGTACGGCGCACATTGCTGCGGCTGATATCACCACGGCCCACAGACCTAGGGCGGGAACAGATTCGGTCGCGCTAGCGTTGAGACCTGGTGGTGTTCCAGCAAAGCGTGGTGTTCCGGCAAAGCCGATGTCACTACACTTGACCGGTCGGGCCTTGCTTGACCGGTCAGGCCTAGCACGGGTATCGGCAAGAATGCACTGACCACACCGACAACGCACTGAACACACCGAACACGAGCAGACGAGGACAGGCAGCAGCATGAGGGTACTGGCAGCGATGAGCGGCGGCGTGGACTCAGCCGTGGCCGCGGCCCGGGCGGTCGAAGCGGGCCACGACGTGGTCGGCGTGCACCTTGCGCTCTCCCGCATGCCCGGCACCCTGCGCACCGGTTCGCGCGGCTGCTGCACCATCGAGGACTCCAACGACGCCTTCCGCGCCTGCGACACCCTCGGGATCCCCTTCTACGTCTGGGACTTCTCCGACCGCTTCAAGGCGGATGTGGTGGACGATTTCGTCGCGGAATACGCTGCAGGGCGAACGCCGAACCCCTGCCTGCGCTGCAACGAGAAGATCAAGTTCGAGGCCCTGCTGGACAAGGCCATCGCCTTGGGATTCGACCAGGTCGTCACTGGGCACTACGCCAAGGTGGTGCGAGACCAGGACAACCGCCCGACGCTGTTGCGCGCGGCCGACCATGCCAAGGACCAGTCCTACGTGCTCGGCGTGCTGCGCGAGGACCAGCTGGACCACTGCTGGTTCCCCCTCGCCGATACCCCCACCAAGGCGCAGGTGCGGGCCGAGGCGGAGAGCAGGGGGCTCGGTGTGGCATCCAAACCAGACAGCCACGACATCTGCTTCATCCCCGACGGAGACACCAAGGGCTTCCTCGCCGAACGCATCGACATGACACCCGGCGAGATCGTGGATCAGGACGGCCACACCGTGGGGCAGCACGAGGGAGCCAACGCCTACACCGTGGGCCAACGCCGAGGCCTGAAATTGGGGCATCCGGCACCCGACGGCAAGCCACGCTTCGTGCTGCAGATTCGTCCCAAGGACAACCGTGTGGTGGTGGGACCCAAGGACCTGTTGGACGTTGACCGACTCTCCGGACTGCGCCCCTCCTTCGCTGGCCCCGTTCCGAGCGCCGCGGTCGCCGGTGAGTGGCTGGACGTCGAGGTGCAGGTTCGGGCCCACGCCGAACCCGTTCCTGGCCGGGCCCGCTGGATCGTGGACCCCGCGCTCGCCGTGGACCCGGAAACCAACGTTCCAGCACCCCATGGCATCACCGCCGTGGAGGTGGAGCTGCGAGAGACCGTCAAGGGCGTGGCTCCCGGGCAGTCCATGGTGATCTACGACCATGCGAGGGTGCTCGGCCAGGCCACCGTCTCCGAGGCGCATTCCTCCGCGTGGGATCCGTCGGTCCTGGAATCCGCCTGATTCCGACCGCCGACACGTTCCCGACCGCCGGTTCGTTCCCGACCGCCGGTTCGTTCCCGACCGCCGGTTCGTTCCCGACTTGAGCGACATGAAATGGGTCGGTAGCGGCGGACATGGTCGGTAGGGAGGACCAGGGGCGGGGTAACAGTGCAGGAGCGGCCCGACTTGGCTTTTAGGATGGACACATGAGCAGCGCAGCATCCTCCTTCGACCCGTCGTCCTCCTCCCTTGGAGAGGACGTGGACCCCAAGGTCATGGAGGAGTTATTGAGCATCCGTGGGAGCATCGACAACTTCGATGCAATGCTGGTCCACCTCCTGGCGGAACGCTTCAAGTGCACCCAGCGGGTGGGGTGGCTCAAGGCCACTTACCGTCTGCCTGCCTCCGATCCTGGGCGGGAGACGGCCCAGATCCAGCGCTTGCGCTCCCTCGCGGACGACGCCAATCTGGATCCCGCCTTCGCCGAGAAGTTCCTCAATTTCATCATCGGTGAGGTGATTCGCCATCACGAGGCGATCTCCGAGTCGCACCAGGCATCTTCCCGCACCACGGCGCAGAACGAGACCCCAGGCAAGTGAGCGGCGACGAGCTCCCCGTACGGGCCATGGTTCGGGCGGAGACCCTGGGGGACACCCTCGAGGAACCGGCCAGGATCCTGCGCGGCGAACTCGGCAGTCCACATCTGGTCCCGCTGCCCGCAACAACGGGCCTGCCTGGTACCACTCCACTCCCGCGCACCGTGGCGCACCTCATCGACCTCCCGGTCTCCCTGACCCCTCACGGGTGGAGGCTGACCGGATCCCGCGCGGGCGAGGATATGGCGGCGCGGAGGACCCGGTCGCATCAACGCAGCCTGCTGGGCCTCACGGCTGATCTCGCGGAGGGTCGGCCGCTGGGCCCCACCTCGATGAGCGTCGTGGGTCCGGCGACCCTCGTGAGCAGGCTGGCTCTGCCGGGCGGTGAGCCTGTGCTGTCCGACGCCGGCGCCGTGCGCGACGTGACGCAGGCATGGATCGAATCCATGGCCGCGCTCGTCGCAGAGGCAGAGTCCGCGCTCCCCGGGGCAGTGGTAGTGCTCGACGTCGTGGAGCCGGACCTCGCGGACGTCATCTCCGGTCAGGTGCGCTCCTCCTCCGGATACCGGCTACTTCCGGCGTGGGACAAGGCGCATGTCGGCGAAGCCTGGGTGGGCTTGGCTCAACGGGCCAGGGTCATCCTCCCGATCCAGGCCGCGGGTCTTGAGCCGTTGCAGAACCTCCCGGGCTTGCAGGCAGAGAAGGATCGGGAGGCGGCTGTGCCCGACGATCGCCCCTCGGGGCGCGCTGGCCACGCGCCGCGAGGTGCGCGCGGTAGGCAAGACCGGGCCGTCGGGCACCAGGACGACGCGAGCGGGGCGGACGCCGCCCCTCGTGTCGCCGTGCGGATCAGGCGACCCGACGCCCCCGAGGGATTCGTCCCCGTGGCAGCGTGGGTCGAGGCAGGGCAGGACGTCGTAGTGGAGGTCCCCACCCCGGCACCGGCCAAGGGCCGGATCGCTGACCTGGCGCGCTCTGTCGCGCTGCCCTGGCGCCGACTAGGGCTCGACGCGGCCGCGCTGAGTCGCGTCCTGATCGCCACCGGCGCCGACGCACCGGTGCTCCCGCAACGACTGAAAGACCATGCAGCGACCGCCCGGGACTGTGCCGATGCCTTGGAATTGGTTCGGCGCGACGATCTGGAGGCCCTCGGCTAGCGGAACCATCTCCTAGGATGGGGTGCAGACGGGCGCCGCCAGCGCGACCGGCTCAACGAACCAAGGAGCGTGTGATCCAAGCGATGAAGGGCACCATTCTCGTCGTGGACGACGACGAGGCACTGGCCGAGATGATCGGCATCGTCTTGCGCAACGACGAATACGACCCGGTCTTCTGCCATGACGGCGCGCAGGCCGTGGATCTCTTCCACCGCTCAAGACCGGACCTCGTCCTGCTTGACGTCATGCTGCCTGGACAGGACGGCGTGCAGATCTGCCGCCAGATCCGCCAGGAATCGGACGTACCCATCATCATGCTCACCGCGAAGTCGGACACGTCTGACGTGGTGGCGGGGCTGGAAGCAGGTGCGGACGACTACGTGCCCAAACCCTTCAAACCGGCGGAACTCGTGGCCCGGGTCAGGACTCGGCTTCGCGGAGGGGAGAGGCACGCACCCGAGGTGCTGCACGCAGCCGACCTCACCATCGACCTCGCCGGTCACTCGGTGACCCGCGATGGCGTCCGTATCGCTCTGACGCCCCTCGAATTTGACCTGCTGGTGGCACTGGCCCGGAAACCGTGGCAGGTGTTCACGCGCGAGATGCTGCTTGAACAGGTGTGGGGCTACCGGCATTCCGCGGACACCCGGCTCGTCAACGTGCACGTGCAGCGACTGCGGTCCAAAGTCGAGGTGGACCCGGACGACCCGCAGGTGGTGCAGACCGTGCGCGGCGTGGGCTACAAGGCAGGCCAGGCCTGATCCGGGTGGGATCACGACATGCGGCCGAGGAGGAGCCACGGCCGCAGCGGGCCAGATGGGATCCGCGTGGCTGGGGCCAGTTCGGGCTGAAGGCCTGGCGGCGCTCCATGCAGGTGCGCATCGTGGTCATCACTGTGATCCTGTGCGGACTCGCAGAGGTCGTCACCGGAGCACTGCTCTCCGCCCGGATCGCGGACGGGCTCTTCCAGGAACGTCTGGCTCAAGTCCGTTCAGAGGCCACCACCTGGTTGCGGGCTGCCGACTCCTCCTTCCGTTCCGCAGCGACCGGCGACCGCTCCTCGACGCAGACTCTGGTCAACGACACGTTGCGCAGCCTGCGCGGCGACGACACCATTCAGCGCGAGTATGTCCTGCGTGTGATCTCCCGCGACGGAACCTCGTGGGTTCCCGACCAGAACTCATCGCCGGAAGCCGAAACGGCCATTCCTTCCAGCCTGGAATCCTCCGTCGAGGCCGGCGATGAGGTCTATTGGGAATCGGTGGCCCTGGACTCGGAGGGCGAGACCCATCCTGGGGTGGCCTTCGGCAAGCGGGTGCAGATCGCCCCGAATCGCGACTACGCCCTCTATATCGTCTACGACTTCCAACAGGTCCAGTCCACGTTGGAGCTGGTCCATCGCGTGCTGTGGCTGGGCTTCAGCCTGCTCCTCGTAGTGATCGGCGGAATTGCCTGGTACACCGTGAAGCGCGTTCTGCACCCGGTCTCCCAAGCGGCGCTCACCGCGGAGAAACTCGCGGAAGGAAGCCTCGGCGAACGGATGCAGGTCAACGGTGACGACGAGGTCGCCAGACTGGGGCGCTCCTTCAACCGCATGGCGGATTCCCTCGCAGCCCAGATTGTGCAGCTGGAGACCCTGTCCCAGATGCAGCAGCGTTTCGTCTCCGACGTGTCCCACGAACTGCGGACCCCACTGACCACCGTGCGGATGGCCGCTGAGGTGCTCCACGACGCCCGCGAGAACTTTGACCCCATCAACCGGCGCAGCGCCGAGTTGCTCTACGACCAGGTGGAACGCTTCCAGGAGCTGCTGGCCGACCTGCTAGAGATCTCCCGGTTCGATGCCGGAGCGGCCTCGTTGGACGCTGGACCGTGGGACATGGTCCCAGTGGTCGATCGGGTCCTCGTCACCGCCAGACCGCTGGCGCAGGCCGAAGGCGTGGAGATCGTGACGCATTTCCCCGCAGACCCCACCATCGTCGAGATGGATCCCCGGCGGGTGGAACGCATCATCAGGAACCTGGTGCTCAACGCCGTGGAACACGGAGAGCGACGGCCGGTAGAGGTCACCGTGGCCGGAGACGCCGACGCCGTCGCGGTGTCGGTGCGAGACCACGGCATCGGACTGAGCCAGGAGGACGCTGCCCGCGTCTTCGACCGTTTCTGGCGCAAGGACCCAGCCCGGACCCGGACCACGGGCGGATCGGGATTGGGCCTGGCCATCGCCATGCAGGACGCCCGTTTGCACGGTGGCTGGCTACAGGCCTGGGGGGAACCCGGTCGAGGATCCGTGTTCCGGCTGACCCTGCCGCGCAAGGCCGGCGGCGGATTGACTGCCTCACCCCTGCCGTTGGCGGACCCGACGCCGGCAGAACTGGCCATGGCCCAGGCCATCGAAGCGGATGATTCCGAATGGTTCCCCCGTACCGGACTGGCGCTGCCGGGCACCTCCGCGATGGATCCAGCGGAGGAGGAACCCACCACGGAGACGGTCCCGGGGACCCTGCACATCGGACTGCTGACCACGGGTGGGATCTCGATTCGGCCGCGCCGGGACGCGTCCGACCGCAGCGATGTCCCCGGCGGCGTCGCAGATCAGTCGGACGGGGATCAGTCGGACGGGGAAGCCGGCGACACGGACGGCGGACACGAGGAAGGAAAGCCATGAGGCATGGTCTCGGAAAGCGGTCACGGCTGCGCGCCGCACTGGTCGCCGCCCTGTGCGTCGGCTTCGGGCTCACGAGTTGCTCGTCGATCCCCACCTCCGGACCGGTTGGCACCTTGAAGGCCGAGGACGGAGGGGGGAGCGCGGATACGCCGAACTACAACGTCCACGGCCCGAGCGGAAACGAGAACCCGCAGGCCATCGTCTCCGGATTCCTGGAGGCCGGGCTGGATTCCGAGGATAACTATTCGGTGGCGCGGGAGTACCTCACCGGCGAGCTCGCTCAGACCTGGGACGCCACGGCGGGAGTCCTGGTGACCAATGGTGAGACCACCTTTGCGGACGCAGATGGTGCGCAGGACTCCTCTCGGCAGCAGGTCACCTTGGCCGTGGAACGTCAGATCGACGCCAACGGGATCCGCACCGACCAGCAACGTGAGGCCGACCTGAACTTCATCCTGACCGAGGTGGACGGGCAGTGGCGGATCGCGGACGCTCCGGACGGCCTGGTTCTGGACCGGGCCAACTTCTCCAACATCGTGGCGCCCGTGACGCTCTGGTTCTACGCGGACTCGGACTACACCTCGATGGTTCCCGACGTGCGTTGGATGGTGCGCAGGCAGGGGCGCGTCGCTTCGGTGGTCTCAGCCCTGATGTCCGGGCCCGCCCCCTATTTGCGTGGAGCGGTGACGTCCGCCTTCCCCAACGGAGCCAGGCTTTCCCGGACCTCTGTACCCGTGGAGAACGGTACCGCTACGGTGGACGTGCCGTCGTCGGTGGTGACAGCAGCCAGTGAGTCCCAACGCGGCCGCATGGTGCAACAGCTCCAGGCCACCCTCAACCGTGAGGAGGGCGTCAAGGACGTGGACCTCACGGTGAACCAGAACTCCGTGACGCCGGACTCCGCGCCAAGCGATGTCCCGATAGGGCAGACGGACGGCGAACTGGTCGGAGTGGCAGATGACCAACTCATCCGCTTCAAGGATGGCGAGATCAGGCAGGTCAAGGGAGCCGATGGCCTGGGAGCGGGGCTTTCGGGGGCCACCATGGCGCCCGGGCAGGATGCCTACGCGGTATTGAGTGGGCAACGGTCCTCGCTGCAGGTGCTTGATTCCGGCGGCACCGTCAGAACCCTGCTCAAGGGTAAGGAACTCGCGGCCCCCTCCTACGATGTACGCTCGTGGGTGTGGACCGCTGCAGCCTCGGCGCCGGGCGAACTCCTGGTGAGCAAGGCTTCCGGCAAGGCGAAGGCGACGTTGGAACCGGACTGGCTGAAAGACAACCAGGTCACGGGTCTGCGCGTATCGGCGGACGGCAGTCGGTTGGCGCTCGTGGTGGAACGCAGCGAGGGAGACAAATCCAATCTGTACCTGTTGGTGGCAGGCATCAAACGCGACGACGACGGCCGCCCCACTGGCCTCTCAGATCCCCTGAACCTCGGTGTCACCGAGTCGGATGCGACTCGGGTGGTGTGGGAGGAGGCGAACTCCGTGGTGGTCTTCCGTCCCGATCCCGAGGACCGAATCCAGCCGCAGACGTCCGGCCTGGACCTGCAGCATGAGCTGTGGCCTCCCATCCTGCGCCTGGCCTCGCTGACGTCCACGCCGGGGGAGTCCCGACAAGCGATCGCGGTCAACGCGGCAGGTACGGTCTACCAACGCGATGATCGCAATTGGCGTGAGATCGGGAAGGGCGTGCAGGAACTCTCGTACCGGGGTTGACCGTTGTTCCCTTCCGGCGCCGCGGGGTCATGCCCGACGGGTGATATCCGCGCCGCTGGCGGCGTGTCGTCCACACGCGTGGTCCGATTCGGGCCAGCGGTGTCGGGTCACGCTGCACTATGGGACCCATGAGTTTCTCGGTGGCGTCGCGACGCGCGATGTGCGGCTGCGCTGACACAATCTGGTATTCCGCCCCGGCACGCTGGTGCAGGGCAGCGGCACGCGAGTTCGTGATGGCGCTATTCCCCGCAGCGTGCGCAGGCTGCGGGGCCCACGGCAATGTGTGGTGCCCCTCCTGCGATGCTCGCCTGGCCGAGGCCCTGGCACACCCACACAGGGTGGACGATCTGACGCAGCTGGACGTCTTGGCGCCGCGCAGACACGCTCCGGTGGTGGCAGCCTCGCGCTACGGCGGGATCGTCGCGGCCGCCGTGCTTGCCGCCAAGACACGGCATGGCCGACCCGTGCTGGCGCACTTCGTGCCCGCCATGACGAGGCTCGTGGCGTGTGTGCCGCGCGATGCGGTCTTGGTACCGGTGCCGCCCGCGCCGGGTTCGGTGTCACGGCGAGGATTCGTCCCGGTCGAAGAGTGCCTCAAGCACGTGCCTGGACCGACCCGGAGGGGTCAGGGCTTCAGCCGTTGGCTGAGCACGCGACGCGGTGTCGCGAGCGGAGCCGCCCAGAAGGGACGTGATCGTCGGCATCGAGGCCGCGCTGTGCGCGGACGCTTCCAGGCCAGCCCCGCCGTGACCAGGGGAAGCAGGGTCGTGCTGGTGGACGACGTCATGACCACAGGAGCCACTCTGGCCGAATGCGCGCGGGTGCTGCGGGCACGTGGCGTCCTAGTGCTCGGCGCCGTGGTGCTTGCTCACGTGCCCGACCCGCACGCAGAGCAGAACACCGCCGCGGAGGTCCGGCCCGGCACGGGCGAGGAGCCGGACGGAACGAGCCACAGTGGCGCCTGCACATTGTGACGTGCGACACGCCCGAGGTGACGTTCTTCGAGCCCGGAAGTGGGCAATGAGGGCCTCCACGGGTTACGGTGAGGCATGGGCACAGACGACAGTGACCCATCGTCTCAAGTATTCGGAGACGGGGGTCCCAAGACCTCCCGTTCCGTCCACGCTTAGATGCTCCCGAAGTCATCCACAAGGAGGATGCCATGGACCTGAACGTCAGCGGCCGCAACGTCAAGATCTCGGAGCGGTTCCAGGAGTACGTCGAGACTCGCACGGGGAAGATTGAGTCCCTGGTGCCAAAGGTGCAAAGGGTGGAAGTGAAGGTCACGCGCGACATCAACGTACGCGCCACGGCCGAACAGGGCACCGTTGAGATCACTGTGCTGGGCGTGGGCCCCGCGGTGAGGGCAGAGGCTCGCTCCTCGGACAAATTCTCCGCCTTCGATCTGGCTTTCGCGAAGTTGATGGAACGATTGCGCAGGGCCAGGGATAAGCAGAAGGTGCACAGGGGGCGGCACGCTCCCACTACGGTGCACGACGCCACGGGGGCCCTACCGGTGGTGAGTCCGGACATGACGCTGGCCGACCAGGTGCTGCAGCAGCAGGCGGAGGAATCCGCGGTTGAAGCGGACGAGACGCCCGTGGAGATCCGTAGCAAGGCCTTCCCGACCGTGGCCATGAGCGTGGACGACGCCGTGGACAACATGGAGTTGGTTGGTCACCCGTTCTACCTCTTCGTGGATTCGGGGACGGGCCGACCCTCGGTGGTGTACCGCCGCAAGGGCTGGTCCTACGGCATCATCTCCCTGGATCCTGAGGCTCAGGGTGCCTCGGAGGAGTCGGTCTCCGGCTACCGGGGAGCCGAACCCGTTCCGCAGAACTGAACCTCAACAGGATCGCCCAGGGGCGCACCGGACTTCCCGGTGCGCCCCTGGCGCGTCATCCTGGGAACAGCCTGAGCGGAGACCGTTCCGTGACCCCGTAGACTGCCCTGGGGCCCTGGCGGGCCCCGACCGAATACGTGAGGGACGGAGAGACTAAAAGGTGGCAAACCTTTTCGAGAAGATCCTGCGGGCCGGGGATAAGAAGATCCTCAAGCGCCTGAAGGGACTCACCGAACAGACCAACGCCCTTGAGGACGCCTACAAGGAACTCACCGATGAGGAGCTGCGCTCCCTGACGGACGAGTTCAAGGAGCGTCTGGCCGAAGGAGAGGACCTGGATTCCCTGCTTCCTGAGGCCTTCGCTGCCGTCCGCGAGGCCTCGGACCGGACGCTGGGTATGCGCCACTTCGACGTGCAGTTGATGGGTGGAGCCGCACTGCATCTCGGCAATATCGCCGAGATGAAGACCGGTGAAGGTAAGACCCTGGTCGCCACCGCCCCCGCGTACCTCAACGCACTGACGGGTCGGGGCGTCCACGTGGTCACCACCAACGACTTCCTGGCTTCCTATCAGGCCGATCTCATGGGCCGCGTGTTCCGCTTCCTTGGCATGACCACCGGTTGCATCGTCTCCAACCAGGACCCGGCCACCCGTCGAGCACAGTACGCAGCGGACATCACCTACGGAACCAACAACGAGTTCGGTTTCGATTACCTCCGCGACAATATGGCCTGGAACAAGGACGAACTGGTCCAGCGCGGCCACAACTTCGCCGTGGTGGACGAGGTCGACTCGATCCTCATCGACGAGGCCAGGACACCGCTGATCATTTCCGGTCCGGCTTCCGGGGACGTGAACCGTTGGTACGTCGAGTTCGCGTCCCTGGTCCGCCGCCTCAGCGTGGACGTGGACTACGAGGTGGACGAGAAGAAGCGCACCGTTGGTGTGCTGGAGCCCGGTATCGAGAAGGTCGAGGACTACCTCGGCATCGACAACCTCTACGAGTCGGCCAACACCCCGCTCATCGGATTCCTGAACAACGCCGTGAAGGCCAAGGAACTCTTCAAACGGGATAAGGACTACGTCGTCATCGACGGCGAGGTCATGATCGTGGACGAGCACACGGGCCGCTCGCTGCCCGGACGCCGTTACAACGAGGGCATGCACCAGGCCATCGAGGCCAAGGAAGGTGTGGAGATCAAGGCCGAGAACCAGACCTTGGCCACGGTCACCCTGCAGAACTACTTCCGCATGTATGACACGCTCTCCGGCATGACCGGTACGGCCGTCACCGAGGCCGCGGAATTCATGGGCACCTACAAGCTGGGTGTCGTGGAGATCCCCACCAACAAGACCATGCAGCGCGTGGACAAGTCGGACCTGATCTACAAGAACGAGATCGCCAAGTTCGACGCAGTGGTCGAGGACATCGTGGAGCGGCACGAGGCCGGCCAGCCGGTGCTGGTGGGAACCACCAGCGTGGAGAAGTCGGAGTACCTCTCCCAGAAGCTGGCCAAGCGTGGGGTGCGGCATGAGGTGCTCAACGCCAAGCACCACGAGCGTGAGGCCGGCATCGTGGCGCAGGCCGGGCGCAAGGGTGCGGTCACCGTAGCCACCAATATGGCAGGCCGCGGCACCGACATCATGCTCGGCGGTAACGCCGAGTTCAATGCGGTGGCTCAGATGAAGAGCCGTGGGCTGGATGCCGCCAAGAACCCCGAGGCCTATGAAGAGGCTTGGGACGAGGTCTTCGCTGCGGCCAAGCGTGAGGCCGACGTCGAGGGTGAGGAAGTCAGGGAACTCGGCGGGCTCTACGTGCTGGGCACCGAACGCCACGAGTCTCGCCGAATCGACAACCAGCTGCGTGGTCGATCCGGTCGTCAGGGCGATCCTGGCGAATCCCGTTTCTACCTGTCCATGACCGATGAGTTGATGCGCCGCTTCAACGCTGGCATGGCTCAGCGCATCATGAACGCCCCGAATATGCCGGACGATGTTCCGTTGGAATCCAAGCTGGTTTCCCGCGCCATCGAGTCCTCCCAGGCCAGGGTAGAGGGCGTCAACGCCGAGCAGCGCAAGAACGTGCTCAAGTACGACGACGTCATGAACCGTCAGCGTGAGGCCATCTACACCGACCGCCGTCAGATCTTGGAGGGCGAGGACCTGCGTGAGAAGGTCCGTCACTTCATCGAGGACTCCGTCGGTGCCATGGTTGTCGAGGCCACCGCTGAGGGCGGCGGAGACGACTGGGATCTGAAGGCCCTGTGGAACAACATCAAGGTGCTGTACCCGATCTCCGTCACGGCCGACGAGATCGTCGAGGAGGTGGGCGGTACCTCTCAGCTGGCCGCCGATGTCCTCAAGGACGAGATCGTCTCGGACGCTCTGGTGGCCTACGATCGCCGCGAGGAGTACCTGGGCGCCTCCACCATGCGGGATCTGGAACGCCGCGTCGTGCTGTCCGTGATCGGACGCAAGTGGCAGGAGCACCTCTACGAGATGGACTACCTCAAGGAGGGTATCGGTCTCCGGGCCATGGCCCAGCGCGATCCGCTGGTGGAGTACCAGCGTGAGGGCTACGCGATGTTCGAGACCATGATGGAGTCCATCCGCGAAGAGTCGGTCTCCCTGGTCTTCCACGCCGAGGTCGAACCCGGGCAGGACGCCGAGCAGGCACAGGGTGCCGGCCTGGAGGAACATGAGGAGCCCGCCTCGCTGGGTTACTCGGGGCCGGACGAGAGTGGCGAGGCCGAGGCCAGCGTCCGTCGCACGGGAGCGCAGGGCGAGGGCGAAGCCTCCGGCTCGACGAAGACCAAGTCCGGTCGGGCCAAGTCCGGCCAGGGCAAGTCCAACAAGAAGAAGTCCAAGAAGCGTCGTTGAGCGCTCGCGAAGCGCCCGGACCGGGTTCACGGTCCGGGCGCTTCGCCGTTTCTTGCGCGGGCGCGTAGACCGGGACTGGGCACGGCTGGGCTGGGGATCATCCCAGTTCGAGCGCCACCACACGCCAGCGTCCACGATGCGCTTCCAGTCTGAATCCGAGTGCGCGGACCCGGCCGCCGAGGCTGAAGGTCGCGGATCCTTCCACACCGTTGGCCACCAATTGGCTGTGTGTACTGAACAGACGGAGCTGGGGTGTGCCCGCCGTTGGTCCTGAAGTGCGGCGTGCTGACGGAACGGGGGTGCTCGTGGTGGAGCGTGCGCACTCCCACCTGACCCGACGGCGCAATTTCTCGTAGGTCAGGAGATCGCAGCTCTGAGCAAGATGGGCCACCGGCCGCATCCCGGCCAGGGCCTCGACGATGCCCCGGGCCGCGGCGCCGGCGGCCTGTCGTGCGGCCGGCGGGACACCTCGGGAGGACGGCGCGGCGGATGGGACCAAGTGCAAATGCCGTTGGGGGCGGGCGGGCTCCCGGCGGAGCTCGGCGGCGGGGTCGGTGTGGGCCGACCACGTGGGCAGGGCCGATGTGGTCATGGTGTCCTCCAGGTGTGCTGGTTCGTCGGTGACGTTGGTCGTCGATGGGGATGGTGAATTGGTGAACTGGTGAGTCGGTGAACGTGGTGGGACCCCGTGGGGGAGTCGCCGATTACGGGGGAAGTAAGCGGGTCCCGGGAAGGATCAGATGCGGGTCGTTGCCGATCACGTCGCGGTTGGCGCGATACCACCGTGGCCATTCCTGCGCTATGTCGTGAGTGTTGGCGCTCGGTCCAAGGTGTTTGGCCGCAAGGTCCCATAGCGTGTCGCCGTGGGCCACGATCACCTCGTCCCGCCGTGACGCTCCCAGGGTGGACGGCAAGTCGGTGGAGGGGCGCGGCGCGTTCCAGGTTCGCGGTGCGGAGGTTGCCTGCCGCTGGTCCTGGGCGCTGCCGGTGTTCTTGGACGGTTGGAAGGTACTCGAGGCCGGTGGGGCGGTGTTTGAGGCATGGGGCGAGGCCACTTCTTCGGCCCCGGGGGATGTAGTGCTGGGCGACTCGCTTCCGGACGGCTCGTTGGCGATCGGCCACCCCGGATCCGCGGAGTGGAACTCCGGACCCGCGGTGGTGACGGCAGCCATGGTGGCAGAAGGTGTCGCGGCGTTGGCTGGGGCCAGGACGGAGAAAGTGGCCGTTGCAGCGAGTCCCGTCGCGATGAGGCAGCGACTGGGAAGTCGTTTGGTCCAGGCTGGTGTGGTTCCGGTGACGGCGAGACGAATCCTGGCGATCCCTGCAAGGAGACAGACGGCGCTCCACCAGAGCCCCCACCCGCACAGGGCTGTCGTGGCGCATAACGTGACGAGTTGCGCCCAGGCCGCAGTGGGGGACAGCGCCTCCGGGGCGGGGGATCTCATCAGCATCCCGAGACTCACGGCGATGGCGACCGGGCCTAATGCCAGCACGGTCAAGCGTCCGGCGACTGCTGCGCCAGTGCGAAGGGGGTGGGGCGTTCTTATGGCGTTCATGACCAGGGATGCCCTTCTGCATACTCTAAGTGACGTTCGCGAGAGTTTGCTGCTGTTTGCGGATGTTTGATCTGGATATGGAGTGTGGCATCGATTCGGCGTCCTTGTCTAGAGGGAATCGTGGATCGTTGTGGACGGCCGGCTGCTGCGGCCAGGTACCGCAGCCTGGTGGCGCCGCTGTCGGTAGAGGGAGGAAAGGCCTAAGATGCGCGCATGCGCTTCGAGGAACTCTTCGATGATCTGGCCGCTCAGGCCGCTGCCACGGGCGAGCGCATCATGTGGGACGAGGCCAACGAGATGGTGCGCGCGGAGACCATCGCCCGGACCTTGCTGGACAGGTTGGCGCCGGGGTCCACTGTCCGGCTACGACTGAGGGGATCGCATGACCTCGAGGGGAGGGTTGAGCGGGTGGGGCGCGACGTCGTCGTGGTCACCTCAGCTTTTGGGCAGGGGTGGGCCGTGCGGGCACCGGCCGTGCGCCAGGTCAAGGTGATCCGGCCGGCATCGCCTCGCGTCGGTGAGCGGGTGCAGTTGTCGGCGCTGCTGCGAACACTGGCCAGGAGCAGGCCGTCCGTGACGCTCGCAGAGGATGACGGACACACTCAGCACGGACGACTGCTCGGGGTCGGGAGCGACCACATCGAGGTCGCGCTGGGCACCGCGGAACGGGTGCTGATTGCTCTAGACGGAGTCAGCGCACTCGGCTGGCGTGCTCCGGGCCTGCCTGAAGCAGGACTGGCCTAATCCACATTTCCGTCCCGGCTCTTGTCCTGGACAAGGTTCCTGCGTCATGCTCTGTCGTTACAGCGATTGCGCAGGAGGAGCCATGGAGGACACCGCAGCGGCACCCGGGGCACGATGGCGCCCAGCAGGCTGGAAGGATCCTCGATTGTTGATCGGAATCCTCCTGGTCCTGGTCTCTGTGGTCGGGGTTTCGTGGTTGGTGCGCTCCTCGCAGCACACCACACCGACGTGGTCCGCGGCGGTGGACCTGGCCGTGGGGACCGAAGTCAAGGGGGAGGACCTGGTCGCGGTGGATGTCCAACTCGGGAAGGCCGCAGCGCACTACTTGAAGGCCGATGCCGCCCCGCAACCCGGAACTCGGGTGCTGGCCCCGATCGGGAAGGGGGAACTCATCCCGGTCAACGGCGTTGGGCGTCCGGACCCGGCAGGGCGCAGGGCGCTGGCCGTCACGGTGGAGGGTGAACGTCCGGTCGGTGTGGAACGCGGTAGTCGGGTGGATGTGTACGCCACACGGACGGGGAGTGGAGGAAGTGAGCCCGAGCCGTCGACCGTGCTGCTCTCGGGCGTCGAGGTCACCACCCTGCACACCACGGAGGCCACCATCGGTGGTCAGAGCTCCACCACCATCGAGGTGCTGGTCCCGCCCGATGCCGTCGCTGACTTCATCCGGGCCCGCGGGGCGGGGCAGCGGATGGATGTGGTCGCACTGCCGCCCGGGAGCCTCGAATGAACGCCATACCGGTGCTGGTCTGGGGCGAGCGGCCCGATCTGGTGTCGGATCTGGAGCGCAGCCCCGAGAGTGTGGTGGTGGTCAGGCGCTGTGACGATCTCGCTGAAGTGCTGGCCGTCGTCGGTGCCGGGATCACGGCTCATGCCGTGTTGGCGGGGCCCACGGTGGAGATCACCGCAGCCTTCTGTGAGGCCCTCGCCAGGGCGGGAGGACATGGAGTCTGCCTTGTGGGCAGTCCAGGCGAAGAACAGCGTCTGATCGGACTGGGTCTGAGTGTGCTCCCCTGGGACGCCTCCATCTCCGCCATCGTCGCTGCCCTGGACACGCGCGGAACGGACAGACCCGGGTCCCTCGCAGAAGCCTCGGAGACCAATCCCGGCGCGGCACCCCGGCTCGGTGCCTGGCAGCCCGCGCCACCGAACCTCCGGCAGGATCCCACAAGCTTTGCCCCGGCCGCCGCGGACCGGAACCCGGTGCGCTCGGCATCCGGAACTCAGGCCTTCGGACCCCAGACCTCCGAACCTCAGACCTCCGGACCCCAAGCCGCCGAAACTCAGGCTTCCGGCGCATCCGACGCGGCCGGCGCTGCAGCGGGGCGGATCACGGTCGTTTGGGGGCCGCACGGTGCACCCGGGCGGTCCACCGTGGCCCTCAATCTTGCTGTGGAGGAAGCGCTGAAGGGCGCCCGGGTTGCGCTGGTGGACGCGGATACTCACGGGGCGAGTCTTGGCCCCATGCTGGGACTCATGGATGAGACGGCCGGACTCGTCCGGTTGATCCGTTCCGTCCAGCAGGGCGAGTTCGATCCGGTGCCTGACAGTGCGGCGCATGCGAGGGTTCGGATCGGCAACCAGACGCTGCGTTTCACCTCTGGGTTGCCCCGACCTCAGCGCTGGGCGGAGGTCTCCGCCGAGGGGCTGCGTGCGGCGCTGCAGGCGTTGGGGCGGGTGGCTGACCACGTCATTGTGGATGTGGCCGCAGCCGCCGGGCAGGATGAAGACCTGGCCATGGACACGTTTGCGCCACAGCGCAACGATGCCACCGTGGCGGCGCTCGGTTCGGCTCACCGTGTGATCGTGGTCGGTACAGCGGACGCGATCGGGCTCCCTCGGCTGATCCGGGCTTGCGAGGAGCTTCCGGAGCGGATCTCCCCGGGAGCCCGGGTCGAGGTGGTGGTGAACAAGGTGCGCGCGGGCTGTTCTGGGCCGAGGCCGGAAGCCGCTGTGGCCTCGGCTTGGCGGCGGTTCGGTCCCCGACGCCTGGTGCCCACGCATTTCCTGGTGTGGGACTTGGCCGCAGCCGACGCTTCGGTGTTGGCGGGCAGGGCTCTCGCTGAGGTGGCGCCCCGATCCTCTCTACGCAAGGGCATCGGGGCCCTGAGCCTGGGCGTCGCCCGGGGCGCTGCGGCACCGTCGCCGCAGGAGACGACGTCTGCCAGGAGCGCGGGGGAGCGGCGGAAACGGACACGCCGCCCAGGGGCCGGAGCGGGCATCGAATAACGGGGCTAGGCTTGTCATGTCGCGTAGGCAATGAGGCCTCGCGACTTGACGTTTTTGTTCCCTAACGGAGGACCACGTGATCGTGCCTGGCCATGGCCTGCCCAACCCGTCCGCGTCTTTCCAGGTCGATGACGACCTGGTCGGCAACTACTATCGTCACCTGGATGAGCAGGACCGCACCAGGTATACGGGCGAGCAGCTCCTGACCCGGGTGAATGCCCACGTGGTGGTGGGCGGACGTCGCAGTGTGGATACCTCTGCAGTGGTCGTGGAATCCAGCGCTACCGCGACCTTGGTGTACGTGGTCACGGATGACATGCCCTTCCTCGTGGACTCGGTGACCAACGCCGTGCTGCGTCGCGCACCACGTCTTCGGCTGGTCATGCACCCCACGTTCGTGGCTCATCGCCGGGTGGATACGGGTGAGCTCACCGCGTTGTTGCCGGTTCCGGCAGCCTCTCCGCTCTCCAGCGGTGACACCGCTGCGCTGCCTTCTTTGAACGTGCTCAGCACACCGGAAGGGGAGCAGGCCAGGATCGAATCCTGGATGTGCCTGGAGCTGGATCAGCCTTTGGACGCCGAGGAGACTAGCGCGCTGCGCGCCACACTCGCCGCGGTGCTGGACGACGTACGCCACGCCGTGGCGGATTGGCAGCCTATGCGCGACGCCGCGGTGCAGGCCGCCGCCGACCTCGCCAAGGGCGTGCCCAGCCTGCCTTCGTCGGAGACCGACGAGGCCGCAGCCATGCTGCGTTGGTTGGACGACGACCACTTCACCTTCCTTGGCTACCGCGAGTACCTGTTGGAGGAACGGGGCGGGGTGGATGTCTTGGTTCCGGTGGACGCCTCCGGGCTGGGCCTGATGCGCCGGGCCGCGGGCACCGCCCGCGAGCTGACCGGCGTGCGGGGGCAACGAGCCAGGGAGCCGCGGACCTTGGTCCTGACCACGGCGAATCGTCGCTCCACGGTTCACCGCGACCAGTACCTCGACTACGTGGGGGTCAAGACGTTTGACCCCTCGGGCGAGGTGATCGGGGAACGCCGCTTCATCGGGCTGTTCTCCTCATCCGCGGTCTCCGATCCGGTGCGCTCGGTACCCGTGGTCCGGCGCAAGGTGGACCACGTTCTGGCGAGGGCCGGGTTCGCGTTGGATTCGCATTCCGGCAAGGACCTCTTGGCGATCCTCGAGTCCTTCCCGCGGGAGGAGCTGTTCCAGACCGATCCCGAAACTCTTGCCGAGACCGTGGACGGCATCCTGCTCTTGCAGGATCGCCGTGCAACACGCGTGTTCCTCCGCGGGGACACCTACGGCCGTTTCGTGTCGGCGCTGGTCTTCGTCCCGAGGGACCGCTGGTCCACCCGGGTGCGCCTGCGCGTCGAGGAAGAGCTCTCCTCCACCTTCGATGCGGTGTCGATGGATTTCGACCTGCGTATGGGTGACAGCGCCGTGGTCCGGGCGTATTACCGGATCCGTCTGCACGACGGTACGGCCGTGGGCGACGTGGACCAGGCCGGACTACAGACCCGCCTTGCTCGTGCCGTGCGCTCCTGGAGCGAGGGCATGGAGGAGGCCTTCACCTCCTCCTTCGGCGCGGAAGCCTCCGTGGGGCTGGCTCGGCGTTGGGGCGAGGCCTTCCCGCCTGCCTATCGGGTGGTGTACGAGGTTGAGGACGCGCTCGAGGACGTTGCCCGTTTCGGGGCCCTGGACCAGGTGGGTACGGAGGGGATCGACCTGCGGATCACGGCCGTGCCGGGGGTCGCCTCTGCCGAGGGGGTGCGGGAAGCCGGACTCAAGCTCTATCTGCGTGCAGCCCAGCCACTGAGTTCCATCCTGCCGGTGCTCTCTGCTCTTGGACTCGAGGTCAGTGAGGAACATCCCTACACGGTGACCCCTGCGGGCGGGGAGGCGCTCTACCTCTACGACTTGACGGTGCAGGTCCCCGCTGACGTGGAACTCGCCGCCGTCGAGGCCGGTGTGCGGGACGCCTACCGGGCGGTGTCGGCCGGCCGCGCGGAGTCAGATGCACTCCAACACCTAGTCACGACCCAGGGGCTGGCCTGGCGTGAGGTCACCATGCTGCGAGCCTACGTGAAGTACCTGCGCCAGTTGGGGGTGGCCACCACGGTCAGCTTCGTGGCCAGGACGCTGGGGCGCTACCCCGAAGTCACAGCGGCCCTGATCCAGCGCTTCCATGCCGGGTTCGATCCCGCCCAGGCCACCGACGAGCAGACCCGAGCGCTGCGCGTGGATCAGGCTAGGGAGGCCGTCCTGACGACCTTGGACCAGGTGGCGACCCTGGACGCCGACAGGTTGCTGCGGCGCCTGCTTGGGCTCATGGACGCCACCTTGCGCACCAACTACTACCTGTACGGTTCTCGGCTGGCCTTTAAGTTCTCCACCCGCGATATCGACGACGCCCCGCTGCCGCGGCCCAAATACGAGATCTGGGTCTACTCGCCGCAGGTGGAAGGCGTGCACCTGCGCTTCGGTGATGTGGCCCGCGGCGGTCTGCGCTGGTCGGATCGCGGAGAGGATTTCCGCACCGAGATTCTGGGACTGGTGAAGGCACAGACCGTGAAGAACGCGGTCATCGTGCCCACCGGTGCCAAGGGCGGTTTCTTCGCCAAACAGCTTCCGGACCCGGGTAAGGACCGCGAGGCCTGGCTGGCAGAAGGACGGAGCGCCTACACCGAGTTCATCTCCGCGTTGCTGGACGTCACTGACAACCTGCACCACGAACCGGACGGATCCGACCTCGTGGTTCCGCCCGCTTCGGTGGTCCGCCACGACGGAGACGACACCTACTTGGTGGTGGCCGCGGACAAGGGCACGGCCGCGTTCTCTGACCTGGCCAACTCGATAGCAGCTGAGCGTGGGTTCTGGCTCGGTGACGCCTTCGCGTCCGGCGGATCGGTGGGCTACGACCACAAGGCCATGGGCATCACGGCACGTGGCGCCTGGAAATCCGTCGAACGGCACTTCGCGGAACTCGATGTGGACGTCGCCAATGAGGAATTCACCATGGTCGGCATCGGGGACATGTCAGGAGACGTGTTCGGCAACGGCCTGCTGAGGACGCCGCACGCCAAACTCGTGGCGGCTTTTGACCACCGCCACGTTTTTGTGGACCCGGATCCGGACCCAGCAACCTCGTTCAACGAGCGGAGACGACTCTTTGAGCTTCCCCGTTCTAGCTGGGATGACTATGACCGGTCCCTGATTAGCGAAGGCGGTGGGGTGTTCCCCCGCACGGCCAAGTCCGTGCCCGTCTCGCCTCAGATGCGTGAGGCCCTCGGTCTCCCCGCCGAGGTGGAGAAGCTCTCCCCGCCTGACCTGATCCAAGCGGTGCTGCGGGCGCCGGTCGACCTGCTCTACAACGGCGGGGTCGGAACCTACGTCAAGGCGGCTGAGGAGAGCGACGCGGAGGTCGGCGACCGCTCCAATGATCAGATTCGGGTCAACGGTGGCCAACTGCGGGTCCGAGTCATCGGCGAGGGCGGCAACCTCGGGATGACGCAGCGCGGCCGGATCGAGGCAGCGCAGACCGGCATCCTCGTGAACACGGATGCCATCGACAACTCAGCAGGAGTGGACTGCTCCGATCACGAGGTCAACATCAAGATCCTGGTCGACGCGCTGGTGCGTTCCGGGACCCTGGATGCTGGCGACCGGGCACAGCTGTTGCACTCCTACACTGACGCCGTGGCTGACCTGGTGCTTGCGGACAACTTTGCCCAGAACGTTCTGCTGGTCAATGAACGCCAGGAACCGGAGAAGCTGTTGCCTGCGCAGGAGCGCCTGCTCGATTTCCTGGAGCGAACCGCTGGCCTGGACCGTGAGTTGGAATTCCTCCCCTCCAGCTCTGAACTGGAACGTCGGCGACTCAACGGCACGGGATTGTCCGGGCCGGAATGGTCCGTGGTGGTGGCTTACGCCAAGATCCAGCTGGCGGATGCGCTCGCGGCTTCCGACCTGCCGGAGGAGCCGGCTACGGCTCCGATCCTGGACGCCTATTTCCCGGCAGAACTCGTCAGTGCCTACCCCGAGGCTCCCGCCGCGCACCCGTTGCGTCAGGAGATCGTCGCGACGCAGGTTGCCAACCGCATGGTCAATGTGGGTGGCTCTACCTTCGCCTTCGCCATCATGGAGGAGTTGGGGGTGTCGGAAGTCGACGTGGCCAAGGCCTTCCTCGCGGTAACCCGGATCTTCCGGATGGATGAGCTACTGGAGCAGCTTCACGGGCTACCTGCTTCCTTCCCCAACGAACACTGGGCCAGAGTGCATCGCGATCAGCGCAGGCTGCTGGAGCGCGCCACCCGCTGGTACCTGGAACATGTCGACCTGGACACCCCAGTGGATCAGGTGGTGGCACGCTACGAGGAGCCGCTGCAGGCCTTGGTGGCCCGGTTGCCCGAGTTCGTCACCGGGACGGACGCAGAACGCGAGCGGGAGTGGGTGGAAACCTCCATCGGCTGGGGCCTGCAGGAATCTGCCGCTCGGGTCTGGGCCACCCAGTACGAATCCTTCGCGCTGCTCGATGTGGTGCGGATTTCCCACGAGTACGGGTGGGATCCTGCCCAGGTCGCCGGGGTCTACTTCGCCGTCTACGCCCGCTTCGGTGTCGATATGCTCCTGGATCACATCTCCTCCCTGCCGCGGCTGGACCGGTGGCAGACCTTGGCCAGAGCGGCGCTGCGCGAGGATCTCTACACCACGACCGCTGAGATCACCGCGGCGGTCATCTCCGGGACGGATCACGCCGAGCCGGGTGCGCGTCTTCAGGCGTGGAGTGATGGCCAGCAGGATAAATTGAGGAGGGTGTCCGCCACCTTCGACGAGGTCGTGGATGCCACGCAGCTGGACATGGCCGCGTTGTCGGTGGCGATGCGTCTGCTTCGCTCGATCGTGAGAAGGTGATCAGTCTTTCACTATGGGACTCTTCGATGCTGTGCGTGAGTCGGCCGGTCTGAGCGCCGAGGACGAGGAATGGCTGCACCTGCTGGTGGGCGACTGGCAATTGGTCTCCGACCTCGCCTTCGCCGACCTGGTGCTGTGGCTACCGGGCACCTCCGGTGCCCTGACAGCGGTGGCCCATGCGCGGCCGTCGACCACGCACACCGTGTTCCACACGGACTTCGTCGGGGAACGCATGCGCAAGGGGCTGCGGATCCTGGCCCAGCGGGCCATGGACGCTGGCGAACCTGTCCGGGCGGCCGAGGACCACTTCACTCCAGAACACGCCATCCGGGTCGAGGCGGTCCCGGCCGTCAAGGACGGTCGCACGGTCGCCGTGCTGACCGTCCACGCTGACGTGTCGAGGGCGAGGATGTCCTCGCGGCTGGAACAGATCTACCGATCCAGCGCCAGCGACCTGCTGGTGATGGTCTCCCAAGGGTTGTGGCCGGACTTCGCCGCCCCGACGGGTGGCCGCAGAGGAGCACCCCGTGTGGGAGACGGCCTGATCAGGCTGGATGCGGACGGAGTGGTGGTCTACGCCAGTCCCAACGGCGTCTCCGCCTTCCGGCGGCTGGGCGGTGTGGATTCCCTCGACGGACGCAAACTCACCGATGTGGCTGAGGCCTCCGACCTGCAATTGCGGATCGCGGATGAGGCGCTTCCCCTGGTCCTGGCCGGCAGGATGCCCTGGCGCGCCGAAATCGAGGCCAAAGGCGTCGGGCTGAATTTGCGCGCCATTCCACTCCGGGACAGGGTCAGACGATATGGCGCCCTGGTCCTGGTCAGGGACGTCACGGAGCTGCGGCGTCGGGAGCAGGAACTGGTTTCCAAGGACGCCACCATCCGGGAAATCCACCACCGGGTAAAGAACAACCTGCAAACCGTCGCGGCCCTCCTGCGGATGCAGGCCAGGCGTATGCATTCCGAGGAGGGCAAGGCCGGCCTGGAGGCCGCGATGCACCGGGTCCAAGTCATCGCCCAGGTGCATGAGTCACTGTCGCAGGGGCTCACGCAGTCGGTCCCGTTCGACGACCTCGTGGATCGGCAGGTGCGGATGGCGGCGGAGTTGGCATCGCCGGGTTACAGCGTCCGCACCCGCCGAGTCGGAAGTTTCGGTGATCTGCCCTCGGAGATGGCGACGCCCTTCTCCCTGGTCCTCAACGAACTCGTGGCCAACGCCGTGGAACACGGTTTGGCCGATCGGGACGGCGTTGTGGTGGTTCGCGTCAGCAGAGTGCAGCAACTGGCGGGGGAGCGTCTGCTCGTGGATGTGGAGGACGACGGTGCGGGCCTGGGAGGCGTCTCCCCAGGCGGCGGTCTCGGGACACAGATCGTGCGCACCCTGGTCACGGCCGACCTCGCCGGATCCATCCGGTGGGAGGATCGCACCGAGGGTGGTACCCGAGTGCACCTGGACGTGCCGCTGAGCTAAGACGTGCCGTTGGGCTGAGCGCAGCTGCAGCGGTGTCCCCACAACGGGTTGTGCCCCTGACCTTTTTGGTCAGGGGCACAACCCGTTGGCATGCCGAGTGCTGACATGCTCAAGGGATCAGAGGTAGGAGTTGACCTTGCGGATGTAGTCCTTGGTATCGGACTTCACGCCCTTACGGATGCCGGCCAGCCCTTGGTAGTACGCGCCGATGCCCTGGTCGCGAGAACTTGCGTTGCGCTGCAGGTAGCGGATGTAGGCGACCCCTGCCGTGACGTTGTCGTAGGGATCCAGCGGGTCCAGCTTGCGTCCGATGGTCTGTCCCATCCACTCGGCCGTGGAGGGCAGCACCTGCATGACGCCCACTGCGTTGGCGGGGGAGACGGCCCTGGCGTTCAGCCCCGATTCCACCCTGGCGTGCGCCACGGCGAGGTTCGGGTTCACACCGTACTTGTTGGCGGTGGAGCGGATGATGCTCTCCATCTGCGCTGGGCTGGGCACCGAGCGGGACTGCAACGTCGCATGTGAGGCATTCGCGTTGCGGTGCGTCTGCTCCGAGTACGTGTAGTGAAGAAACGTGTTGGGGATCGCGTTGGACGTGTTGGTGGAGGACGTCCGCTGGATCTTTCCCGACGTGGAGCCGGGGATCGTCAGCGTGCGGCCCTGGTAGATCACGGAGGAGCTGGAGATCCCATTGGCGGAGGCCAGTGCGGACACGGTCACGCCGTGCTTCTTCGCGATCGCGCCCAGGGTGTCCCCAGCCTTGATCGTGTACTTCTTCGCCGCGGTGGTGGTTCCCGTGGACGTGGTGGTCTTCTTGGCAGAGGACGTGGTGGTCTTCGTGGCGCCGGAGGATGTCGAAGCGCTAGCGCCGCCTGGCAGGGAAATGCGCTGCCCGGGGTAGATGATGCTGGAGGCCTTGAGACCGGATGAGGACAGCAAGGCCTTGAGGCTCACGCCGTTGGCGTGGGCGATGCCGGAGAGCGTGTCGCCGGAGCGCACGGTATGCCGCTTGGAGGCAGCGGACGTGCCACTGGTCTTGGGTGCGGGCTTGCTCTTTACCGCGGGCGCGGACTTCTTGGCCGTGCCGCGCAGGATCAGACGATCACCTGGGTGGATCAGGTCGTTGGACTTGAGGCCGTTGAGGCGCAGCATGTCCGCGACCGTGACGCCGTGCTTCTGGGCCAGTTTCCACACGGAGTCGCCCTGGCGCACCGTGACGGTGGTGACCTGTTTCTTCGCGGCGACGACTTGGGCCTGAATCTGGACCTTGGCGTCGAGCAGGTTCCGGTGGTTCGGAACCTTGCCCAGGGGGGTGGTGGGCTGCGCGGCTGCGTGAGCCGGTCCGGCACCGAGGCCGGCCAACGTGATGGCAGGGATGGCAGCAGTGACGATGGCCCCGGTGAGGGGGGCCCGACGGGGGCGACGGCTGGCAGGCATACTTCGACGTCCTGATTCGTGGATGAGTGATCACCGAGCGACAACGACGGAGGGGCAGCTCCGCTCACGTAACGAATGTGAATCATGTGAAAGCTGTTACTGGTGATGCGTTTGTGACTTCTGTGAATGTACACGAGATCGGGATGTGATGAAACCGTTGCCGCCGGTGGGCGATTCGTCTGCATTTTCCGGGCGCAGGCCGGGCGGGCGGCGTGCGTTGCTGGTCACGGATGTGTCACGGAACCTGGGACGGGTGTGGGATCATGGCGATCGTGACTGACACGACTGAACTCGACACTCTGGTGCAACACTGGCTCACCGTCCCCGACCTGGTGGAGGAACTGGGCGTGGACCTGCGCCAGGTCCGCAAGCTGCTCGACACCCGAGCTCTGATCGCGGTTCGCCGAGGAGAGCGCAACGTGGTCTCCGTCCCCGCCGACTTTGTGCAAGACGGAAAGGTCGTGGAGCCGCTGGCCGGAACCGTGACGGTTCTCACGGACGCAGGATACGACGACGCGGAACTGATCGCGTGGCTCTTCACCCCGGACGAGACGTTGCCGGGTACCCCCATCGAGGCCTTGCGCACCGGGCGCAAGACCGAGATCAGGCGAAGGGCTCAGGCCCTCGCCTGGTGAGACGCTATCGAGGTCAGAGCCGCCGCCGCACGGCGGCGGTTCCGGCCTCGCGCAGTCCCCGGGCCGCGTCGTCGGGCAGTTGGGCTGCAGCCAACGCGGCGAAGCCGCGCTCCACATGCTCATCGATCAGCGCCTCGTGGGCGTCGACGGCCCCGCAGGAAAGCATGATCTCCCGGATCTGATCCACCTGCTCCGTGTCCAGCTCGGGGTTCCCCAGTGCGGCGTTCAACGTGGCCGCGCCCGCCGCGTTGGTCCGTTGCAGGGTCAACGCCACGAGGGCGGTCCGCTTGCCCTCCCGGAGATCGTCGCCGGCCGGCTTACCCGTGGTCTGCGGGTCCCCGAAGACGCCGAGCTCATCGTCACGCAGCTGGAAAGCGATCCCCACAGGTAGAGCGAACGCGGACAGCCGCGAGAGCACATCTGCGTCCGCCCCGGCATGCGCCGCCCCGATCAGCACCGGGTTCTCCACCGAATACTTGGCCGATTTGAACTCCACCACGCGCAGCGCGGCTGCGAGCGCATCGTGGGGACTCCGGGCCGGCCCGCACTGTTCTTCCAGGACGTCCAGGTACTGGCCCACCATCACCTGCGTGCGCATGGCATCGAAGATCTGCTGAGCCTGGGGCGAATCCGTGCCGGCCCGGAACAGCTGTCCGGACAGCGACAGTGCAAGATCGCCGGCCAGGAGCGCTGCGGCGACACCGAACTCCGCCGGATCCAGCGCATACCCCGCCTCGCGATGCTGAGCTTCGAAGCGACGGTGCACGCTGGGGCCGCCCCTGCGAGTGTCGGAGCGGTCGATCAGGTCGTCATGGATCAAGGCGGCGGCTTGGAACAATTCCAGGGCGGCGCCCACGCAGGCCAAGGGCTCGGTCTCCACCTGGAATCCGGTCGCACGCGCTCCCCAATACGCGAACAGCGGCCGCAAACGCTTACCTCCCGCACTCAACTCGGTGATTCGATCCACCATGCTCCCGGCATCGGGGGAGATCCGTTGCACGCGTTCGCGCTGGTCGTCGAGGAAGCGGGAAAGCTCGCTCGTCACCGTCGCGGTGAAGTCGTTCGGGGAGGGCAAAGCACGGGACTCAGGCACTGGCCCATCGTATCGGCATCGGGCGGAGCGCCACGAGCAGGCATAAGCTGGTCCGCATGACGAGCAGTGCCACCGGGCGGTCCAGGATCGTGGCGCACGTGGATATGGATGCCTTCTTCGTCTCCGTGGCCTGCCTCGATGCTCCCGAATTGGTGGGCCGGCCAGTGCTGATCGGCACGGATGCGGAGCGCTCAGTGGTGCTTTCCGCCTCCTACGACCTGCGCAGGTTGGGCGTGCATTCCGCGCAGCCGGTGGTGCAGGCCAAACGGTTGGCGCCGCACGCATTGATCGTGGCACCCCAGCACGCGCGCTACTCCGAGCTTTCGCGTGCCGTGATGACGATCCTGAGGGACTTCAGCCCGCTCATGGAACAAGTCAGCGTGGATGAGGCCTACCTGGATCTGACCGGCACCATGCGCACCTGGGGTAGTCCGGAACGGGCGGCAGCCGCGATCCGGACCCGGATCCGCGACGAGCTGGGGCTCCCCGCCTCCGTGGGGCTGGCCCCCACGAAGTTCCTCGCGAAGATGGCCTCCGGCCGCGCCAAGCCCGACGGCGTGTTCTCCGTACCGCCGGGATCCGTCCGGCCCTTCCTGCAGGATCTGCCGGTCGCGGAACTCTTCGGTGTGGGCCGGGCCACCGCGGAGACGTTGCGGTTGGCCGGCTATGTCACCGCGGGCGACCTGGCGGCGGCGGACCAGGCGGAGGTGGCCCGCAGTCTCGGGGCCGGCATCGCCCGGTTGGTGCCGCTGGCGCGCGGCGAGGATCCGCGTGAGGTGGTGGTGCAACGGGAAGAGAAGAGTATCGGTGCGGAACACACGTTCTCCACGGACATCACGGACCGGGCCGCGCTGGACCGGACGGTGCTGTGGCTGGCGCATCGGGTGGCGACCAGGGCCAGGGCCGCGGAACGGGCAGGGGTGGTGGTGGCCCTGAAGCTGAGGTGGGCGGATTTCACCACCGTGAGCAGGCAGACGCATCTGGTGCGGGCCACAGACTCGGCCGCAGAGATCGCGGAGGCAGCCGGTCGCCTGGTTTCGGCGGTGGCCTCACCGCTGCCTCCCGTCAGGCTCGTGGGTGTCCGCCTTGAGGGGTTGGCGCCGCTTGGATCGGGTCGTCAGTTGTCCCTGCTGGGAGAGGATGATCAGCGCCGCGATGCCGAGGAGGCCATGGATCTGATCAACTCTCGTTTCGCCGGCGCGGTGGCGCCGGCCTCGCTCCTGCCCGTCTCCGAATCAGGGTCTCCGCGCCGAGCGGCACGCGATCAGCGTGAAACGGCACACACCCAGTCCGTGAATTCCCCGGGAGAGGGTCCACTCGACTAGGACTGAGGTGGGTGCGGCACCTAAGATGGTGGGAAAGTGGTCCACGAACGTCGGCTGTATCCAGGTGTCCGTCGGATCGCATCGATCGGACCGTACACGGGGAGAAAGGAGGGCAGGCCATCATGCCGCTCTCTGACCACGAGCAACGATTGCTCGACGAGATGGAGAAGCAACTCTCGGACGACCCGCAGTTCGCCTCGTCCATGCGCAAGGCCGAGTCGGCCGGACGCTTCTCCACCCGCAATATCGCCCTGGGCCTCTTGATCGCCATCGTGGGTCTCGCGCTGGTGCTCGTCGGGGTCTCCCTGAACCAGATGGTCGTAGTGAGCATCTCGGTGGGCATCGTGGGGTTCATCCTGATGTGTACTGGCGTGTACGTGGTCTTCTCCAAGCGACCCGGAGACGCCAAGGACACGGCTTCTGCCGGACAGTCTGCCGTTAACGGTTCATCGTCGTCCTACATGCGTAAGTTGGAGCAGCAGTGGGAGGACCGTCGCCGCGGCGACGAGCAGCGCTGAAACCCCCTAGGTCTCTTTCGAAGCCCCGCACCACTCGTGGTGCGGGGCTTTTCGTCGTCCTGAGCCAGGGTGGGGGCATGAGCCAGGGCGGGCGTGCGGTCGGTCGTTGACGCCACCCTCGTTCCACTCCACTTTCCTCCCCTCAGCGGCTCTCAGCCTGTTCTGACGGGAGTTCTGAGCCCGTTTGAGCCCCTTTGCAGCCGGCGGCAACGGATCCACGGCCATGTCCCTCCACCTTTTCTCCATGTAATGGATCCCCGTGATTCCGGGGAAGTTCGCCCCGTGCGGGGTCGCTGACTGACCATACTTGCGTTGACAGTGGGGGAGTGTGGAGTAAAGTGGGGCGCACTGGAAGACCAGGGAGGTCCCTGAGACGGTAAGCGTCTCTTCCCCCTAGGAGGTGACGCACATGTTTCTTGGGACCTACACGCCTCGATTGGATGAGAAGGGGCGGCTGATCCTGCCGGCTAAATATCGGGACGAGCTGGGCAATGGGCTCGTCCTGACACGCGGGCAGGAGCGGTGTATCTACGTCTTCAGCGTGCGGGAGTTCGAGAAGTTCCAGGAGCGGATCCAGTCCGCACCCTTGTCCTCCCGCCAGGCCAGGGATTACATCCGGGTCTTCCTCTCGGGAGCCTCGGATGAAGTCCCTGACAAGCAGGGCAGGGTCACGATTCCTCCTCCGCTACGGGCCTACGCCGGGCTGGACCGCGAAGTTACGGTCGTCGGCGCTGGCACCCGGGCGGAGATCTGGGACACCCCCTCCTGGGACAGCTATTTGCAGGAGAAGGAGCAGAGCTTCTCCGAAACAGACGAGGAGATCATCGCCGGACTCTTCTGATCACCTGACTGCCGCTGCGCTGCGGTCTCCTGCCGAGCCGGGGTCCTGACTCAACTTCCCCTGAGCCAGGGCCCCGACACGGACGGGGACCGGAACGCAGCCGGTGGCCAACCAGCCGCCCAAGCCACTTCGACCACGAAGAGGAGAGAAGAAGGTGACCTTCAACCCTCGCCATGTCCCTGTCCTGCTGCAAAGGTGTGTCTCCCTGCTCGCCCCCGCCATCGAGGCTGGAATACAGGAACGGGGAACCGCGGTGGTCGTGGACGCCACGCTCGGCATGGGAGGGCACACCGAGGCCCTCCTCACCAGGTTCCCTGACCTGACGGTGGTTGGTCTGGACCGTGACACCCAGGCCCTGGCCATGGCGGGTGAGCGGCTTGAATCCTTCGGTGATCGTTTCCGTCCCGTCCACACCGTCTACGACGAGATCGAATCCGCGCTGGCCGGGGAAGGGTTCCGTCACGCGGACGGAGTCCTCTTCGACCTGGGTGTGTCCTCGTTCCAGTTGGACGAACGCGAGCGCGGCTTCGCCTACTCCTACGACGCCCCGCTGGATATGCGGATGGACGCCACGTCAGGCCCCACAGCTGCGGACGTTGTGAACGAGTACTCCTTGGACGACCTGACCCAGGTGTTGCGCACCTGGGGAGAGGAACGTCATGCCCGCCGCATCGCCGTGGCGATCGTGGAACGTCGTGACGCTCACCCCATCCTGACCACCGGTGAACTCTCGCAGTTGATCATCGACCACTACCCCAAGGGCACCAAGGGCGGCCACCCGGCCAAGCGGACCTTCCAGGCACTGCGGGTGGAGGTCAACGACGAACTTCGCGTCCTGGAGCGTGCCGTCCCCGCGGCCATGTCGGCGGTTCCGGTGGGTGGCCGTGTGGTGGCGATGAGTTACCAGTCCCTCGAGGATCGCATCGTCAAGCGACACTTCGCGTCGCTCTCGACGTCGACGGCCCCGGTGGGGTTGCCGGTGGAACCGGAAGAGACCAAGGCGAGATTCAAGGTCATCTCCAAGGGCACCGAACGCCCCACACCTGAGGAGATCGAAGAGAATTCCCGCGCTGCGGCCGCACGCCTGCGGGCAGTTCAGCGGCTGCGACCGCCGGTGCAGACGGCGCGAGTGAAGCACAGGAGGGGAGCATGAGCGCGTTAGCTTCGCCCGAACGCCACGAGTCCGACGTGGCGACTCAGGCCCTGCCACTCGTGGAACCGGCGCGGCCAGCCCCGGAGCGCGAAGCCGAGCCGCGCACGCCGCTGTCCGTGGTGCCCAACCGCATCACGAAACGGCGGCGCCTCCCGTTCGTGTCGCTGTGCGTGCTGATCGTTGTGGCAGTGGTTGCCGCCGTCCTCGGTATGAACATCAAGGCAGCGGACACCCAATACGATCTGGTGCAGCTCAACGCCCGTACCCAGGAAATGCACCAGTCAAACCAGGCCACCACCCAGGAACTCGACTTCCGTAATGCGCCTCAGAACCTGGCGGCAGAAGCAGAGAAATCCGGCATGGTTCCCGCCGGACAGCCTGGGGTCGTGGATCTGGATGCGCAGAAGGTGACTGCCAAGGCCTCCGCACCGGATGCCGAGGAGGCGAAGGACGCTGATAAGGCCACGGACAGCCCGATCACGCTGGCCACGCCGATGTCTCCGGCGGAGCTTTCCGCGTTGGCTGCCAAGAAACAGGCTGCCGTTCGTGAGAAGCAGCGGGCTGCGGTGGAGGACACTGCTGCGAAGGACAAGGCGACAGCGGGTTCCACGGAGGAGAAGAAGCCTGCGGTGTCCGACACGACGGCCAAGACCAAGGAACAGAGTGCGCCCGAGGGGAAGAATGAGGGTGTCGACTCACGTGGGTTCTCGAAGGAGCAACTCAACGGCGGCACCTTCCCGGCGCCCGTCACCCGCTGACGTGGAGGCGCACCAGCCGCCGTTGGTGCTTGAACTGGTGAACTCAATGTCCCCGAAGGAGACCCGCAGATGACTTCCACGCGTCGAACGGCCCGGTCGACCCGGGTCCGGATGCGCGCCATCCTCGCTGTGGTGCTGTTGCTGCTCCTCGGTGTGGCAGCACGTCTCATCTGGGTGCAGGGGATCGATCCGCAGGATGCCAAGGCCGATGCCTTGAAGGGCCGGACCACCTCAGGCGTCCCGATCCCGGCCACACGTGGTGACATCCTCGATGCGGACGGGAAGGTCCTGGCGACCTCTATCGTGCGTTACGACCTCGTGGTGGACCAGACTCACGTTGAGGATTCGTTCCCGCGTAAGGAGGGGGACCAGCGTGTGGAGGTGCCCACGGAGCAGGGCATCGCCGAGGTGGCGGAGGTCCTGGGGCTGGACAAGGAATCCGTGTCCGAGGCCTTGCTTGGCCGCGAGGGTGCGGAGAAGCGCAAGTATTCCGTGATCACTCGCAACATCACGCCGAAGGTCAACCAGCAGGTCGAGCAGGTGGGCGTGCCGTGGATCAAGTCCGTGCAGACCCAGCAACGCAGCTACCCGAGCGGCCAGCTGGCCGGCCCGGTGCTCGGCTTCCTGAACCGGGAAGGCGAGGGGGCGGAAGGTCTGGAACTCTCGCAGGACAAGGCGCTGACCGGGCAGGACGGCTCCAAGACCTACGAACGCGGCGCGGACGGGGTCAGGATCCCGAACGCTGCTGTGGAGGAGACTCCCGCGGTGAACGGTCAGTCCGTTCGGCTCACTCTTGACTCAGACATCCAGTGGGTGGCCCAGAACGCGGTGATGGCCAAGAAGAAGGAGTTCAAGGCCGGCTGGGTCAATGCCGTGGTCATGGACGTCAAGACGGGCAAGATCTTGGCGCTGGCCGACTCCGACTCGATGGACCCCAATGATCCCGGATCGGCGGATGCTGCCGCGCGCACCTCCTCCACCGTCACGCAGGCCTACGAGCCGGGGTCCACCGGCAAGGCGCCCACCTTCGCACTGGCGCTGGAGAAGGGCGTGATCTCACCCACCAGTGAGTTCAAGGTGCCCAACAACATCACGTTGGACAAGGAAACCATTAACGACTCCTTGAAGCACGGGACCTACGACATGACCGCTGCGGGCATCTTCGCCAGGTCCTACAACACGGGCACGGTGCAGATCGGTGACCAGCTCAAGGACCAGGACCGCTACGACTTCATGAATCGGCTGGGTATCGGGAAGAAGATCGATATCGGTCTCCCCGGTCAGAACGCCGGAATCCTGGCCCAGCCGCAGGACTGGGAGCGGCGTCAGCGCCTGACCACCATGTTCGGTCAGGGATACACCCAGACCACGGTTCACTTGGCCAGCATCTACCAGGCCTTGGGGAATAACGGCATCCAGATCTCCCCGACCCTGATCGATGCCTACATCGATGCCGACGGGACGGAACACGAGGTGGAACCCGCCAAGACGCAGCGGGTGATCTCAGCGAAGACGTCCAAGGAGATGCGGCGGCTGATGGAAGGCGTCGTGGACTACGGGACGTCGACCCTGATGCAGATCGACGGCTACCGGGTGGGCGGAAAGTCAGGTACCGCTCAGGCGCAGGGCACGGACGGGAAGTTTAACCAGCACACGTCCTCCTTCATCGGGATGGCCCCGATCGATAACCCGCGATACCTGGTGGCCGTGACCATGCAGCACCCGCAGGGTTACTGGCGGGACTGGACGGTGGGTGACACGTTCAAGAAGATCATGTCTGCCAGTTTGAGTAAGAATTCGGTGCCGCCGGAGAACTCGAAGTCCGAGTCCTACGACGGGTTCGTCGGTGAGAACCAGAAATATGGATGGTGAGGACCTTCAGTGTCTGAGAATCAGAGCGGAACCGATCCGCATGCCCAGGTCGGTGAACTCGAGCGCGGCTTCCGGCCCGCGAACCCGCTGAGCGTGCGGCTAACCCACGTGGCCCGCGCCGCGGGCGCGCCGCCGTCGGACATTGTGCCCGACGTCGTGGTTTCGGGTGTCTGCCTCGACTCGCGTGCCGTGCAGGCCGGGGACCTGTACGCCGCACTGCCCGGCGGCCACACTCACGGTGCCCGCTACGCGGAGCAGGCTGCTGCTCGGGGCGCGGTGGCAGTGCTGACCGATGTGGCCGGCGCGGAGATCGTCGGGGAGAGTTCCGACCTGCCCGCCGTGGTCGTCGAGGACCCCCGCGCGGTCCTGGGCGCCGTGTCGCAGACCGTGTACGGCAGCGCAGAGCTGGCGCCCACGACCTATGCGGTGACGGGGACCAACGGCAAGACGACCACAACGTACATGCTGCGTCACCTCTTGAGTTCCGCCGGGGAGACAACAGGACTCATCGGCACCATCGAGATCCTGGCAGGGGACACCGCCATCCCGTCGGTGCTGACCACCCCAGAATCGCCGCAGCTGCACGGCCTGATGTCACGTATGGGGCAGTCCGGTGTCACCAGCGCCGCGATGGAGGTCTCCTCCCACTCGCTTTCCTTCCAGCGCGTGGCCGGACTGCGCTTCGCCGTGGCAGGGTTCACCAACCTCACTCAGGACCATCTGGATCTGCACGGCTCCATGGAGGAATACCTCGCGGCCAAGGCCGAGCTCTTCACGCCGCGGTACTCGCAGGCGGCCGTGGTGACGGTCGATGACCGCTGGGGAACGTCCTTGGCCAAGACCAGCCGCACCGTGGGCGTGCGGACGGCAACCCTTTCCACCGGACACGGTGCAGGCGGAGAGATCGGAACGGCGGACTACGTCGTCATCGACGTCGCCAAGGACGGCCTCGGATCGTCGTTCACGCTGTTGGGCCCGGACGGGCTGCGGCTGGCGGCCAGGACCGGACTGCCGGGTTCGTTCAATGTCTCCAATGCAGCGCTGGCCCTGAGCATGCTGCTGGTCGGCGGGACGGATGCCGAGGAATTGGCGCGCTTGCTGCACTCCAACCTCGACGCCCTCACCCCTCAGGTGCCCGGGCGCATGCAGGTGGTTCACTGTTACCCCACGGCGGTCGTGGACTTTGCTCACAACCCGGACGCGCTGGTTCGCGCACTGGACAGCCTTGAGGTGAGCGGCGGACGCAAGATCGTGGTTTTCGGGGCCACCGGCGAACGCGACACTACGAAGCGCCCCATCATGGGTGCGCTCGCGGCGGAACACGCCGACGTGGTCATCGTCACGGACGACGATCCGCACGCCGAGGACCCCTCAGCGATTCGCGTTCAGGTGGCGGACGGAGCCCGTGCGGCCGGGACCAAGGCGACCGTTATCGAAGTGGCCCCGCGGGCGCGGGCCATTCAGGAGGCGGTGACCATGGCTGGACCCGATGACGTGATCCTCGTGGCCGGACGCGGTCACGAGGTGTTCCAGGAGGTCGCCGGCGTGAACCTGGCCCTGGACGACCGAGAGGAACTAGCCAAGGCCTTCGCCGCCCAGGGCGGCGAACAGCGATCAGGGGCTGCAGACGGAGTAGGATCGGCCCAGTCATGATCACACTCACGACGGCCGAGATCGCCGCCATCACGCATGGCCGACTCTCCTCGAGCGCCGACCCAGACAGCACTATCTATTCGGTCACCACGGATTCTCGTGACGTGTCCCGAGGGGCCCTTTTCGTCGCGAAACCTGGCGAGGTCACCGACGGACACGTGTTCATTCCGCAGGCGCTCGCCGCTGGTGCCACGCTGATCCTGGCCCAACGGGAGACCGAGGCGGAAGACGGTGGTGTGGCCCCGGCAGTCATCGTGGAGGACGTGGTCTTCGCTTTGAAGGACCTCGCTACGGAAGTGGTGAAGCGAGTTCGTGCCCATGAGGGACTGAAGGTGGTCGGCGTCACCGGTTCGGCCGGTAAGACCACCACCAAAGATCTGATCGCGGCAGTGCTCGCCACGCGCGGTGAGACCGTCAAACCGTTCAATTCCTACAACGGAGAAGTGGGCCTGCCCCTGACCGTCTTCGAGACCACGGAGTCCACGGACTACCTCGTGGCTGAGATGGGGGCAACCCACGTCGGGAACATCGCCTACCTCGCTGACATCGTGAAACCCGATGTCGGCGTGGTGCTGATGGTGGGCACGGCCCACGTCGGTGAGTTCGGTGGGGTGGAGAACATCGCGGCGGCGAAGGGCGAACTCGTCGAGTCGCTCTCCGGCGACGGTGTGGCCGTCCTCAACGTGGACGACGCCAGGGTGTGGGCCATGCGCGAGCGCACGGATGCTGCGGTGCTTGGCTTCGGCGAGTCCGAGAGCGCCCAGGTGCGGGCCGTGGATGTGACCCTCGATGATGAAGGCCACCCGGAATTCACGTTGCGGGTTCAGGGGCAGGGGGACTTCCCCCTGCGTTCGGGACTGATCGGACGACACCATCTGCACAACGTCCTGGCCGCCGCCGCGGCGTGCATCGCCCTCGACGTGCCCGCAGCTGACGTGGCTGCCGCCCTGGACGGACAGGGCCCGGACTCCCGTTTCCGGATGGAACGTACGGAACGCCCCGATGGGGTCAGCGTCATCAACGACGCCTACAACGCCAACCCGGAATCCATGCTCGCTGCCCTGCAGACCTTGGCGGTGCTCGGCCGGCCCGATCGCGAGGGGCGCGTACGTCGGACCTGGGCCGTCATCGGGGAGATGCGTGAACTTGGCGAGGACCGAGTGAGTGAACACGACCGCTTGGGGCGCCTGGTGGTCAGGATGAACATCTCGAAGACACTGGTGATCGGCTCGGGCGCCAAACCGACGTATAACGCAGCCGTCATGGAAGGGTCCTGGGGGGACGAAGCAGCGTTCGTCGAGACCACGGACGAGGCCTACGACTACCTCAGCTCCAGGCTGGAACCAGGCGACATCGTCCTGTTCAAGTCCTCGAACGCCTCCGGGCTGGCCGCCTTGGGGCAGCGAGTGGCCGGTTCGGGATCCCAGGAAGGCTAGAACCATGCTCATGTTGGTCATCGGCGGTGTCCTGGGACTCGTATTGTCCTTGTTCGGCACCCCACTGTTCATCAAATTTCTTCAGCGCCGCAGCTACGGTCAGTTCGTCCGTGACGACGGCCCGCAGTCCCACGAGTCCAAGCGCGGCACGCCCACCATGGGCGGGGCGCTCTTCCTCGTGGCCGTGATCGTCGCCTATTTCCTGACGCATCTGATCATGGTGCTCACCCGGGAACAGGCTCCGGGGGTGTCCGTCTCCGGTCTCCTGGTGCTCTTCCTGATGGGCGGCATGGGCCTGATCGGGTTCTTTGACGACTTCGCGAAGATCTCCCATGAACGCTCCTTGGGCCTGACTCCGTGGCAGAAGATCATTGGCCAGGGCGTTGTCGGAGTGGCCTTCGCCATCCTCGCGTTGAACTTTGCCAACGACCGTGGGCAGACGCCCGCCTCGCTGAACATCTCCTGGGCCAGGGACATCCCATGGCTGGACCTGGCGTTCGCGGGTCCGGTGATCGGCGTGATCCTGTTCGTGATCTGGGCCAATCTGATCTCCACCGCCACCACCAACGGTGTGAACCTCACCGACGGACTCGACGGTCTCGCCACCGGCATCTCCATGGCGGTCTTTGGCGCCTACGCGCTCATCGGCGTCTTCCAAAACTCTCAGGCCTGCGGGAACTCCCGGTCAACGGCCCAAGCCTGCTACGACACCCGAGATCCGTTGGACCTCGCGCTCATCGCCGTCATCCTGGTCGGTGCGTTGGCCGGTTTCCTCTGGTGGAACACCAAACCGGCCAAGATCTTCATGGGAGACACCGGTTCGCTCGGGCTGGGTGGCGCGGTCGGCGCCTTCGCGATCTTCAGCCGCACCGAACTCCTGTTGGTGATCATCGCAGGCATGTTCGTGATCATCTCCCTCTCCGTCATCATCCAGGTCGGCTACTTCAAGGTGACCAAGGGCAAACGCGTCTTCCTCATGGCTCCCCTTCAGCATCATTTCGAGCTCAAGGGCTGGCCGGAGTCGCTCGTGGTGGTCCGCTTCTGGCTGCTCGGATTGCTCTTCGTGGTGCTGGGTCTGAGCCTGTTCTATCTTGATTGGTTGGTGCGTTGATGGCTCGCGATCTTTCCTCCCTGACGCGGTGGGAGTCCGATTGGGCCGGGCTGCGGGTCGTCGTCGCTGGGCTGGGGCTCTCCGGCTTCGCCGCAGCAGATACTTTGATCGAACTCGGCGCCCGGGTGCTGGTCGTGGATGGCACGGACAACGAGGACCATCGCAATCGTGCGGACACACTGAAGATCGTGGGTGCGCTAGACGTATGGCTGGGGACGCAACACACTGCGACCCTGCCAGATGTGGACGGTGAACGCCCCGATCTGCTGGTGGTTTCCCCCGGCTGGCGGCCAAGCCATCCCGTCCTGACGCAAGCCCGAGCGGAAGCCGTGCCGATCTGGAGCGAGATCGAACTCGCTTGGCGGGTGCAGACCAGAGCGGGACGTCCGGCTCCGCAGTGGCTGTGCATCACCGGAACCAACGGCAAGACCACCACGGTCACGATGACCGAGGAGATCCTGCGCCGAGCAGGGCTGCGGGCCGTGGCCTGCGGCAACGTCGGTACGCCCGTGCTGGATGTGGTGCGTGAACCCGACGGCTATGACGTGCTCGCGGTGGAGTTGTCCAGCTTCCAGCTGGAACACACCTACTCGCTCTCACCCCTGGCTTCCGTGGTCCTTAACCTCGCGGAGGACCACGTCGACTGGCACGGTTCCTTCGCGGGCTACGCCGCGGCCAAGGCCAAGATCCATGAACGGGCTCAGGTCGCCGCGATCTACAACGCGGAGGACGCCGCCACCGTGAAGATGGTGGAGGATGCCGACGTCGTGGAGGGCTGCAGGGCCATCGGCTTCACGACCCAGGTGCCCGCCGTTTCACAATTGGGCGTCGTCGACGAACTCCTGGTGGATCGCGCCTACATCGAACAGCGGCAGAGTTCGGCAGCCGAACTGGCGACGCTGGCGGACCTCGGCGATCCGGCGCCACGGCACACGGTAGCCAATGCCTTGGCGGCTGCGGCGCTGACCCGTGCGGCCGGTGTTCCCGCCACGGCGGTGCAGGAAGGACTGCGCCACTACGACCGAGGCGAACACCGGATCCAGGTCGTGGCCGACGTGGACGGGGTGCGCTGGATCGACGATTCCAAGGCCACCAATCCTCACGCTGCTCACGCGTCACTCTCCGCCTTCCCCTCCATCGTCTGGATCGCGGGCGGTCTGGCCAAGGGCGTGGAGTACGAGGACCTGATCCGTTCCCACGCCCATCAATTCCGCGCTGTGGTGCTCATCGGTACCGATGATGCAGCTCTGGTCGCCGCATTGAACCGACACGCACCAGACGTCCCGGTGGTGGACATCGCCGACCAAGGGCCGCTTCCCGACGCCGCGGACAAGACCGCGCTGGGGGACGAGGTCATGCGTCGTGCCGTGGCCGCCGCGGCCGACCGGGCAGAGGCGGGCGACACCGTGCTGATGGCGCCAGCGTCGGCCTCCATGGACCAATTCGTTTCCTACGCGCACCGTGGACACGCCTTCGCCGCGGCAGTGGCTGAGCACGTGGCAAAGAGCCAAGGGGTCTCCGGATCCGAGTGAGCAGGATGCAGTACTGATTGGATACGCGGGGAAGACAGGCACGAGCCGTCATGAGGAGGGAGGCAGCGCGAGTGGCACGTAGACAACGTCCAACCACCCAGGGGGAGGCCCCCAAGACCCCCTTTCTGCGGCGGCAGTGGGACAGGATCGAATCCACCGACGCTGCCGGGATCCGAACGGCCTATTACCTGATCATCATCTCCACCACCATCCTCACCTGCATCGGGATGGTCATGGTGCTCTCCTCCTCCGCGGTGGAGTACATCAGCGCCAACCGTGATCCGTACTCCCTCTTCGCCAAACAGGCGATCTTCGGGGCGGTAGGGCTCGTGCTGATGTTCGGCATGGCGCTCATCTCGCCCAGGCTGCTCAAGCGTCTGGCCTGGCCCGCGTTGGTGTTGGCAGGGATCCTGCTCGTCGCCGTGCTGATCCCAGGGATCGGCAAGAACGTGCTGGGAAACCAGAACTGGATCCAGGTGGGGCCGGTGGGTATCCAGCCCTCCGAGTTCGCCAAGTTGGCTCTGATCCTCTGGTCGGCCAGCGTCTTCGCCACCAAGGAGAAACTTCTGGATCGGTGGTCGCACACCGTGATTCCGGTCCTGTTCCCCGTCGGCGCGGTGGTCGTGGGGCTGATCTTGCTGGAACACGACCTGGGTACGGCCATGATCGTGCTGTTGATTCTGTTCACCCTGCTGTGGGCAGGCGGGGCACCCAAGTGGATCTTCGGGCTGGCCGGGGCTGCCGCCGTGCTCGGGGTCCTGGTGATGGCCGTGATCAGCCCCAACCGGCTGCTACGGATCAATTCCTGGTTGGGTCGTGGCGGGGCCGACGACGCCATGGGGACCGGATTGCAGACCATGCAGGCCAAGTACGCGCTGGCCTCCGGCGGCTGGTTCGGCGTCGGCCTGGGCCAATCCCGGTCCAAGTGGAGTTATATCCCCGAGGCCCAGAACGACTTCATCCTCTCCATCATCGGGGAGGAACTGGGCCTGATCGGGACCTTGGCCGTCGTGGTGCTCTTCATCGTGCTGGTGGTCAGCATGTATCGCGTTGCGCACCGCTCCCAGAACCTCTTTGTACGGGTCCTCACCGCCGGCGTCATCGCCTGGCTGGGTGGGCAGGCCTTCATCAACATGGGCATGGTCACCGGACTGGTGCCGGTCATAGGTGTGACCCTGCCGTTCATCTCGTATGGTGGTTCCTCGTTGCTCGCGTGTCTGCTGGCGGTGGGCCTCGTGCTCAATGCCGCCCGCGACCAGATCCGCAACGGGGTCCCGCCCCTGACGCAATCCGTCAAGACTTCACCGGAAGGCAAGGCATGAGCAAGCAAGTCTCCATCGTCATGGCGGGAGGCGGAACCGCAGGACACGTCTCGCCGCTGTTGGCCATGGCCGATGCGATCCGCGACCTGGAACCGGGGGCCCGGATCACCGTCGTCGGGACCAGTAGCGGACTGGAGACCAGGCTGGTGCCTGCGGCCGGTTACCCGCTGGAACTCGTGGAGCGGGCTCCGGCGCCACGGCGTCCGGACCTCGACGCACTGCGCTTCCCGGCACGCTGGCTGAAGGCGAAGCGTCAGGCACGCGACATCCTGGCACGGGCAGCTGCCGACGTCGTGGTGGGCGTGGGCGGCTACGTCTGCACCCCGGTCTACAACGCTGCACAGAAGGCGAACGTGCCCGTCGTGGTCCACGAGGCCAACGTGCGGGCCGGCCTGGCGAACAAGGTGGGCGCAAAGCACGCGGCCGTGGTCGGGGCAGCCTTCGACGGGACCGGCCTGCCCGGAGCACGCATCGTCGGCATGCCCATGCGCTCCGCCATCGCTTCCCTCGACCGCGCGGCTGGCCGAGCCGGAGCCCGCGAACGCTTTGGACTTGACCAGCAGAAACCGACCTTGGTGGTGACCGGCGGCTCCTCCGGTGCAGCTTCGGTGAACCGTGCGCTCCAGGGGGCCATCACGGCGATCACTGCGGCCGGTATCCAGGTGCTGCACATCACCGGACACGGCAAACAGGTCCTGGGTGAGGAAGGGAAACCGCTGACGGTCCCCGGATACCTCCAGGTGGAATACGTGGACGGTATGGAGGATGCCTATGCCGCTGCGGACCTCCTGCTGTGCCGTTCTGGGGCAGGTACCGTCTGCGAGATCGCCGCTGTGGGACTTCCTTCGATCTTGGTGCCGCTGCCCTTCGGCAACGGAGAACAGAAACTCAACGGTGCGCCATTGGCGGACGCCGGAGGCGCCGTGATGGTGGAGGACAAGGACCTGACCCCGGACTGGCTGGCACGGACCGTGCTGGCCATCCTCGGGGACACCCAACGGCTGGAAGAGATGTCGCGGGCCGCCGCGGCCTTCGGCAGACCCCATGCGGCACAGGACATGGCGCAGCTCATCCTGGACGCGGCGCGTGGCGCTGCTGGCGCCGGCGATGCAGGGACACACGAGGAGAAGAATCGATGAACCAGGCAGCTAGCGAGGATCTCGCTGGTCAGGAACCCGCCGCAGTGGACGAGCTGGGACACGTGCATCTGCTCGGGATCGCCGGCGTGGGCATGTCCGCCGTGGCGAGGCTCTTCCTTGCAGAGGGCCTGAAGGTCTCGGGGACGGACGCGAAGGATTTGCCCGTTCTGAAGGAACTGGAGGCGGCAGGCGCGTCGGTGTTCGTCGGCTTCGATGCTGGTCACGTTGCGGACGCCGACACGGTCGTGGTGTCCTCGGTGATCAAACCGGACAACGTGGAACTACGCCGGGCCCAGGAGCTGGGGTTGCGGATCCTGCATCGTTCTCAAGCGCTGTCCGCCTTGATGACGGGACGGCTGGGTATCACCGTGGCCGGGACGCATGGGAAGACCACCACGAGTTCCATGATCGCTGTGATGCTGTCTGCAGCGGGTCAGGAGCCCACTTTTGCCATCGGGGCCCCGATCCCGGACCTTGGGACCAACGCCGCGCTCGGATCCGGGCAGGCCTTCGTCGCCGAGGCCGATGAGTCTGACGGGTCCTTCCTCAATTACCGGCCGAAGATCGCGGTCATCACCAATGTTGAGGCAGATCACCTGGACCATTACGGGACGGAGGCCGCCGTCCACGAGGCCTTCGATCTCTACGCGGATCTGCTGCCCGCGCGGGGGCTACTGGTGGCGTGCGCCGACGACGCTGGCGCGAGTGCTGCCGCAGCACGGCTGCGCGAGGCACGGCCGGACGTCAGGGTGCGCACCTATGGCTTCTCGGCTTCGGCCGATGTGAGGCTCAGCGCTGCCGACCATACGGGACTGTCTTCCACGGCGACGTTGCGGGATGAGGACGGTGAGCACACGTTGAGTCTGGCTGTGCCTGGTGACCATAATCTATTGGACGCGGCAGCGGCCTACATCGTGGGGCGGGACCTGGGCCTGGACGCGCAGGCGGCCTTGGACGGGCTGGCCGGATTCAGGGGCGCTGCGCGACGTTTCGAATTGCGCGGTCAACATGACGGCGTCCGCGTCTACGACGATTACGCGCACCATCCCACCGAGGTCCGGGCTGCCTTGAAGGCCGCCCGGGATGTGGCGGGCGATGCGCGAGTGCACGTGCTCTTCCAGCCGCACCTGTTCACGCGGACTCAGGCCTTCCACCGCGAGTTCGGCGAGGCGCTGGCCACCGCTGACACGGTGCACCTGCTGCCGATCTACCCGGCCAGGGAGGAACCCATCCCCGGTGTGGATTCGCAGCTCGTGGCTCGTTCCGCCGGGCCGCACGCCACAGTGGTGCCCGCAGAGTCCGCGGCTGCTGCAGTCGCAGCCGGAGCACGGCCAGGCGACGTGATCATGACGATCGGGGCAGGCGACGTGACCCATCAAGGGACACTGATCCTTGCTGCTCTGATGGCGGCAGAGGGTCCGGGCTCCGAGTCATGAGTCAGGAACTGGTCCCCGGCGTCACCCGGTTACCGGTGCGTCGCCGTCATCGACTGGTGCGGTGGCTGGTGGCGGCCGGCATCGTCGTGGTGTTGGGCCTGGTTCTGGTGCTGCTCTACCTCACGCCGGTCCTGAAGGTGACCTCGGTCAAGGTCGAAGGCACCCGTCTGGCCGATGAAGCCAAAATCCGGACCTTGCTGCAACCTCTCGAAGGGCAGCCCATGGCGAAGGTGTCCACGGAGCAGGTGGAACGCCTGTTGGCAGACGAACCCGCCATCCGTGACCTCCGGCTTGGCCTGCGTGGTGCCCATTCGGTCACGGTGACCGTGGTGGAATATCGCGAGGTCGCGGTGCTGAAGGAGGGGCAGTCGCTCTACCTGGTGGGGGATAACGGCGCCAAGCTCAAGCGGATCTCTCAGGATGACACTCGCAAGCTCCCCGTGGTGAACCTCTCCGCAGAGGACGCGGACGGGAAGATCTTCGACACGGTGATCCATGCGCTGGCCCAGCTGCCCACCGATGTGCTCTCCAAGCTCGAGAGCGCGGGTGCCGGTAGCGTGGACTCGGTGACCTTCACACTGCAGGACTCGCGCAAGGTGGTCTGGGGTGACTCCTCGGAAGGGGTGCTCAAGGCCGCGGCGCTGCAGACGCTGTTGGCACAGGGCGGTCCGAAGGACAAGACCATCGATGTCTCGACTCCGTCCAGGCCCGTCACACGATGACAAGTTGAACGGATACGGCGACACGCCGCGCCGCCAATTGCCCCGGGTGCCTGTTGCCCGGTTAACTTCAGTAGGCGAGACCTTGACAATCCCTCAACCCTAAAGTAGCGGTTGAAGGTTTACTCAAAAGTCTCGATCGGGATCAGATTCTTCATCAAACCTAAGGACGCAAGCCGTGGCAGCTCCACAGAACTACCTCGCCGTGATCAAGGTCGTCGGCATCGGCGGCGGCGGGGTCAACGCCGTCAACCGCATGATCGAGGTCGGCCTGCGTGGCGTCGAATTCATCGCGATCAACACCGATGCGCAGGCGCTGCTGATGTCGGATGCTGACGTGAAGCTCGACGTGGGCCGTGAACTCACTCGCGGACTCGGTGCCGGCGCCAACCCCGACGTGGGGCGTCAAGCGGCAGAGGACCACGAGGAGGAGATCGAGGAGGTACTCAAGGGTGCCGACATGGTCTTCGTGACCGCAGGTGAGGGCGGCGGCACCGGAACCGGTGGCGCTCCCGTCGTGGCACGCATCGCCCGCTCCCTCGGAGCACTCACCATCGGCGTGGTGACACGTCCGTTCACCTTCGAGGGTCGCCGCCGCGCGAACTCCGCCGAATCCGGTATCGATGCCCTGCGCGACGAGGTCGACACGCTCATCGTGATCCCGAACGACCGCTTGCTCTCCATCTCCGATCGCAACGTGTCGATGATGGATGCGTTCCGCTCCGCAGACCAGGTGCTGCTCTCCGGTGTGCAGGGCATCACCGACCTGATCACCACGCCCGGCCTCATCAACCTTGACTTCGCCGACGTGAAGTCTGTGATGCAGGGTGCAGGGTCGGCGCTCATGGGTATCGGCTCCGCCCGCGGCGAGGACCGCGCCGTGCAGGCTGCGGAACTGGCCATCGCCTCCCCGCTGCTGGAGGCCTCCATCGACGGCGCTCACGGTGTCCTGCTCTCCATCCAGGGCGGCTCCGACCTCGGTCTCTTCGAGATCAACGAGGCGGCACGCCTGGTGCAGGAAGTGGCACATCCGGAAGCCAACATCATCTTCGGTACCGTCATCGACGATGCTCTGGGCGACGAAGTCCGCGTGACGGTGATCGCGGCCGGGTTCGACCAGGTGGACATGACGTCGGCCCCCGCCACGCCTCGCCCCTCTGCGCCCTCCGCCGCGGTGGCCTCGGCCCCGTCGGCGCCGGAGGCGCCGTCCGCAGCGGCTACTGGACTGCCGCTGGGAACCGTCCCGCTCTCGTCGGGCATGGCGCCGGTTCCGGCCAGCCTGGTCGAGGAGGCCGACGACAACCCGGATATCTCCGAGCCTGAGCTGCGCCGTGGCGGTGACGATCTCGACGTCCCCGACTTCTTGAAGTAAACGGTGACTGGTTCACCGCACGTTGTGAGGCCGGCGGTGCAGTCATGAAGCTCAGACGCTTCGAACTGCACCCCGGCCTCGCGGCCGTCTTCACGGGGACAACGGACGGGGACCTGAACAGGGTGGGACGTCAAGAGGCGGCCCGGACCGTGGTCCAGGGGGTGGCCCACGCGGCCGGATTCGACCCCACCGCCCTGCGCAGGATGTCGCAAGTTCACTCAGCTGACGTGGCCATCGTGACCACCCCCGTGGAGGGCACGATTCCCGAAGCGGACGCGCTGGTGGACTTTCAAGCAAACACGGTGCCTGTGGTGCTCACAGCTGACTGCGTGCCCGTGGTGTTCGCGGCAGCCGGTCCGGTCGAGGGCGGCCTGATGTCTGCCGTGGCACACGCCGGACGTCGTGGTCTGCTGGCCGGCATCCTGACCAATACCGCCCAGCGACTCGTCGCGGCTGGGGCGCGGCGGCTCGAGGCATGGGTGGGGCCCAGCATCTGCGCGGACTGTTACGAAGTACCTGCCGACATGGCGGCTGAAGCCGAGAGCCTGAGGCCGGGTATCTCGGCGAGAACCTCGTGGGGCACGGCGTCGCTGGATCTTTCGGGGGCCGCGGAACACGAATTGCGTGCACTGGGAGTGCTGACCCACAGGGAACGGGCCTGCACTCTGACCGATGAGGCGTACTTCTCCTACAGAGGAGGAGACCTCACCCAACGCAACGGCTCGCTGGCGCTGCGGTTACCGTGAACAGCGCCGCCGTCGAGACAAGATCGGTGCCACTGAGCGCGGCGCCTGAACCGGGCCACGTCCCAGCTCGAGGAGAATCGAAGATGTACCAGCCAGGCACGCCGGAACGCGTGGAGGAACTGCGCAACGCCTTGGTCAAGGTGAAGGCACGGATCGAGGCGGCCACGCTCGCAGCGGGCCGCACCTCGGCTCCCCAGCTCATCGTGGTCACCAAGTTCCACCCTGCAGCGGATGTCTTGGCGCTGGCGGGGCTCGGCGTCACCGAGGTCGGGGAGAACCGTGAACAGGAGGCGGGACCCAAGGCGGCGGAGGTCTCCGCGGCAGGGACCAATCTGACCTGGCACTTCATTGGCCAGCTGCAGAGCAAGAAGGCCGCCAAGGTACTGCGGTTCTCGCGCGAGATCCACTCGGTGGACCGCGCCTCGTTGGTGACCGCCTTAGAAGGTGCTGCCACGCGTTCCGAGCAGGCGACCCAAACGCAGGTGCGAGTGGGGGCGTACCTGCAGGTCGATCTACGCCAGGAGGTGACCCGGAGTGAGGACCCCAACGCCGCGCGCGGGGGAGTGGCTCCCTCCGGGCTGATGCAACTGGCGCAGACCGTGGCAGCGTCCCCGCACCTGGATCTTCGCGGAGTCATGGCCGTGGCTCCCCTGGGCGAGGATCCTAGAGCCGCGTTCGAGCGACTCGCGCAGCTGTCGGAGACCCTGACCAAGGAGCATCCGGAGGCCACCGGAATCTCCGCAGGGATGAGCCATGATCTGGAGGAAGCCGTTGCGATTGGCGCGACACGCCTACGGATCGGCACAGAAGTCCTGGGGCCGCGCCCCTCAGTGCTGTAGTTTCGAGGAGTGCGGTGACGTACAGACCGTGCCGCGCACCCGTTGTAATCGAACAGGAGACCGCTATGCCAGGAGCACTCCGCAAGACCATGATCTACTTGGGCCTCGCCGAAGGTGAGGAAGCCCAGGACGCCGCAGCGCCAGAAACGCCGCAACGCGTGCGGACTCAGGTCGCGGTCGAGCCCCAGAATGCAGAGCCCGAGGTGTCCCGTGCACCCCGCGCCGTAGAGAACGCCGACGAGGCGTCCGAGCCCGCGCGGGAGCAGGCCACCGAGTTCCGTGCGCCTGTGACTCCTATCAAGCGAGCTGTGGCCGCGTCGGAAGAGGACACTCAGTTGCGCCAGATCACCACCGTCCACCCACGCTCGTACTCCGATGCCAAAATCATCGGTGAGAGCTTCCGGGACGGTATCCCCGTCATCATGAACGTCACCGACATGGGTGAGGCCGAGGCCAAGCGCCTCGTCGACTTCTCGGCTGGCCTGATCTTCGCTCTGCGCGGAAACATCGAGCGAGTGACCAACAAGGTCTTCCTGCTTTCCCCTGCCGGCGTCGAGGTCCTTGGAGAGGACCTTGCCGGTCACGAGGACGACTCGCTGTTCAATCAGAGCTGACGCGAGTCAATCACTGTGGGAGACATGATCTTCGGAACCATCTACATTCTTCTGGGTGTCTTGGTCCTGGTATTGATGGCCAGAATCGTGCTGGATTTCATTCAGATGTTTGCGCGTCGGTGGCGACCACGCGGGGCGGCGCTCGTGCTGGCCTCGGTGGTCTACGGGACCACGGACAAGCCGCTCGGATGGGTCAGGAGAATCATTCCACCCCTGAACTTGGGTGGAATCCGGCTGGATCTCTCCTTCATCGTGGTGTTCTTCGTGGTGACCATCCTGCAACGGATCGTGTGGCGATTGGGCACCACCATCCCAGTCTGATTAATATGACCAATGTCTCCTCTTTCGCGAGAGTGAGACAGAATCGTTATACAGTGGATGCAGCGGACCGGCACAGCGGTGATGGTTCGTGTGGGCACCGAACAGATACCATGTCGGTGGACCAGACATCGCTGAACGTACCAACTATCGAGGTGACCCGATGGCACTGACGCCAGATGACGTAGTCAACAAGCGTTTCCAGCCGACCAAGTTCCGTGAGGGATACGACCAGGACGAGGTCGACGACTTCCTGGACGAGGTCGTCGAGGAACTGCGCCGACTCAACAAGGAAAACGACGAGCTGCGTGCGCAGCTGGCTCAGGGCGGCGCTGCCGCTCCTGCCGCTGACCAGGCCCCCGAGGCCGAGGTCGAGGTGCCCGCACCCGTGGCCGTCGCAGAACCCGCCGTCGAGCAGCCGTCAGAACCCGTGCCCGCTCCCGAGGCCCCCGCCCCGGAGCCCGAGGTCGTGGAAGCCCCCGCTGCCGCCGCCCCGGCTGCAGCTGGCGGAGACGCCACCAGCGCCAATGGTCTGCTGGCCATGGCGCAGAAGGTGCACGACGACTACGTGGCTCAGGGTGCCAGCGAGCGCGATCGACTGGTCGCAGAGGCTCAAAGCCAGTCCAAGAGCCTGGTGGCAGAAGCCGAAACTAAGGCCAAGAACCTCGTGGCAACGGCAGAAACCGATGCCGAAAAGACCACGAAGCAGGCAGAGGAGACCCGTCAGAAGACGTTGGCCGACCTCGAGAGCAAGAAGTCTACGCTGCAGACCCAGATCGACAAGCTGCGTGGCTTCGAGCGCGACTACCGCTCGCGACTGACCAGCTACATTCAGGGACAGCTGAACGACCTCGAGTCCTCACCGTCCATGGCAGACGAGCCCGGCCCGCTGGACAACTGATCCGGCACCGAGCCTCTCACGATTCTCAAACGACGGCGGCACCGCGACTAGGTGCCGCCGTCGTGCTCTGTCCCGGACGCAATCACATCTTCCAGCCCGATCCTCAGGAGGGTCAGCACCCATGAATCAGCAGCGAACAGGTCGAGGGGCAGCTCTGGGGCTGGCCGGCCTCGTTCTCGTCCTGGGGTATGGGCTTGACCAGTTCACCAAGTACCTCGTGGTGACCAAGATGGATCTCTACGAGAGCATCGACGTGATCCCCGGACTGGCCCGGTGGTACTCGATCCGCAACTCGGGTGCCGCCTTCTCCTTGGGGGAGGACTACACCTGGATCTTCACGATCTTCATGGTGTTGGTCGCCGTGGCCGTCGCAGTATTCCTGCTGCCCAAGGCACGGAACCGTCGTTGGGGACTGGCTTTGGGTGGCCTCTTGGCTGGAACGTTGGGCAATCTGACGGACAGGCTCTTCCGTGAGCCGTCCTTTGGCCACGGCCACGTGGTGGACTTCATCTCCATCGGTAATTTCGCGATCTTCAATGTTGCCGATTCCTTCATCGTGCTCTCCATGATTTCGATCGTGTTGTTGCTGTGGTTCGGCGTCCCGCTGGACGGACAGCGTTCACGCGATGACGACCCGGAGGACGGGCCTGTCTCCGCGGCAGATAGCGCGGTCGACGGAGCAGCCGACGATGCCGCGGGCGGCGCCCACACGCCGTCGGGCAGTGACGTATGAGCACCACAGCTCACGGGCCGGAATCCGCGCCGCAGAGACTCTCCGTCCGCGTCGGTGAGGACGTGAGGGCGGACCGTCTTGACTTGATCGTGGCGGAACTGGCTGGGGTCTCACGGACCCAGGCTGGCACCTGGATCAAGGACGGGCGAGTGACCCTGGAACCGGCTCAGAAGAGCGGGAAAGCCAGGGTGCCAGCAGACGGGACGCTGGTGAGTGTCACGCCACCGGAGGACAGAGGATGGGAGGAAGAGCACGTGATCGACTTGGAGTTGCTTTACGAGGACGACGATCTCGTCGTGATTGACAAACCGGTCGGTGTGGCGGCTCATTCGTCCAACGGGTGGGTGGGGCCCACCGTGTCGGGGCAGCTGGTGGCCCAGGGGATCTCGATCGCCACATCCGGTGCGCAGGAACGCCAGGGGATTGTGCATCGCCTCGACGTCGGCACCAGTGGCTGCATGGTCGTCGCTAAGTCGGAACGCGCCTACTCAGGACTTAAACGAGCCTTCCACGACCGCACCCCAACCAAGGTTTATCACGCGGTGGTGCAGGGTCTCCCGGAACCACTCAAGGGGACCATCGACGCGCCCATCGGCCGGCATCCCGGGGCCTCGTGGAGGTTCGCGGTGGTGGAGGACGGGCGCCCCGCGGTGACGCACTACGAGCTGTTGGAGGCGTATGGGCGTGCCAGCCTCGTCGAAGTGCACCTGGAAACCGGCCGGACGCATCAGATCCGGGTTCATTTTTCCGCGCTGCATCGTCCCCTGGTCGGCGACCAGCAGTACGGGGCCGACCCGTCGCTGGCGGCTGAGCTGGGGTTGACCAGACAGTGGCTACACGCCGTACGGCTCGGGTTTGACCATCCCGTCACGGGGGAACGCGTCGAGATCGAGGCGCCGTATCCGCAGGATCTGCTCTCCTCCCTCGAACTCCTCCGCTCCTAACCTCCGTTAGACATTCGAGCGCTGTTCTGGACACGTTTTTGTCCAACGGCCGTTGGACACGAGTGTGTCCAAACGAGCGCTCTAATGTCTAACGGAGGGGGAGAGGGCGTCTTAGGATGGTGGGTATGCCTGGCTCCCTCGACGACGGTTTCGTCCACCTCCACACGCACACCGAGTACTCGATGCTGGACGGGGCGGCGCGCGTCTCCGACCTCTTCGAGGAAGCGGGACGGCTCGGCATGGATTCCATGGCCATCACGGACCACGGCTATCTCTTCGGGGCGTTCGACTTCTGGAAGAAGGCCAACGCTGCGGGCATCAATCCCATCCTGGGCATCGAGGCCTACGTGACCCCCGGGACGGCCAGGGGAGACAAGACGCGTGTGCGCTGGGGGGAGGAGCACCAGCGCTCCGACGACGTCTCCGGCGGCGGCGCCTACACCCACATGACCATGTGGGCCCAGGACAATGTGGGCTGGCAGAACCTCACCAGAGCAGCCTCCCGTGCCTCCCTAGACTCCGTGTTCGGCAAATGGCCGCGCTTCGACCGGGAACTGATCTCCCAGAACTCCAAGGGCATCATCGCCACCACAGGGTGCCCCTCCGGCGAGGTGCAGACCCGGCTGCGACTGGGCCAGTACGAGGAGGCCAAGCGCGCCGCAGCCGAGTACCAGGACATCTTTGGGCGCGAGAACTACTTCTGCGAACTGATGGACCACGGGCTCTCCATCGAGACCAGGGTCCGCGCCGACCTGTTGCGGCTGTCCAAGGAACTGCAGATCCCGCTGGTCGCCACCAACGACCTCCACTACACCCACCGCGAGGATTCCAAGGCCCACGAGGCCCTGCTGGCCATCCAATCCGGCTCCACCTTGCTTGAGCCCTCCTACGACCAGGGAGGGTCCCGCTTCGCGTTCAGCGGCGACGGCTACTACCTCAAATCCCCTCGCGAGATGCGCGAACTCTTCCGGGACCTTCCCGAGGCCTGCGACAACACCCTCGCGATCGCGGAACGCTGCCATGTGGACTTCGAAGAGGTCATCGGCAAGTACATGCCGAAGTTCCCCTGCCCTCCCGGTGAGGATGAGACGTCCTGGCTGTACAAGGAAGTCGACAAGGGGCTGCACTACCGCTACCCCGACGGCATCCCCGAGGCCTCCCGTAAGCAGGCCGACTACGAGCTGGGCGTCATCAACAAGATGGGGTTCCCCGGCTACTTCCTGGTCGTGGCCGACTTCATCAACTGGTCCAAGGACAACGGGGTCCGGGTGGGACCCGGCCGCGGCTCCGGCGCCGGGTCCATGGTGGCCTACGCCATGCGTATCACCGACCTCGACCCACTGCAGCACGGCCTGTTCTTCGAGCGCTTCCTGAACCCGGAACGCGTATCCATGCCTGACTTCGACGTGGACTTCGATGATCGTCGTCGGGCGGAGACCATCCACTACGTGACCGAGAAGTACGGCGCGGACAAGGTGTCCATGATCGTGACCTACGGGTCCATCAAGACCAAGCAGGCGCTGAAGGATTCCTCGCGTGTGCTGGGCTTCCCGTTCTCCATGGGAGAGACCCTCACCAAGACCCTGCCTGAACCCGTCATGGCCAAGGACATCTCCCTGGCAGACATCGAGAACCCGGACGCCAAGCGGTACTCGGAGGCCGGGGACTTCCGCGAACTCCTGGGCACGGACCCGGACGCCCGCAAGGTCTTCGACACCGCCATCGGCCTGGAGGGTCTGAAGCGTCAGTGGGGTGTGCACGCAGCTGGCGTGATCATGTCCTCAGACCCGGTAATCGACGTGGTGCCCATCATGCGCAGGTTGCAGGACGGGCAGGTCATCACCCAGTGGGACTACCCGATCTGCGAATCCCTCGGCCTGATCAAGATGGACTTCCTTGGCCTGCGAAACCTGACGATCATCTCCGACGCCCTGGAGAACATCAAGCTCAACACCGGCGACGAGCTAGACCTGGAACGCCTGGGCGTTGATGACAAGGCCTCCTACGACCTGTTGGCCCGCGGTGACACGTTGGGCGTGTTCCAGCTCGATGGTGGCCCCATGCGCTCGCTGCTGCGGCTCATGAAGCCGGATAACTTCGAAGACATCTCCGCGACCATCGCGCTCTACCGGCCGGGGCCCATGGGCGCAGACTCGCACACCAATTACGCGTTGCGTAAGAACGGCCTGCAGGAGATCACTCCGATCCACCCTGAACTCGAGGAACCCCTCAAGGACATCCTCAGCACCAGCTACGGCCTGATCATCTATCAGGAGCAGGTGATGCAGATTGCGCAGCGGGTGGCAGGGTACTCGCTGGGTCAGGCGGACCTGCTGCGTCGCGCCATGGGTAAGAAGAAGAAGTCGGAACTGGACAAGCAGTACGTCGGCTTCCACGGCGGCATGGTGGAGCGTGGCTACTCAGAGGCTGCGGTCAAGGCGCTCTGGGACATCCTGCTGCCCTTCTCCGACTACGCGTTCAACAAGGCGCACTCCGCCGCCTACGGGCTGGTCTCCTACTGGACCGCCTACTTCAAGGCCCACTACCCGGCCGAGTACATGGCAGCCCTCCTGACGTCGGTGGGCGACGACAAGGACAAGTCGGCGCTGTACTTGAACGAGTGCCGCCATATGGGCATCGAGGTGCTGCCCCCGGACGTCAACGAGTCGCAGTTGACCTTCACGCCTGTGGGGAAGGACATTCGCTTCGGCATGGGAGCCGTGCGCAACGTGGGCGCCAACGTGGTGGATGCCATGGTGGCAGCCCGCGAGGAGAAGGGGCGTTTCGAATCCTTCTCAGACTTCCTCTCCAAGGTGCCCGTGGTGGTCTGCAACAAGCGCACCATCGAATCTCTGATCAAGGCGGGTGCCTTCGACTCGCTGGGCCACACGCGCCGGGCGTTGCTGCGCATCCACGAGGATTCCGTGGAACAAGCCGTGTCGTTGAAGCGCAATGAGGCGGTGAATCAGTTCGACCTGTTCTCCGCGTTGGGGGACGAATCCCTCAACGAATCCATACGGATCGACGTGCCGGACCTCCCGGAGTGGGACAAGAAAGACAAGCTGGGTTTCGAGCGCGAGATGCTCGGGTTGTATGTCTCGGATCATCCGCTCAAGGGTCTGGACGAGATGCTGGCGGCGCAGGCGGATATGCCGGTGAATAAGGTGGTCTCCGACGACGGCCCGGCTGACGGGCACTCCGTGAGCATCGCCGGCATGATTTCCGGTCTGCAGCGCAGGGTGGCGAAATCCTCTGGCAATCCCTACGCCCGCTGTGAGATCGAGGATCTCTCGGGCTCCATGGAGGTCATGTTCTTTGGACAGGTGTATCAGCCCATCGCCACGCTGTTGGCGGAGGATTTGATCGTGGTGGTGAAGGGGCGGGTCCAGCGTCGAGACGATGGCTCCATCACGCTTTCCGCGCAGGAACTACGGATTCCGGACATTGTCGAGGGCGGCGGGACGGGTCCCGTGGTGTTGTCGCTGCCTACTCACAAGGCGACGGAGCCCGTGGTGAGACAGTTGGGTGAAGTCCTGCGGAACCATCCGGGGCAGTCCGAGGTCCGGGTGAAGTTGCAGGGCACTCATTCCATGGAGATCATGCGTCTGGGCTCCCAGTACAGGGTCCAGCCCAATCCGTCGCTTTATGGGGACCTGAAGGTGCTCTTGGGGCCCACCTGCCTGGATTCCTGAGACCGGAGCGGCAGGGTGCGGGTGGGAACGTGAGCGGCATGATGCCGACTCGCGTTATCACCGCGCGCCTGCACTGTTCTACCCTTGGAGGCGTGAGCATACTCAGTTCCGACACACTCCTGACCGTGACCGATCTACGCGGTGCAGCCCCCAGCGATGCGACGCTGCGGGACTCCCTGCCTCGGCTGCGCCATGCGGACAGCACGGGACCGGAACAGGCCGTGGCCGGAATCATCTCCGAGGTCGCAGAACGTGGCGCGGCAGCGGTCCAGGAACTCACCGAGCGCTTTGACGGTGTGCGCCCCGCCCATCTGCGAGTTCCTGCTAAGGCCATGACGCGGGCGCTTGCTCAGCTGGATCCGGCCGTCCGCGTTGCGCTGGAGGCCTCCATCGAGCGCGCAAGAACCTTTGCAGTTGCTCAGCGCCCGCAGGACACCACCAGCCGTTTCGACGACGACGCCTCGGTGACCCTGCGCTGGGTCCCGGTGAATAGGGTCGGTCTGTACGTGCCGGGTGGTCTGGCCGTCTACCCGTCCAGCGTCGTCATGAATGTGGTGCCCGCCCAGGCCGCAGGCGTGAAGTCGATCGCGCTGGCCTCCCCTCCGGCCAAGGACGGTTCCGGGCTCCCGCATCCCACCATCCTGGCCGCGGCGGAACTGTTGGGCGTCCAGGAGGTCTACGCCATGGGTGGCGCTCAGGCGATCGCGGCCTTTGCGTATGGTCTTCTAGCCGACCCGGCGGAAGGGCTGGAGCGCGCCTTGGAGCCCGTTTCCCTCGTCACGGGCCCCGGTAACGTCTTCGTGGCCACGGCCAAGGGTCAACTCAAGGGTGTGGTCGGGATCGACGCGGAGGCGGGTCCCACCGAGATCGCCGTCCTTGCAGATCGCACTGCTAACCCGGAGTTCGTGGCGGCGGACCTCATCTCGCAGGCCGAGCACGACCCCAACGCCTCCAGCGTCCTGATCACGGATTCCGTGGACCTCGTTGAAGCCATCAGGGAGCCGCTGGCCAGGCAGGTCGCAGCCACCAAGCACCGTGAGCGCGTGCTGACCGCACTCACGGGCGCCCAGTCGGGCGTGGTGCTGGTGGATGACCTCGACACCGCCGTTCGAGCGGCCAACCTCTACGCTGCGGAACATCTGGAGATCCACACGGACAACGCGGATACGGTGGCGGACCGGATCACGGACGCCGGTGCCGTCTTCGTGGGTTCTTACTCTCCCGTGAGTCTGGGCGACTACAGCGCCGGTTCCAACCACGTGCTTCCCACCATGGGCACCGCCACGCACGCTTCCGGGCTGCACACGGCCACGTTCATGCGGGCTCAGCAGCAGATCCGTTACGGGTATGAGGGCCTTTCCCGTGTTGGGGCCCATGTCCGGGTGCTCTCCGACGCGGAGGATCTTCCCGCCCACGGCGACGCCGTGGACGTGCGGCTGCACCCTGACGCGCAGGATCGAGGCTGAGCACATGTTCTGCCCGTATTGCCGCAACCCCGATTCCAAGGTCGTTGACTCCAGAGTGCTCGACGACGGTAGCGCCATCCGCCGCAGGCGGCAGTGTGCGGCCTGCGGCCGCCGCTTCACGACGATGGAAACCGCCAGCCTGTCCGTGATCAAACGTTCGGGGGTCGCCGAGCCGTTCAGTCGGGCCAAGGTGGTCTCCGGCGTCCGCAAGGCCTGCCAGGGAAGGCCCGTCTCGGACGACGATCTGGCGATGTTGGCGCAGGAGGTCGAGGAGACCATTCGCGCCGACGGTGCGGCGGAGGTGGACGCGCACAGGGTGGGTCTGGCGATCCTTGCCCCCTTGCGCCGACTGGACCAAGTGGCCTATCTTCGATTTGCGAGCGTGTATCAAGACTTCGAGACTCTCGAGGACTTTGAGCAAGCTATCGCTACGCTACGTGAGGATCAGGAGCCGGCTCCCGAACCCAAGCAGCGGCCGCTCACGTACAAGTGAGTCGTCAAGGGACCGAGGTCCCTTGAACACATGAGACCCCGGCGGTGGTCCAGGAGGGGAAGCCTGGACCACCGCCGGTTCATCTTTGGCTGGCGCCTTACTTCGTGGAGGACTTCTTGCGTTTCTCCACTCGATGAGCCTGGTAGGCGGCGCCCACGATGCCCGCATTGTTCTTGAGCTTGGCCGGAACGATCGGGGTGTTCAGCTCGAGTAGGGGGAGGAAGTCCTCGCTGCGCTTGGAGATCCCGCCGCCCACGATGAAGAGGGTGGGGGAGAAGATGAATTCCACGTGGCTGAAATAGCGTTGCAGCCGCACCGCGTAGTCCTCCCAGCTCAAGTCCTCCCGTTCGCGGGCCGCGGCCGAGGCCCGCGATTCCGCGTCGTAGCCGTCCAGTTCCAGGTGGCCCAACTCCGCGTTGGGAACCAACTTCCCGTCCATCACCATGGCCCCACCGATGCCGGTGCCGAGCGTGATGGTCATGACGAGTCCGTCCACGCGTTTGCCCGCCCCGTACCTGGCCTCGGCCAATCCGGCTGCATCGGCGTCGTTGACCAGGTGCACCGGGCGTCCCAATACCTCGGTGAACAAAGAATCGGCGTCGGTCCCGATCCAGGCCGGGTCCACATTGGCTGCAGAGAGCGTGACCCCGTGCTTGACGATGGCCGGGAAGTCCACGCCGATGGGGGAATCGGGGGCCGGAGCATCCTCGCGGTCCTGGAGTTCCGCGACGACCTGGGCCACGATCTGGGCCACGGCCTCTGGGGTGGCCGGGCGCGGCGTGGGGATGCGGAAGCGTTCCCCGATCAGCTTGCCCTTTTTCAGATCGACGATGCCACCCTTGATGCCCGTGCCCCCGATGTCCACGCCGATGCCGGTGGGACGGTGTTTGGGTGTCTTGCTCACGGTGGTGCTCCTCATGACAGGCCAGCGTCCTGACGGGGCCGGCACGGAAAGAAAGGTGGTGGATCAGGCTGGCAGCGTGAGGATCCGAGCGCCGTCGTCCTCGACCACCAGGGTGTGCTCAAATTGTGCGGTGAGGCTACCGTCACGGGTCACGACCGTCCAGTCGTCATCCCACTGGTCCCACTCGATCCCGCCCAAAGTCAGCATGGGTTCGATGGTGAAGACCATGCCAGGGACAATCTCCGTGTCGTAGAGCGGTGCAGCGTCGTAGTGGGGAACGATCAGGCCGGAGTGGAACTCCTCGCCGACCCCGTGGCCTGTGTAATCGCGGACCACGCCGAGCCCAAAACGCTTGGCGTAGACCTCGATGCTGCGACCGATCACGTTGATCCGGCGCCCCGGCTTGACGGCCTTGATGCCGCGCCGGAGGGCTTCCCTGGTGTGCTCCACAAGGTCATGCGCCGCGGTGGAGACCTGGCCGGCCTCGAAGGTTGCGTTGGTGTCGCCGTGCACGCCGTCCAGGTACGCGGTCACATCGATGTTGACGATGTCGCCGTCCTGGATCACGGTGGAATCGGGGATGCCGTGGCAGATGACCTCGTTGATGGACGTGCACAGGGATTTGGGGAAGCCCCGGTAGCCCAGGGTAGAGGGGTAGGCATGATGATCGAGCAGGTATTCGTGCCCGATCCGGTCCAGCTGGTCCGTGGTGACGCCCGGGACCACGGCCTGCCCCACGACCTCCAGGGCGTCGGCCGCGACTTGGGAAGCCGCCTCGATCCGGGCGATGGTCTGCGCATCCTTGACGTCGCTGACCACACCCTCCACGGGCTCGGTCCGACCCACGTACTCGGGGCGCGCGATCGAGTCCGGGACATGCCGCATGGCACCGATGACACCGGGGGTGAGCAGGCCGCGGCGGACGCCGCGGGAGGAGACGGGGGAAGAAGCAGAAGAGGCTGCGGACATACGCCCAGTCTAGGACGAGTGGGCGGCCCAGGTCAGGGTGGCAGTCACGGGCCCAACAGGGCAGCATGTAAGCCGTAGGCCCACATCGGCGCCGACGCGCATCACGACCGAAGGAGACCGCCATGGCTGCCGTACCTGACGCCCACGAGGGTGACTACTGGTACAACGTCGAGACAGGAGAGGTCGAGGTGGGCGCCCAGTCCGACTGGAAACGCCTGCTGGGTCCATATCCCAGCCGTGAGGCCGCGCAGGCCGCCCTGTCCAAGGTGGAGAGCAATAACGCGGACTGGGACGACGAGGACGAATGACCCCGTGACGATGATGACGGCGGTGTTCGGCGCGTGCAATGTGCCTGACACATGCCCTTCACTAGAGTGTGTGGCACTGGACAGCCCCTGCCTGGGGAACCGATCAGCGTGGAGGAGTAGACATGGACCGTCAGCAGGAGTTCGTGCTCCGTACCATCGAGGAACGCGACGTGCGCTTTGTGCGGCTGTGGTTCACGGATGTGGGCGGTTCCCTGAAGTCCATCGCCCTGGCTCCCGCAGAGGTTGAGGGCGCTTTCAGTGAGGGCCTCGGATTCGACGGTTCCTCCATGGAGGGCCTCGGCCGCATCTCCGAGGCGGATATGCTGCTGCGTCCAGACCCCTCCACGTTCCAGATCCTGCCGTGGCGAGGCGAGACCGAACCCACCTCACGGATGTTCTGCGACATTCTCACCCCGGATGGCGAGCACGCCGCAGCGGACCCGAGGCACGTGTTGCGTAAGCAGCTCAACGTGGCCGCGGAGATGGGCTTCACCTGCTACACCCACCCGGAGGTGGAGTTCTACCTGCTGAAGTCGGACGAGCTGGACGCCAACGGCCGGCCCCGCCCGGTGGATCACGGCGGCTTCTTTGACCACGTGCCAGGCGGCGTGGCGCAGGACTTCCGCCGTCAGGCCGTGACCATGCTGGAGAGCGTGGGGATCCCGGTCGAGTTCTCCCACCACGAGAACGGCCCGGGGCAGAACGAGATCGACCTGCGCTTCGCCGACGCCCTCACCAGCGCGGACAACCTGATGACCTTCCGCACCGTGGTGAAGGAAGTGGCACTGCAGCAGGGGATCTACGCGACCTTCATGCCCAAGCCCTTCGCCGACGAGCCCGGCTCCGGTATGCACACTCACTTCTCGCTCTTCGAAGGAGACCGCAACGCCTTCTTCGAGGCAGGGCAGGAGTACCAGCTCTCCCAGACGGCACGGCAGTTCATGGCCGGCGTGCTCAAGCACTCTTCCGAGATCACCGCGGTCACCAACCAGTTCGTGAACTCCTACAAGCGCATGTGGGGCGGAGGCGAGGCCCCCAGCCACGTGGCCTGGGGCCACAACAACCGTTCCGCCTTGATCCGCGTCCCGCTCTACAAGCCGGATAAGGGTCAGAGCGCCCGCCTGGAATACCGCGGCATCGACTCCGCTTCGAACCCCTACCTGGCATACGCGCTGGTGCTGGCGGCCGGGCTGAAGGGCATCACCGACGACTACGAATTGGCTCCGGCCACTGAGGACGACGTTTGGTCCATGACCACTACGGAGCGCCGCGCCATGGGCCACACCCCGTTGCCCGCCACGCTGCATGACGCGATTCGGATCATGGAGGAGTCTGACCTCGTGGCCTCCGTGCTCGGGGAGAAGGCCTTCGATGCCTTCCTGCGCAACAAACAGGACGAATGGGACGCGTACCGCCACGACGTCAGCCCGTACGAGCTCAACAGGTACCTCGGAGTCCTGTGAGCCACCCGGTGTCGTCAGGTCCACCAACGCAGCGGCCCACGTACTCGACCAGAGAACTTCTCTCGGTCGGGTTCGTGGACCTGGACCTGGTGCGCCGTTTCCTCGACGCGAAGGAACTCGAGGGGATTGACCCCACGACCCTCCTCGACGGCCTGAGGCAGGCAGCCAATCCTGACCAGGCCCTGACCTGCCTGGTCCGGCTGCTCTCCCGCGCCCCGTCGGTGGCCACGCTGGCCGGCGACCGCACCGCACACCGGCCGCTGTTCAAACTGCTCGGGGCCTCCGAGGCGCTCGCGGACTTCCTGACCAGGCATCCCGAACACGCGGGACTGCTGGCCGAGCGGCGTAGCAGCAGCTTTACCCCCGTGGACTACGGCGTGTGGCGGGAAACGCTGCTGCGCAGCGTCGGTGCCGACCCCACGGAGGCGACGCCCGTGGCGTCGGGCATAGGCAAGGACGTCGTGAAGGCGCTGCGGGTCGCCTACCGTGCCGGCATCACGGATGTGGCCCTCCGCGACGTGTGCGCCGCGGACCCCACCGAAGGTTTGGGCGCCGTCGCTGCGGAACTCTCCGACCTGGCCGGCGCAGCCCTTGAAAGTGCGCTCGCCGTGGCGAGGGCGGAACTGGCGGACGCCAACGACGGGTTGGATCCCCGGGTCATCCGGTTGGCCGTGATCGGCATGGGCAAATGTGGCGCCCGCGAACTGAACTACATCTCAGACGTCGACGTGATCTGGGTCCACGGTGTCGCGGACGACGCGGAGGAGTCAGTGCAGGAGCAGGCGGCGACGCTGGCTGCTGACCTGGCCAAGCGCACCAGCCAGATCATCATGAGTCCCGGCCCGGAACCGGCCTTGTGGGAGGTCGACGCCAACCTCCGCCCGGAAGGCAAGGACGGCGCCCTGTCCAGGACGGTGGAGTCCCACGTGCGCTACCTCAACAAGTGGGCGCATGACTGGGAATTCCAGGCGCTGCTGAAGGCGCGCGCCATCGCCGGCGATGTCGAGTTAGGTCGCGAGTACGAGGAAGCCGTGGCCCCGCTGGTCTGGTCCTCATCGCAGCGCCCAGGGTTTGTGGGGGGCGTGCAGCGGATGCGGGCTCGCGTCACCTCGAATATCGCCCCGGAACAGGTTCCGTGGCAGCTGAAACTTGGGCCCGGCGGTCTGCGTGACGTGGAGTTCACGGTGCAGCTGCTGCAACTGGTCCACGGGCGCGTTGAGCCGCGATTGCGCGTGCGCGGCACCCTGCCCGCCCTGTACGAGCTGGGCGAAACCGCCTACATCTCCCGCGCCGATGCGCAGGCCTTCTCCGCCGACTACCGTTTCCTGCGCACCTTGGAGCACCGGATCCAGCTGATCCGGATGCGGCGTTCCCACTTGGTTCCCGAATCCGAGGCAGAACAGCGGGTGCTCTCACGCTCCATGGTGGTGGCGGGGGATTTGGGCCCTTGGAGCGCGGAACGGCTCATGAAGCGGTGGAAGCAGGTGAAGGCCACGGTCAAGGGCCTGCATCAGAAGCTCTTCTTCCGTCCGCTGCTGGCCACGGCCGCCCGCTTGGGCGACGACGAGGTGCGGCTGAGCTCCGACGCGGCGCAGGCGCGGATGTCCGCCCTCGGGTATGCCTCACCTCGCCAAGCGATGGCCCACATCGAGGCGCTCACGGCCGGTGTCTCGCGCTCCGCCGCACTGCAGCGGCAACTGTTGCCCGTGTTGTTGGGGTGGATGGCCGACTCGGTGGATCCGGACGCCGCGCTGCTCGGCTTCCGGCGGCTGGCGGAGTCTCTAGGCGGTTCCCCGTGGTTCCTGGCGATGTTGCGCGATTCCCCCGCCGGCGCCGAGCGGTTGTGCCACATCCTGGGCACCTCACGCATGGTGTCTGACCTCTTGGAGGTCTCCCCGGAATCAACGGCCTGGCTGGGCAACGACCAGGAGCTCTACCCGCCGAGCTGGAAGAAACTCTGGGGCGAGATCGAGGCCAAGCTGACGCGGCACACCAAGGATCCGGACGGGGGCATGCGCCTGGTCCGCCTGACCCGACGTCGCGAGCAGCTGCGCACGGCCCTGGCGGACGGGTCCGGGCTGTTGGACGTCTCCGCCGTGGGCTCCGCACTGGCCGACGTGGACCGCGCTACGGTCATCGGGGCCCTCCGGGTCGCGGAGAACCGCGACTACGCCGAACACGGGGAGTTCACCCGATTGCTGGTGGTCGCCATGGGACGGCAGGGCGGCCGCGAGATCGGCTACGGCTCCGACGCCGACGTGCTCTATGTCCACCAACCTTTGCCGGGCTCCTCTGCTCAGGACGCCCAGGCTCAGGCAGAGCGGCTCGCCCAGGCGGTGGGGACGCTGCTGCGGGCTCCGTTGAAACCTGCCGTGCTGGCGGAACGTCGACTTGAACTCGATGCCGATCTGCGTCCCGAGGGAAGACAGGGTGCCATGGTGCGCACCGTGGACTCCTACCGCGAGTACTACGAACGTTGGGCGGAGGTTTGGGAGCGCCAGGCCCTGCTCAGGGCGCTGCCCATGGCTGGCCACCGGGACGTGGCCCAAGCCTTCGTCGAGGTCGTGGACCCGGTCAGGTACGGACGAGGTTTGAAACCGGATGAACTGCAGCAGATTCGCAGGATCAAGGCCCGGGTCGAGGGGGAGCGGATGCCGCGCGGTATCAGTCCCAAACGTCATCTGAAGCTGGGGCCAGGCGGTCTCTCCGACGTGGAGTGGCTGGTGCAGACCCTGCAACTCCAGCACGCTGATGAGCACTGCGCGCTGCGGGTGACCTCCACGCTGCCCGCCTTACGTCAGCTGGCGACGTTGGGCCTCCTGGACCCGGACGATGCCCAAGGGCTGGCCGACGCCTGGATCCTGGCGACCGATCTGCGCGCCGCCGTGGTGGCTTGCACCGGGCGGGCTGGGAATGCCCTTCCGGAGAATCGGCAGGAGTTGCGAGCCATTGCGTCCTGGACCGACCGGCATGTGGATGATCCGGCGGAGCTGGAGGAGGAGTGGCTGCGCACGGCCCGCCACGCGCGGTCCATCTTCGAACGGCTCTTCTACCCCTCCTGACGTCCCTCCCGACCGCCACGGGCGAGATGGCGCCAGGTCTTGAACTCATCCGCGGTGACCCAGGCGGAGAAGGCCACACAGAACACGTAGGCCAAGGTTCCCCACGTCAGGGGGCTTTGCCGGTCCACGACATGAGCCACCAGCGCGACGCACCACAGGAGCGTAAGAGACAGATAGAACCACGCCCTGCGACGGGGCTTTAACCAGCCGTCGGGCCGAACCGTGTTGGCGTAGCCCTCCGGGGATCCGAACTCCGAGGCTGGTCGGGCGCCGGAGTCCAGCAGATGCGAGCGGACATCGTGCATGACGGCGGCGATCTTCTCCTCGGTGACGTCATCGCGCGTGCGAAGTGCCGCCTGCAGCCTCAGGGTCCACTCGGGGGAGTCCGGATCCGACAGGGCGAGGGCATGCTCCACGTCATCGGACGTGCCGCTACGCTCCGGCCAGAAACGTCCAACACCCCAAGCCAGAAACGCGTAGAAGGGAACCAGTGCAGCCATCCAAGGCCACGGCCACTCGGGCCCAGAATCCCGGACCAAGATCAGGAACCAGGTCGAGACGGCGATTCCCAGAACGGCGGCCAACGCGGACAGGGCCACGGCCACGCCGAAAGGCTGTCGTGGACGAACGGCCGCGTAGATTCCGTAGGTGAGAGTACACAACGCTGCCAGCATTAAGGGTAGGGCCGCGACCACAGGGGTGAATTCCCACTGGGTACGTCCGGGGAGCAGATTGAGCAGCGCATTGGCGAAGAGCAAAACACTGAACCAGGCGGCGACCCAAAGACAATTCGCCACGGCGACGCGCAGCGGAACGGGCCCACGGGAGGAGCCGAAAGCATCCAGCCCCTCCGACTTCAGCCACTCGACCTGCCCATGCGCCCAGTCCTCGGCGTCGCCGAAGGTGTCCCGGGTGGGCTCACCGGCTTCAGTGAGCGTTTGCGCCGCGATGCCCATGACGGCCTCGATGTAGGGCTCCTTGACGTCCTTCCAGAGTAATTCGAAGGCCGCGTCTTCGGCCCACTCCAGGTCGGCTTCTGTACCTCCAGCCTCACGGAAGATCGTCAGGACTCGGTCCGAGAGGGACGGCTCGGTTTTCTTGCTCATTCGACGTCACCACCTCGGGCGTCCCCACCCAGGACCGCAGTGGCGGCAGTGGTGGTGGGGCCGGCGCCCAACGCCCCCGCGGCGTCGTGCAGTGCGGCGCGAGCCGCCGCCAACTCACGCATTCCCGCGGGAGAGAGTGAGTATGTCCGACGAGCCGGCCCGGACGGGCCGGGCAGCCACCGGGTGGAGACGAAGCCGGCCTCGTCGAGCCTGGCCAGCGCAGGGTAAAGGGAACCGCCCTTGGGTACCCCGAAGCCGAGGTCACCGAGCGCCTGGCCGATGGCGTAACCGTGCAGGTCCTCGGACTCCAGGCAGGCCAGGATCGCCGTGGGCATGAGCGCCCGTACCCAGGCCTGTGGCCACAGCGGCGTTTCTAGATCTTCCATATCTCTAAGTATGCGCTGTATCTATATCCTCGTGTCAAGCTACGTCCGCCGCACTTTGGCGACCTGGATCGGGTCGGCTGGAGTGGACGCGGTGGACAGAGGGGCGGGCGGCGTAGGGACGCGAAAGGGCCCGGACCACAAAAGTGGTCCGGGCCCTTCTCAACGCAGTGTCAGCGGTTGGCCGACGCCGTCGCGATCAGACGCCGTAGTACAGGCCGAACTCGAGGGGGTTGATCCGAGCGGAGAGCGGGGTGATCTCGAACTCGTACTTGTAATCGATCCAGGCCTCGATCAGGTCCTCGGTGAAGACGTCACCGGCCAGCAGGAACTCGTGATCCTCGCGCAGGGCCTCCAGGGCCTCTTCGAGGGAAGCGGGTGCCTTCTGGATGTCCTTGGCCTCCTCCGGGGGGAGCTCGTAGAGATCCTTGTCGATGGGATCGGCGGGCTCGATGCGGTTGCGGATCCCGTCCAGGCCGGCCATCAGCTGGGCAGCGAAGGCCAGGTAGGGGTTACCCGACGGATCCGGCGCGCGGAACTCGAGGCGCTTGGCCTTGGGGTTGGAACCGGTGATCGGGATACGGATACCGGCGGAGCGGTTGCCCTGCGAGTACACCATGTTGACGGGGGCCTCGAAGCCCTTCACCAGACGCTTGTAAGAGTTCACCGTGGGGTTGGTGAAGGCCAAGACGGCGGAGGCGTGCTTGAGCAGGCCGCCGATGTACCAGCGGGCGGTGTCGGAGAGGTTGGCGTAGCCCTTCTCGTCGTAGAACAGCGGCTCACCCTCGCTCCACAGCGACTGGTGGCAGTGCATGCCGGAACCATTGTCGTTGAAGATCGGCTTGGGCATGAAGGTGGCGGACTTGCCCCACTCGTCTGCGGTGTTCTTCACGATGTACTTGAACTTCAGCAGGTCATCTGCCGCGTGGACCAGCGTGTTGAACTTGTAGTTGATCTCAGCCTGGCCCGCGCCGCCAACCTCGTGGTGGGCGCGCTCGACCTCGAGGCCGACCTCGGCCAGGTTCAGGCTGATGTCGTCACGCAGGTCGGCCTGCTTGTCGACGGGAGCCACCGGGAAGTAGCCGCCCTTGATAGCGGTCTTGTTGCCCAGGTTGCCGCCCTCTTCCTCGCGGCCCGTGTTCCAGGAAGCCTCGACGGAGTCCACGGAGTAGAACGAGTGGTTGGCCTCGGACTGGTAGCGCACATCGTCGAAGATGAAGAACTCGGCCTCGGAACCGAAGAACGCGGTGTCCGCGATGCCGGTGGAGGCAAGGTAGGCCTCGGCGCGCTCTGCGACGCCACGGGGGTCACGGTGGTACGGGTCGCCGGTGCGGGGGTTCACGATGGAGAAGTTCATCGCGAGGGTCTTCTGCACGCGGAACGGGTCCACGTAGGCGGTGGTGACATCAGGGATCAGCTGCATGTCGGATTCGGCGATGCCCTGGAAGCCGCGGATGGAAGATCCGTCGAAGAGCTGGCCGTTGACGAAGAAATCAGCGTCGACCGTGTTGGCCGGCACGTTGAAGTGCTGCTGCACACCGGGAAGGTCGGTGAAGCGGATGTCGACGAACTTGACGTCCTCATCCTCGATGAACTTGAGAACTTCTTCGGGGCTGCTGAACACGATGGCTCCTGAACTGTTGGCTTAGTCGCACCCTTACTCTTGGTGCGTCTGCTCACGCAGTCTACGAAATTGCGGTGTCTCGTCCATGTCCCGCATGTTTCCTCGACGTAACACGCGCTGGCGTCGTACCTGCTGCCGTCGGTGCGTGACGGGACGTCTGAGACGCCGTGTGCAGGCACCCCGGTAGAATGTGGTGATATGAGTCGAGGAGATGAGCGCACGCGGATCACGCGTAGCGACGTTGGGTCTTGGGTTAACGGCCCGCCGCAACTGCATCAGCAGGATTTCCCGGGACAACGCATGGGTCGGCCGGAAGCCGGGCCCGGCTCGCTGGCCCGGTGGGGCCGCAGGATCCTGGCATTGTGCATCGACTGGGCTATTGCGATGGGCCTGGCCTATCTGTTGATGCGAGGGAACACGTGGGGGAGTCTCATCGTCTTCCTCGTGATCCAAATGCTCATGGTGGGCTTCTTCGGCCGCGGGATCGGGCACTGGTTACTCGGAATGCAGGTTCAGAAACTCGACGGCCGCCCGGCGAACCTCCTCGACGGCTTGGTCAGGACCCTCCTGGTGGGCGTGGTGATCCCGCCACTGATCCAGGACGCGGATCAGCGAGGCCTCCATGACAAGGCATGCAAGACGGTTCTGGTCATGGTTCGCTGAGTCCTGGCCACCAACTTCGCGCCACGGCATCCCGTCTAATGCAGGCGCTAAGTCCAACGCAGGCGCAGATGGGCTGTTTGCGCCTGCATTGGAAATCTCGCCGACGTTGGGTTGGGCGTTGACCGGGGGTGGGGACACGCAACACCATGCACAACGAGGGGGCGGTGAACCTGTAAAGGTTCACCGCCCCCTCGTGTTGGCCCAGGGGCTCTGCTAAGGAATGGACCCTTAAGGATCAGCGGCCGCGCAGGGCCTTGCGGTTGGGGCGGACCCGGTTGGGGTCAATGCCCTTGGGGATGGGGGGCTTGGACATGTTCAGCGTGGACAGGCGCTGGTCAACGGCCTTGATCTCCTGACGGGAGATGGCCTTCTTCAACGCCTTGAGTTCCTTGCGGACCTTCGGCAGGCCGATCTGGCCTTCCTGGGAGCCGGCGTTGACCACGGTGATCGGCACGTTCTTCACGGCGCGGGTGACGTTGCGCTTCACGCCGTCTGCCAGGGGACGCACGCGGGCGGTGGGGCCTTCGGTGACGAGCACCACGCCCGGCTTACCGATGGCCATGAACACGAGGTCCTGGTGCTTGGGGGAGACGGAGACGGGCTCTTCTCGCACGATCCAGCCGCGGCCCATAGTGGACAGGGCTGCGCCGGAAGAGCCAGGGCGGCCCTCGATCTGGGCGAAGGCGGCCTTTTCGGCGCGACGGTTCATGTAGATCACGGCCAGGAGCAGGCCGAGCACGAGACCGAGGATGCCGAAGGTGATCCAGTTGTTGATCAACCAGCCGAGCGCGCCGAGCACCACACCGGATCCGAGGAAGATCAACAGCATGATCCACGGGACCTTGGGCTCGGCCTTGCGGGTCATCTTGAAGACTTGCTTGATCTGAGACCAGCGACCCTCGCCCTTACCGGACTTACGGGCTGCCTTCTTGGCGTCCTTGGCCGCCTGCTTCTCGTCCTTCTGCGCCTGACGCAGCTGACGGATCTGTTCCTGGGCGGAGTTATCGAGTTTCTTGGCCATAGCATGCCGATTCTACCGGATTACGGAGCCCGTTGGGGCCCTCACATGACGAAGGCGTCCGCGTTCTGAGTAGAACGCGGACGCGTTCGGCTCCGCCACTGTCCGCAACGGACGCACACGAGCCCCCGCACGAGCCCCGCACGGGGCCCTCGTCCGCGGGTGTCCGCGGTCAGCGGACCAGGGAAGCCATGATGCTTGAGGCCTCCTGCCGCGCCTCTCCTTCGTCCCCGATGTGGGCGAGCGAGGCGGGAATCTCGCGGCCCTGGTGGCGCATGGCGCGAGCCCAGAGGCGACCGGCTCGGTAGGAGGAACGGACCAGTGGACCGGCCATGACCCCGGCGAAACCGAGCTCCTTGGCCTCTTCGCTCAACTCCACGAATTCCTCCGGGCGCACCCAGCGGTCAACTGGGAGGTGGCGGGTGGTGGGGCGCAGGTACTGGGTGAGGGTGATGATGTCGGTTCCGGCCTCGCGGAGGTCCTTGAGCGCCTGGGAGACCTCGGAACGTTCCTCTCCCATGCCGAGGATGAGGTTGGACTTGGTGATCATGCCGCGGGATTTTCCGTGCCCGATGGTGGCCAGGGAGCGTTCGTAGCGGAAGGCGGGGCGGATGCGTTTGAACAGCCGCGGCACGGTCTCCACGTTGTGGGCCCACACCTCCGGTTGGGAGTCGGCGACCACGTCCAAGAGTGCTGGTGTGCCGTGGAAGTCCGGGATCAGCAGTTCCACGCCGGTTCGCGGGTTGAGCGCGTGGATGCGGCGCACGGTCTCGGCGTAGAGCCAGGTCCCCTCGTCCTCGAGATCGTCGCGGGCCACTCCGGTGACGGTGGCGTAGCGCAGCCCCATCTCCTTGATGGCGTTGGCGACCTGGTTCGGTTCCTCGCGGTCGATCTCCTTGGGCCTACCGGTGTCGATCTCACAGAAGTCGCAACGACGTGTGCACTGAGAGCCGCCGATGAGGAAACTGGCCTCGCGGTCCTCCCAGCACTCGAAGATATTGGGGCAGCCCGCCTCCTCGCAGACGGTGTGAAGTCCCTTGTCCTTCACGAGTGATTTCAGGCCGACGTACTCTGGGCCGATCTTCAGTTCGGCCCGGATCCACTCCGGCTTCCGGTCCACGGGGACGGCGGCGTTGCGGGCTTCGACGCGCAGCATGCGTCGGCCCTCGGGAGCGGGAGTGCCCGACGACGCGGTGCGGCCGGGTGCGTTGCCCGCCTGGGCGGTGGCGGGTCCGGATGCGCAGCAGCCGCTCATACCGAGGCCCCCAGCTTCGTAGCGACCGCGGCCGCGTCGACGTCGGCGTCGACGCCGTGGCGGGCGCCGCTGCGGATGGCCGGGGCAAGGTGCTCACGGAGCGCGGCCTCGAACACTGGGGTCACGTCGGCCACGGTCACGTCCCGGCCGACCTCGGCAGCCAGGGTGGTCACGTCCGCGTCCGCGATACCGCAGGGGATGATGTTGGCGTACGGGCCTAAGTCGTTGTCCACGTTGAGTGCCACGCCGTGCAGGGTGACGCCGTGGTCCACGTGGATGCCGATGGCGGCGATCTTGCGGTCGGGCCTCCCGGGTTCCAGGACCCACACGCCGGCGCGACCTGGGACGCGGACGCAGTTCACACCGAAGTGCGCCACGGTGTCGATGAGGGCTTGTTCCAGCCGGGCCACGTAGTCCTTGATGGCCGTTACGTCGGCCAGCGGCAGGATCGGGTAGGCCACGAGCTGCCCCGGTCCGTGCCAGGTGATCAATCCTCCGCGATCCACGTCGAGGACCGGGGTGCCGTCCTTGGGGCGTTCGGCGTCGCCGGTGCGGCGGCCCGCCGTGTACACGGCTGCGTGTTCCAGCAGCACGAGGTAAGCGTGCGTGGGATTTGCCACGACGTCGGTATGAAGTTGGTGCTGTGTGTTGAGGGCCGAGGTGTACTCGACCGGTTCGGGTGCGTATCCGAGGTGAATGGTGGTCAAGGCCATGCACCCGACCCTACGGCCGCACCTGTGGATAACTTCAGCGGGGATGACGCGAAGTGGGCAGACTCTTGTCATGGAACCAACACACGCTCAGTCAGAACCTCACCGTGGCAGGCACGCGGCGCCCCGCCCCTCGCAGGCTGTGGGCCGCGTCAACGCGGGCAGATCGGGTGTGCACCCTCCTGGGAGAACCGCGCCGTCGGGGCACCGTAGTCAGGACGAGCACCATGCAACGTCTATGCAACCAGAGGCCAGATCCACGAGTAACGAGGTAGTTGGGGGTCAGGCCCGGATCAGGGTTGTGAGGCGGGGCGAGCTGCAGGCCCTCAGCGCGGAGGAAGCCGCCGGGGAACTGCTCGTGGAGCGCGTCCCCCGGGATGAGGGTCCGGAGGATGAGGCCAGGACAGGGGTGCCGACGGCCTGGGAGCATCCGCACCTCGTCAAGGTCGTGGAGGTCGAGGGGAGGCGACGCGGGGAACTCCTGGCCCACGTTCCCGGAGGGTCGGTGGCGGCTCTGGTTGCGGCCCGTGGTCGGCTCCCGGTGGGTGAGGCGGTGACGTTGTTGGTCCCGATTGCACGGGCCCTGGCGCATCTGCATCGGCACGGTGCGATCCATGGCGACGTGAGCCCCGACAATGTCCTCTTCGACGCCGAGGGGGCGCCGATGCTCGTGGATCCCGGGCTGGCAAGGGCTCTGGGGGAGGCCGGCAGCCAAAGCGGGACGGAGGGTTTCGTGGCTCCGGAAACCGTTCATGGCTCCAGGTCGGACGTGTTCGGCTGGGGCGCCCTGGCCTGGTTCGTCCTGACGGGTGAGGCGCCGGGGGAGGAACGTCACCGAGTCCCTTTGCCGTTGCTGAGGCAGGACGTGAACTCTGCCGCCGCGCGGCTGATCGAGGATTGTCTGTCCGCGGATCCTGGTGCACGGCCCAAGGCCGCGGACCTCGGCCCGGCACTGCTGGAGTGTCACAAGGCGACGCCCTTGGATGCCACCGCGGCGGCAGGAGGCGACGGCGTGCCGCTGCTGCGCACCCGTATCCCGGAGCCGCCGCGGTGGCGGCGCCTGCTTCGCCGCCGCACCGGGTCTGGTGGGGGAACAGTGCCCGACGGCACGGACCGCCGCCGCGCTCGCGGCACCGGGCTCGGGGCTGGGCTTGGCACCGATCGTGGGTCCGGGCATGGCACCGTGCGCAGGGCCGTGAGGTGGGTGGTGGGCGTCGGCGCAGTGGTGGCTGTGGCGGCTGCGGTGGTCACCGTCGTCTGGGAGCCTCAGGTGCCGACGTCTGAGGGGAGATCGGCCGCGGGAACGTCGGGTGGGGGGACGCCGACCGAGGGGACGCCGACCGTCGGGCAGGGATTGAACCGGGTTCTGGCGGCCGTGGCGGCGTTACTGGAACTGGACCAGAGGCGCACGGCCGCCTTGCTGGACCGCGACGCCGCTGCGTTGGAGTCGGTCTACGTCGAGGGTCCAGGGTTGGAAGCGGACCGGGCGTTGATCGCGGGAATGAGGAGTCGCGGAACCCACTTTGTGTCCCTGACCTCGCGGTTGCAGAACGTGCGTCCCGCCGACGACGCCGGAGACGGGATCCGGATCCTGGCCACCAGCGTCACCTTCGGGACGGAGAGGTCACTCGCCGAGACAACGGCTCCCGACACAACGGCTCCAGACACCGTGCCGCCTCGACGTGACCGGGACCTCGTCTTCACTCTGGTGGCGGCCGACGAGGAGTGGCGGATCGAATCGGTGAAGGAGCAGGAAGCTGATGAAGGCTGATGAAATAGGTCGAGGCCCCGACGACGCGTGATGACGCGCCCTCGGGGCCTCGACCGCACAGGTTTGCGGAACCGGACTACAGGGTGGTCGAACCGACCTCAGTGCCAGAGGGTGGCAACGAGGATGTTGATGAAGGCCATTCCACCGACAGCGTGAGCGAGGCCGGTGGGCACGTCCTTACCCTTCTTGGCCTTGTTGAACCCGATGATGGCCGCGACCAGGATGATCACGGCGATCACGGTCTTCACCGCGACCTTGATGTGGTTCACGTCGCCGTCGCCGGCTTCTGCGATACCGACCAGGGCCAGCCCGGTCACGACCTGGACGATGGCACCTACCAGCTGCCACAGGGTCACCGTGGGCTTCTTGAAGGTGGCAAGCCAGGTGCCAAAGATCGCCGCAGCGCCCAAGATGTGCAGGGCGATGAGGGCAGAGGTCAGAAAAGTCATGCCAACATCTTAGTTGGGAGTTCTACGACGTGTCGAAGAAGGGAAGCCTTGCCTGAGGTCCGTCAACGCAAGCGGCCCCGGAGGCACCTGTGTCAGGTGCTTCCGGGGCCGCTGGAGCTGGTGGCAGCTCGGAGCCGAACTACCGGATCAGAGACCCAGCTCGCCGGCGAACTCGCCTGCTTCCAGGCGGGCCTTGACGGCCTGCAGGAAGCGGCCGGCGGTGGCGCCGTCCACCAGGCGGTGATCGTAGGTCAGCGACAGATACATCATCTGCCGGATCGCGATGACGTCATCACCATCGGCATCCGTGACGACCACGGGACGCTTCTGGATGATGCCGGTGCCCAGGATGCCAACGTTGGGCTGGTTGATGATCGGGGTATCGAACAGGGCCCCGGCAGAACCGATGTTGGTGATGGTGAACGTGGAGCCGGACAGCTCGTCCGGACCCAGCTTGTTCACGCGGGCCCGGGCGGCCAGGTCGGCGATCTTCTTGGACAGGCCGGCCAGGTTCAGGTCGCCCGCATCCGCGATCACCGGGACCACGAGACCCTTCTCGGTGTCCACGGCGATACCGAGATGCTCGGCGGCGTGGTAGCTGATCTCCTGCTTGTCCTGGTCGTAGGAGGCGTTGAACTCGGGGAAGACCTTGAGTGCCTCGGTGACGGCCTCGGAGATGAAGGGCAGGTAGGTCAGGTTCACACCGTTGTCGGCGGCGAACTTGGCCTTGGCGGACTTGCGCAGCTTCACGATGCGGGTCATGTCCACCTCCTGCACCTGCGTCAGCTGGGTGGAGATGTCCAGGGATTCACGCATGCGCTTGGCGATGACCTGGCGGATGCGAGGAGCCTTGATGGTGGTGCCACGCAGCTTGGCGGCCTCGGCGCTGGGGGCAACAGGTGCCTTGGCGGCGGGTGCGGCAGCGGCGGGTGCTGCAGGAGCGGCTGCGGCGGCGGCATCGATGGCGGCCTGAACATCCTGCTTACGGATGCGTCCACCGACGCCGGTGCCGGAGACCGTGGAGAGGTCCACGCCGTGGTCGTTGGCGAGCTTGCGCACCAGCGGGGTCACGTAGCCGGGAGCGGTGGTGGCGGCTGCGGGCGCAGTCGGAGCGGCGGGCGCAGCTACAGCGGCCGGAGCCGGGGCTGCGGGAACCGGTGCAGCGGCCGGGGCCGGAGCGGCCGGAGCGGCCGGTCCAGGCGCAGCCGGTGCCTCGGGCGCGGAGGCGGGTGCCGGTGCGGACGGGGCTGACGGTGCAGCTGCCGCGGGGGCGCCGGAACCGACCAGGGCCAGGACGGCGCCGACCTCGACGGTGTCGTCCTCGTTGACCTTGACCTCCAGCAGGGTGCCTGCGACGGGGGAGGGGATCTCGGTGTCGACCTTGTCGGTGGAGACCTCGAGCAGCGGCTCGTCGACCTCTACGGCGTCGCCGACCTCCTTCAGCCAGCGGGTGACGGTGCCCTCGGTGACGGACTCACCGAGTTCCGGCAGGGTCACCTCGGTGGCGTCGCCGGAGGCGGCGGGTGCTGCCGGAGCGGCCGGGGCCTCTTCTGCAGCGGGTGCGGCCGGAGCGGCGGGAGCCTCTTCCGCGGCGGGAGCTGCCGGTGCCTCGGGTGCTGCAGCGGGGGCTGCTCCGTCGCCGGAGCCGATCTTCACGAGGTCGGCGCCGACCTCGACGGTCTCGTCCTCGGGGACGAGGATCTCCTCAATAACACCAGCGACGGGGGAGGGGATCTCGGTGTCGACCTTGTCGGTGGAGACTTCCACCAAGGGTTCGTCGACCTCGACGCTCTCGCCGACCTGCTTGAGCCACCGGGTCACGGTGCCTTCGGTGACGGACTCACCCAGTTCGGGGAGTGTGACGGTTTCAGACATTGTGGGCCTAGACCTTACTTGTGGTTTCTTCTTTGTCTTTTGGGGTGCGGCGTTCACGACGCCGCCAAAAGGGGTGGGTCAGCCGTGCAGGGGCTTGCCCGCGAGTGCCAAGGCGGTTTCGCCGAGGGACTCGTTCTGGGTGGGGTGGGCGTGGATCAGGTTGGCCACGTCCTCGGGGTAGGCCTCCCAGTTCACGATCAGTTCGGCCTCGCCGACCTGCTCGCCCAGGCGGCCACCGATGCCGGTGACGCCCACGATGGGGCCTTCCTTGACGCGGATCATCTTGATCAGGCCGGAGGTGCCGAGGATGGAGGACTTGCCGTTACCGGCCAGGTTGTACTCCTGGGTCTCGATGTTCTCCTTGCCGAACTTCTCCTCGGCCTTGGGCTGGGAGTAGCCAACGGAGAAGATCTCGGGCTCGCAGAAGGTGACCTTGGGGATGTTGACGTCCTCAACCTTGACGGGGTTGAGGCCGGCGATCTCCTCAGCCACGAAGATGCCCTGCTGGTAGCCGCGGTGCGCCAGCTGAACGCCGGGGACGATGTCACCCACGGCGTAGATGTTGCCGACGCCGGTGTGCAGGCGCTCGTCGGTGATGACGAAGCCGCGGTCCAGGGTGATGCCCTGTTCCTCGAAGCCGAAGCCTGCGGTGACGGGGCCACGACCAACAGCCACGAGCACTACGTCGGCGGAGACGGAGGTGCCGTCTGCCAGCGCCACGGTGGCCTGGTTGTCGTCCTGGGTGACGCCCTCGAAGAACACGCCCGTCTTGGACTTGATGCCCTTCTTCTTGAACTCGCGCTCGAGCACCTTGATGATCGCGGGGTCCTCGTTGGGGACCAGGGAGGGTAGGCCCTCCACGATGGTGACGTCCACACCGAAGGAGTTCCACATGGAGGCGAACTCGACTCCGATGACGCCGCCGCCCAGGATCACGGCGGAGGACGGGAGCTGGTCCATCTCCAGGGCCTCGGTGGAGGTGATCACACGGCCGCCGATGTCCAGGCCCATGGTCTTGGTGGTGGAACCGGTGGCGAGCACGATGTGCTTGGCGCGGTACGCGGTGCTGTCCACGGTCACGGTGTCGGCTCCGGTGAGCTTGCCCTCGCCGGCCAGGACGGTGACCTTCTTCATCTTCATGAGTCCGGTGAGACCCTTGAACTTGCCGTTGACGATGCCGTTCTTGTTCTCACGCACCTTGGCCAGATCGATGGACTCCAGCGTGGTGTTGATGCCGTACTTGGCACCTTCGCGGGCGTTGTCCGCCAGTTCTGCGGAGTGCAGGTAAGCCTTGGTGGGGATACATCCGGTGTGCAGGCACGTTCCGCCGAGCTTGGCACGCTCCACGAGGGCCACACTCATGCCGAGTTCCGTGGCGCGGATGGCCGTGGAGTAACCGGCGGAACCGCCGCCCAGGACAAGGAGATCGAATTCTTGTAGTGCTGCCGTGTCGGCCACGGGTGGGCTCCCTTACTTCTAGAAGGTGCTAGATGAATCCGTGTACCCCGTGTGAGGGCAACGAATCCGACGTCGGTACTGGTGAGGTTCGAAAGTGTGCGGCTTCGAACCGACAAGGGCGTCTGTCCCAGAGTATCCGCACAGCGCGACGGTGTGCCACCGGCCCGCTCACGGTACGGGAAACAGGTGAGGGGCCTCACCGTCGGTGGGTGCCGCTGCTTGGCCTCAAGCAGCGGCACCCACCGGCAGGTTTCAGGCCAGATTTTCCTAGGCTAGGTTCTCGGCGACGGTCACGAGAGTGCGGACCCCGAAGCCGGTGCCTTCCTTAGGCGTGAAACCCCAGGGGGCGCCGGTGTTGAAGGCCGGGCCAGCCACGTCAAGGTGGCCCCAGGCCTTGGCACGTTTGCCTTGGGCCTCCACGAACTCGGAGAGGAAGATGCCCGCCTTGAGCATGCCGCCATTGCGGTTGCCGGAGTTGCGCAGGTCAGCGGTGGCGGAATCCAGGTCCTCGCGGATCTCCTCGGGGAAGGGCATGGGCCAGAACGGCTCTGCCGTCTGCTCGGAGGCAACCTTCACGGCCGCGACGGCGTCGTCGTCTCCCATGAGCCCGGCGGTGCGCATGCCGAGCGCCACCACCTGGGCACCCGTCAGGGTGGCGATGTCGAAGAGCAAATCCGGCTCGGATTCGGAGGCCTTCGAGAGACCGTCCGCCATGACCAGGCGGCCTTCTGCGTCGGTGTTGGTGACCTCCACCGTCTTGCCGTTGTACATGCGCAGAACGTCACCGGGGCGGGTGGCGTTGCCGCCGGGCATGTTCTCCGCCAGGCAGAGCCAGGCGGTGACCTTCACGGACACGCCCAGTTCGGCAGCGGCCAGCGCGGCGTGGAGCACCGTGGCGGCGCCCGCCATATCGGACTTCATCTCCTCCATGGATGCCGGGGGCTTCAGGGAGATGCCGCCGGTGTCGAAGGTGATGCCCTTACCCACCAGGGCGAGCTCCTTCTTGGCGCCGCGCGGGGCGTATTCCACCTGGACCAGGCGCGGGGGACGCGCGGAACCGCGGCCCACGCCGAGGATGCCACCGAAGCCGTCGGACTCGAGCTTCTTCTCATCCCACACGGTCAGCTTCACGTCCAAGCCCTTGGCCGCGGCCTTGGCGTAGTCAACGAAGGAGGCCGGGTAGAGCTCGTTGGCGGGGGTGTCCACGAGGTCGCGGGCGGCCTTGGTGTGACGCGCCACGGTGGCGGCGCGTTCCAGGACGGCCTTGAGGGACTTGTTGGGCTTCATGGTCGTGGCGATGACGGCCTGCTTCAGCGGTACCAACGTCTCTGCGACCACGGACTTTTGCGCGGTGAACGCGTAGGCGCCAAGCGAGGCGCCCTCAGCGATGGCTGCAAGGGCTTCCTCGGTCTGGGCCGGGAAGTCGATGACCGCGGTGTCGCGCCCGGCGAGCGTGCGGGTGGCCACGCCGGCCGCGCGCCGCAACTGCTCCGTTGTTGGCTCGTCCTTGACGGTGCCCAGGCCCACGAACAACAGCACGTCGGCCGGATCCTGCGCCTCACCTGCCACGAACTGGGTGGACCCGGCTGCGCCGGTGAATCCGAAGTGGGGGAGGAGGGCTCCCAAGGCACCGGCACGTTCGGTGCTGAGCGCCTGGCCCAGCAGCCGGACGCCGTCCTCGGTCTTGGCGGCGGCCACAACGGCCACCTCTGCATCGGTTCGTTTCTGTCCGCTGGCCACGAGGCTCAGCGTCACACCATGAACGTTTGGCACGTCAGACATCATCCTTGGGTTTGTTGTGGACGTTACTGGGTTCGCTGCCCAAGCCTAGTCCGCGCGCCGAGTGTCTGCCTCGTCACGGCCTCCACCCAGGGAACAACCCCGGCCACTACAGTGTTGAAGAGAGCAAGTCGGGCGGACTCGCTCCGACCCCGGGTCACGGGGCGGCCCGGGAACCCCCAAGTTCACTTGAAGAGGAGTTGATGACCAGTGCGTGCCGAGGATCTGCTGGATGTGCACACCCGCGTTGCGCGTGAGGTCAGCGGCAAGGGCTTGCCGGTCATCGCCCTGCTTGACGGCGTCTTCGACGCTGGTCACGCCGTGGCCATGATCCGTGCCAGCCTGCAGGACGGCCTGCAACGGCGCACGTTGGCGGAGTTCGACGCCGATCGGCTGGTGCACCATCGTTCCAACCGGCCGCGGATCACCTTTTCCGACGGAAACCTCACAGACTATCGCGCGCCGCGTCTGGCCGTGGATGTGCTCAGCGACGACGTGGGCACCGAGGCCCTGCTCTTCTCCGGCGCCGAGCCGATGTTCGCGTGGGAACGGGTGACGCAGGCGTTCTCCGATCTGCTGGACGAGGTTGGAGCGGGTCCCGTCTCCATCGTCACCGCTGTGCCGCTTCCGGTTCCGCACACGCGCCCGGTTGTGGTCCGCAGGCACGGAACTCCGCTGCCGGGGGCCACCGGTTCCTTCGACCTGCCCGCCGCCTTCTCCCAGCTGATGCAAACGCGGCTGGAGGAATCGGGGCACGACGTGGGTGGTTTCACCATCCAGGTACCCCACTACATCGCAGAAGGCGAGTACCCGCCGGCCGCCGTGGCCGGACTGGAAAGCATCGCGGCCAGCACCGGATTGGCGGTTCCCACGGAGCAGTTGCGGCAGGCCGGACGCGAGGTGGATCAGCATCTGAGCTCCCAACTCGGGGAGAACGCTGACGCCGCGAACCTGGTCCACGGGTTGGAGACGCGCTTCGACGAGACCCAAGGGGCGGTGGACGGAACGGCCGCGCTGATGGCGGAAGGCGAGGACATGCCCAACGGCGACGAACTCGCCGCTGCTGCCGAACGTTTCCTGCGCGCTGTTGATGAGAACGGCGGCGCCGACGGCGCAGCCGATCGCCCTTGAGTTCGGTGGCCGGCTCGAGGCCCACCAAAGCCAGCGGGCGGGCGTGGCTGGTCTGGGCCGTGGCGGTGCTGGCCTACCTGGTTTCCGTCACTCAACGCACCAGTTTTGGCGTGGTGGGGTTGCAGGCCACAGAGCGTTTCGACGCCACCGCCTCGATCCTGGCCGTCTTCTCCGTGGTGCAGCTGTTGGTCTATGCGGGCCTGCAGATTCCTGTTGGCGCGCTCGCTGACAAGTTTGGTTCTAAGTTCATGATCGCCGTCGGGGCCGTCCTCATGGCGGTGGGCCAGGTGGTGCTGGGGTTGGCGGGCACCACTGCGGTGGGCTTCGTTGGCCGGGTCCTGGTCGGGGCGGGGGACGCCATGACCTTCGTCTCCGTGATGCGATTACTGCCCGGCTGGTTCCCCGCCCGCATCAATCCGGTGATCTCCCAGCTCACCGGCGGCGTGGGGCAATTGGGACAGATCATCTCCTTGGTCCCGTTCGCCTGGCTCATCGGGGTCACCGGCTGGACCCAATCCTTCCTGGCCCTTGGATCGCTCTCGGCCCTGATGGTGGTCCTGGTGCTCTGCTGCGTGCGGGAGGCGCCGCGCGCCAGAACCGCAGCCACGACGGCTGGCCACAACGGATCGTCGGGCACTGGACCTGAGGGGACACGCGCGGCGAATCCGGAGCCGGGAACCGGCGCCATCGCGGTAGTTGGAGCGCCCAAGCCGCTCTCGGCGGCCCGCTCCGTAGCGGCCGCCTGGAAGCGGCCCGGCACGCGCCTGGCTTTCTTCACCCACATGATCAGCGCCTTCGCCGTCAACGTAGTGCTGCTGTCCTGGGGCTACCCGTTCCTGGTCTCCGCGCAGGGACTTCCGCAGGCCACAGCATCCATCCTCTTGGGGCTTTTCGTGGTGGTCTCGGTGGGATTCGGCCCTGTGGTCGGGGTGGTCGTGGCCCGCTACCCGCTGCGCCGTTCCGCCGCGGTCCTGGCGGTCGCGACGACGTCCTGCCTGGCCTGGATCGTGATCATTCTCTGGCCCGGCCAGGCGCCCCTATGGTTGCTGGCAGCGTTCTGCCTGATCGTGGCCTCCGGCGGCCCCACCTCCATGGTCGCTTTCGACTACGCCAGGACCGAGAACCCGCCGCACCTGGTCGGGGCGGCCACCGGACTGGCCAATGTGGGCTCGTTCTTCGGCGGTCTGGCCGCGATCTGGGCCATCGGAGTGCTCCTTGACCTCGTGAAGAACCACACGGGTAACGATCTGTACGCCCTCTCCGGTTTCAGCGTCGCTTTCCTGGTGGTGCCAGCGGTCTACCTGATCGGTGGCATCGGCTTTGTGTGGCAACTGCGCCGCACACGTGCGCTGCGCGTCGCTGAGGGCGCACGGCCCGTCCGCCCGTTGCGCGTCGCCGTGGCAGAACGGCTGCGGCGGAAAGGCTGACGAGGGCACGCAGTGGTCATCACCACCCTGCCGGGCATGAGAGAATCTAGATATAGACCCTTCTTCTCCACGTGAGTCCTGCAGGTGGTTTTCCGACGTTACTCGTCGGGTTCACAACCTTCAGGAACAAAAGCGGGAAGCAGGTCGTTGAGACCTCATACGACCCTGCTGACCGCTTAGGGTCCCCGACCTTGAGTTGGGGGCACGTGGACTTGACAGGGTCACAGTGGTGTTGGGGACGTCCCCACCACGCCAGTCGTGAAGAAAGGGAACCCGTGCCCACCAAGAAGCAGGCCTCGCCCGCGACGGAGACCACGGAGGACGCCACCTCAACGTCGGAGGAGTCCTCCGCGCCCAAGGCGACCGCCACCGCGACCAAGAAGGCTACGACGAAGACGGCCGCGGCCTCCACGACCGCTGCCAAGAAGCCCGCGGCGAAGAAGGCGGCCGCGAAGAAGCCGGCAGCCACGAAGGCGGCCGCCAAGACCGCCGCACCCAAGAAGGCTGCCCCGGACTTCGGGGAACGCCTGACCACCGCTCCGGATGAGTCGGATGAGCCGGAGGAGAAGCTGGTCAAGACCGACGTTACGCACGCGGACGGTAAGAGTCCCGAGGCTGCGGATGACGCCAAGAAGGGCTTCGTGCTGGACTCCAGCGACGAGGACGATGCCCCGCAGCAGCAGGTCAGCGTGGCAGGCGCCACGGCCGACCCCGTCAAGGATTATCTGAAGCAGATCGGTAAGGTCGCCCTGCTCAACGCCGAGCAGGAGGTGGACCTCGCCCTGCGGATCGAGGCCGGCCTCTTCGCAGAGCACAAGATCATCGACGCCGTGGCCGCTGGCGAGGAAATGCCGCGCCGGCTGCGCCTGGACTACGACCAGATCGTGCACGACGGCAAGATCGCCAAGAACCACCTGCTGGAGGCCAACCTCCGCCTGGTGGTCTCCCTGGCCAAGCGTTACACCGGCCGCGGCATGCTCTTCCTCGACCTGATCCAGGAAGGCAACCTCGGCCTGATCCGCGCCGTGGAGAAGTTCGACTACACCAAGGGCTTCAAGTTCTCCACCTACGCCACCTGGTGGATCCGCCAGGCCATCACCCGCGCCATGGCGGACCAGGCCCGCACTATCCGCATCCCCGTGCACATGGTGGAGGTCATCAACAAGCTGGCCCGTGTTCAACGTCAGATGCTCCAGGACCTGGGCCGTGAACCCACCCCGGAGGAGCTGGCCAAGGAACTCGACATGACCCCTGAGAAGGTCGTCGAGGTGCAGAAGTACGGTCGCGAGCCCATCTCCCTGCACACCCCGCTTGGCGAGGACGGCGATTCCGAGTTCGGTGACCTGATCGAGGATTCCGAGGCCATCGTGCCGGCGGATGCCGTGTCCTTCACCTTGCTGCAGGAACAGCTGCACTCCGTGTTGGATACCCTCTCCGAGCGCGAGGCCGGCGTGGTCGCGATGCGCTTCGGCCTGACCGACGGCCAGCCCAAGACCCTGGACGAGATCGGCAAGGTCTACGGCGTCACGCGTGAGCGGATCCGCCAGATCGAGTCCAAGACGATGTCGAAGCTGCGTCACCCGTCGCGTTCGCAGGTTTTGCGCGACTACCTGGACTGAGCGGCGACCCGGACTGAGTAGCAACCCGGACTGACTGGCGACACCGGTCGGTGCTGATGCACGTGCGTCGGTGTGGATCACCTGATCCACACCGACGCTTGTGTCAGACCACCGCAGAATGTGTTGCGGCATAACAGTTCGGCTGCATGAGAAGAGCACAAGAGCCCGGCACCCCTGGTGGGGTGCCGGGCTCTTGGCGTGACAGCTGGCCTTGGCGTTACGGCCGGTTCAGCCTCAGCTCAGCCTGCCGTTCAGTCCCAGTTCAGTCCGCGGAGGGGCGCTCGTTGAGGCTGGAGGATTCGTCCAGCCACTCTGAGGTGGAGGGCCGCAGGTTGTCCTCGACATCGCGAGCGTGGTGGGCGCAGAAGAAGAGCTGGCCACCGGTGGACGCCAAGGTTGCTCGAACGTAGGCCTGGGCACCGCAGCGGTCGCAGCGGTCCAGGGTGGTCAGTTCGCGGGTTGCGGTCGCTGGCATGAACGCCTCCTGAAGTCTCGGTTTCGACCCCACCTCGCTGGGTCGATGTACCCAATACAACCATGCGGAACCCCCTGTTCATGCCCGATTCAACGAGGATTTCACTTCCGGCGTACGGGATGAGAGGTGAGACTCGGTTTCGCCGCACGGGTTCCCGGCTCCGCTACCTTCGGCCGACTAAACTCGTAAGGAAGTTGTCCGTGGCCCGCGCCCATCAGCATCCCGTGCTTCGGGGAGTGGTGCGCATGGACCAGCACGTTCACAAGGTAAGGAACCCGCACCAGTATGAGCCCCCGCTCGGACTACGACGCCCGCCATCTCTCGGTCCTCGAAGGACTGGAGGCGGTACGGAAGCGTCCCGGTATGTACATCGGCTCCACCGATGGCCGCGGCCTCATGCACTGCCTCTGGGAGGTCATCGACAACTCGGTGGACGAGGCCTTGGCCGGCAATGGGCAGAATATCGGCGTCGTGTTGCATCCCGACGGGTCGGTGGAGGTCTCCGATGAGGGGCGCGGCATCCCCGTGGACATCGAGCCGCGCACCGGACTTTCTGGTGTCGAGGTGGTCTTCACGAAACTGCATGCAGGCGGCAAGTTCGGCGGCGGTTCTTACACGGCCTCCGGCGGCCTGCACGGTGTGGGTGCCTCGGTGGTGAACGCGCTCTCCGCCCGCCTGGACGTCCAGGTGGATCGAGGCGGCAAGACCTACCAGATGCAGTTCAAGCACGGTGTGCCCGGCCGCTTCGAGGACTCCGGACGTCCCACCCCGGACGCGCCGTTCTCCGAGTTCACCGAGGCCCACGAACTGGACGTGGTGGGCAAGGCCAAACGGGGCGTGACTGGAACCCGGGTGCGCTATTGGGCCGACCAGCAGATTTTCACCCCCGACGCCGAATTCGACCTGAACGCCTTGACCCGCCGCGCCCGCCAGACCGCTTTCCTGGTCCCGGGCCTGCGATTTTCCCTGAAGGACGCTCGTCGGCTACCAGGCAGCGACGGTGTGCGGCAGCCGGTCACCGAGGAAACCCTGCAATACGACGGCGGTATCGCCGAGTTCGTCGAGTTCCTGGCGCCGGATGCCAAGGCCACCGAGGTGTGGCGGATTCAGGGCACAGGGAGTTTCACCGAGACTGTCCCCGTGCTAGACAAGCACGGTCATTCCAAGGTCACCGAGGTGGAACGCAGCTGCGAGGTGGATGTGGCCCTGCGCTGGGGCACGGGCTACGACGCCACCCTGCGCACCTTCGTCAACATCATCGCCACGCCCAAGGGTGGCACCCACTTGGCCGGTTTTGAGCAGGGGTTGCTGAAGTCCATCCGTGAGGCCGTGAAGGATAACGCCCGCAAACTGAAGGCCGGGGACACTAAGCCGGAGAAGGACGATGTGCTGGCTGGCCTCACGGCCGTGCTCACCGTGCGCTTGGCGGAGCCGCAGTTCGAGGGGCAGACCAAGGAGGTGCTCGGGACACCAGCGGTGCGTCAGATCGTCTCCAAGATCATCGCCAAGCAGGTGGGGGAGCGGCTGGCTGCCACGGGCCGCGCCCAGAAGGCCGAATCCACACTGGTGCTTGAGAAGGTCGTCAATGAGATGAAGACCAGGCTCTCGGCGCGCAAGCACCGGGAGACGCAGCGGCGCAAGACGGCGTTGGAGTCCTCGTCGCTGCCGGCCAAGCTGGCCGACTGCCGCAGCAAGGACGTTGAACGTTCGGAGCTGTTCATCGTGGAGGGCGACTCCGCTTTGGGCACCGCCAGGCTTGCGCGCTCCTCTGAGTTCCAGGCGCTGCTGCCCCTGCGAGGGAAGATCCTCAATGTGCAGAAGGCCTCGGTGGCTGACATGCTCTCCAACGCCGAGTGCGGGGCCATCATCCAGGTGGTCGGTGCGGGGTCCGGGCGGACCTTTGACCTCTCCGCCGCCAGGTATCACAAGATCATCCTGATGACGGATGCCGACGTGGACGGTGCCCACATCCGCACGCTGCTGCTGACGCTCTTCTTCCGCTACATGCGCCCCATGATCGAGGACGGCCGGGTCTACGCGGCGGTTCCGCCTCTGCATCGGGTGGAGGTCGTCAAGCGCGGCAAACCCAACGAGATGATCTACACGTACTCCGAGCCGGAGCTGCACAAGGTCCTGGCTCGCTTGGCGCAGGAGGGCCTGAATTACAAGGAACCCATCCAGCGCTACAAGGGCCTGGGTGAGATGGACGCGGATCAGCTGGCTGAGACCACCATGGACCCTGCCACCCGCACGCTGCGTCGCGTCCGGATGGAGGAGGCCGGCAGTGCCGACCGCGTCTTCGACCTGCTCATGGGTTCCGACGTGGCCCCCCGTAAGGATTTCCTCATCACGTCGGCACACCGCCTGGATAAGGCTTCCATCGACGCCTGAGCGTCAGCCGCCCCAACCGGCGGCAAGCAGGGCGCCGGTGGGCGCGGCCACCAGCGCAACGCCGCAGGCCACCACGGTGGCCGTGCCCCACTTAGGGAGCGGATCAACGGGCGTGAAGAGGCGCTGGAGGCGTGCGGAGGACAGGGTCTCGGAGAGGCTGCCCTGCACCGCGTCGGGGCTGGAGATGATGCCCGACGGCGCGGCCTCAGATGGCGCGTTCCGCGCCTGGGCGGGGGTGGCGCCCGCGGCGACCACCGCGAGGGCGCCGAGCAGATCGGTGCGGGAGGCACTGCGTAGCGCCGCGTCGTCGGCCAGTTCCTCGACGAGTTCCCCCACGGCGCTCAGCGCCAGGCGGGTGGTGGGAAGCCAGGGGAGCGCGGCCTGCCACGACGTGAAGGCCAGGAGCAGCAGGTCGTGCCGCTGGGTCAGATGTGCGGATTCGTGGGCGAGGACGGCACGGAGTTCGGCCGCGCTGAGTTCGCCGATGAGTCCGGAGGTCAGCACCGTGACCGACCCTGACCCGGGCAGGCAGTAGGCGGCGGGAGTGGAATGTTGGATCACCAGGGTGCCGGGGTGGGCGGCGTCGGTGTGGGAGCGGGCCAAGAGGGAGAGCATCTCTCGGTGCTTGGCTCGGTGTCGGTGCAGCCGCCAGGAGCTGCGGACCAGAGTCAGCAGCAATTGAAGGCTGAGCAGCCCAGCGACGGAGAGCGCAAAGACGTGGATGAGGGTGAGGTCGGGGAAGGGTTTTCCTCCCACTACGGCGGCAGCGAAATCGATGAGGGCGGGAACCAGGCCGTGTCCGGCGGGGGCCAGACCCCAGGTGAGGAAGGCGCCGATCATGGACAGGCCACCGGCCAGGGCCACGCCCTGCCATAGGAGCATCGCTGCCACGGGGGAGCGGGAGGGCCACTTGGCCCGGGAGAGGAGAACGGGGACCGGCCACGCGAGGGCCACGGCCAGCGCGGCCAGCAGCCAGGAGGTCGTCAGCACGACCTCGAGTTTACCGCCGCGCAGCTGCGCTTACTTGGTAGCGGTCTCCAGGTTGTCGCTGCGGGTGTCCAGGATGCGGCGCAGTGCAGCGGCGTCGCCCTCGGAGATGGCGCCGGCGAAGCGGACCAGAACGGCCTCACGATCTGAGGCGGTGCCCAGGGCATCCTCCATGAGCTTCACGGTGTGTTCCTCGCGGGTGGCCGTGGTGCGGTAGATGTGCGGGCGGGTCTGGCGTTCGCGGGTGACCAGGCCCTTCTTCTCCAACCGGGAGAGAACGGTCAACACGGTGGTGACGGCAAGGGTCTTCTCGGAGCCGCTGCTGGCGAGGTCGTCACGGACCTCGGATGCGGTGACGGGATGCTCGTGGTCCCAGAGCAGGTCCATGACATTGCGCTCGAGGTCGCCCAGTGCTGCCATTGAATCAAGTCCTTGTGTTGAGAAGTGCTGTGTTGAGAAGTGCTGTGTTGAGAGGCACTATGTTGAGAAGTGCTGCTGTTGTCGGGTCCCGGCCGGGTCGCGGCGGGAACTGGATTTGGCACCATCTTAGTCGCCAAATCCGTTTTGTTCTACGTGACGTAGAGAACTGACTTCTACATTTTGTAGAAGTGGTGGTTTCTACGTATCGTAGAACTCGGTCGTGGGCACCCACGTGTACGACCTCATCACTCAACTCTTGTGAGAAGGGAGCGTCCCGCATGGACGCCTTGGATCCACTCCTGATCGGACGATGGCAGTTCGGTATCACCACCGTGTACCACTTCCTCATGGTCCCCCTGACGATCGGCCTCGGCCTGCTCGTCGCCACCCTCCAGACCATCTGGGTCCGCACGGGCAACGAAGCCTGGCTGCGTATGACCAAGTTCTGGGGGAAGCTCTTCCTCATCAACTTCGCCCTGGGCGTCGCCACCGGCATCGTCCAGGAATTCCAGTTCGGTATGGCCTGGAGCGAGTACTCCCGCTTCGTCGGAGACGTCTTCGGAGCCCCGCTGGCCATGGAGGCCCTCCTGGCGTTCTTCGTGGAATCCACGTTCCTGGGCGTCTGGATTTTCGGCTGGAAGCGCTTACCTAAGGGCATCCACCTGACCGCGCTCTGGTTCGCAGTCGCCGCGTCCACGCTCTCCGCGTACTTCATCCTGGTGGCCAACTCCTGGATGCAGCATCCGGTCGGTGTGGAACTGATTGACGGCCGTGCGGTGATGACGGATGCCTGGGCCGTTTTCACGAACAACACCGCCATCGTCACCTTCATCCACACGATCTTCGGCGCCCTGGCCGTGGGCGGCGGCTTCCTGCTCGGGATCGGCTGGTTCCACCTCTTCCGTCGGCGTCGCGCTGGCATCGACACCGTGGACGCCAAGGGCCGCGTGATCGTCGGCAGCGACCCGAAGCTGGGCAAGGGGCGCGACGAAGTGGACCACAAAGTGTGGTTCAAGTCCGTGCGGCTGGGCGGCTGGGTGGCCCTGGTGGCCTTCCTTGGAGTGGCCTTCTCCGGCCACGCCCAGGCACAGTTGATGATTCAGCAGCAGCCACTGAAGATGGCCTCCGCCGAGGCCGCCTGCCACGACGGCACCTCGTTCTCCGTGTTCTCCTTCCAAGTGGGCGGGGATAAGGCCACGTGCGACAACGTGACCACCGCCCTGGAGATCCCCGGCCTCCTCTCCTTCCTGGCGCACGAGGACTTCACCACCCCGGTGGACGGCGTGAACACGCTGATCCCGGAGTATCAGGAAAAGTACGGAACCCACATCCCGGACGATCCCAAGTACGGCGACCAGGCCGGCAAGGAGATCGACTACCAGCCCATCATGGGTGTCACGTACTGGGGCTTCCGCCTCATGATCACCTTCGGTGGCCTGGGCGCCCTCGCTGCCGCACTCGCCCTGATCCTCACCCGCAAGGGCACCGTCCCGGACAAGCGGTGGCTGTCCCGCCTGGCCGTTCTCTCCGTGTTTGCTCCTTTCGCAGCCAACTCGGCGGGCTGGATCTTCACCGAGATGGGCCGCCAGCCCTTCGTGGTGGCACCCAATCCGGATCCCTCCGGCATCGATGGTGTTTTCATGTTCACGGCCGCTGCCGTTTCGCCAGGGGTCTCCGGTGGGGAGATGCTCTTCTCGCTCATCGCCCTGACCCTGGTCTACGGCGCCCTGGCCGTCGCCGAAGTGGTCTACCTGCTGCGTTACATCCGCGGTGGCGTTCCGGCGGCCATGCCGGAGCTAGCCCACGACGATGACAACGAGGACGGCCAGTCCGGCGACAAACACGACAAGGACGGCGACGTCCTGGCGTTCGCCTACTGACCGGTATCCGAGACGAGTTAAGAGAAGACACGAACAATGGAATTCCTTCCTACTCTCTGGTTCATCCTCATCGCGGTGCTCTGGACGGGCTACCTCTTCCTGGAGGGCTTCGACCTTGGCGTCGGGATGCTCATGAAGCCGTTCGCCCGAACGGAGAAGGACAAGCGCCTCCTCCTGAACACCATTGGCCCGGTCTGGGACGGTAACGAGGTGTGGCTGCTCACCGCTGGTGGCGCGACCTTCGCCGCGTTCCCCCTCTGGTACGCCTCCCTGTTCTCCGCGCTCTACGTGCCCCTGGTCCTGGTACTGATCGGCCTGATCTTCCGGGCCGTGGCCGTGGAATACCGCGGCAAGGCACATTCGCAACGTAACCGGCACTGGTGGGACTGGGCCCTGTGCCTTGGCTCCTTCGTGGCAGCCTTCGGCGTCGGTGCGATGCTGGCGCTGTCCACCACCGGACTGCCCCTTGATGCCAACGGTGACCGCGTGGGCGGGGCCTTCGTCTGGCTCAACGGCTACGCCATCATCGGCGGCCTGGGCGTGGTGCTCTTCTGCCTGGTGCAGGCGCTGGCCTTCCTGGGTCTGAAGACCGACGGCGACGTTCGCCACCGCGCGGATGCCTGGCTGACCAGGGCGCTGCCCTGGGCCGTGCTCCCGCTGGCCGCCTGGGCCATCATCGTGGTGGTTCGCGGCGACGTCGCGTGGCCCTGGGCCGCCCTTGTGGTCGCCGTCATCGCCGTGGTGTTCGCCTGGCGGGCAGCCGCCAAGCGTCGTGAGGGCTGGGCCTTCATCGGCCTGGGCGTCTTCCTGCTTGGTGGAGTCGCCGCGATCTTCGGCGCCGCCTACCCGGTCGTCTTGCCGTCCACGATCGATGCGGCGTTCAACCTCACCGTGGAGAACGCCTCCTCCTCGCCCTACACGCTCAAACTCATGAGCATCGTGGCGTGCATCGGCGTTCCCCTTGTCCTGGTGTATCAGGCGTGGAGCTACTGGGTGTTCCGCAAGCGGCTCTCGGGGCACCACCTGCCAGAGGCCCACACCGTCACACCGGTGGTCTGAGCTTAAAACATGCGTCCTGAACTGCCTGAGGGCACCACCACCCGTGCTGCGTTGCTGGGGCTTTCCGCCCTGGCTGCGGCACGGGTGGCTGGCCTGATCGCCCTGATGTCTGCGCTCGCGCACGCCCTAGCCACCTTGGCGGGCGGGCACGAGCTGAATCTCTCCTCACTGCTGTGGTGGGGACTCTCGGGGGCCGTCGTCAGAGCCCTGGCAGGCTGGGGAACCCGAGTGTTGGCCCAACGGGCGGCACTCGGCGTCAAGGAGCAGATGCGCTCCGACTTGGTGCGGCACCGCTTGGCGTCCGGCTCCCGGCAGGGCGAGGCGGAGGCCGCGAACCTGGCCAGTCGTGGCCTGGATGGTCTTGACCCGTACTTCCGCGACTATCTTCCGGCGCTCGTGGCCTGCGCCGTGGTGCCAGTGGTGGTCGGAGCGAGGATCCTCTTCGAGGACTGGGTCTCCGCCCTCATCCTCGTCCTGACGATCCCCTTGGTGCCGATCTTCATGATCCTGATCGGCCTCTACACCGAGGACCGCGTTGAGCAGGCTCAGGCCGGCCTCGACCGACTCAGCAAGCATCTGGGCGAGCTGGCCCGCGGCCTACCGGTCCTCGTGGGTCTGCGTCGCGCCGACCAGCAGCGTGCCGCACTGGCGGAGGTTTCGGAACGGCACCGTTCCACGACCATGTCCACCCTGCGGACCGCCTTCCTTTCGGCCTTCGCACTGGAACTGATCTCCACGATCTCCGTGGCCGTGGTCGCCGTGTTCATCGGCGTCCGCCTGGTCCACGGTTCCATGGGGCTCGAAGCCGGTCTGCTGGCCCTCATGCTGGCGCCGGAATGCTTCGCCCCGCTGCGGGACCTGGGGTCTGCTCACCACGCTTCAGAGGACGGTATCGCCGCGCTCCACCGCGTCCGGGACGTCCTGGACGAACCCGTGGAACCCGAGGCTGGCACCGAGGACGGCGCGCGGGACGGTTCCGTGACGGTCACGAACCTGTCCGTGGCCCGCGCAGGCGGGCGTGGCGGCGTCGGGCAGGTGTCCTTCACCGCCCCACCGGGCGGGACGACGGTGCTGTCCGGGCCGTCCGGGTGCGGTAAGTCCACGGTCTTGGACGTGCTGGCTGGCTCCGTGCGCAACGGGGCCGAGGGCGCCACGGTGTCGGGGACGGTCACCGGCGTGGCCGTCTCTCGCCGCGTGGTGGTGCCCCAGGCGCCCACCTTCGCCGCGGCCACCGCGGTGGCAGAACTGGAGCTCTACGCCCCGGGCTGCGACGCTGTGGCGCACCTGTCGCAGCTGTTGCCTGCCCGGCTGCATCGTCGCCGCCTGGAGCGGCTCTCCCCAGGCGAACGCCGTCGTGTGGCCGTGGCCCGCGGCATGGCCCGCCTGGAACATCTGCAGGCGGGGACGGATGCCCCCGTGACGCTGCTGCTGGATGAACCCACAGCACATTTAGACTCCCGGTCGGCGCAGCGCGTGCGGACGCTCGTCGCTCGGGCCGCCGACTCCGGCGCGGTCGTCATCGTGGCGACGCACGACGCCGAGTTGGCCGCAGGCGCCTCGCAGCGCCTGCACTTCGGGCCCGACGGGCTTCAGGCCGCGCCCGCGGCCCGCGCGTCGGCGACGTCTGGGCCGCATGAGGGTGCCGGCCCAGACGTCACCGTTGATGCTGTTGTGCCCGACGGCGCGGGGTCGGGTGACGCCGTCGCCTCACCGTCCGTCGCCTCACCGTCTGAGGCACAGTCCGGGCGGTCTGGTCGTGGCGGGCGGCTGCGTGCGGCGCTGAGGTTGTTGCCCCTGCGTTCCGGACGGCTGTGGGTCGCCGTGCTGGCGGGTGCTGCGTCCGTGTTGGCCGCAGCGGCACTGTCAGCAGTTTCCGGCTGGCTGATCGTGTACGCGGCCCAGCAGCCTCCCATGCTCTACCTCATGGTCGCGATCGTGGGGGTGCGTTTCTTCGGGATCTCCAGATCCGTGCTGCGCTACTGCGAACGCCTCTCCAGCCACGACGTCGTGTTGCGTTGGGCCTCGGACCTACGCGTGCGGTTGTGGGACGCGCTGGGTAGGGATGCCCGCGGCTGGAACCGACTGACCCGTCCCGGCGGGGCGTTGTCCACGCTGATCGCCGAGGTCGACGAGCTGCGCGACGCGCTGCCACGAGTCCTGGTGCCTGTCCCCGCCGCCGTGTTGGCCGGGGCCGGAACGCTCATCACCATCGGGATCCTGGCGCCGTCCGCGTTCGGTGTGGCGCTGGTGGCCGTGGTGCTGGGCGTCCTGGTGGTCCCCGTCCTCGTGTTGGTGCTGGAACGCAAGGCCGCCCGGGATACCGCTTCGCACCGAGTCGCCGTGGCCGATCGCACCGGCAGGATGCTGGCAGCCGCAACCGACCTTTCCGCCAACCACGTGGGGTCCTGGGCCGCGCAACGTTTCGGTGAGGCAGACGCCGCCGGCGCGGCAGCGTTGAAGCGCGACGCCTTTGGTGAAGGCTTCGGCCGAGCTGCAGCGACTTTGGTGGCCGGCGTCGCCGCGGTGTTGGCGGCGTGGGCGGGCGCCGGAGCGGACCCCAGATTGTTGGCGCTCGCGGTGTTGCTTCTGCTGGCCTGGGATGAGCCGTTTGGGATGCTTTCAGACGCCATGCGGAATGTGCCGGTTATGGCCGGCATGCTGCGACGGGTGGCTCCGTGGATCTCGGAGTCGGAGGGGCGCCCGGAACGGTTTGAGCGTGAGCAGACGGATGTTGGGCAGAGTGACCCTGACCAGATCGACGTTGAGCAGATCGATGGGGTTGCCGCCCGAGAGTTGGCCGCAGGGTATGACGCAGGCCCGGTGTTCAGCCACGTTTCCGGCGAGTCCGTGCCCGGACGGGCTTGGGCCGTGACCGGACCGTCCGGTTCTGGCAAGTCCACCCTCGTGGCGACGTTGCTCGGCTTCCTGACGCCGGTGGCCGGTGAGGTCCGTGCTCGCAGGGCGGGGGAGTGGGGTCCGTCCGCTGCGACCGGTGTGGCCTGGTGCCCGCAGGACGGCTACGTCTTCGACTCCACGCTGCGCGGCAATCTTGCCTTGGGACGCGGTGTCGAGGACGCCCCGAGCGAGGATGAGATGATTCATGCTCTGCACCGTGTGGGTCTTGGCGCCTGGCTCGCCGCACTGCCGGACGGTTTGGACACTCGTACCGGTGCTGGGGGCTCCGCACTTTCTGGCGGTCAGCGGCAGCGTGTGGCCGTAGCCCGGACCTTGTTGGCCCGAACCGGCGTGGTGGTGTTGGACGAGCCCACCGCCCACCTGGGCAATGACGAGGGGCATGAACTCGTCACCGACGTCCTAACGGGCGGCGGCCCTACGGCGTTGGTGCTGGTGACCCATGCGGAGGACCAGGCGCAGCGTGCGGCCACGGTCACCACGCTGATGGGCAGTAGGGCTACCGTCTAAAGGTTTGCCGATTCGGCTGGGGACGATCAACCGATCAGTGGTAGCTCCAAGTGCAGCGTCGAGGCTGCAGAACGGAACAACAGGAAGCCAACGATGCCGAGGATCCACGACGTGTTCTCGGCGCCGGTGCGTTGCATCCAATCGGTGAAACGTCGCAGCGGACGTTCCACGACACCAGCCAACACGACCCTGGCCACGATCAGCACCAGAGCGGGAATGATCATCACGAAGCAGTAGCCAGCTAGGAGCATGAAGCGCTGGGGCATCACGAGCGACGCATCCGCGATCATGGTCATCCCGATCAGGTACGGCAGCATCCCGGCGATCTCGGCCAGCCCTGCCGCGATGGCCACGGCGAAGACCGCCGCAGAGCTGGTCTCGGGAGCTAGTAGCCGTTCACGCCACCGCAAGAGACGCCCACCACCGTGCAGGGCGTCAGGATCACCGGCGGCAGCCCGCTTTTTGCGGCTCGAATCGCGCAGCCCGATCAGGACACCGCAGGCAAACAGCACGATCCCGGCCACCAGGAGGGTGTACTGACCCGTGTCTCCGGCAAGGAAGCTGCGTCCCACCTCGATGAAGTTCACGATGCCCAGCATGAAGAGCACGCCAACCAGCAGGTAGAACAGGCTGATCGCTGCGAGATAGAACAGGATCCTGGCGAGCCTGGGCCTGCCTGGCGCCACCAGGAAGAAGAGCGGGATCAGCAGTGTGCCCACGCTCGTGCCGTCGATGACGGCAAGAATGCTCAGGGAGGCCGGCAGGGGGAGACCGGTGAGAAAATCCATGGTCTCAGGCTGCCCGTTCTCTCGGTGTTCCGGCATCGGGCGAAGGTCCCAAGCCGGTCTCATCCCTTCGACTGAGGTGCCGGCGGCGGGTGCCTGCTTGGATAGTGGCATGGATGAGCCCCGGAACGCAGTGCGTGCCACCCTGCGCGAGCTGGTGAAGAAACCGTGGGTGGAAGCTCTGATCTATCTGCTGCTCGGCGTGCTCTTGGCCCTGCTGGGATGGTCAGGGCTGTGGTCGGTGTTCTCGCTGCTGCAGGATCGCCCCAACGCCTGGTACACCTTAGGGACGGCCGTGCCCGCCTGCGCCGTGCTGCTGCTGAAGCGACGGGCACCGCTGGTGGGCCTGATCGTGGCCCTCGGCCTGTTCCTGGCTGATCTGCTCACCACGGGTGGGTTGATACCGCTGCTGGTCCTGCTGGAGATGATGCACACGCATCTGCTCACACTGCCGGCGGCGGCCAGACGTCGGGCCTTGGGCGTTCTGGTGGGCGGCAGCGTCGCGCTGGCGCTGGTGATGCTGGTGGTGTCTAGGGACCCCCAGTCCACGGTGATGTTCTGCCTGCAATTTGGCGCCCTGTTCGGTTTTGCCTATTGGTACGCCAACTCCATGGCCCAGTCGCGCGAATTAGTGGAGTTGTATCGCCAACGCTCCGAGAACGTGAAGCGGCTTGCCGAACTGGATCGTGAGACCGCAGTGCAGGTGGAGCGGGAACGCATGGCCAGGGATCTGCACGACGTCGTGGCGGGGCACATCTCCGCCGTTGCCATCCGCAGCGAGGCCGCCTTAGGCCTCCCCGCCGGAGCCGACCATGCCGATGCCGGGAAGGAGGCCCTGAGAGCCGTGCGTGATTCCAGCCTGGAAGCACATTCCGCGTTGCGCTCCATGATCCGAGTCTTGCGCTCAGGGGAGGGCGACTTCACGGTGCCTCCGGGGCGTGCCCAGCTGCCGGACCTGGCGAGCAACGCGCAGGCATCAGGGGTCCAGGTTCAGGTGTGCGACGAGGTGGAATCTGAGCTGTCTGCCGTGCTGGAGCAGACGATCGGCGCGGTGGCTCAGGAGGCCCTCTCCAATACCGTCAAGCACGCCTCCGGCGCACAGGTAGAAGTTCGGGTTGCGGAAGATGAACGTGCAGTCACTATTCTGGTGCGCTCCACCGGCGGCGTGGCGCTCAAAGAGCCAGTGCTCCAAGGCAGCGGCCTTGGCCTGCTGTTGCTCTCGGAAAGGGTCAAGGCGTTGGGAGGGACCTGGGCCGCAGGTCCCGAAGCCGACGGCTGGCTGGTGTGGGCACGTCTACCCAAGGAGGTGAAGGCATGAGCCAGAAGCGACCGCGGGTGCTCATCGCGGACGACCACGGGATGATCCGTGAAGGGTTGCGGATGATCCTTGTAGGCCATGACATCGAGGTGGTGGGAGAGGCCTCAGACGGTGAGACCGCCATCCGGAACGCCGCAGCCCTGAAACCGGACGTGGTGCTCATGGACCTACGGATGCCCGGCACCGACGGGGTGAAGGCGACACGCGAGATCGTGAAAGCGGGCACCAGCGAGGTCCTGGTGTTAACGAGCTTCGACGAGGACGATCTGGTCCTGGCCGCTCTGCGCGCGGGCGCGGCAGGCTTTCTGCTGAAGACCACAGAGGCCGCCCCGCTGGTCGAGGCGATTCGACGCGTCGCGGACGGGGAAGGAGTCCTCGACCCAAGGGTCACCAGGCGGGCCCTTGCAGCTCTCAGTACCGAGTCGCCGGCACCTGCGCAGGAACCTCCGGGTTCCGAACTCCTGACCACTCGGGAACGTGAGGTCCTGGAGGCACTGGGTGGGGGACTCTCGAATGCCAGCATCGCGACGCATCTCGGGATTTCGGTCGCCACCGTGAAGACGCATGTGTCCAGCATCCTGGTGAAGCTCCACGCGGAGAGCCGGACCCACGCGGCCGCGCTCGCCGCCGGGATACGCCGCTAGCCCGGATGTTTCACTAGGAGTGTCGAGTGGGACCGGGCTTCTGTGAGATGCCCGCCGAATCGGAGCACATCTCACGGAAGCCGGGTCCCGCGGGGGAGGGGGAGGGGGAGGGGAGATCCTCCACTTTGCGGACGGCGCGGCGTGTTATTCACATTTTCGCTGTGACGCGCAGCGTGGATCTGGCCGCGACGCCACACTCGAGGCATGAGACCAGAACCCCTGCCACCGAGGCCGTTGTACATTCCGCCAGAGATCCTGTGGGCGCCCAGCGATCCCGTCATCCGAGGACAGTTCAGACGCGGGCGGTTGGTGCGGCTGGCTCCCGGAATCTATGTGGATGAGCAGACCTTCCTCAAGCTCAAGTATTTTCAACGTTTCCTCTACGTGGTCTCGGCCAAGGCCATGAGGGCCCCGGATACGATCTTTGCTGGTGAAACTGCCCTCATGATGGCGGGTATGCCGATCTTCGGGACGCCCGACGTGATCGCGGTGGCGGCGCAGAAGCACCAGCGGCTGGGGCTGGAGGCACCGACCGCCGCCGTCTCCCCGGCGGCCAGCCCGGAGCTGCTGCGGGTAGTTCAACAGTTGCCAAGGATTCAGCGGCGGTTGCGCCCGTGGACGTTCCCGACCGCCACGGGGACTTTTGGACCGTGCCGATTGACGTAGCGGTGGCCTCGAGTGCGGCGCAGCTGCCCTTTGCCCGGGCCCTGGCCGTAGCGGACGGACGACTCAGGTACGCAGACCACCTCGGGTTACCGGGAGACGGCCTCGAATTTGCCATCGACGAGGAACGCTCCACGACCAAACGTGATCGCGCGACGCTGGTGGTCTCGTTCGCAGATCCCTTGTCCGAGAATGGGCACGAGTCAGCCGGTAGATCAATCATGCTTCAGCACGGTTTCGAGCGTCCGGAACTGCAGCGGCGGTTCGTGGATCACGAGGGTGAGATCTTCCCCGATTACTACTTTCCTAGCCGTGACCATGCCGCAGAGGGCGATGGCTTCGGCAAGTACTTGGAACCGGAACTCCTCGGAGGGCGCACCCCACGGCAGGCTCTAGCGCAGGAGAAACACCGACAATCGCGGCTGGAGATCCGGTGCAAGGGCGGAGTCTCCCGTTGGTCACGCGATGACGTGATGTTCAGGCCACACGTGATCGTCCACCGGCTCCAGCAGGTGGGGATTGCATCGAAGGCGGAGTGGCGGGTCCGCCTGAGATGAGCCCGCTGCCGATGAGTTCAGCACGTTGTCGAGGCGGGACCCGTTTTCCGTTGTACCTGCTCCGAGTCGGGACCCGGCTTCTGTGAGATGCGCGCCGAGTCGGAGCACATCTCACGGAAACCGGGTCCCGCGGGGGAGGGAGGGCAGGGGCAACTAGCGGGGGAGGGCGCAACTAGACGGGGCAGCTAGAGGGCGCAACCAGAGGGGACAACTAGCGGGGGCGGCTAGTCGAAGAGGACCGCCCCGCCGTCGTCGTAGGGGTTCGAATCCTCCACCTCGCTGAAGTCGCGTTGCGGGCGTTGCGGAGCCGCATCCACGCCGGGCAGGGTGGGTTCCTGAACTCCCGGACCCAACGAGCTCGACGACTCGGACCCGGTAGCTGCCTTTGGGGGGCTCTTCCGGGCTGGCCTCGTCTGCCCCGCCTGCCTGGTGGTTGCTGAGGGAGAGGAGGGAGCCGAGCCCGCGACGGGAGCCGGGCCGCCGCCGTCGGGCATAGGTGAGCCACCCGGACCACCGTCTGCACCGCCGGCTGGCGGCAAGGCCGAGGCCGGGCCCACCACGTCCACGGACTGAGTTAAGGGCACGCCGGAGCCGTCGCGGCGTCCGAACTCGGTCGGCAGCGCGCGAGCCACCCCGCCGGACGTGGCGGCTCGACCTGGACCGTAGCCCACCCAGGCCAGGCGGAGGTGATCCTCACCCTTCAGGAAGCGGTGCGCCCGCACGCCGCCGGTGGCGCGGCCCTTGGCAGGGAACTCGGCCAGAGGGGTGACCTTCACGGAACCACCCTCGGCGCCCGGCAGCGGCTGTTGTCCATCCGAGATCGTGACGACCTGCGCAGCCTCGGAGACCACACCGAAGAACGCCACCTTGTCCCCGGCGGCGAGCTTGATGCCCGCCATACCGCCGGCGGTCCGACCCTGGGCGCGCACGGCGGAGGCCGGGAAATGCAGCAACCGAGCCTGCTCGGTGAGGAAGACCAACTCATCGGTGTCGGAGGAGGGCGCCACCGCAAGCAGCCGGTCCTTCCCCTTCAGGGCGATGGCCTCCCACTCGTCGGCATTGACCGGGTAGTCCGGGCTCAAGCGCTTCACGACACCGGCGGCGGTCCCCATCGCGAGCACCTGATCCAGCGGCACCACGGCCACCAGGTCCTCGCCACGACTCAACTGCATGAACTCGCGCACCTTGGCGCCGTCGCCCAGATTCACTCCGTTGGCGCCGGCCGGAAGCACCGGGATGTCCAGGACGGAGGTCCGCACCATCCGGCCCGTGGTCGTGATCAGTCCAACATGCCCACGGGAGGTCGTGGACACCGTGGACGCCACGGCGTCGTGCCGGGACCTGCGCTCACCCAGTGGCTCCGTGGTGTCCGTGGTGCGTGCCAGCCGCCCGGTACCCGTCAACACCACCAGGCACGGGGCATCCTTGACCTCCATCGCCAGAGGCGCCTTCTTCGACTCGCTCACCGGATCCGGCATCACCGTGCCCTTCAAAGGCTTGGCGTCGTCGGAGTCCTTCAGCACGGTCCGGCGGTCATCGCCGTAAGCCTCAGCCACGGCAGCCAGTTCGTCGGAAACGACACCGCGCAGGCGGGTGTCGGAGCCCAGGATCTCTTCGAGTTCGGCGATAGCTGCCAGCAGGTCATCGCGCTCTGATTCGAGTTCTAGCCTGGAGTACTTGGTCAACTGTCGGAGCCGCAGCTCCAGGATGTGCTCCGCCTGCGGCTGGGAGAGCCCGAACTCCTGCTGCAGTCCGGAGCGCGCGCTGGCGGTGTCCTCCGAATTGCGGATCAGAGCGATGATGCGGTCGATGTCCACGATCGCGATCAACAGGCCCTCGACCAGGTGCAGTCGATCCCGCTTCTTTCCCAGCCGGAAGGTGGTGCGGCGGCGCACCACGTTGAGCCGGTGGTCAACGTAGACGGTGAGCAGCTCAAGCAGCCCCAACGTCTGCGGCTGACCGTCCACCAACACCACGTTGTTGATGCCGAAGGAGTCCTCCATGGGCGTGTGCTTGTACAACGCCTGCAGCACCGCGTTGGGATTGAAGCCGTTCTTCAGTTCCACGACCAACCGCAGCCCGTGCTGGCGGTCGGTCAGGTCCACTACGTCGGAGACGCCCACCAATTTCTTGGCGTCCGCGGCGTCTTTGATCTTGGAGATGACCTTCTCGGGGCCCACCCCGTAGGGGAGTTCGGTGACCACCAGGGCCTGCTTCCGGGCGGACACGGGTTCCAGCGCCACCTTGGCGCGGGTGCGGAAGATGCCGCGGCCGGTGCGGTAGGCGTCCCTGACCCCGTCCAGCCCCACGATCGTGCCGCCGGAGGGAAGGTCCGGACCCGGGATGAAGCCCATGATGTCCTCCAGAGAAGCATCCGGGTGAGTCAGTAGGTGCTGCGCCGCTACGACGACCTCCCGCAGGTTGTGCGGCGCCATATTCGTGGCCATGCCCACCGCGATCCCCGTGGTGCCGTTGACCAGCAGATTGGGGAAGGCGGCGGGCAGTACATCCGGCTGCATCAACTGGTTGTCGTAGTTGGGGACGAAGTCGACGACGTCCTCGTCGAGGTCGTTCGTGAGGTCCATGGCCGGGGTGGCCAGGCGTGCCTCCGTGTAGCGGGCAGCGGCAGGGCCGTCGTCCAGGGAGCCGAAGTTCCCGTGGCCGTCGATGAGGGGCAGACGCAGGGAGAAGGACTGCGCCATGCGCACCATGGCGTCATAGATCGCTGAATCGCCGTGGGGGTGCAGCTTGCCCATCACCTCACCGGTGACTCGTGCGGACTTCACGTGCCCCTTGGCCGGCGCCAACCCCATCTGGCGCATCATGTAGAGGATGCGCCGCTGTACCGGCTTCAGCCCGTCCCTGGCGTCCGGCAACGCTCGGGAGTAGATCACCGAGTAGGCGTACTCCAGGTAAGAGTTCTCCATCTCGTCCGTGACGTCCACGTCGATGATGTGTTCCACCACGTCCGTCGGTGGTGCTTGGCCCTTCCGGGTGCCCATGCTCTCTTGCCCATCTCCTCATGCGGCGCAGCAAACAGCGCGCCGTCAACATGCTGGTGTGACGAATAGGTGACACGTCGGTCCCGGATGAGAAATTCTCCTCCGCGACTCGCGTACCTTCGACTAGCCTCAAGGGTATGGCCTCCCCGCGACTGCCCGGTGCATATCCCAAGGAGTGGGAAGCGGATGTCGTCCTCAGAGACGGCTCTACCGCTCACGTCCGCCCGATCCGACCCTCCGATGCGGCCGAATTGCAGCGCATGCATCGCGCCCAGTCGGAACGATCGATCTACCTGCGCTACTTCACGTACAAGTCGGAGCTGACGCCCAAGGAACTGGATCGGTTCACGCATGTGGACCACGTCAACCGGGTGGCCCTGGTGATCACCAGGCGCAAGGAAGTCATCGCGATCGGTCGCTTTGACCACCTCGAGAACACCCAGGAGGCGGAGGTCGCCTTCAATGTGGCGGACGCCCACCACGGCATGGGTTTGGGTTCCATCCTGCTGGAACACCTGGTTGCCGCCGGGCGGGAACTGGGTCTGCAACGCTTCACGGCGGAAGTGCTGCCTGAGAACCGGCAGATGCTCACCGTGTTCGCGGACGCCGGGTTCGACGTCACCCGCAGCTTCGAGGACGGCGTGGTGATGGTCTCCTTCGACATCGACCCCACGGAACGCAGCGTGGAGGTCATGGAATCCCGGGAACACCGTGCGGAGGCTCGCTCGCTGGCCGAGCTACTGGAACCAGACTCCGTCGCCGTGATCGGCTCCACCCAGGACGGGTTGGGACGCACCGTCATGGACTCCCTGGTCGGCAGCGGCTTCCGTGGAGAACTGGTCGCCGTGAACCCCCGCGCCACCAGCGTGGGTGAGGACGTGCAGGACGGCGTCCGGCTGGTCTCCCGCATCACCGAGGTGGGACACAGCATCGATCTGGCGGTCGTGGCCGTGGCCCAGGACCAGCTGCTCTCCGTGGCCCGCGACTGCGCGCAGGCCGGAGTCAAGGGCATGATCGTGATGACGGCAGGGTTCCGGACGCCTGCATCCCTGGCGATTCAGCGCGAGCTGGTCCGCGTGTCCAGGGCCAACGGCATGCGGGTGGTCGGTCCGGCCTCCTTCGGGGTGGTCAACACCTCAGAGAATGTTCTACTCTTCGCCACGCCGGCAGCCAAGAAGCCGATCAGGGGCGGGCTGGGACTCTTCAGCCAGTCCGCTGCGCTGGGGTCCATGCTTGACGCCGTGGTGCGCAGGCATGGACTGGGTGTCTCCGCCTCGGTCAACGCCGGGCACCGTGCCGACGTCTCCGGCAACGACCTGATGCAGTACTTCGAGGACGATCCCGCCACGGAAGTGGTGGGCATGTACCTCGAGAGCTTCGGTAACCCCAGGAAGTTCTCGCGGATCGCACGGAGGCTCTCCCGCGCCAAACCGGTGGTCGTCGCGAAATCGGACTACATGGGGCTGCGGCTGCCGCCGGGCCACGATGCCCGCACCACTCAGGCTCCGGCCGGCGCGGTGTCCGCCATGCTGCGCCAGTCCGGCGTGATCCAGGTGAACAGCCAGGAGTCGCTCGCGGACGTTTCCCAGTTGTTGCTTTCGCAGCCGTTGCCGGGCGGACCGCGGGTCGCGGTGCTGTCCAATTCCGACTCGCTGGCCTCCGTGGTGGCCGAGCACGCCCTGGCCCGGGACCTGTCCGTCACGTTGGTCGTGGATGACCTGGACCCACTGGCCACCCCGGATTCAGTGCCCGACGGGCTGCCCGACCGCGGCGCCGACACCGGACGTCGTGCCGTACCCGGCCTCTCCGAGGCCGTGGCGCGCGCCGCGGCCCGCGCGGACGTCGACGCCATCGTGGTGGTCTTGCTCCCGGTCCCCGGAGCCGGAGGCCAGGACCTGGCCGCCACCGTGGTGGCCGCCGCAGGCGACACCACCGTGTTGGGGTGCTTCGCGGGGCACATGGGCCAGGACGCCCCCGTCACCGGCATCGTGGAGGGGCTTCCCTGCTACCCGAACCTCACCGCGTGCATGAACGCCTTGAACCTCGCCGTCATTTACCGGCGCTGGCTGCAGCAGGACCCCGGCGAACTGACCGAACCCGAGGGGATCGACCGGGACCGCGCCAGAGCGCTCGTGGACGGTTACACGGAAGGCTGGGCTGGGACCGGGCTGAAACGTCTGAACCAGGACGAGGCGGCGGAACTGCTGGGCTGTTATGGAGTCAAGGTCAGCCGTTCCATCGGCTTCACCACCGTGGACGAGGCGCTCGCCGCGGCCGCCCAGGTGGGATACCCGGTGGCGTTGAAGACCACCGACGAGATGCTCAGTCATCGCTTGGACCTGGGTGGGGTGAGGCTGAACATCAACTCGGAGGAAGCCCTGCGCCATGACATTGAGTCCATGAAGCAGGTGCTCTCCACCTACGGCGACGTCCAGTTGGAGGTGCAGGCCATGTCTCCGGCGGGTCAGGGCTGCCTGGTGCGGGCTCTGGAGGATCCGCTGATGGGCCCGCTGGTGTCGTTCGGACTTGCCGGTGACGCCGTGAATCTGCTGGATGACTGGGCTCATGCCGCCGCACCGTTCTCGCCCGGAGTGGTGCGGGACATGATCAGGGAACCGCGTGCCGCCGCGAAACTCTTCGGGTACGAGGGGTTGCCGCCGCTGGACACCGAGGCGTTGGAGGACCTGCTCACCAGGGTCGGTCGGCTCAAGGACGACCTGCCGCAGGTCGCCATGATCGAGTTCAACCCGGTGCTGGTCTCACGGCAGGGCGTATACGTCCTGTCGGCCGATGTCCGGGTGGGGAACCCGGTGCAGCGTACCGACTCCGCCCGCCGCGCCATGTCGTTGCCTGGGCGGAACCGGAGCTGACCCGACGCTGACCCGACGCTGGCCTGGCCGTCGAGTTCCTGGCATCACAAACGAGTCGTCGGTGATCGTCGATAGAATGGGCGCATGGCTGAACACACAGCGGACTCCCGTGCCGCACTCGACGCAGACCTGTCCTTGACCGGGTTCTACCCGCACCTGGTCTCTGACCTGGTCGCTGAGGAACTCGCAGAGACGTCCGTCGTCTCCCACCTGGTCCAGATGGAGACCCACGTGGACCGTGCGGAGGTGCACAGGCACCTCACGGTCTTGGTGTTGACCTCCCACGACTTGGTGATTCTGCACGTGGATGATCAGGATCCGGAGGGCGGCAGTGGCCGCGCCAACGTCTCCGCGGAGACCGTGTCCCTGGCCAGAGTCGATTCCGTGGTGATCTCCTCCGTGTACCCGGAGCCGGACCGGTACGTTGCCGGGAGCGGCCCGCGCGAGCTGACGCTCGGCGTGGCGTGGTCCGGCGGCCAGCGACTCGATGTGTACTCGGCCGCCTGCAACGACCCGCAGTGCGAGGTGGACCATGGCTTCACCGGGCAGAGCGTCCGGGAGGACCTGCTGGTGCGGGTCTCGGCTGACGCTGACGGTTCGGACCGTTTGGCGCAGGCTCGTGCCTTCGCCAAGCTTCTCCGTGCCGCAGCCGCGTCTGCGGCTCAACCACGCGAGACCTCCACGGCCCGACAAGAGCATCAGGGCCGCCGTGGCCTGGTGCGTTCCTCGCGAGGCGACCATCGCTGAGCTAGGGCTGCCGCACCCACCCGCGTACGGTAGCTCCTCATTGGCGGATCTCCTGCCCTCCGTGGCGGCCGCACTGGGCGTCGACGGGTACACCGACGTGGTCGGCGTGCCGCGGGCCAAGAAGGCCGTGGTGGTGCTCGTTGACGGCCTGGGATCCGCCCTCCTGAAACGACATGGATCCTACGCGCCCACTTTGAAGGCCGGGTCGGCAGCGGCAGGATCCGGGGTCCTGGATTCGGTGTTCCCGTCCACCACAGCGGCGGCACTCACCTCCTTCGCGACGGGAACCGCCCCATCCGTGCACGGCATCGTGGGGTACGACGCCTTCGACCCAGCGCAACGTCGAGTGGTCAACCAGCTCGGGTCGTGGCCTAAGGATCTGGACCCGGAGGCCTGGCAGCCCGTTCCCACCCTGTTTGAGCAGCTGCCCGGGCACGGCGTGGACGTGGTCACGGTCTCTCGTGACAAGTTCAGGTCCTCGAGCCTGACCAGGGCGTCCCTGCGCGGGGGCCGTTTCGTGGCGGCGGCCAACGCGGAAACCAGGGTCAAACTCACGCTTGACGCCCTGCGGAAGAGCAAACGTGGACTGGTCTACCTGTACTGGGACGACCTGGACAAGGTGGGGCATTCCCATGGGGTGAACTCGCCCAAGTGGCTCGCGACCCTGGAGGAATTGGATTCCTGCATGCGCAGGCTGTCGGCCGGCGTCGATTCCGACACGTTGGTGCTCGTCACCGCGGACCACGGCATGGTGGATATTCCCCGTCAGGCTCGGTTGGACTACGCCTCTGAGGATCCCGCCTTGTTGGACGGTGTGGAGTTCACGGCGGGGGAGCCACGCGGCGTACAGCTGCATTTCTCTCGCGATGCTTCACAGGCCCAGCGCGCGGCTACCCGTGAGGCCTGGGAAGGTGTGCACGGTCATGAGGCCTGGATCGTTTCACGCGAGCAGGCCCTGGACCTCGGGTGGTTCGGGCCGTCGCCGCGGGCCGGTGTGGCGGAGCGGATCGGTGATCTGATCATCGCAGCCCATGCGGACGTGGCGTTCTACGACTCCCGGCGCGCGCAGCCCAAGGCCTTCGACATGGTGGGGCAGCACGGGTCCATGACCAAGACGGAACGCAAGGTCCCCAAAGTGGTGCTGGCTCGCCCCTGAACGGGCGGGTCGTTCAGCGGCGGTTGGGCTCTTAAGCTCTTCGGGTCAGTCCTCGTCGTCGTCTTCGCCCCGCGCGGAGCGGCCGAAGACGATCTCGTCCCAGCTGGGCACCTGGGAGCGGCGCTTCTTGGCCGTCTTGGAGTCGTCAGCCTCGGGGGCCGCCGCAATCGGGTCGGGAACGCGGCGCAGCGGGGGCCAGGCCGACGGGTGGGACTCGGGTTCCTCGCGGCCGTCCGCGCGCACTTCGCTACGCGGCTCGGCGTCGGAGGACGCGGACTCGTCGACGTCGTGGCGGGTCCGTTCCAGGATCCGGGCCAGGGCCGCGTCGTCCTCGGGTTCCTCGCCGCTGCGGATCCCACGTCGACGCGCAAGCACCTCGAGCAGATCGTCTTCCGAATCGGCAGCCGAGGGGCCGGAGGAGACCGGGACCGGAGCGGATTCGGGCTGTTCCGGGGACTGCACTGCGGGCACCGGCTCGGGGACGGACTCAGCCTCTCCGGGCTGCGTCGTCACGGGAACCAGCCGTCGCTGTGTTGGCAGCACGTCCCACGGCTCCCATTCGGAGAGCACCTGCGCCCAACGATTGGCATTCTGCAGATGCCTGCGGCCTGGATGGAACGTCCATTCCGCAGGGGGCTGTTCGCCTAGGTCCGCGGCGTCATCCGGCAGCGCGAAACGGGCGACGATGCGCCACGTCCCGGAATCGAGTTTCCAAGCGTCCCAGGTCAAGGTCGCCGGGTCAGCGCCGAAGGAACGCAAACGGGTGTGCACCATGTCGCCGAGGCTGGCGGATTCGTCACCGAAGGCGGCGCGGTATCCCTCATTGTTCAGTGGGGCTGACACCTCGATGTCTCTGGCCATTGAAGCGAAGTAGTCGCGTTCGGCCAGGACGGGGCCCTCGTAGCGCAGCACGTGCTCCAGGTCGGTCCCGGAGTCTTCTGCCACGTCCACGGCGGATTCGCCCGCACGGATCCGCGCTTGGATCTGACGGGGCGACAGCGTGGCTGACTTTTCCGGAGCCGCTTGCGGGACGGGCCGGGGCTGCGGCATCCGCACGCTACGCTTCAGCGCCTCGTCCAGGGCCAGGAGATACTCCTCGCCAGAGGGAGTGCGTAGGACCAGGTCGGTGCCGGACGTGTGGACGCGCAACAACTCGACGTGTTCCATTCAGGTGCCTTCCGTCGGTGCAGGTGGATCGCAGGTTTTGTTGTCCTCGCTCGGCGACGATCGCAGGCGGCGCGGGCGTGAATTATGTCACCTTGAGTAGCCGTCTTCGTCCCGAGTGAAGAATCAAGGTCGATTCTTGCATCGACAGCGGTCTCTGACGCGCATTTTGGGCCGTGTGGCGCCGAATGTGGGCCGGTTCAGGGCAAGTTGTCGGTCCGGATCACGACGCAGGTGTTTCGTCTGCTGGTGAACGGGGTTTGTGGAATTGCCTCGTGTGGTGTTAGATCTGTGCGACGTGTCTATGATGCCGTACTGCCGGACGGCCGGACAAATGTAGAAGACGACCCGCAACCGGCAACCAGTGAGAGGGATGAAGTGGCCACCGATTACGACGCGCCCCGCAAGAACGATGAAGAGAACCGCGAGGACTCCATCGAGGAGCTCAAGGGCCGCCGGAACGACTCGCAGTCAGCCGTTGTCGACGAGGATGAGGCAGAGGCAGCGGAAGGTTTCGAGCTGCCTGGCGCCGACCTTTCCGACGAGGAACTCCAGGTCACGGTGCTGCCGGCGCAGTCCGACGAGTTCACGTGCGCTTCCTGCTTCCTGGTGCGTCACCGCTCCCAGGTGGCTGTTCAGCGCGACGGCCTGTACTACTGCAAGGACTGCGAAGGCTGAGCGCCTCATAGCGATCCATACCAGTTCGTAGCGATCCAAAACGAGTGAGGGCCCTGCACCGCGATAGCGGTGCAGGGCCCTCACTCGTACGGTGAAACACCGTGGGTGAAACGAACCTTGGTGGGGGCGTTCAGGTACTGCGAGAATCGTCGTCCATGGTGTCCGTGGGAGAGGTGGCGGCCGGTAGGTCCCTGACCGCCGCTGCGGGTTCGTTGTCAGCGGTGATGGTGTCGCTCGCGCTCAAGTGGGGGGTCCGCATGGTCCCACCCAAGGCCCTGACCACCTGCTCAGGGCGGCGTGTGGAGAAGAGCCAGTAGGGGGTCTCGTCGCGATCATCGGCGATCTCGACCTTCACGACCGGATCCACCCAGCCCCTAAAGCACATGAAGGCCAGGCCGTTGAGGCCGCGTCCGCGCTCGTAGCGGGCGTCCTCGCCCCGGTAGCCGGTCACCTCACCGAGGAACTCGCGCTCGATGGTGGCGCGGCCCACGCTGAGGGTGGTCTCAGTGACCACGATGGCGGGTGCGGAGGCCACGAGGAGGACGGACCCGATGATCAGCGCGACCACGGTCAAGATGACGAACAGGAGCACGTTGGTCGGGGAGAGGGACAAGCCGATGGCGAAACTGATTCCAACGACGGTCAGCCACAACCACCAGGGGGAACGCAGCTTCTCTTGATAGTTCAGGGGTGTGGAGGTCTCCGGCATAGGCCTAAGTCTAGTCGCGCAGGGAGGTGGCGGATCCCG